>CAYGYG010000027.1:3912-36526 GCA_964354155.1 uncultured bacterium | reverse complement strand
GAGCGTCGCTATGCGGTCGCTAACTAGAATTTACACAAGAATATTGACAGTACCGAGAGGAATTATCTCTTGACTTCGGTCGGCAAATCCGTATAGTACCAGTAGAAGTGATGATTTTAGCATCAACAAGGAGGTTTTCATGAAGTGGTTCGTTTTACCGGTTTTCTTCTTTGGTATTATGCAGGCGGCGCCGGTTGAGTACCTGGCAAAGATTGACCTCGCCGCCCCGGGACGGATCTACGATCTGGGTGACATGCGGATCAACGTAATTGACGAGTTGGAAGATTATTGCCTGGCGGTCATCGCCGACGACGAGTTCGCCCTCCTGCGCATGCACAATTTCCCCTATCAGGTTCTTGATGTCAATCCGCGCGAAAAAAGTTACTACATCGTCTATCCCGCGACATGGGTGCCGCTTGGCAATTTGACACCCTACGGTGATATCCTGCACTACGACGGCAACGCGGTTATCTTCCGGATGGAAGAGAAGAACGTCTACTTTCTGAACCAGATGCAGGTGGAGTTGAAGAAGGTGTTCTTCAGACCGATGGTGATCAGGCGCGACGCCAAGAACCTGATGCCGCCGGCCAGTCCCCTGGTCGACACGTTGATTCAACAGATGGTCAACCAGGTTTCACCGGATACCCTGCTCTCTTTTCTGAACATTGTCACCAAGAACTTCGGCAACCGGTACTCAACGGCTGCAGGTTGCACACTGGCTGTGCGGTGGTACTACAACAAACTTCGCGCTTACGGCATGGACAGCGTATACCTGCACCAGTGGCGAACCGGCTATGCCAAGAACTGCATTGGCATGAAAAGGGGCATCAGGTACCCCAACTGGAAGCGTTATGTTGTGATCTGCGGGCACATTGACGCAATTTCGGGGGGCCCAGGCGCCGATGACAACGCGACCGGCGCACTCTCAGCACTGGAAGCGGCTCGCATCATGCGGCGGTATCGTTTTGAAAACGGCATCCGGTTCATAGCTTTTACCGGCGAAGAGCAGGGGCTGCTGGGCAGTGAGGCCTATTGCGCGAATGCGCAAGCTCAGGGCGACACGATACCTGGAGCACCAGATTTTGACATGATAATGTACGCACCGATCGGTATTCCTGAAACGCTTAGGTTATCCATAGGCCGGACCAGAGCGGACACGGCACTTTACAACACATTCAAGCCGGCGGTGGATACCTATACGACGCAGCCCACGGTCCGGCGGAGTCTGTCGGGCGGTGCTTCGGACAATTCCTCTTTTAATGCCCATGGGTACGCTTCTTTCTGCGCCATTGAGAACAGATACAACAGCAACCCGCACTATCATACTTCGCACGACTCGGTCGGGGCCTCGGGCTACTCGATTCCGTTCTTTACCAGTTGCGTGAAGGCAGCAATTGCCGGAATGGCGCGCTTGGCCGTACCGATGGGATTGGGAATTGAGGAAAGAGTGTCGGCAACCGAGCCTGCCGCGTTCCGAATCACGGTGCAACCCAATCCGTTCCGGAAGTCGACGGTCATTGCCGGCGCCGTGCCCGTCGCGGGAACCGCGCGACTTCGTATTTATGATGTCAGTGGACGGTGTGTCCGGGTGATTTCCCGGGAGCATTCCGGATTGGAAATCCAGCGCTTTGCCTGGAACCGAATCGACGATGCGGGCCGCCGACTTCCGGCCGGAGTCTACATCGTCAGCTTAGAGATCGGCACGGTCCGGGTTTCAACCAAAGTAGTTGTCGCCGATTAGTTGAGCGCGGTCTACTGAATCTGGAGCTGGGTCCGTAGAAAGTTGCGCCGGTTCCGGACAAAGTCTTTGACGGCGTCAGCCTGGCGGTCTAAATCCCATCCTTTAGCGATGGTATAGGGATCGTTCTGGTAGGCTTCGCGGATTTCTTCGGTCAACTCGTCAATGCGTGGTACGATCCTGTCTTCCCGGAATTCAGTCTCAATCTGCTGGCCCAGGTAGCGTTTGTAGTAGGCAAGGTATTCAGGCACTTCCAGGAGCCGTTCGGTCAAGTGGTTGAACCCCCAGGGTGTCCAGTCGGCGTCGTCGAACGTCTTATCCAGATCCCAGGGGATGAAACGGAACCGGTCATGGGTCGTCCGCCGGATGAAGAAGTTATGTTCAAATCCGTCGGTATTCACCGTCAGAACCGATAGCGCGAGATAGCGCAAATAGTCCTCGACATCGATGATACCCGCCAGCTTGACGGGCAGGCTTTCGGCCGGCGCGGTGTCGAGAATCTCGATCAGATACTCAAGGTCGCGGTAGTCACCGTCATCCGGTTGTTTTTCGAAACTGCACCGGATATCACCGATACCGACAAGCGTGAACTTCGCATTACGCCGTATTGCCTTGTAGCAATTCCCGGGCGAAGTATTCCTGCGCTGGAAGAAGTGCTCGTCGACCGGTTCGACCATGTGATAGACCCCCCGGTAGTCGCCGTTGAGGAAGAGGGCCACGGGCCAGGCATCGAAGACCATGAAGCCGCCATGCCGGAAGACGTCGGCGGCCAGTCTTGACCGGATCAGGCTCGAGTCAAGGTACTGACTGCTGAGGATGATCGCGGCGCGGCTCTCGAACGGCTGTTCCTCAGGGAAGTTGAGTTCGTATGATTTTTTGAGAAAGAAGCGGCCCAGTTCCCCGTGGTTTCTCACCTCGACGTCGTATTCCTTGTTCTGATAGACGAAGCGGGCATCGACGCGGCGATTTGAAAAGAGGCTGTTGCCAAGATCGGCCATGGCGTCGGGTTCGATGTACAGGTAGGCGGCGGGCAGTCGATACGCCTGCTCCGGTTCGGTCCGGTCGTGACAGGCCAGTCCGAGCAGAAGCCCGGCAAACAAGATGGGAAGCCGCCGGCGTCGATTCACCATCGAACCTGGAATTCAGCCCCGGCCCGGCTGTCGGCGCCGATCGAACGGCGGCCGGGGTCGGCAAGGCTATTTGCGAAAACCAGACTGCCGTTGAGCCGCAGGCGCAGCTTGTCGTCAAAGTAGAAGTTGATGCCGGCCATCGCTTCAATCCGGTTGACTTGCTCTTCGTCAAGATCGGGTATCAGGAAACTGGCCAGCAGGAGGGGTTCGACCGCCCGGACGAGATTCCGGTTAGTATCGAAGCGGCGGGCGATCAGGCCCTTGAGCGCCGCGAAGAGCACCTCCCGCTCTGCGCCGGTAAACTCACTCAGCTGTGTTTCGTACGGGTCCAGGCCGAAGAAAGTCTCGATGTCGGCATAGCCGGCTTTAGCATCCTTTGTGAAGTCAAGACTCAAAGCGTAGGTCAGTTCTGGATATTCGTAGTCATAGCCGTGGAAGAAGATGTGCGGGGTGGCCGCTTTCACGATGCCGTTCAATCCGGCCTGACCGCCGGACGGTCCCACGCACCGGGCCAAACGGCCGTTGAGGTCAAGGCTGGCGGCTTGGTTGTAGGTGAGGGTCAGGTAATAGGCGTAAGGACTTGGAACGGCACCGGGTTTTCGATAGACCTGGATGCCGGGGGTTCGCCCGACATAGCCGAAGTCCGCCAGCTGGCGGTTGACCTGGCTGGTCTCGACCGTGAGACGTTTTTCTTCGGCGATCAGCTCTTCGAGTCCAAGGTATTTCTTGGGGTTGCCGATCTTCAGGTTGGGGTTCCCCGGAAACAGGATGAAGAGCTCGCGGATCCGGATATCGGGCCGGTCGGTACGAGCGAAGAGGTCGGCACCGACCAGGACGCCGGGTTTGATCGCCAGCTTCAATTCCAGCTTACCCTGCACGAACAACTCCGGGAAGTTCTCATTGTACTGATAGCGTCCGGTCAACGCAACGTAGCCGTCATGGCTGAGCTTTTCTCCGGCCGGCAAGGAAACAACCAGGAAGAGAGCGGAAAGAAACCGGGGGACAACGTGGCACCGGACGGCGCATACCCGAAGTCCGGACGCCGCCCGGGCGGGCCGATGCTTGAACGGGCTATTCTTGAAGGTGTCGATAGGTTCCTGCATTCGCGCTCCCCGGGTCATTATAGGCACCCCGGTCTCTTTGTCCAGCCATTTCTGATCCCGTCCCCGTCCGGGTAAGTTCGGCCCGCGACCGGCGGCGCAATTGCAATTGACAAGGCCGGTTATCAGATTAGAATCAACCGACATGCGCGAATGGATTATGCTTGACCAGGGCGCGGGCGACCTCGGGCCCGCGGCCGTGCCCCGGCCGGTCCAACGCATTCTCCGGAATCGTGGTTACAAAACGGACGAGCAGATCGAACGTTTTCTCAATCCGAGGCTTGAACATCTCCACTCACCCTTCCTATTCCCGGACATGGAAAAGGCGGTGCACCGGATCATCGATGCTCAAAAACGCGGCGACAAGATCCTTATTCATGGTGACTATGATGCCGACGGTGTGACGGCGACGGCGATGCTGGTCCTGGCCTTGAAAACGCTGGGCATCGGCGCCGCCTACTACATCCCGCACCGGATGAAGGAGGGGTACGGTTTTTCGATGACCGGGGTCGAATACGCCAGGGCGCACGTGTTTTCCGTTCTCATCACGGTCGATTGCGGTACGACGGCGCTTGCGGAAATCGAGGCCGCACAGGCATCGGGTATCGACGTGATCGTCTGCGACCATCATGAGCCGGGGGAACGCTTGCCCTCGGCGTTTGCATTGTTCAATCCTGAATTCGACAACTCATCCTATCCGTTCAAAGGACTGTCCGGCGCGGGGATTACTTTCAAGCTGATTCAGGCGATATTCTCGATCATGGGCGCGCCGGCCCGGGCTTTTGAGTATCTCGATCTCTGCGCGCTGGGCACGGTCGCGGATGTGGCACCGTTGGTCGACGAGAACCGCGTCTTGACGAGATTCGGCCTTGAGGAACTGGCGCGCACCAGGAACCTCGGCCTGGAAAGCCTGATGGACGTTGCCGGGATCGCGGGGCGGACCCCGGTGCCCTATCATCTGAGTTTCGTGCTCGGCCCGCGTGTCAACGCCGGCGGCCGGATGAGTGAGGCGAGCGCGGCCCTCAAGCTTTTCCTGACCCGGGACCGAACCGAGGCACGGGAGCTGGCCCAGAAGCTTGATGGGGAGAACCGGGCAAGACAGCGGGTCGAGAATGTGATCCTCAGCGAGTGTTCGGCGATGGTGGCCGAGCAAGGGCTGGAGAAGAAACGGGTGATCGTTCTTGCTGGTGAAGGTTGGCACGAGGGGGTTATTGGCGTCGTGGCGGCGCGGATCGCGGAAAAATTCTACCGCCCCACCTTGCTGGTGGCGCTCAAAGATCAGCGCGGCAAAGGTTCCGGACGCAGCATCCCCGGATTTCATCTTGCCGAGGCGCTCCGGGCGTGCCATTCCCACCTTGATGCTTTTGGCGGACACAAGCAGGCGGTGGGGTTCACGATTCGTCCGGACCGAATCGCCGACTTTGACCGGGCCATCAACGACCATGCGGCTTTGTTCTCGCCGTCGACGCTCGCGCCCAGGACGTACATTGATACCGGGCTTGCGCTCGGTGAGATCGATGGTCCGCTGGTCGAACTTCTGGGTTGTTTCGAACCGACCGGGATCGAGAATCCCGCGCCGACCTTCCTTGCGCAAAACCTCGAGGTGGTTGGGTATCCCAGGGTCGTTGGCCGTAACCACCTCAAGTTTGCCCTGCGCGAAAAGAGCACGGTCTTCCCGGCGATCGGCTTTGGACTGGCCGACCGGATTGTCGACCTCAAGGTTGGTCAGTCCCGCATCGATGTCGTGTTCTCGATTAATGAGGATGCTTTCGGGGGCAAAAAGAAGACGCTACTCAAGATAAAGGATCTGCGGGCCAGTCAATCGAATGTGGCGTAATAGCCCGGAGCAGGTTTTCACGCTGGAAGCAGGACCGGTCACGGCCTTTTTCACGACCCGCCGTGATGAGGAATTCATGGACCGTCTGGCGGCGAAGCGACAAGTCATCATGCTCAACCAGGTTCATTCTAACCGGGTCGTCGATCTCGACAATGAAACCGTCGAGATCGGCGATGGTTTGATCACGAGCCGGCGTGACGTTTTTATCGGCGTGCGGGTGGCTGACTGCTTGCCCGTTTACTTCTTTACCAGGGAGCAGGTCGGCATAGTTCATGCCGGCTGGCGTGGGACCGCCGGCCGAATCAGCGCCAGGATTCTCGACATGTTTTGTGAACCCCCGACTTACTTCTTTGGGCCGTGCATCAATCCGTGCTGCTATTCGGTGGGCGCTGACCTCTATGAAGAGTTGCGCGGTTCTTTTCCGGAGTCGATCTTCACCCGGCGCGGCGAGACTACGCACCTAGATCTCAAGGCGGCCAATCGGTATCTGCTGAGCGGGGTGCGAGAACTTGCTTCCCTAGAGCTTTGCACCTGCTGCAATCCTGGCTTTTTCCATTCCTATCGGCGCGACGGCAAGAGTGCCGGCCGCAACTACGCCCTGATCGGGATGGCGGGCATCGACGACGTGTTATGATCGCGGCCCTCTGGTTGTTCATTCTGGTTATGCCGCCGCAAAACGTGGTCGCCAAAGATACCCCTGGTGATGGGGGCAATTGCATGACCGTGACCTGGACCGTGGCCGACGGCGAGGTCGAGGTGAAGCGTTTCGAAATTTGGCGGGCTGAAGCGGAGACGGATTTCAGTAGAATCGGGTCGGTACGACCGGGCATCTTCTCATACCTTGACAACAAAGTCGTCGATGGCCGGCGGTATAACTATAAGATCCTCGCGATAACCGCAACCGACGTCGCGTTCTCTCAACCCGCGATTGCCGCTGTTTCTAGACCCCAGTGGTTCAACCTGGGGCGGCTCAACGTGGTCATTGTCATGCTGATCGTTTTCTCTTTGGTCCTCTGGTTCATCTACCGAGCCCGTCGCGGCGACCGGCTTTTCATCCGGCGTATTGCCGGCCTTGATGCCATTGACGAGGCCGTGGGCCGGGCCACGGAGATGGGACGCCCGATTCTCTATGTTCCGGGACTCAGCGACATGAGTGACATCGCGACGATCGCCTCGATGAACATCCTCGGGGAGATCGCGCAGAAGACCGCCCAGTACGAGGTTCCGATTATCGTCCCCAATGCCGATCCGATCGTCTATACCGTGGCACGTGAAGTCGTCAAAGAGGCCTGTACGAAAGCCGGCCGGCCGGATGTTTTCAACCCGGACCTGGTTTACTTCGTAACCAACAACCAGTTCGGCTACGCCGCGGCCGTAGACGGCATCATGACCCGGGAGAAGCCGGCGACCAACTTCTTCATCGGGGGATTTGCCGCCGAAGCATTGATTCTGGCCGAAACCGGAGCCAGCACCGGCGCGATCCAGATTGCGGGTACGGATTATCTGCTCCAGCTGCCGTTCTTTGTCTGTTCGTGCGACTACACTCTCATCGGCGAGGAGCTGTACGCGGCTTCTGCCTACCTTTCACGCGAACCCTTGCTGCTGGGCGCTCTCAAGGGGCAGGATATCTGCAAGGCGATCCTGTTGGGTTTGCTTATTATTTTTTCCGCGATCGGCCTCGCTACACGGTGGCCGGTCCTGAACCTTTTCCGGTGATATGAAACAGAGGATACCGTTGGCCTTAGTTTTCGTTATGGGCATTCTTGGTATCATCCCTTTTCTGATACCCCATCCAGTGGTTCAAAACACCGACACCGTTATCCGTAACCAGTATTTGCGAATCATCGAGGCCTTCGCGCTTCTGCTCGGCCTGGCCAGCATTCTCCGGCATCACCTTGAGAAAGTCAGAAAACGGAAGCAACACTGGCCCTTCAGTTGGATCGCGCTGATCGCATTTGCCGTCACCGCGGTCATCGGGCTTTTTGGAGGCATTGAAGGCGGCGGCATCCTGCCGACCAGGATCGGCGGATTCAGTTTCGACCTTCAGACGCTGTACCTCAACGTCCTGACGCCGTTGGGGGCGACGATGTTTTCGCTTCTGGCCTTCTTCATCGCCACGGCGGCTTTTCGTGCTTTCCGGGTCCGCAATTTCGAGGCAACGCTGCTCTTGATTTCAGGTTTCATTATCATGCTGGGCATGACGCCGCTGGGAAGTTACATTACCGGCGCGATTCCGGGCCTGGCGCAGTGGATTCTGGACGTGCCTAACGTGGCGGCCAAACGCGGCATTCTTTTCGGCGTTTACTTCGGCGTGATCGCGACCGCCTTGAAGGTGATTCTCGGCATTGAACGGGGCTGGCTCGGAGGTACGAAATGAACTTCCGGCACCTGGTTTACCTGGCGATCGGCGTGGTAGTTCTGGTTCCGTTGATTGTGCCTTTCTACCTGCCGGTGAGAGTAATGTATCCGGTCCAGCGCCTCTTCGATACCATCGAAAACATCGACCGGGAGACCAAGTCGCTGATCATCTCGGTTGATTATGAACCGGGCGGCCAGCCTGAGGTGCACCCCATCACCATCGCCCTGTTGCGCCATGCCTTCGGCCGGCGCATCCGGGTGGGCATCTTGACCAACTACCTGCAGGGCCTGGGCTTGGCCCAGGACGCGATCCGGACCGTGGTTACCGAGTTCAATGCGCGGGCCGGCTCCCGTGCGGACAGCATCATCTACGGCCGCGACTACGCTTTCTTCGGCTGGCAATACCCGGTACTGGTACCGGTCCTGGGCATGGGCGAGAGTATCGTCAAGGTGTTTCCCCAGGATTACTACGGCAATAAGCTTGATACACTTCCGATTATGAGGAAATTGCACAACTACGATGATGTTGGCATTCTGGTTTCAGTGTCGAGCAGCGGCTATCCAGCAACCTACATTGCCTATGCCCAGAATCGATTTGGGGTCAAGATCGGTGCGGGTGTCACCGCGGTGTACGGCGCCGACATGTATATCTATCTGCAGTCTGGTCAATTGTCCGGTTTTGTGCCGGGTATGAAAGGCGGCGCTGAATACGAGGAACTGGTCGAGACCAGGGTTGGGGTGCCGGGTATACGCCGGGCGACGCAGGCGATGAGTTCCCAAACCGCGGCCCATCTCGTTATCATGCTTTTCATCATCATCGGCAACGTCATCTACTTCAAGTCAAGGCGGCGCAAGTGATCGTCTGGGTTTGGATCGCGTCATTTCTGACGTTATGTATTTTCTCCTTTCTGTATCGTGAGAACCCGTTTTACCGTTTTGCCGAGCACCTCTATGTCGGTATTGCCAACGGCTACGCCGTCTCGATCATCTGGCACCGCTTGCTCATGCCCAGTCTGATCCGGCCGCTGTATGCCGGCCAGATCTGGCTGGTGATTCCGCTGACCATCGGGATGCTCTACGTTGCCCGGTTCGTGCCTAGGATTTCCTGGCTCGTGCGCATTCCAATTGCCATCACAATGGGGTACTACGCGGGCGCGGCCATCCCGGCCAGCATTCAGGCGCGGATCTTGAAGCAGATGGAAGGGACGGTGCTGACCCGGGCTTCATTCGGCAGTATTGAGAGCGGCGTGGCGGCCTGCATCGTGCTCGTCGGTGTCATCGCAACCATCACCTACTTCTTCTTCTCAACGGAACAGAAAGGCGGCCTCAAGGTCATGTCGCGTATCGGTATCGCATTTGTCATGGTCAGTTTCGGGGCCACTTTCGGGTACACCGTGATGGCGCGCATCAGCCTTCTGATCGGCCGGCTCCAGTTTTTGCTTGGACCGTGGCTCGGTGTGATTAAGTAGGGAACAGGTTTCCTTCTCCCCCCTCGAGGGGGAGGATAGAGGAGAGGGGCTCTTGGTGAAGGTCGGGTCCAAACCGCACCACCGCGACGTACCGGAAACTACCTAGCCTAGATTCAGTATAATCCACCAATTGCCCGACCGGCCGTTTCAGTTGATAATCATCGCGATGATTCTGCTGATCGAACCGGATCTTCTGATACGAAAACAGCTGTGTGATTTGCTGCCGCGGGAACGGATAATCGGCATCGGAACCATGCCGCAGACACTGGAAATGTTGTGCCGGTTTCAGAAGCGACTTAAGCTGATGATCGTCAACGTTCATCTGCTCAAAGAGATGACCGCGCGTCAGACCATGTTCAAACTGTGTGAGCGGCTCTGCATCATGCCGCCCCCCGGTCTCTGCGTTTACCAGAAGGCGGACACCAAGGTCAAAGGTGAACTTGAGGCCGGGCCGCATTCATACCGGTTCATTCTCTATGATGAAAAGGACAAGGAGTTTCCAGACCGGTATGTAATGGCCGCGCGTGAGATCTATCCTGAGATCATTGCCGACCTCCCGTCCGCCCGGGATGCCTGGGCCAAGAAAGACGATCTCCCGCCATTGATAGACCCGCGTAAATGGCTCGAAGAAGCCGGTTTTGCCGAGGTGGCTGAGAAAATAGACCTGGCCGAGAAAGAGAAGAAAGTCATTAATTTGATCCCAATAATCGAACGGAATTTCATCAAGGCAAGCAGCGAACCATCCGCGGCACAAGACTACAAGAAGGACTATTATGAACTGAAGGGGAAGTACGATACGCTTCTGGAATACGTGAAAGAACTCATTGATTCGGTGAAGAAGTAGTAACCACCAAATAAAAGTCAGGGGCTGTCCCCAGGGTCCGCAACGACTCCGCAACGTTTTCGCAACGGTCTGGTTTATAATGCTTACGGGAGGGTCAAGGTGGTGAACGAGGTGTCAGATGCACCAACCAAAGGAGGAAAGATGAAAAGCGTTGCGGTTCTAATATCATGTTTGACGGTCTTCGGGTGGGCGGTGGACAACCGGGCCGTGCCCCGGGACGGCATCTACGGCCCGCTTCAACACGGTACGGGTCGCCCCCCAAGCCCACTGGCGGTCCGCATCGACGCCGCCCCGGATATCCGCTCGATCCTGGGCTCGGCCGGCAAGAGTATCTGCGCCGATACGACCGGCAATGTCGCGGTCATCTACGGCTTCACTTCAGGCAACCCGGACAACATCTTTCAGACCAAGATTGCCTACTCGACGAATCGGGGCGCGGCCTGGCGGCTGTTTGGGCCGTTCTCGGTGCGCTACGTCAACTACCGCCGGTGTTACCCCGGCATTGATGCGCGTGCCGGCGACTGGATTGCGGCCAGCGAGGCGATTTATGGTGTCTGGCAGGAGGCTTACTTTCGGGGCGGGGCCTATGTAGATTCAAGTGTCTTAGGCGTTGCCTTTGACGAAGGCGGCTTCCCGAACGGTTCTTTCCAGCGCCGGGTCATGCCTGGTGCAGATTCGCTCAATCTATGGTTGCCTTGTGTTGCCGTTCGTCCCGACAACCGGAACATCGTCTATGCGACCGCTGTTGACTATGACTTCGGAGCTGGGGCTGGGACAAAGATCTACGGATGGGTATCCACCGATGCGGGCTACAACTGGTCAGGACCAATACTGATTGCCCGGGCCAGTGTGGGCGGCCTGGATGCTCCCCATATCCGTTTCGGCACCGGCGGCTATCTCTTCGCGTATTTCCAGCGCGATACGGTTGTCGGACCGGATACTCTGATGTGGCCTTACTGCATCGAATCGACCGACAACGGATTGACTTGGATACCGCCCAACGGCAAATGCTTTTTCACATCAATGAACCCGCCACCCTATCCGCAATACTCGAGCTGGTGGTACAACTATGATTGCGAAGTCATCAATAATACGCCCTACGTAGTTCTATCGCCGGGTGTGCCCGGTGAGCACCGGGACCGGACCGAATTCTGGAAGGCGAGCGGTCCGATCGGTAACCGCAGTTGGTCGCTGACCCTGCTCGGCGGGAACACTCCTCCGGGGCAGGATTCGATCGTGCGCGAAGTGTCGATAAGTGCCGGTAAGGATTTCGTTCGATTCACGAATAATATCGCGGTCACCGGCAAGATAACCACGGGATCGGGCACCGATGTCCGTTGCTGGGTTTCCAACGACTTGGGAACAAGCTGGCGTTACCTGGGTTGGCTCAACATACCGCTGGCCGCGGCCGACGGTCCGATCGAGTGTGCCCACATTCCGAGTCGTGATACATCGCTCGCCAGTATCAATACCAATGTCTGGCTCCACTTCGTATACTGGGCCACGAACAGCGTATACTATGAAAGACGCAGCATTCGGTGGGTCGGGATTGAAGAAGACGAAGGCACCGGTGTCAAAAGTCCAATGCCACATCTGACGGCAACGCCCAATCCCTTTATGCAGAGCACGCGGATTGTATTCGTGATGCCGGGCTCACCTGGGAAGGCAGCCGGAATGCGCCTGCAGATCTATGATGCTTCAGGACGAGTCGTCAAGAATCTGAGTTCTGACTTTGCATCGGGCATCGTGAATCGAGCATCAACCGTGACCTGGCGTGGTGACGACGACAATGGGAATCCGCTGCCATCCGGCACGTACTTCGTGGAAGCGGCAACCGGAGGCCGCAGGGTACTCAGGAAAATCAGCTTCTTACGGTAGAACAGATTCCCGGGTCCCTTGCCGATGCGTGGGACGCCGAAGGCGGGAGATACGGATTGACAGCTCCCGCCTTCGGCGCTATAATCAGCCGTGTACCATTACTATCCTACGCCCTGGTACTGGTATCCAATCATAACCTCAATTGGAGTGGTGGTTGGGTGGTTGCTCAACGTCATCATCCATCGCTACCCAAGAGGCGAATCGTTTTTCTACCTTCCTTATTGCCCGGGCTGCAAAAGGTCTCTATCCTGGAAAGAGAACATCCCGATTGTCGGGTATTTTTTGGCGCAGGGCAAATGCTCATCCTGTGACCGGATAATACCGATTCGCTATCCGCTGGTCGAGATCCTGACGGGCATCGTCGTCCTGTATTTTTTTCGCTACTACCGGTTTCGCCCTGAGTTCTACTTCACCAGCCTCTTTTTCATCGACCTGATGCTCATCGGTTTCATTGACCTCGAGCAGAATAAGATACCCCTGGCGCTGGCGATCACGGGAACGCTCCTCGGTCTTGGGTTCAACTTCTTCTGGCGCCATTACTACCTTGGGCCGGTGTTCGGGTTTTTCTTCGGCTGGCTCATTATCTACCTGATCTATTTCATCGGCATGAAGACCGAGAAGAAGGAAGTTGTCGGCAATGAGGAGATGTTCTTGGCCGGCATGATCGGCGCCTTTCTGGGCCTGCGCCATGCCGCCTTTGCCATCTTCCTCGGGGCGATCCTGGCCATCGGCTATGGCATCAAGGGCAAGAAGTCGGTCGTCCCGTTCGGTCCGTTTCTGGCCGTGGGAGCCCTTATTGCCTACCTGTTGGGCGATGCCATCCTGCGTCGTTGGCTGCCATTCTTGATGATAATTCCGTGACCGACCGTGCTTAGATTCAAGACCGTAAGATACACCAGGGGCGTCTTGCGCCTGCTTGACCAGCGCAAACTGCCGAACCGAATCGAGTATTTCACCGCGCGTAATGCCCGCGACGTTCACTTTGCGATTCGTGAGATGGTCGTGCGCGGTGCGCCCTTGATCGGTGTTGTTGCGGCGTGGGGTATCGTGGTTGAGGCCCAGCGCATGTCCGACCGAGAGCTTGCGACCGGACTGCGTCACGCTCTGAAACTGATCCGGCGCGCCCGTCCAACCGCACAGAATCTGTTCTGGGCCTGCGATCGAATGGACGCGGCCCTTGCCCGATACGCACGAGATGCGCGAAGGACCAGGCAAGAGATCATGGCGGAAGCGAAGAGAATCGAAGCCGAAGATGTCGTGTCTTGCGAGCGCATCGGTGAGCACGGCGCCGGGCTTATCAAGGACCGGGCCAAGATCATGGTCTACTGCAATGCCGGGGCGCTGGCCACGGCGGGAATCGGCACGGCGCTGGGGGTTTTGTACAAGGCTCAGGCCCGGGGCCGGCGCTTTACGGTCTATGCCTGCGAGACCCGGCCCCTGCTTCAGGGGGCGCGGCTGACCGCCTGGGAGCTGCACCAGAACGGCGTCAAGACGGTCCTTGTCTGCGACAACATGGCGGCTAGCTTTGTCGGGGGCATGGACCTTGTCCTAGTCGGTGCCGATCGGATTGCGGCGAACGGCGACGTTGCCAACAAAATCGGCACCAGGGGCCTGGCGATGATCACCCGGTATCACCACATACCATTCTATGTTGCCGCACCGTGGTCGACCTTTGACCCGAAGATCAAAGACGGGTCGTCCATACCGATCGAGTATCGGCGTGAATCGGAAGTGAAGGAAGTCTGCGGCCGCCTCGTGGCCCCGCGCGCGGTGCCGGCACTGAATCCGGCCTTTGACATCACGCCTGGTCGACTCGTCACCGGAATCATAACCGATCAAGGTCTTGTCCGAGCACCCTACGGTCGGTCCATCCAACGTATGCGGTCAAGACTATGATGCTGGTTCTTGCCGCGGCCGTGGTCCTGGCTGATTCGCTGCCGCCGGTACCGTCCCCCCTGGACATTGACATTGCCCGTATGCCCCGCTGGTCGGAAAGGCATGAATGGCTTGCCGCCGGGTTCATGGTGGGCGGCATCGGCGTCGGTTATGGCGGCCTGAACCTTGCCCGGAACAAGCTGGCGGCGCGCGGCATTGCCGCTTATCATCTCGACGACGGATTGGTCGAGGTGGAGAACTTGCGGAGCGCATTCGAAGCAAGCTGGATCTCAAGCCCGGTGGTGATTGACCTTGGACTTGAGTTTGACCGGAAAAAGATGGGCAGAGAGTACCTGGTCACAAAGCCCCGCGCCAGCGTCGCGCTGCCGTTTTCGAGGAGCAGTCTGCTCTTCGGGGCTACCTATCACCAGGGCCGCAACGATGATTTCGAATTCAGCGAGCGCGGGGCGACCGCATCAGTTTTCTTCTCTGAAAAAGTGGTGAGCGGGCGCGCGGGCATTACGTATTCCAGGCGCTTCGATGACGCGGCCGGTTACCGACTGGAATTGTTCTTCGTGCCGAGCATCCCGAAGTTGTCGCCCCGGATTGGATTCGGCAGCAACCTTGGATTTTGGTCCGATGAGATCTTTCCGGCGCTGACTTACGCCGTCGGATGGGGGCCGGTGGCAGTATCGGGCGAGGTCGGACAGGGCCCGAGGTTTGACTCCTATGATGCCTTCTTCGCCCAGGACCGGCCCGTACGCTGGACGCAGAAGATCGAAGATGAAGCGGCCCATCTCTGGATTGAAACCAGGATTAGGGTGATGCTGAAACGGCACGTCATCGGCCTCAAACACCAGTTCGTTGATTGGGACCGGAGACTGGTTTTTAACCCAGGTTGGACGATTGCTTACGCGGCAAGATTGAATGAGTCAGAGGCCGGGATTTTCCTGATCAGCGAGGCGGGCCGGATTGACAATCGATTGGCCTTTGTCTATCGCGAGGGAAATCAACCGATCCCGTTTCGCCCCCGGTTCTCACTTCAAGACACGCTGGGCCTGAGAATTACGTCACGCCTGAAGTTAAGTCCATCAATGACCTTTGTTTCGGCGCGGGCCGGTCTGGTTGATTCCCTGGGGGGGCTGCTTTTTTTCTCGGTCGCGGCATCTTTTCAGCACCGGTGGCTCAAGCTTAATGGAGCCTGCGCCAATGTCCTTGACCGCCGCGGGCTCTACTATGACGACTGCCCGGTTTTGGGCAGAAGGTTCGGCGCCGGAGGCGAGGTCGGCTTATGAAGAAACCATGGGGGATCGTAAATTCCCGGATTATCACCATGGACCCGAGCTGGCCCCGGGCTTCGGGTCTGGTTGTCGTCGGCAATCGGATTGACTTCGTTGGAACTTCGGCGCAGGTCCGGCGGCGGCTCGGATCCGGTGGTCGCGTCATGGACCTTGGGCGAAAAACGGTCATCCCCGGGTTTGTCGACAGCCATACCCACATGATCGGCACGGGGATCGAAAAGAAACTGCGTCTTGACCTGAGTCGATGCACGAGCAAAAGTGATCTGCTGGAATGCGTGCGCGGCGCAACCGGCCGCCGGCTGGTGATCGGGGTCGATTGGGACCAGAGTTGCTGGCCCGGGGCCCGGTGCAACCCGGCCACGGTGTTCAGCCGCCAGGAACTGGACCGGCTCAGTCCGGACCGGCCGCTCGTGCTGCGTCGAGTCTGCGGTCACATCGCCTTTGCCAACACGAAGGCATTGGCCATGATCGGTACCGCCTGGCCGAAGGTCGACCGGGTGAGCGGGCTGCTGCTCGAAGACGTCGTCGCCAAGATCAACCGGATCTTTCCTCCGCGGAATAACGATATGGCCGAAGCTATCGACTATGCGGTCGGACTGGGACTGGAACTTGGCATAACTTCGGTCCACGAGATGGTCGACCGCTTCTACTTTGAGCACCTGATGCGGTACTTCCGGTCGAACCCGAAGCGGCGACTGAGATTCTACACGAGTTTCGATGTCGCGGACTTCGACTATCTCCTGACGCTGCGGAAAGAAGGCGGTCCGGATAACGAGTTTGTGAAGCTGGGCGGGGTCAAGCTGTATGCTGACGGCTCAATCGGCGCCCGCACCGCGGCCCTGTACGATGGCTACAAGGGCAACCGCGCCAACCGCGGACTGCTGCTGTACGCGCAACGCCGTCTCGTGGCCATCATCCAGCGGGCCGAAGCGAACGGTACCCAGGTACTGATTCACACGATTGGTGACCGTGCAACCAGTCAGGTGCTCAGAGCTTTTGCCACGGTCGGCATCAGCCCAAACCGGCAGCGCCACCGGATCGAACACGTGGAAGTCATGACCCGGCCGGGGGATCTGGCTTTGGTGTCCCGGCTTAACCTCCTAGTCTCGTTCCAGCCCAACTTCATCGGCAATTGGGGCCGGCCGGGCGGAATGTACGAGACGTACCTGGGCCGGAAGCAGTGGGCGCAGACGAATCGATTCCGTACTTTTCGGAAACTGGGCGTAGTGATCCTGTTCGGTTCGGACTGCATGCCGCCCGGGCCCGTCTACGGGATCCATTGGGCTGTCAATCACCCAGTGAAGGCGGAGCGGTTGTCGGTTGAAGAAGCGATCCGGGCCTACACGCAGAACGGAGCCTATGGCTCTTTTGAAGAGGCGATCAAAGGTTCGCTGACGCCGGGCAAAGTGGCTGATTTTGTGGTACTAAGTCGTCGGATCGGCGGCGGCGAAGCGGTTATCGGCACGGAAGTATTTATGACCGTCTTTGACGGTGAGGTGGTCGGCCGGCAGTAAGACTACAGGCGTGGTTGCGGTCCAGCCGGGGTATTGATGCCTTTGAGTTTTATCTCCAGGTCCTCAATGCTTTTCCTCAATGCTTCCTTCTCGCCGTTCCTTTCCTTGGCCGCGATGCGTGCGAGCATGGCGAAGGCGACGAGCATGAGAACGATGCTCCAGACCGGGACGAACCATTCGAAAACACCCAACAGGTTGAAAAGCAGCGCCAGCAAACCCAGGACAAAGATGACAATCGCCCAATACGACATGACTTCTCCTTTCGTCCAACAATATAGCCATTATCGTGCTTCTGTCAAGCGCTAAAGTGCCTCGGCCGGTTGGATATTCCGGTTGACTTTCGCACGAATATGTTATATAATTGCCGTTAGTTATGAGAGAGAGCCTCGAGCGGATTTCGGTGTCGAGCGATGACCTGAAGACGCTGGGCAATGCTCTGCAGAAGTACTTGGACAGCGCCAACGCGACATGGGCGGTTTTGGTTACACGTTCGGGGCAGATGCTGGCGCAGCGTGGTTTTTCGTCATCGTTCGATGTCGTGAGCATCGCGGCCCTGGCCGGCGGGATCTTCAATTCCACCATGGCCATGGCTGAGTTGGTCGGGGAGAGAGCGTTTGACGAATTTTTGCAGGAAGGTAAGAAAATGAGCCTTTTCTATCTGCTGCTCTGTGGTGAGTTTTTTCTCGTCAGCATGTTTGATGATCGCACCCTACCCGGGGTGGTCAAGGCGGCGTCGGAGTGCTGTGCCGGAGATATCGGGCGGGGCCTGCAGCGTATCCTTGACAAGATCGAGAGGAAATAGTGGTCAAGAAGACGTTCACCTTTGAGAACTTCTGCGTGGGTGAAGAGAACAAGATTGCCTTCCTCGCGGCGCAGCGCGTTCTCGAAATGCCCGGGGCGATTTTCAACCCGCTCTACATTTACTCAGATGTCGGTCTAGGCAAATCGCACTTGCTGGCCGCGATCTACCAAGCATTCAGCGCCAAGCTCACGACCAAGCTGGTCAACGGGCTGGAGTTTGTCGAGGCGCTCAAACACCCGAACGCGGCCGACTACAAGCAGGAAATCAAGGCCGCCGAGTGTCTGGTTTTTGACGATCTGCACCTATTGCGTGATGATACCCGGGCCCTGGACGAGCTTTTCCTGATTCTTGAGCATTTCCTGACGGAGAACCACCAGCTGGTTGTTTCGGCCAACGGGCCGCCCCAGGATTTGACTAATTTCGACAGTAAGATCCGGTCTCGGCTCGAGGGCGGGCTGGTTTGCGAGCTGGGTCATCTCAAGGAGACGTCGCGAGTCAACATCCTCAGGAAGAAAGCCGAGGATCGCGGCCTGATTCTACCCGATGAAATCGCCCAGGAAATCGCGCGGGTTGTGAAGGGTTCGGTTCGCGAACTTGAAGGGGCGCTGAACCGGCTTATCGCCTACTCAACGATTGCGCAGTTTCCGCTGGACCTGAACACGACCCGACTTGCCTTGCGTGATTATTATCGGACCCGGAGCGCCGAGCCGGTGATGCCTTCACTCATTGAAGAATTGAAGACCGAGGCCTACCAGGCGATTTCGATGGTCGAAGGCGAAGCCTTGGCCCGCGAGGAATTCAAGGAGAAGATCTATATCTGGGAGATGAAAGGTTTCGATGTGTCCGCTCTCAAACCGCTGCTCAATCAAGACATGGAAACGCTCAAGCTGGCCTACGAAGCATTTGTCGACAAGGTGAAGCGTTTAGTTGAACTCCAGAAAGAATTCGGCTCGATTGATGCCCGGCGTTTTCCGGCCGAGGCGATGGCGATCGAACGCGTACTTTTCTCTCCGGACAAAGTCGACGAGTTCGAAAAGCGGATGCAGGGACTGCACGAGATGCTTGCCCTGCCTAAGTTTGAGAAAACATTCGACAGCTACATCGTCGGCGAGTGCAACGAAGTCGTCTACGGGCTGGGGCAGGACATGATCAAGAACCTGGGGAAGAAGCTCAATCCGTTTGTGGTCGTGGGTCAGAAAGGCTGGGGCAAATCCCATCTGCTATTTGCGCTGGCGGACCGCATCCAGAAAGACCATCCCGATTTTGTGGTCCGGTATTTCAACCTTGCCGAGTCGTTCCCGTTCGAAGCGGCCGACGTTTTGGTCTTGGACAACGTGGACTTCCTGGCCGAGGTACGGCGTGCCGAGTTCGCGCAGTTGCTCAGTCAGTATGTCAAAGAAGACCGCCAGATCATCGTCTCTTCCTCGGTGCCTTCGCTGAGCCTGCCCTGGAGCAGCGATATCAAGTACCTTTTCGAGTTCGGTATCGACGCTCCCCTCAGCCCGCCCGACTACAAGACGGTGGCCGAGTACATCAAGCTCAAGGGCCGGGCCGTCCCGGCCGAACTGCCCGAGATCGGCTCATTCGGTGATATCGACGATTTTCTTGACGGACGGGTCAAGGAAGAACCGGTGCCGCTGGGTTTCCCCGGTGAAGCGGTGGCCGTGCCGCCCGAACCAGTTCCGGACATCAGGCAAGTTGGTGAAACGGCGAAGCCGGAATGGGTACCGGTGCCCAGCATCTGGAACGAAGAGGTCTGGGAGGAGTACTGATGGCCGTCAAAGGTTCGCTGAGCGAAGCATCGTTCACCGACGTGCTCCAGCTATTGACTTTCTCGAATCGGGCCGGGTGCCTGTCGGTAACTGATGGGCGGAATTTTGGCAATGTCTTTATCCGCGACACCGGTATCATCTATGCCAATCTCATCAATCGGCGCGATCGGCTGGGCGACGTTTTGGTGACGCAGAAGAAGATCGCCCAGGGGGTGCTGGAACAGGCTTTGATCCGCCAGAAGGAGGAGAAAAAGCGGCTCGGCGAAGTGCTGATCGAAATGGGCGCGATCAACCGGGAAGATCTTGAGCACTTTCTCAAGTATCAAATCGAGGAAGTCGTCTTCCAGATGCTGACCTGGGAGACCGGCTACTTCAGTTTCGAGCCGGATCTCTTGCCGCCGGTCGAGGAATTCTCGGTCTTCATAACGCCTCAGGAACTGCTCCTGGAAGGTGCGCGCCGCATCAGCGAGTGGAAGAAGCTGGAAGGCAAATTACCGCCGTTCGACACGGTGCTCAGGCAGAAGCCGTTTGACAAACCGTTGAACTTCACCGATGACGAGAAGAAGATTATCGCACTAATTGACGGCGAACGGACGATCGACGAGATTGTCAAAGCATCGGAGTTCGACTTCTTCGCCACCTGCCGCACGCTCTACGGCCTTTTCTCGGCGGGCATCATCGAAAAGCCCGATGTCGTGGTGGTCGAAAAGACAAAAGGGAGTGTTGAGGAACACAAGAATCTTGGCTATGCCTTCTTCAAGACCGAGATGTATGATGAGGCGGAACGCGAATACCGCCGTATTCTCGAGATCGAGATGGAAAACAGCGAGGCCAATTTCTACTTGGGTCTGATCGACATGAAACAGGGGAACTGGACCACCGCGGTCAACTATCTTGAAAAATCCTTGGCCCGGGAGCGGCGGGCGAACACGCTCAACAACATCGGGGTGGTCTACGAGAAACTGGAGCGCTGGCCGGATGCCGTGCAGGCGTACGAAGAAGCCTTTCGCATCGACCCCAAGAACAAGAAGGCCCTGGTCAACCTGGGGCGGTACTATTTTCGCAATGACGATTTTGCCCAGGCCAAGAACTGCTTCATTCAGGCCCTTGAGATCGACAACCTTCTCTACGAACCATACTGTTACCTGCTGTTGACCTATCACCGGCTTGACGACCGGACACGGGCCGAGTCGATTGTGAACGAGGGCCGCGATAAGTTCTCCCAGGGGACGGAATTCCTGCTCAACTGCGCGGTTTTCGACGAGACCATCGGCCGTGCCGAGGAGGCGGAGAAACTCTACCGACGCATCATCGAGATCGCACCTAACAGCATCGCCGGGCGGCTCAAGCTGGCGGACTTCTACTATCGCGAAGAACTTTTTGGTGCGGCGCGCGAGGAATACGAGCGGGTACCCGAGCCCAAACGAGACTTCGGTGTCTACTATCGCCTGGGCAGCATCTATTTGAAGCAGGGCGACAAGAGCAAAGCCCTGGCCCTGTGGGAGAAGGCCTCCCAGTTGAATCCCCAGGATGTAGTCCTGATGAAGAATTTAGAAACCCTGAGAAGTGCCGCCAGCTGATAGCTACCTGCTCCTGCTGAGGTACATCGCTGATCGAACCGGTTTTCCCTGTCTTTACTACAAAGAAAAACCATTGAAGCGGCGGTTGGCGGTCCGGATGCGTGCCCTGTCCATTGCCGAGTACGGTGCCTATCATGAATACATCAGAAACCAGCCTACGGAGCTTAACCTGCTGCTCGATACGATTCCGATCAATCTTTCCTATTTTTATCGGAACCCCGAAGTCTTTGACTATTTCCGGACCAATCTACTGCCCCGGCTGCTTGACCAGCGGTCGATCGTCTTCTGGAGTGCCGGCTGCGCTTCGGGGGAAGAAGCCTATTCGATCGCCATCTGTCTACGTGAGACGCTGGGCGATCGGGTGACTCGCTGTCGCATCAGGATTCTGGGGACCGATGTTGACCAGGATGCGGTCCGACACGCCCAGGAAGGCAGCTACGGCGAATTCGCCCTTTCCTATCTGCCCCGTTCCCTGGTCGAGCGGTACTTCCGGAAGAAAAACGACCGCTATGCCGTAATCCCGGAGCTGAAGAAACACACCCAATTCTCCTGCCAGGATCTATTCGGGCCGCCGCCTTCGGACAAGGTGGACGTGATCTTCTGTCGTAATGTTCTGATCTACTTCGAGAAAGAAGCCCAGAAGCGCCTGGTGAACATTTTCCAAGGGGCCCTCGAACCGGGCGGTCATCTTATCTTGGGCAAGACCGAAATTCTGCTTGGCGTCGAAGGTTTCAGAGTGGTCAGCACGCGGGAGCGTGTCTACCAGAAAGTTTAGCATGATGAACTGCGGCGAAGCGAGAATGGTGAAGATCGGCGAAGTCGTGGTCGGCCAGGGCAATTGCATTCTGGCCAGCGTCGGCGTCGGCTCTTGCATTATCATAGTTCTCTATCACCCGCTGACTAAGATCGGGGGTCTTGCCCATACCCTGCTTCCGTCCGAGGAATACTCGAGCAACAAGTCGAACCAGTGCCGGTTTCCCGAGCCGGCAGTCGTGGAATTGATGCGGCAGATGACCGGCTTGGGGGTTTCGCCCGGCTCAGTCTGGGGTAAGATCGTCGGCGGCGCTTCCCTGTTTACCCAAATGGGCAAGCGGGCAATCGGTGCGCTCAATGTCGAAGCGGCCAAGGCCGCCTTGAAGAAGACCGGCATTGTCCTGTTGGCCGAAGATACCTTGGGCAGTCAGGGACGATCGGTCTATTTCAATCTGGCCGACGGCACGGTGCGGGTGCGCGTGCTGGGCGGGGCCGAGAAGATACTGTGAAGAAGAAAGTTCTGATCGTCGACGATTCGATCTTGATGCTCAAAGTAATCAGCGACATCGTTGGGTCAAGCGACGCCTTTGACGTCGTCGGTACCGCAGCCAGCGGCGAGGAGGCGCTCAACAAATTCGCCAAGCTCAGGCCGGACGTCGTTACGCTTGACTTCGAAATGCCTGGAGAAGACGGGCTATCGATTCTCGACCGGATGTTGAGGCAGCGTCGGGTCCCGGTACTCATGGTCTCGGCCCACACCAAGGAAGGCGCGGAAATCACGCTGCAGGCTCTGGAGCGGGGCGCGGCTGATTTCATGACCAAACCATCAGGTACGGTCTCGATCGACCTCTATGACTTGCGCGATACGCTGATCGAGAAGCTGAGGGCCATCTCCGAGATGAACCTTGAGCGATTCACTATTCGGCGGATTCGGCCGGTTCCGACCCGGTCCCGGCGGGGGCGGGGCTGGTGCATTGCCATTGCGGCTTCGACCGGGGGGGTTCGTGCGCTGCATGAGATAATGCCGGCGTTGCCGATCGGCGCCGGATTGAACGGCGCCATCGTCATCCATATGCCCCCGGGTTTCACCTCCAGCCTGGCCGAGCGTCTCAATAATCTGTGTCAGGTCGTGATTCGGGAGGCGAAGCGCGGCGAGCTGATGCTTGAGGATCAATTCCTGGTTGCGCCGGGCGGCGAACACTCGATTGTGAAACGCGACAACGGCAAGTATCGTATCGATTTTGCGGATGCTCCGCCTCAGCTGGGACTCAAGCCATGTGCGGATTTTCTTCTCGCCTCGGTCGCTCAGGCGTATCAGGCGCGGGCCATCGGGATTGTGCTGACCGGGATGGGTCACGACGGGGCTCGGGGCATCGAAGCGATCAAGGCCAACGGGGGGGTGACCATTGCCGAGGAGCCGCAGAGCGCGATCGTGCCCGGGATGCCCAGTGCCGCCATCAAGACCGGCAAGGTCGACCACGTGGTCCGGCTGGAAGAAATCCCGGCGCTGATCCTGCGGCTCAACGCGACCTAGTGTAGTGCGTCATAGATCCCGTGAGATTTAATTAACTTCTGTAAGCTCGCGGAATATCGTCATTGCGATCCGCCTCCCCTAAGGGGCTTGGACCGGCAGGCGGAGAAGCAATCTCAAATCCCCCTATGTCCCCCTTTACGAAAGGGGGAAAGCGAGGAGGATTTTGTCTCCAGTGAAACGAAGGATCCCAAAGGTAGCGGTGCGATTTATCGCACAAAGCTCAAATGCAATCTTTTCTCCCCCTGTGTCCCCCTTTATGAAAGGGGGAAGTAAAGGGGGATTGCTCCGCAATGACCGACTTGGCGTTTACTAAATATTCATGATCATGAGAAATATTTCCAAATGTAAAGATCTGTTAGATGCACCACACTAGTTGAGGCTGGTCAAAAAAAAGGGGCCCGGAAGGGCCCCTTATGTTTTGTCGATACGCTACTTCGTGAGCAGCACTTTGTGCGTATAGCTCGAGGTCGGGGTATCAGTCTTCAGGAAGTAGACGCCGTTGGGCAGGTTGCCTGCCTTCCAGTCAACCGAGCCGGTTTTGTCGACGTAACGGTCAAGGACGGTGGCCACTTCACGACCCATAGCATCATACGCCTTGATCACGACCTTGCCCCGAGTTGGCAGCGTGTAGAAGATCCGGGTCGAATGGCTGAAGATATTCGGCTGGACCTTGATCTCGGTGCCGGATAGGTTCGCGGCATTCTCTTCCTGAATGCCGACGCGCCAATCACGGTCGTACCAGGCCTGGGCGGTGTCAGCGTGGACCTTGAGCGAAACCGAATCAGTTGCACCGACGATGGCGAAAGCCACTCTCTGCTGTGCGCCCGGAGCCAGGGTGAACGGTCCGGCTGAGACCATGATCGAGTAGTCATAGGCGCGGGTTGAATTGGGCAGACGGATCGTGCCATTGAGGAAGTTGAGCTTGTTCTGCTCGGTGAAGCCGGTCGCCGGATAGACGTAGATAGCATGGTCAATCAGCGAGAGATTGGAAGCCGTGGTCGGTTCCAGCAACTTCACACCAACCGACGGGTTCTGATTCGTCGAAGAAGGCCACATATACTCAAGCCTTCTCGTCGCATCAGTTCGACCCCAGTTGACGTCGGAAGCCGTACCCAGGTCGAAGTCAATGAAGATGCCGACATAGACACCGGTCCGGGTTGATGTGCTGATGTTACGAACGTAGGTCTGCATGATGACGAAATCATCATACGCCGGGTCGCCCCGTCCGCCCCAGTTATTGATCACACGATAACCTTCGGCCGCAGTCGGTCTTGTCGTATCGACCCAGGAGCCGCTATAGAGCTCATGAGCATTGTACAAGGGCGGCACGATGTCGACAAACGTATCCCGGACAACCCAATCCCGCTGCAGGTTGGTCGACGGCACGCCATAGAAATGGTCGTGCACGGTCGTGGCGGAAGCGCCGACCAGGAAACTGCCATAATACAGGGTTGAAGGTGCATACTTCGGGTACTGGAATCCGACACCCTGTCCGGTATCAGGGGCCGTAAATCCGATGCCACCGTTGAACGTTCCGCTAAGCGCGCAGTTACCGGTATCAACCTCGACCGTGGCCCGGCCCTGTGGAAAGGCCATCGCCACGACTAACAATAACAATCCAAGATAACGCATTGTACCTCCTTTTTGGATTGGTTCGTCTCACAGCGCTGTATGAGACAGCCATTGGCTATACTATAGCCAATATTATTAACAAGTCAATCTATATCTCCATCCCGCCGGGCTTGACGCCCGGCGGGATGACTGCTCTTTTGCTACTTTACAACGAGGATGCTTCTAAAGCTGGTCCCGCCGGTGGTTTCAAAGCGGACAAAGTAGACACCACTGGCCAGACCAGACGGCTTGTAGACGATCTGACCGACACCCTGATACCGGCCCTGCGCCACGGTGCCGACCGCTCGGCCGGCGGCATCAAAGAGCCGGATATTGACCAGCTCCCGGTTCGGCAAGGCATAGCCGATGACCAGGCGGTCGCGGACCGGATTGGCCAGGATCTCAAGCGAACGGGCAAGCGGCGCAACTGGTTTCTCTTCGGCAATCCCGACCAAGCTCGAACCCTCGTAGGGGAGATGGCTCTTGGCACTCACCGTGACCGACATCGGACCCGAGGTGAGCGGGTTGATGGCCAAAGTCACGTTTCCGGTCGCGTCGGTGGCGGCGCGGGCATAGACCTCATCGCCTTTCCACAGACAGACGGTGGCCCGGGCCAGCGGGTTGCCGCTTGAGCGGACCTGGACCGTGTAGTTCTGGACACCGCGGCCGATCGCGCCCGGGTGGGTCACGGTCAGGGCCAGCGGGGTCTGGCTCCACATCGCCAATCCCGGGTCGCCCATCAGGTTAATCTCGATGTAGCACCAACGCCACACTGCCTGGCTCATGGCGGAATTGCGGAACGGGTGTTTGGCCAGAGCCATCACCTTGCCGATCTCGTAGTTGGTTGTGTCGGACTGGAAGAAGTTCTGGTAGAATCTCATGTCGAGGAGCTCGGACGGGCCGGCCGGACCTGCCGCGTAGCCCCAGCCGTAGCGGGAGTTGTACATCGTCGCCACCGAACCACCGTTGGGCGCGGTCACGAATGCTTCGGCATAGCAATCATTGTTGTCGAACGCGCCGGAGTGGCAGGCTTGCGAGTTGGAGATTCCGTAGCGGCCCGCATTCGTCAGATTGTAAACGTCCGAGACCGAGGAGTAGATCGACGTACCGTACCCCATGTAGACGCCGTTGGCATCGCCGTGGCCGGAAATGTGCGAGAAGCCGACGCCGGTGCGCAGCGTCTCGGTACAGGCGGAACGGGTCAGACGGCCCTGGGACTCGTACATCTTCCTGATCACCCACGGCGGGGAGGCAGGATACCGGGCCAGCATGTTCTGGGTGCTGTCCCCGGTCCAGGTCGTCCAGAGGTTGCCGTTGGGTAGGAACATCCGCACCATGTAGTTGGGGTCCGGCCGTTTCTCGTAGATGGTGTCCTTGCGGATGAAGGTTCCGAGTTCGGTTGCGTTTTCAAGAGAACCGCGGCCGAGATAGACGTCGTAGTACAGATCAACCGTATCGCCGTTGAACGGACACTCGCCGAAGATGTTGTTGCGATTGCCGTCCCAGGACCACTGCAGGTCAGCAAAATAGAGATCGGCCGGGATATTGTCAATCGTACCGGATTGGTCAACGCGGCAAACCCGGTACGGCACGACGCTGATATCGCCGGCGAGCAATACCCACTTGGTCCCTTTGGTCTGCCAGTAGTCACGGATGCAGTTGCGGAGTCGCTCGGCGTTGTCGCGGCCGGTCGGGTAGAGCGCGTAGACCGAATCGGTGCCCATGACCTTGGTGTAGAGGCCTTTCTTACTGCGCCAGTTGGCGATCGGCGCCAATCCGGCAACATAGGTCGGTCCGGTAATGATCAAGAAGTCGGTGGAATCGCGGAACAGGGGTTTGACTCCGGGTCCCCAGCGGGTGACATCCTGGGGATTGAGTACGAGATTGGCAACGTCGGCCCCGAATAAGTCGACCTGACTCTGACTCAAGGAGACCTGCTCATGACGGCCTTCCTCGTAGTTGACCTTGACGACCAGCTCAGTATAGAGCTTCAGTTTCCGCTCGGCCGGAATGTACTGTACCGGATAGACCATGATCCCGCCGATCCGGTAACCGCTCATCGACCCGGTCGGCACAAAACTGACGAGCTTGCCCGGATAGGGTGCGCTTGAGCTGTAGACCGCCGCATTGGGAGCAGTGAAGGGTGTCCCGGCATGAAGCTGGGACAGCGGCAGGGCAGGCTGGGCCGGGAAGATGTTGAAGGAGCCCGGAACGTCCTTGACCTGGTAGCTGATCACCTCGACCCCGGTAATTTCCGCCGTCGGGGGCACCAGCAACTGGTAGCCAAGCTCAGGCAGACAAGGATTGCCCGGCTCGGATGTGTAGATCTGGTTGCCAAGCCCGACGAGGTCGTAACCGTTGACCTGATTTGTGGTCACGTCGTAGGGTGAGAAGGTGAAGGTCCTGGTCATTGACCCCGCCAGGACCAAGAGCGGGACTAACAATACCGCGAGATACTTCATTAAGACCTCCTTATGTTAAGGAATCGATGCATCATGCTAACAGCATCTCACCGGATAGAGGAGCGTCAATACAGACCGGTGCTGCTTTCATTGCCATCCAGATGTCGAGGGGCGATGAAACTACTATAATAGTATAGTTAATCGAGATAAATAGTCAAGAGGAATATTTTGATTTCTGGACGTGGCCAGAAATCACGATTACAGTGATGACGGCACAAACTGCCATCGATGACAGTGATGAGAACGGCAGATTACAGCGGTGAAGCACCGTCGATTACGGTGATAAAAAGGCAGATTGCGGTGATATGACGGCAAACTACCACTCCATCATTCCATCACTCCAACAATCCGGTTGACTATTTCCGGAACAATCGCAGGTTGCGGATCGGCTGGAAAACGGTCTGGGCCAGGATGCGGCCCGCAATCGTGTCCAGCTCGGTGATCTTGACCAGAGCGAAGTATCCGTCCTGCATGTACACCCCATAGACCTTGCCGGATTCGATTCTCTGGAATGCCTGATACCCGACGTCGGGTAGGGTATCAGCATCAGCCAGGTCAAAAGGCAGCGGACCTGAAAAGCCGTTGGTGTGCCGGGTGCCGATCAGAGGCCAGTGCACGGTCGAATCGGTCTCTGTAACATTGGGGCTGGCAATATAGTAGGGAAGAGATGTCGTATCACTTCGGAAATTGGTGACGTAGAAATCGACACGGCTCACATTCGCGCTGTCGGTCATGGGGTGGGAGGTAGCTTTGCCCGAGTCGCGGGTCCAGCCGAAGCCGTTGGGACTTCGGCTCGAAATATCCCGGATCGGTATGATATCGCCGACAATGGTCAGGCTATTCACCGGATCGCTTGCGTTGCTCTCGACATCGCCCTGGTATTCGGTGACCGAATAGGTGCCGAGAAGCGCCGGCTTGCTGTGAATGAAGCCCGTTGTCCCGGTTGTGTCAATGACCTGGCCTTCATAATAGACGATCCACCCGTCGGGTTCGTTGAGGGTGTCCGGCTCCCAGGAAACTCGAACCGACAGACCGTCGTAGTCGGCGGCAATGGACAAATTCTGCGGCGCCGGCAGAAAATCGGTGCCTTCCGGACAACCCATGAATAGAATCAGGAGGGCCGCCGTTGCCAGTTCAATTCTCTTTGATGTTATTCGATTCATCTTACCTTTCCATTCCTTTGATTTCTTGCCTGTGGCATCTAGGCTCTAGCTTCTCTTCCTTCTCTCTACTCGCTACTCAATCAGACGATCAGATAGTAGCTTTCTGGCTTCTAACATCTCTCTACTTGCTACTCTTTACTCACTACTCAAAGGGTATCCGTCTGAATCATTCGCTTCATCCGCTTGAATCGTCCATTCCTTATCACTGTCATCATTTCTTTCATCTCCGGCATCTGCCGTTTTATCACTGCCATCGACGGTGCCTTGCACCGACATCACTGCAATCATTCTGTTTATCACCGTAATCGTATTCTCTCTTATCACCGTCATCGACGATGCTTCATCGCTGTAATCATTTCTTCCATCACCGTGATCGACCATCATCTTATGATGGCAAACTTGAACAGCTTCACCTGTTTCTTGTCGCCGGCCCGTGCTTCGATCCGTGCGATGTAGACGCCGCTGGCTTGGTCTTTGAAGGTAATCCCTACTTCATTGTATTCGTTGGCGGTGACCCGGGCTGGCACGTACTTGCTCTGGGTTCGGCCGGCCACGTCGAGGATCTCGACCGTGACCTGCTCGCCGCGGTACAGGTAGAACCGGACTTTGGCCCAGTTCTCGCACGGGTTAGGATAGACGTAGAACGAACCGATGAGATCATCGGTCTGGGGCTGGTCGGCTTCGGGCAGGCCTTCGTACAGGCCCCAGCCCTTCGGGCCGTTCATGTGGCCGGCCCAGGCAATCCGGTTACCGGGGAAGTCCCAGATGTAGATAATGCCGGAATCCGACCCGCACGCCAGCTCGATGTCGCCGTCGAGGTCCAAGTCGAAGACCGAGCCGGGCGATGCAAAACCGCCCTGGCCGAACAACGGCGAGTAGTCGAATTTTTTGTTCCGGTTGTTGAAGATGACGAGGTTATGCATCTTACCCGAAGTCAGATCCCACGTGTTGTTGCTGTCAAAGTCGGCCGCCAGAACCGGATATCGAAACCGGTTCAAGGTGTCACTTTCCACCAGGGGAAAACTATTCTCCAGGGTTCCGTTGCGGTTGAAGGCGTAGAAGAGACGCTGGGTGGGGAAGATGATTTCCAGATATCCGTCCCGGTCGACATCGACCAAGCCCGGTGCGGCATAGACGGTCGTATCGGTATCGAAATGCCAGTTGTGCTCGACGCTGTCCTGGGAGATGACGTAGACATCGCCGATACCGTTGACGATCACTGCTTCGTTCTTGCCGTCCCGGTCCAGATCCCCGACGGCAGGCGAAGCATACGTGAATGCGATGTTGGATGGCTGGTTGTAGCTCTTCTCGATCGTGCCGTCGGCGGTGACGATGTAGAATGAGCCGTCGGCGGTCATGACGCCGATCTTCCGGGCGACCTTGTCCATGATGCAGGGCGTCGCGTAGATTTCCGCTCCGAACTTGACCGGAAACCCGGGCACGCTCGTCGTGTCGGCGTTGAGCGCGTAGAGCTTGCGGTCGCCGGAACCGACCAGGATCTCAAGTAGTCCGTCGTTGTCGATGTCGAACAGGCAGGCTGATCCATAGTTGAGGTTGCCGCAGACAAACGGGAAACCGGGCAGGCGAGCACCGGTCCGGCCGTCAAAAGCGAACACCTCTTTCTTGCATATTGCGACGATATCTTCGGCCCCGTCGCCGTTGAGGTCGCCGATCGCCAGGGGTATTATGCTTGAGTCGGGCAGGCGGGCGAACGGCTCGGACTGATGGGTTGTGCCGTCGTAATTGTAGGCGTAGATGAAACCCATGGCAGACAGAGCAATCACCTCGCGCTGGCCGTTGTTGTCAAGGTCGCCGTAGGTCACGTGCGCAACCCGGACGGTCAACGGCAGGTTGACCGGGAAGCCCTTCTGGTAAAGGTCGAACTTGACTTTGACTCCCATGAGCGTGTCGGGCGGTGAATTGACCTCGACCGAGATCGCGGTCTTACCGCGGTAGGCGTCGGAGTTAGGATTGGTGAAGGGACCGAATTTGTTCACGCCGCCGATAAAATAGGGGTCGAAACCTGAACCGTTGAGCTCAAGACTGTCCACATAATACCAGGCATCGAAATGCTGGATCCCGTCCGCCTCTTCGAGATCGACACCCTTGTGTTTGGGATCAACCTGAACCTCATCAAGAGAATAATTTTCCCAGATGACTTGCTCGTCAATGTGCCATATCAAAATGCCGCTGCCCGGCAGAAGGAAATCGAACTCACCGTGGTCGATGTAGATCGGGACGCCGTCTTCAACGTCGACAATGACGGTATCTTTGGGCAGAGCCACGCTCTTCTGCCGGTTTTCAAGCAAGAAGTATTCATCCTGGTCAATCGGGATCTTGAGCATGGTGTTGGCGAGGGGAAAGCGCGTTGTGTCGTTCTCGACCGCCCGGAGGGTCAGGGTTGTCTCGCGTTTCTCGACGACAATCGGCACGTCCCAGCCCATTGCCTGCTTATTCCAGGCCGAAAGCCCGGTCGGAATCGTACCGTACGGGATACCCCCTTCCGGATAGCCGACCCACCCGCCCCGGCACATGATATCCCAGGCACCGGTGCCGTTGGACCAACCGGTCACGTCGTAGAAGTCGAAAAAGCCGAATCCCAGATGGCCGAATTCGTGAAAAAGCAGTCCGGGCAGGCCGATGAAGACGCTGTCAACGCGCGCCATCTCCGGCATAATGGTGCCTTCCCAGATCGTGTCGGTTCCGTTGTTTGCCAGAATGTACGGCACCCCCAGCAAATCTTGAAGGGCGCCAGAGGGAATGGTCGCGGTGTAAAGATCATGTGGCCGGTTGAAATAGTAGCTGGTCTGAATCGTCGAACCGGCGTGAAAGACGATTATCTTGTCGTAGTTGGAGAAATCGACGCTCGGGTCTTGGTCCGCGGCCGCGACCGCATCGGCCAGAAGGCGGCAGAGCGCAATCTCGGGATGGAGCGTATCGCCGTAGTACTTCATCTGATGGGGCAGTTGGTACCCGGCCCGGATATCGTCGGGCTTGACGGTTGAGATGAGTTCGACGTGATTGTAGGAGTTTACCTTGTAGAAATTGCGCATGTACTGCAACTGGCGCTGGAAGTAACCTTTGTTATGCGGCGGGTCATAGAAGAGCCCCGAATCCGGCGTGTTCAGACCGCCAAGGTCAAACCGGCCGTTGCCGGTGGTTAATATATCATTATCTTCGATGAACTCGACGCGCAGGCCAAGGACCCGGATCGTGTCGGCCTGCCGGCCGAGCGGCTTCTGGTACTTCCGGTAGGGGAACCCCTTGAAAAGGCGAGCCTGTTTATAATTCTTGAAAGGTTTTGGCGGCACTTTCGGCGTGGGAATCTTGATCTGGGATCCGAAGACCAAACCGGCGGAAATCAAAAAAAGCAACAGCTTCTTCATCTATTTCTCCTTAAAGTATGCAGTACTGACAAACGCCCTCTATTCTATGCCTTTTACCGTTCTTGTCAACGGATATTCCGTCGATTACAGTGATCCAGTTATGATTACAGTGATAATATCGGGACTGACCCCGCCTTCGGCGAAGGCGGACCATCACCCATCATTCCACTACTCCATTATTCCAATACTCCATAAGCCCCGACTTTCGTGTTGATTTCTAACACCTCATCGCTATAATATGTCAGGCGTAGGATTTTCCGTTTTGCTTATTAGCCTAGCCGTGTGCTGTTTCTTGATATGGGTTGTTACAAAAGGTTCTGGTTTGCCACGCGCCATAGGCTATGAGCTATCTGCGGTTTTTGCCCGTTTGGGTAAAAACAAGGAGAGATGGCCGAGTGGACGAAGGCGCGCGACTCGAAATCGCGAATCCGCTTTACCGCGGATCGGGGGTTCAAATCCCTCTCTCTCCGTGTGCCATCAAAGATGGCACCTACAATCGGGATTCTC
>CAYGYG010000027.1:0-3812 GCA_964354155.1 uncultured bacterium | reverse complement strand
CGGGATCTACGCCGACGCCTGCAGCGCCGGCTTCGACAAATCCCTCTCTCTCCGTGTGCCATCAAAGATGGCACCTACAATCGGGATTCTCACCGAGGTTTCCCGTTCCTTGGTTGTGAATGATGTGGGAACGGGATCTACGCCGACGCCTGCAGCGCCGGCTTCGACAAATCCCTCTCTCTCCGTTTTCTGGCCCTTTCAGAAATCGGGATTTTCACCAAGGTTTCCCGTTCCCGGGTTCTGAATAATGAGGGAACGGGATCTCCGCCATGCCTGCGGCACCGGCTTCGACAAATCCCTCTCTCTCCGTTTTCCGCAAGGGCGGAAATCGATTACGGTGATGACGGCACAAGGTGCCGATGATTACGGTGATAGAAGGGCCAATCGGGGAGACGGCACTGCTAATCGGGATCTGTCATTGCGAGTCCCGACTCTTAGGAGGAACGCGGCAATCCAGGCCTTTTCAATTCTCTTGTTGGTGAGCCAGGAGGCCCCGGTGCTTCTGGAGAATGCCGTTCGTGATCGGTTCCTAGCGTTTCAAGAGCTTAGAGAAGTCATCTCGGCTCAATCCGGCTTGCTCCAATATCGCTGACAGTGTGCCGCGGGGGATATCCTTCTTCCTTGGAATGATGACAAGCCTCTTCTTATCTTTCTCGACTTTGTAGTAAGCTATGTGACTCCCTTTCCCTCGCTTGGGGGCAAAAATGAACCCAGCCTTTCTGAGTGCTCGTTCCACCTCGGCCGACGAAAGAATCGGCAACTTCTCTATACAACCACCTCAAGCACCGATGTGAATCGTTCCTTGTATTTGAACTCTGCTGCAATTTGGTCCAACATTCCCAATGCTCTGGCGTTCTCCAAGTATAATTCGACCGCTTCCTGCAGATTCTTAAGCGCTTCATTGACGCTTGAGCCGCAGCTAGCCACGCCCAACTCCGGGCATTTGGAGACATAGCCTTCTCTTTCACGCCATATAACACTTGAAAAGAGGAGAGTCTTCGTTTTGTTCACCGATTGCATTATATTAGGAACCGCGATTATGTCAATAGACGAGTACGTTTCGACCGACTTGTGAAAACCCGCCTTCGACACCTGAGGACGATGCTGGGACACCGCCGCGTGACCTCGGCGTGGAGATTGCATTTCATGGTTTGGTTTGTCTTCTCGTCACTCGTTGCTCATCGCTTGCGTTTTCCGCCGTAGCCTCTTCTCAGTGATCTCCGTAATCGTTCTCTCATCGCTGTAATCTGCCGTGCTATCACCATCATCTATGGCCGAAGGCCACTGTAATCGATCGAAGGTCTTACCATCGGCGAAGGCGGACCATCACTCCACCATTCCATTCATCACCACGTCCCTCGTCCCGCGCCCTTCTTCCTCTTCTTCTTAAAGAACTTTTGCAAGAGCGCCACCGCCTCTTCCTTCAACACGCCTTCAACAACGGTGATTCGGTGGTTGAGACGTCTATCGTTCGCAATGTCAAAGATCGAACCACAGCCGCCGAACTTAGGGTCCCGGGCGCCGAAGACGATCTTCTTGACCCTTGAGAGGACCATGGCGCTGGCGCACATGATGCACGGTTCGATCGTAACATAAACCGTAGCATTCTGCAGGCGCCAGTTACCCAGGTAGTTGGCGGCCGAGGTCAGGGCGATCATCTCGGCATGCGCCGTGGCATCGTTCAGTTTCTCGGTCTGATTATGGCCCCGGCTGACGATGGTGTCGCCGACCACAACCACTGCGCCCACCGGTACTTCGTCTTCTTCGCCGGCCTTCAGCGCCTCTTTCAAGGCCTCCCGCATGAAAAAGAGGTCTTTTTCATCGATGGCAGTGATAGGCATACAGTGTGATTACGGTGATAGTACTAAGTGGCGCACAACGCATTTTTGGTTGCCGAAATTGACCAGCAAACCTACCCTTAGACCGGAAGCCTTGAGATAGGAGAGTACTTGAGACTCAAAGAGCTTCGGTATTGACCCCTCCACGGGCTTTAGTTCAACGGCCACATGGTTTTCGACGACCAGGTCGACTCTGAAGTCTCCAACCTTCTGATTATCGAACAAAACGGGGAAAACCTTCTCGGGGGCGTAGTCCAAATCGGCCTCGTTCAGAGCGATCTTCAGCGCATTCGAATACGTCTTCTCGACAAAACCCGGCCCCAACTCATTGTGAACCCGATAGCAGGCTGCGATTATTCTCTCCGTCAGTGGATCATTGTCTTTCATCGTCTTGTCTCTCTCCGTTTGTCGGCTATCACTGTAATCATTCATTATCCATCACCGTGATCTTTTCTTATCATCAGTGTAATCAGCTGTTTTATCACCGTAATCGATGATGCTTCATCACCGTCATCATTCCGTCCCGCAGGGACAAATTCCGCCCGCCAGGGCCTATTCCGTCTCGCAGAGACTCTTTCCGCGTCGCAGACGCCGTTTCATCACTGTAATCGTGCTTTCTATTATCACCGCAATCGACGATGCCTCATCGCTGTAATCATGTCTGGTTATCGCTGGTATCGATGTGCCGCCTACGGCGGCACCCTGTGCCGCAATCACCGTCATCTCTTCTTATCATCACTGCTATCGACGGTGCCTTGCACCGACATCACTGTAATCATATCCGTTTATCACTGTGATCGATGCCCCGACTTCATCGGGGCAACGCGCTCGGCGTGGCTCGAACACGCAGCCTGCGGATTCGTAGTCCGCCGCTCTGTCCAATTGAGCTACGAGCGCAGAAATAGGGAGCAGGGCTCAGCATACAGGAAACAGGGAGCCAGAAGCAGCGCCCGCCAGAGTATAGTGAAAAATCACCAAGAATCAACACAAAAAAGCCCCCTGGGTATCCAATGTCATGGGCGTGTCGCCGAAATGCCTCTCTGTGATTGCCTGCCCCGTTAGACTGGAAGTCTACTCGGGGTAATCGAATGCGCCTTTGGCGCATCTGATCCGCTGATGCCCTGATATCCTTCCCACTGATCTTCTGATGTGCTGATCTGCTTCTTCCCTCATCCCTCGTGTCTTCGGCGTCCATCACCCTTTCTCCGCGTCCTTGCCGCATACGAGAATTCTGTTCTTGATTTCTGCTTAGAAGTAAGTAAAATCGTGCTATGGGCAAAACCAAAACGGACAAAGAGATAATTTTCCTTGTTGAAGAGTCTGCAGAGGGAGGCTATGAGGCCCGTGCGCTGGGCTATTCCATATACACTGAAGCCGAGAGCCTGGAGAAGTTGAGGACGGCAATCAAGGACGCCGTGAAGTGCCACTTTGCTGACAAGGATGCACCGAACCTGATCAGGATACACATCGTCAAAGACGAAGTAATTCCGGTATGAAACTGCCGCGGGACCTTGGCGGCTCCGAGCTCGCCAAGATTCTGAGTAAATATGGTTTTCAGGTGACCCGCCAAACTGGTAGCCATCTCAGGTTGACATCGACAATAAGAGGTGAACGCCACCTGACTATCCCCATGCACAAACCGCTTAGAATAGGAACGCTCAGCAGTATTCTGAGCGACGTGGCGGCCTACCTTGAGCGAGACAAGCAGACGATAATCGAAGAATTGTTCGGCGGCAGCAAATAGTCAAGCGATTCTGGTTTATCCCTGATTGCCGATTCGGCTTCAACTTATCTTCTGATAATATGATTTACGCCATGTTCTTCGTCATTCCCCATTACTCCAACATTCCAGTACTCCATCATTCCCTGATCTTCTGATGTCCCGATATCCTGCCCACTGATCTTCTGATGCGCTGATCTGCGCCATCTTTTCTCTCTACTGCTCCTTGTGCCATTGAAGATTGAAGATTTGAC
>CAYGYG010000026.1:0-38979 GCA_964354155.1 uncultured bacterium | reverse complement strand
ATAACGCCTTCGTGATGGCCGCGGTTAATACCGTCTTGCCGTGATCAACGTGCCCGATCGTACCTACGTTGACGTGCGGCTTCTTCCTCTCAAACTTCGCTTTGGCCACAGATCCTCCTTGATAACTGATAACTAAAATGCCTAAATACCTAAAGTACCTACATGCCTAAAATACCTAAATACCTAAAACCTAAATACCTAAATGACAAAAAAGGCGAATTACGAATTGCACGAATAAAGAAACCCGGAATAATCCAAGCGATATTCGTCACATTCGTTCGCTGTCATTCGCCCACCCTCAATACGCGTTAAAAATCCAAGATGTTAAATATACATGAAATCTTGGAAAAGTCAAATACTATTTTCACTAATAAACCAACTACTTACCCTGGGCGGCGATTCCTTGCCCGTCCGGGCCGGACAACGGCCACCGATTGTACAACCATTTGAAACGACGGCATTTAGTGACCCAGACCGGTCCAAAAAAATAGGGCGATCGAAATCGCCCTATCACAAGTCTCGTATGTACTGATATCAGTTGAGAATCGTGACCTTAGCGGTCGCCCCGCCTTCTCTTTCTTTCAGGAAATATACTCCGGCGGGAAGCTTGCGGCCATGCGCGTCTTGCCCAAGCCAGCGGAGTACTTCCGGCACCGACATTTCGGCAACTTTCCGGCCGCTGCTGTTATAGACCGTAAGCTGCCCCCGGGCCCTTATCCATGTCGAGCCGAAAAATGGATTCGGCGTAGCCCTCAAGCTTCTCTCAAGATTCCGACCGGGATCTTCCCGGACTCGAGTCAGCGGATACTTGAGCCTCAAGGCTGGATCCCCGAACAAAGTATAGAGCACGGAGGGGCCGTAAAGAGTATCCTGAGCAAAACGCGGAATAACATAGGCCTTGGCATTGAACACAACCCGGCCCAGAATCCGATCGCCGTTCCGATAAATGTCATTCAAGCAGGCGCGGGTGAAGTAGTGACATCCGGTTGCTGTGCCGCAGGTGCTGGTCGCCATGCCGGCGATTGTTCCCCGGGTCCCGTTTTTCATCAGAAGCTCTTCGATACAATCCCGACCGGGATCGTCGAAATACCCGGTGCCTCAGCCGCGACCCATGCAGACTGCGTAGTTAGCATTTGTCAGTTGGGCAATGTCGCTTGAGTGAAACAGAGTATAGCCCATGCTGCCTTCCCATGATATCTGGGCACCATGAGACACCGCCAGCATGAGAATCACGCCCTGGTTGAAAGCCTGAATCGTCCTGGTCCGGGATGTGTTGCCGGTGATCCGCTCGTAGATGCGGATGATTGAGTCACGGGCCGGGGTAAAGAAAGCCGTGTCATAGTCAACGGCGTAGCGTTCCCGGTCGTTGGAAGCATCCATGCACACCGTTCTGAGCCACTGACCTGAAGGCGGGGTCGTTTCATAGCGGATGATCTTGCTGACCACCGAGTCGGCCGAGGCCGCCGTGCTCACCGGTAAGCGCCCGATCATGATGTCTGGAATATAGTTGCTGTCGGCCAACTCGGCATACCAGTTGTCACTCGCATGATAGCTGCCTCCGTAGGAATAGGGGTAGCTGAATTTGGGAAAAAGCTTGGAGGGCAGATAATCACGGGTCGTGTCGGTCCGGTTGGCATCCCCCACCAACAGCACATACTGCGGCCTCGGATTCCACGCGTTGTATACCTGGTGCAAAAACGCTTTGATCCGGTCGGCGCGCGGCCTTGAAGTAAGGAAATTCTGATACACGAGATCAACTTCTGCCATCTTCACGCGTAAGCCAAGACTGTCACGCAGGCGACATAATCGGTTCGCTTGCGTCGTGAAGCTGTTGTGGGTGATAACCAGATAGTCGGCACCGTTGTTCATCAATGATTCCGGCCGCGTGATCAGATACTGAGCCGAAACCGAACCAGCACTGATCAAAATGGCCATCGCCATGAGAATCCTCATCATTCTTGACCTCCTGTGTCAAAGACCCTAATCGAGATCGGCGATTGCTGTGGCTGCATTTACTGTAAGATCACAACCTTCGTGGCCGAAGTTCCTTCCGCCCATCGAACGAAATATATGCCGGCAGGCAGTATCCTGCCTTTGCCGTCCTTTCTTCGCCATCGGTACAAACCATTGACCGCTATTTCGCTGACCTTCTCGCCGCAGACATTGTAGACGGTCAGATTGGCCTTGGCCCTGATAACAGCTGAAGTACTGAACGGATTAGGATGGATCTCGATCTGTGCCTGGCTTGCGCTCCGGAACGTCTCTTCGAGCTGCAACTGAGGATATTTGAGGCGCAGCGCCGGGTCACCGAACAGGGTATAGAGAACCGCCGGTCCGTATTCGGGGTCATTCACGTATCGCCGGATCACCGAATCCTTGGCCTGAAATATGATTTGACCTAGAATCCTCTGCTTTCGGTTATAGATATTCTTCAAAAACTGCTGCTCTAAATAATCATTCCCTGGCAAAGCACCACAGGGATTAGGTCCGCCGCCGGCGACAAGGCCTCGACCGCCGGCCACTAAGAGTAGTTCTTGGAGACAACTCCGCACCGGATCGTCAAAATATGCCTCACCTCAACCCCAGCCAAAACTGGTCGGATAACTGGTATTGGTCAATCGGTAAATGTCGGATGAGTCAAAAAGCGTGTATCCCCGGCTGCAGGCCCAAGCTATTTCAGCGCCATGGCATACCGGGAAGACCAAGACCACCCCCTGATTAAGAGCCTGGATGGTTCGCCGCCTCAGCGAATCACTTGTCGGGTTTGATACGTTCCGCCAATATACTTCGATAACTGAATCACCGGCCGGTCGGAAATAGAGGGTACGATACTGGTTGGCATAGCTAACCATATCTTCAGATATGTCGACCAGCACCGTCTTCAGCCACTGACCCGAGGGCGGCGTCGTTTCATAGCGGACGATCTTGTTGACGACTGAGTCGGCCGAGGCGGCCGTACTCACCGGCAAACGACCAATCATGATATCTGGAACATAATTGCTGTCGGCCAGCTCAGCGTACCAGTTGTCACTGGCATGCTGAGTTCCGCCGAAAGCATAAGGGTAACTGAATTTCGGAAAAAGCTTGGACGGCAGATAGTCACGGGCTGTGTCGGTCCGATTGGCATCGCCAACTAACAGCACGTACTGCGGTCTTGGATTCCAGTAATCGTAAACACGATGCAGAAAGGCTTTGATCCGATCGGCACGCGGTCTTGAAGTAAGGAAATTCTGATACACGAGACCAACTTCCGCCATCTTGACGCGCAAACCAAGACTATCGCGCAGGCGACACAATCGGTTCGCTTGCGCGGTGAAACTATTGTGAGTGACAACCAGGTAGTCGGCACCATTGTTCATCAATGATTCCGGCCGCGTAATCAAATACTGGGCCGGTAGAATGCTAGGACTGCCCAGGTAAGCGGCTAGGGCAAAACTCAGCATTGATCGACTCCCCTTGCCCGAAACCAACCATTGTCTAACGGATCGAAAGCTCACCTGCTATTTTAGCACGAACCACCAACATGTCAAGCCCCAGATGCACCGCAGCCCAGACTTAACTCTCGCTTGCGAACAACGAGCGTTTGATCACTAAACCAATAGTCGCTGGTCGACGTCCAATAGATACAGTGGGCAAGTAGATGCACTTCCAGTACCGGGGTATTCGGGCGATGGCGGCGTTACCGGCTGTCCTCGCCGCGCTGATTCTGGGGCATTCTCAGGACCCGGAAGAGGGTCGGCCCCGGCGCGGCACCATCACGGGCCGCGTGGTCGAGGCGCAAAATCAACGACCCATTGAATACGCGAGCATCGTTGTGCTTGAGCAAGATGGAAAGACGATGGTGACAGGCACCAGCACCCAGGGCAACGGGTATTTTCGCCTCAGCGGCATCAAGCCCGGCCGCTATTCACTCAGGATCACCTTCATTGGTTTCTCGATGCAGACGCGTCCCCTGATGGTAGATCCGGATCGGCCTGACCTCCACGTCGGCACAATCCAACTGGAACAGGTTGCAGTTCGTCTGGATGAAACCCGGGTTACCGCCGAAAAACCGGCGATCACTTTCAAAATCGACAAAAAAGTGATCAATGTCAGTAAGAGTTACACGAGCACTTCGGGCACCGCCGTCGACGTACTGGAAAATGTGCCCTCGGTGAGCGTCGACGTCGAGGGCAACGTCAGCCTGCGCGGCAGTACGAATTTTACGGTGCTGATCGACAGCCGGCCCACCCTGCTTGAACCCAGCGATGCGCTCCAGCAGATACCGGCCAGCACTATTGAGAACATCGAGATCATCACCAACCCTTCGGCTAAATACGATCCAACCGGGGCCTCCGGGATTATCAACGTCATCACCAAGAAGAACCAAGGGGGCGGGCTGAGCGGCACGGTAAACCTGAAAGGCGGGCTTGATGACAAGTACGGCACGGATTTCCTCATTAACTACCGAGCCGGCCGCTCTCAAACCCACTTCGGGGTCGACTATAACAACAACAATTTCCCAGGCCGTTCCGAGACCGAGAGCCAGACTTCAAGCGGCGATACCACAACATTGATTCGTTCCCGCGGTACGTCAAGTTGGGGCGGACGTTTCTACGGCCTCAAAGGCGGCGTTGACTTTTACCCGAGTCCCAATGACATTGCCAGTCTCGGGGGCGAGTACCGCGACCGGGGGATGACCCACTCGTCGACCCTCGACTTCGAAACCTGGACCACGCCGCTGGACGGCTACGAACGCCAGGTCAGCCGGAATAGCGAGGAACATGGGGGCAATAGCTACTCCCTGACCGGTGATTATCAACACAATTTTGAAATCAAGGAACACAAGCTGATGGCCCGGGCCACCGCCTCACGACATGAAGGCGACGAACAATCGCTCACCGAACTGCTCGACGCCTTCGGGACCGTAACCAGCGGCCATCAATCCACCGAAGGCGGGCCCCGTTCGCGCGTGCGTCTGAACGTCGACTACGACCGTCCGCTGGGGCCCGGACACCGACTGGAAGCCGGCTATCAAAGCAACATAGACCGCACCGAGAACGCTCTCGAAACCTCGAGCTATGATACCCTCTCCGGCCGTTATGTTTTCCAGTCGGCCTACAGCCACTCCGTTGAATACACCCACGATGTGCACGCGGCGTACGCGACCTACGCTGGCGAGTGGCGTAGACTTGGCTATCAAGGCGGGCTGCGGGGCGAGTACACCTTTCGCGAGATGATGCTGATCGGCGAAACCGGGGGGTTCAAACTCGACCGGATTGACTTCTTCCCGACGGTTCATGGCTCATACGAACTGCCGGCACGCCTGCAGCTCATGGCCAGTTACGCTCGGCGGATCCGGCGGCCCAGAGATTTCGACCTGCAACCATTTCTGACCTGGTCCGATGCCTACAACGTACAGCGCGGCAATCCCGCCCTCATGCCGGAGTTCATCGACGCCTATGACCTGGCGGCGCAGAAGCGTTTCGGCCGGAATCTCGTCTCCTTAGAAACCTATTATCGCCAGACCCACAACAAGATCGAGCACGTCCGCAGCGTCTATCAATCGAACGTCATTCTGCATTCGAGTGAAAACGTCGGGACCGACTATACGTACGGCGCTGAGTTGATGCTGGAACTGGACCTCTTACGATGGTTTAACCTGAGTCTCACCGGCAACCTCTACGACTACCGGGTGGAAGGACGATTGTACGGAGAACCCTTTTCCCAGGAAAGCAATAACTGGAGCATCCGGGCCAACAATACCTTCCGGGTTGGGCCTTCGACTCGCTTGCAGATCAATGGCATCTACAATAGTCCGACCGTCACAGCTCAAGGCCGGCGTGAAGGATTCATGATTACCAATGCCGCGGTAAGGCAGGAACTAATAAAGGGGGCACTGACCGCCACCCTCCAGGTTCGTGATATCCTCGGAACGGCTAAGTTCGAGTCGACGTCCGAAGGTCCGGGTTTCTATTCGCACAGCGAGGGATTCCGCAAGTCGCCGGTGGTGATGCTCGCCCTCAATTATAACTTCAATAACTACAAGCCAAAGCGCGAGGGCGAAGAAGGGATAGACGAGTTCGAGGGCGAGGAAGAGTAAGCCTCCGGGGTCAGGCTGAAAAATAGAAATAACTACTGTTTGACAAAACTCGAACAGTAGCTATAATGCTAGTCCGTATCCAAATGGCAAGGAAACCTCGCATTGAATTCCCCGGTGCCTTCTATCACGTAATGTGTCGGGGCAATCGAAAAGAGCCAATCTTCTCCGACTCTTCGGATCGCGAGAGACTGATGAGAAAGCTCGGGGAATACAAGCGCACTTATGGCTTTGTTCTCTACGCCTTCACGCTCATGCGGAATCATTTCCATTTTCTGATTGAAACGCCCACTCACCCCCTGTCCCGCATAATGCAAGGATTGGTCCAATCGTATACTCAGGGTTTCAATAGAAAATACCGGACGGTCGGACATGTGTTTCAAGGGAGGTACAAAGCCATCGTCTGCGACCGGGATGACTACCTCCTCAATCTCGTGCGCTACATTCATCTGAATCCGGTCCGCGCCGGTATCGTCGACGAACCCTCAGAATACAAGTGGAGCAGTCACAGGATCTATCTCGGATTGGAAACCAGTTCATTGGTCGATACCAGCTTCGTGTTGAATCAGTTCGGCACTAGCGTCCGCAAATCGGTCCCCGCTTACAAGGCTTTTGTGGCTGAATGGATTGATAAAAAGAGGGTTGATGATTTCTACTCAGTGACCGACCAGCGATTCCTGGGCGACGAGGAGTTCGTCGAAGAAGCAAAACACAAGACGGGGGAAGCGACCGCACGAGAAGAGGTTGTTCGGAAGAACCGGTCACTGGAGGAGATCGCACGCAAGATAACGGACATCACCGGCATTTCCTCGGACGACCTATGCGGTCGATCCAGGAACAAAGATCTCGTCAACGCCAGAAGTCTGTTTGTCCGATTGTGCCTGATGCACACGGAATTCAAGCGAAAGGATATTGCCAAGTACCTCGACAGGGTTCCGCGCATTATACCGTATTTGGAACGGCGCCTGGATGGTGACACCTTCCGTGCGCTCGAATCAACCCTTGACTGGTAAATGAAACAAACCAGTTATTTCTATTTTTCAGCCTGACCCCATGGACCGGCAAGCTGGATTGAAGATCTCGGTCGTTGAGGGCGTCTTCGCACAGGTCCATATCAATCTGACCGCCGGCATGTTCCTGACCAGCTTTGCCCTGTTTATAGGCCTTAATGATATCGGTATCGGACTTGTCTCCGCCATCCCCGCGTTTTTCACAGGATTCGCCTTCTTTTCGCTCTTCCTTATTAAGGTGGCCGGGAGCCGGCGTACCCTCTGCGTCCTTTCTTCCATCTTGGGCCGGGGTGTCTTTGCCATTCTCGGAATCTTGCTGCTGGTCCAGGTCAAGGTAGGACACGTACTTTTCTTCCTTATCATCATTGTCCATAACATCCTGATGAACCTCTCCGGCAATGCCTGGCTTTCATGGATGAGTGACCTCGTACCCAAGGAGAAGCGCGGCCGCTATTTCGCCGTGCGCAACACGATTCTGACTCTGGTCGGGATGGTCACTAACGTTGCCGGCGGGAAGATTCTCGATTTCTATAAGACGGTCGGCGAACTGGCCAAAGGTCTTGGTCTCTTGTACACCGGCGCATCTGTCTCATCAACCATCGCGGCTGGCGTTTTGAGTCGCCAGCCCGAGCCACCGTCGAAGATCGAAACCCCACCCCTCAAGAAGATTCTTCTGACGCCGCTCCGGGACACAAACTTCCGCCGCCTGTTGACGTTTGTTTCCTTCTGGTATCTGCTGGCCGGCATCGCTTCGCCCTTCTACCTGGTCCACATGCTGACTAATCTCCACATGTCGTATTCGACGATTGCGGTCTACTCAATCGTTGCCAGTATCGCCAGCCTGGTCTTCCAACTCCTGTGGGGACGGGCGATCGACCGGTTCAAGTCAAAACCTATTCTCGCCATCAACTTTTTCTTCGCCGCTTTCCTGCCGACGATTTGGATTTTCGCCAGCCGGAGCTTTCTCCTGCCCATCTGGATTGACGCATTCCTGACCGGCGTCTTCTGGCCGGGCATCAACCTCGCCCTCTTCAACATCCTGTTCAGCCTGACCGAGGAAAAGGAATTGAAAGAAGGATACTTTGCAGTCTTTTCGACGATCTCCGGAGTCTTCGGTTTTGTCTCAAGTGTGCTGGGCGGGTTCATCGCCCAGGGTCTGGCCCATGTCCACATCTATTTTTTAGGTCTCGACCTCATCAATTACCACCTCATGTTCGTGTTTGCAACCGTCGCCCGGTTGGTGAGCCTCGTTTTCCTCGTGCGCGTCAAAGAAAAGGAAGCATTCCCAGCAATGCATACCCTTCAATTGATGGGCGACTATGCCCTGCGGCGTCTCTCCCTGTACAAGGATTTGGTCCTCAATACTCTCCGGTTTCACAAGTAACCGCCGCACCCCCGCCGCCTGCTACCTTGACCGGGGCTAATTCGTCGGCACGTCCACCTCTTGCGCCGGTCCCGGGCCATTCGAACATTGTATAATGCTAGAATGTTAGCATGTTAACACTGTGCAATGACAGATGGGGCCGGCCGCGGGAGCCTCGAATACTCTGCAATGACCCGACACAATGGCGTTGTGATCCTGGGATTGCCACGTCGCTGCGCTCCTCGCAATGACAAGAAGGGACCAGATCGCCCCTATGTCAGTCATCGGACAGGATTGCCACGCCCGCCATACTGAGTGGCGGGCTCGCAATGACCAAGTAATTCACGCTGGAAGTCCCGCCCGAGGGGAACCCCCCTACGGCAATCCGTCAAACATCGGGTGGCTTCCGCAAAGTCTATGACCTATCCACTCGTCCACCCTCGGTCCTAGCAGTGCTCGCTCGCTGCTGTTTGTCATTGACAGCGGGGGTCGTCCGAGTATAATCCACCATGAAGAAGATATCGAGAAGAAACCAAGCCGTCAGGGCTTTCACGATCGTTATCGAGCGTGGAGAAGACGGTTTTCTCGTGGGAACCGTTCCTGAACTCCGAGGTTGTCATTCTCAAGGCAAGACCATGGACGAGCTGATTGCCAACGTCAGAGAGGCTATTCAGCTGTGTCTCGAAGTGGAAGGCGAGCCGGAGGAGAGGATGGAGCTGGTCGGGATTCAGCGAGTCGAGGTGTGACCAAGCTTCCGATCTTGAGGGGAGACGAACTCGTTAGACTACTCAGGTCGTTGGGTTTTGTTCTGCTCCGGCAGAAAGGGAGTCACGTCTTCCTTCGCCATCCCGATGGTCGGCGAACCGTTGTCCCGGTGCACAAGGGCCGCGACATTGACAGAGGGTTGATGAGAAAGATACTCCGCGACATGGAGATGTCGCACGACGCGTTTGTCGACCTGATCCAGAAGTCGGTTCGCTGACCGAGAGTTGGTGGCATGCGCAAGGCCACCCTACATCGGCTTTCGCAATGACCCCGATGCAATGGCGTTGCCATCCCGCGTGGAGATTGCCACGTCGCTACGCTCCTCGCAATGACAGGATCGGGGGGGTGGCGGACTCAGAATGACAGAAGTCGTTTGGGCAAACCCTTGACTTCCGGCTGCATGCGGATATAATGAAATTCCTCCAATGAGCCCAATGCAGAAAGATTTCGATCTGGTCATCATCGGCGCCGGGATAACCGGAACCAGTACCCTGTTCAATCTGCTTAACGATGGTTACAAGGGCAGAATCCTGGTTCTTGACATGCTCGATGCCATCGCCGAGAGTTCAACTGCCCTGGGCGCCGGCGGCTTCAGGAACATCTGGTCGACCGAGATCAATATGCGGCTGACCACCTACAGCATAAGTAAGTTCAAGACTTTCAAAGAGGATTTCGGCGTGTCGATCGGCCACGAACCAAACGGCTATCTCTTTACGTACTATGCAAAGCCATGGCAGACAATAGTCAACTACAGACCTGAGTGGGACAAGACCGGCGTCCGGGTTAAACTCCTTAAGCCCGAAGAGATCGAAAAAATCATCCCGGGCCTCAAATGCAAAGTTGACCACATCCCGCAAGACCTGCGTGACATGATCGGCTTCGAAGACATCGTCGGCGGGCTTCTCGGCGAGGACTGCGGATATTTCGACCCGACCGCGATTGCCAAGGGGTATGTGGAACAGGCGGGGAGGAATTTCGGTGGCCTTTTCCAGGTCAGGCTCAAGACCGAGGTCAAGCGAATCGTCATCGAAGGCGAAAGGGTCGCCGGCGTCGAACTCGCCGACGGGACCAGAATAGGCTGTGATAAAGTGCTCGCGGCGAACGGATCCTATGTCGTTCCGCTTCTCAAGGAGTCCGGCCTTACCGGAGACGACAACCTCCCGATCAATCCGGTAAAGCGGATGCTCTTCATAACCAGCTTGCCCAATTTTGGCAAATGGGAGCACATGCCGCTTACGGTAATCGACCGGGGCATCTATTTCCGCTTCGAAGCCGGCAACCTGCTGGTCGGCCATGCCCGGAAAGATCAGGCGCCGGGCTTCGACATCACCCCGGAACTTGCCTGGTACAAAGAGGAGACGAATCCGTACATGCAGGAGCGGATACCGGGCACCGAGTACTGTAATGTCCGGTCGATGTGGGGCGGCCTGTATGACGACAACTACGCCGACCACAATGCGATTCTGGGCGAACACATGCACATCAAGAATCTGTACCTGGCGGTCGGCTTTTCGGGACACGGCGCGATGGAAGGACCGGCCGTGGGCAAGTGCATGTCGGAGTTGATTCACCAGGGGGAGTACAAGACCATCGACGCCACGCCATTATCAATGAAACGGTTCAAAGAGAAGAAGCTAGTGCTGGAAAAGATAGTAATATGAGAAGAAATCAAACATGAAAATGTAAAAAGCAAAAATGCTAGATGATTCGCCGTACGCTTACGCGGTTCCCCCTTGACTTCTGAAGAAAGAGCATTAGAATTCAAGAGCTTATGCATTTTTCTTTGATCCCGGACGATATTCGGGTCAGGCAGTACCGAGACGGCTTCCTTGAGGCCATCGCCTAGATGATCCGTTTCAGTATCCGGCTGAAGTTCTCGATTCTCATCTTCGCCTTGATTCTCATCCTGATGGGTGCGACCGCGATGGTGATATTAAGCCGTGTTCAGAGGTCCACCCTTAACGAATTGAGACTGCGGGGTCAGGTTCTGGCGCGCAACATCGCCCTCAATTCGGAGGATCCGCTCTTCTTAAGCAATGACCTTGATATGGCCAAACTGACCGCCGATGCCGTCAAGAACGAGGACATCGTCTACGCGTTCATCGTCGACGACAAAGAGATCATCCGCGCCCACAGTCAAATCCGTTTCATGGGCAAGGGCTTGTCCGCCTTCCACGCACCCGGCAATACGTACCAGGTTGCCGTGCCGATCATGCTGGCCGGCAGGCAGAAGATCGGTGAGGTCAAGGTCGGCATCGACCTTGAGACCATCAAGAAAGCCATCTATCAATTGCAGTTTGTGACCTTGGTCATTATGGTCATCGGCCTGGTGGCCGGTATCCTCGGTGCCTTCGTGCTTTCCCACTATCTGACCCAGCCGATCAATGACCTGTCGCTGGGCGCCCTCGAAATCGCGCGCGGCAATTTCGGTTTCCAGATCAGAAAGTCAACCAACGATGAGCTGGGCGATTTGACCGACACGTTCAACCGCATGGCCAAGAGCCTCAAAGAAAAGGAACTTATCAAGGACGCCTTCCGCCGGTATGTATCCCACCAGGTGGCCGATGAGATCTTCAAGAATCCGAATGCCTACGTTCAGGCATTAAAGGGCGAACGAAGGAGAGTCACCGTCATGTTCACGGACATCCGCGGCTTCACACCCCTGACCGTGAAATTGCCGCCCGAGGAAGTAGTCTCGATTCTGAACCGTTACCTGACCAACATGACCCAGGTCATCTTCAAGTACGAAGGGACGATCGACAAGTTCCTTGGCGACGGCCTCATGGCGATCTTCGGCGCACCGATCAGCCATCCCGATGACGTCATCCGGGCAGTGCGGTCCGCGGTCGAAATCCAGGAACTGCTCCGCATGGAAAACGTCGAGCGTCAGAAGATGAACAAACAGCCGATTCTGGTCGGCATCGGTATCAATGTCGGCGAGGCCGTGGTCGGCAACATCGGTTCCCAAGACCGCCTTGACTACACCGTCATCGGCGACAGCGTCAATATGGCCTCCCGGCTCCAAGACCTTGCTGCCGGCGAAGAGATCCTCGTCTCGGACGCCATCTGCGAGGAACTCAAGAAGAGCTCATGCTCTTTCCCGGTCAGGCTGTCCGACGCCTTACCGGTCAAAATCAAGGGCCGGACCGAGCCGGTGAATGTGTACCGCATCCTCATCACCTCTCCGGGGGCCGGAGCTGGCAACTCGAACACCGGCAACCCGGCAGAAACATAGAGGGGCGGCCTCCGGGCCGCCCCAATTATCGTTAATCGCCGCCGGCGATCTTGATTCCCTTTTTCCTGAGCGTCGCATGCGCCGCCGATAGCCGGGCAATCGGTACCCGGTATGGGGAGCACGAAACGTAGTCCATGCCGGCGTCGTGGCAGAAGTGTATCGACTTCGGGTCGCCGCCATGCTCACCGCAGATTCCAATTTCCAAGTCGCGTCTGGTCTTACGGCCGCGCGCGATACCCATCTTGATGAGTTCGCCGATGCCACGCTGATCAATCGACTGGAATGGATCTTGGGGTAGTATCTTCTTCTCAAGGTAATCGGGCAGGAAGCCGCCGATATCGTCGCGCGAGAAGCCGAAACCCATCTGGGTGAGATCGTTGGTTCCGTAGGAAAAGAACTGGGCCGCTTTAGCAATTTCGTTCGCCACGATGCAGGCTCGCGGAATCTCGATCATCGTGCCGTACATATACTTGAGTTTCTTGAGGCCGTACTTGGCCAGGACTTCCCCGTAAACCCGACCGACCAGGACCGCCTGGTCCTCCAGCTCGCGCACCTCACCCACAACCGGCACCATGATCTCGGGATACGGCTTCTTCCCCTCCTTAAGCAGTTCCGCCGCCGCTTCGAGGATCGCCCGAATCTGCATCGTGCTCACTTCCGGATAGGTGACCCCGAGCCGAACGCCGCGGTGGCCCATCATGGGGTTCGACTCATGCAACGCATCGGCGCGGCTGCGCAGTTCATCCATCGTAATGCCGAGATCCCGCGCTAATTGCTCCTGCTTGTCGGTCTCGCGCGGCACAAACTCGTGCAACGGCGGGTCCAGCAGGCGAATCACGACCGGAAACCCGTCCATCGCTTCAAGCACGCCCTTGATGTCCTTCTTGACGTAAGGATACAGCTCATCAAGGGCTTTCTTCCGTTCGTCTTCGGTCTTCGAGACAATCATCTTGCGCAGCAGGAAAAGTGGGGCTTCCGATCCCTTGCCGTAGAACATATGCTCGGTGCGCATCAGTCCGATGCCGGCGGCACCAAACTTGCGCGCCCGATCGGCATCCGACGGGGTATCGGCGTTGGCCCTGACACCCAGACGCCGCACCTTGTCGCAAACTTTGAGGAACTGATGCAGCAGTTCGTTCTCCTCGGCGGAAGCCATCATCGGCAGCTGACCTTCATACACGTTTCCCTTGGTTCCGTTCAGCGTAATCCAGTCGCCTTCTTTGAACGACTTCCCGCCAAGATGAGCCGTCTTCTGCGGGTAGTCGATGTGCAGGGTGCCGCAGCCCACGATGCAGCACTTGCCCCACCCCCGAGCAACCAGTGCGGCATGCGAAGTCATCCCGCCGCGCGCCGTGAGGATCGCCTGGGCCGCCCGCATGCCCTCGACATCCTCGGGATTCGTTTCTTCGCGCACCAGAATGACTTTCTTGCCCTGCTTGCCCCACGCCACCGCATCTTTTGATGAGAAGACAACCTGGCCGGTCGCGCCGCCCGGACCGGCGGGCAGACCTTTGCCCACCACCGGGTGGGTGATTTCGACCTTCGGATCGATCATCGGGTGGAGCAATTCGCCAAGTTGCGCCGGACTCACCCGCGCCACCGCCTCCTCTTTCGTAATCAGCCTCTCTTTGAGCATGTCCACGGCCATCTGCACCGCAGCCGGACCGTTGCGTTTGCCGACCCGGCACTGCAGCATGAACAGCCGCCCTTTTTCAATCGTGAATTCGATGTCTTGCATATCACGGTAATGGCGCTCCAATCTCGTCTGGTAGGCATGCAGCTGCTGATACAGGTGGGGCATGCCCTTTTCCAGCGTCACCATTTCCTGGTTGTGTTCGGACTTTGAATACTCGTTGATCGGTGCCGGCGTTCTAATCCCGGCCACGACATCCTCACCCTGGGCGTTGACAAGGTACTCACCGTAGAACTGGTTCTCGCCGCTGCCCGGATTGCGCGTGAAGCCAACGCCGGTGGCCGAATCATCGCCGATGTTGCCGAAGACCATGGCCTGCACGCTGACCGCGGTACCCCATTCATCGGGGATGCCTTCGATGCGACGATAGCTGACAGCCCGCTTGCCGTTCCAGGACGCAAATACCGCGCCGGTGCCGCCCCAGAGTTGCTGGACCGGCTCGTCGGGAAAGTCGGCACCGAGCACCTCTTTGATCCGCGCCTTAAACTTGGCACAGAGGATCTTGAGGTCCTCACCGGTGAGCTGGGTGTCGCTCTCGTAACCTTTCGCCTGTTTCATCTCGCCCATGATCTTTTCAAGCTGGCGGCGAATACCGGAGTCTTCGCCGGCCGGTTCAATACCGGCCGCCTTTTCCATGACGACATCCGAATACATCATGATCAGCCGACGGTAGGCGTCATACACGAACCGCTCGTTACCCCCGCTCTGCCGGACCAGCCCCGGAATCGTCTTCTCAGTCAGGCCGATGTTGAGCACCGTCTCCATCATGCCCGGCATCGAACTGCGGGCGCCGGACCGAACCGACACCAGCAGAGGATTGTCCGGGTCACCAAATTTGCGGCCCATGATCGCCTCAACCTTCTCCAGCGCGGTCATGACCTGGTTCTTAAGCTCTCTCGGATAAGTCTTGCGGTTCTTGTAATAGTAGCTGCAGACCTCGGTTGTGATCGTGAATCCGGCGGGCACGAGAATGCCGAGGTTGGTCATCTCGGCCAGGTTCGCCCCCTTGCCGCCCAAAAGGTTCTTCATCTTGGCCGACCCGTCGGCCTTCTTGCCACCAAAGAAATAGACATACTTCTTACTCATCGGTAAACCTCCATTCGCCGCCGTCGTTGTCCACGGCGGTCATCTCATCAAGAACTTCGCGATGACCTCGGTCAGGGACGGCTTCGAAACTTCTTTCAGCTCGTAGCTGACTCTCACCGCCGGCTTGTTGAGCTTGAGAAACCGGCTTAGGTTGACCGGGGTCGCGATCAGCACGACGTCGGCCGGAATGCGATTGATCGTACGCTCCAGCTCTCTCATCTGGTGTTCACCATACCCAAGCGCCGGCAGAACCTCACCCAGATGCGGATATTTCACATAGGCCCGGGCGATAGAACCCACCGCGTACTTTCTGGGACTGACAATGCGCCCGGCCCGGTACTTCCGGGCCGCCACGACACCGGCGCCAAAGAGCATGTTGCCGTGGGTCAGGGTCGGACCGTCCTCGACCACCACCGCTCGCTGTCCTCGTATCAACTCCGGATGATTGACCGAAATCGGTGACTCCGCCTCAATAACGATAGCCCGGGAGTTGACCGCGACAATGTTTTTCCTCAGTTGCTTCACGCTCTCCGGCCGTGCCGAATCCACCTTGTTGATGATCGCGACATCGGCCATGCGCAGGTTGGCCTCGCTCGGATGGTAAGTCATTTCGTGGCCGACGCGGAGCGGATCACAAACCACGATGTGCAGGTCAGGCTCGTAGAACGGCAAATCGTTATTACCGCCGTCCCAGACGATAATGTCGGAAATTTTTTCCGCCGCGTGCAGTATCTTCTGATAGTCGACGCCGGCGAACACCACGGTACCGCGCCGGATATGTGGCTCGTATTCCTCTTGCTCTTCGATAGTACAGTGATACTTGGCCAGGTCCGACAGCCGGGTGAACTTTTGAACAATACTCTGGGACAGGCGGCCGTAGGGCATCGGATGGCGAATCACCGAGAACGTCTTTCCTTTCTTCTTGAGGATTTCGCAGATCCGCCGCGTCGTCTGGCTTTTGCCGGAACCGGTGCGCACGGCGCACACCGCGATCATCGGTCTTTTTGACCGAATCATCGAGGATTTTGGACCCATCAGCCAGAAATCCGCCCCGGCGGCCGTGACCTCGGAGCACCTGTGCATCACGTACTCGTAGCTGACGTCACTGTACGAAAAGACCACAACGTCGGCCTTTTTCTGCTTTATCAATCCCGGGAGCATCTTCTCAGGATAGATGGAAATCCCCCGTGGATATCGCGGACCAGTCAGTTGCACGGGATATGACCGGTTCTCAATGTTGGGTATCTGGGTCGCCGTGAAGGCAATGACCCGATAGTCACGATTGTTCCTGAAGAACACATTGAAGTTGTGGAAATCGCGTCCGGCTGCACCCATTATGATGACTTTCTTCATCGGACTCCTTTTGTAACTGACTTGCCGCAAAGAGCTCTGAAACCGCGGTGAAGCGCAACCCTGCTGACGGCAACTTCAATGTTATCAGTCCTTATGCTGATCCGACACCTGGGTCTGCCTCTGTCCTGCATGAGTCATTGCGGAGATCTCCACCCCCCCTCCTGGAGAAAGACTCTGCTTTGCCCAACGGCGAGGTGAATCATCCAATCATACCCGGAAAAACGTACCCGTCAAGTCGAATCTGAGGAGGGCCCGGGGTGATGGCCGACCCGGCCAACTGACTCCTCTCCACTTATTTCTAACACTACTTTTGCCTTTTTTAAAGAAGATAAAATTTAGGCTGGTGGTCTCATATTCGCCCGATAGTGCTTAGACTCAAAAAACAAAGGTTGTTGATATTAGCCCAGTAAGTCAGAGGGCGGTCGCCACTCTCAGCCAGCGACCCTTAGGTCGCAGAGTGGCTTAGCTAATGCTCGTGGCTCAGATGAGCCTCACGGCGCCTAAAATTCATCTTTCGTGTATCAGTGCAAAAGTCGTGTAATTTGTACCTTGTAGGAAAAGTGGAAAGGACTCAGTCCGACGCAGGGTTGACTCAAAACAAAACCAAGATATAATGTGCTCATGAAAGGATGGCTTGTTTACTCTTTGGCGGCAGTTCTGGTCTGGGGTGTTTGGGGCTTCCTCACCAAATGGTCGGTGGATCGCCTTGGCAGTCTGCCGGCATTCCTGCTCTTCTCGCTGGGCAGCATCGTCATGCCCCTGGTACTCCTCCCGGCAACCAAGATCCCCCCGGTGTCGGGTCCATTCTGGGTGGCCCTGGGCAGCGGCGTCCTGGGCGGTATCGGCACTTTGCTTCTGGCCCGAGCTTTCGCGACCGGCCGAGGCAATGCCGTCATCCCGATTACTGCACAGTATGTGCTCGTCAGCGTCTTACTGACGACGTTTTTCCATCATGAACCCTTTTCGGTCCGGAAATTGATCGGTATCGGCTTTAGTATCGCGGCGATTGTTCTGCTGTCGCTGGAATAGGTCCGGACGCCGGGCTCAGCCGGTGACGCGGTCTCGGCCTTTCTGGGCAAGGTTGATGATGTCGTCCTTCGACAGCCGGTTGACGACTTCGATCGGAGTGAAAACGGGCCGGGTGCGGGCAATCTCTATCGTCCGGTCATAGTACTTTACGGCCTGGGCCTGATTGCCGGCGGCCTCGTAGGTTTCAGCCAGTTGAAGATAGGCAAACACGAGTTGTGAGTTGAAGCTGACCGCCTGCTCCAGCTCCATGATACCGTCGTCCAACTTTCCCTCCTGCCGGAAGATCATGCCGAGCAGCAGATGGTGTTCGCCCTCGGCCGGTTCACGCGTCATCAAGTCGGTGCAGATGCTCTTGGCGAACTCATACTTCTTCTGGTTCATGTAGATCGTTGCAATGACCAGTTTGGACGGAACCCGGCTGAACAGAACCGAAGGGCCCTTGCAGTAGACCGACGCTGATCCGATCTTGAGATGTCGCATTTCGTTGGTCACGCCCAACAACGTCTCATGCGGGCCGACAAAAAGATAACCGACATCGGGCAGTGTATCGTAGAAACGGCTGACTACGCGCCGGGTCGATTCGATCTTGAAGTGGATGGTGACGTTGCGGCAGAAGACAACGTCATGGCCGTACACTTCCTCGATCGGAAACGGTTCCCGGATCAGGTTGAGGTACCGGAACTTGACTGTCTGCTTCACGAAATCCTTCACCCGGTACTTGTTGTCAACCACATCGAAATACTTATCGAGCCATTCCTTGCGAACATCTTTTACCGAGCCCTTGAAATACTCGCCCTGTTGGCCGATAGCGAGCGCGTTCTGACTGACATCGGTGGCGAGAACCTCCATCTTCCAGCCCTCGAGTCCGCCAAGCGCTTCGAGCATGGTAATTGCCATTGAGTACGGCTCTTCGCCGGTCGAACAACCCGCGCTCCATAAGCGGAGCGTCTTGTCATTCGACTCCTTGCGCTCGATGATCTCAGGGATGACGTTCTCGGCCAAGATCTGAAAATGCTCCGGGTTCTTGAAGAAATGCGATTCGTTCAGCGTGATCAAGTTGAGCAGATTGCGGAATGCTTCCTGGTTTGGATCGCGTTTGGTGAGCAATTCGAAGTACTCGTCGAATGTGCTGACCTGGTTGATCGACATCTCCGTAACCAGACTGATGCGCAAGGCATCAAGCCGGGCGTCGTCAACAAAGACCCCGCTCTGGCCCTCGATGAATTCGCGCAGCTTCTCGTACTTCTCCCGGGTGAAATCGATCTCCAACGACCTGTGTTCGGGCATCACGGTTAGTGTAGCGATATTCGTATCTTTGTCAACGACGAAATCGGGGAGCAAGCATAGTAATGTACTCTTAGAACCAACGTCCCCAAGAGGTGCTCGGCGTACGGCGGGTTTTGTCTTGACCCGTTGCCGCTTCCCGGGTATACTCATCGCGCGGGTCGTTAGCTCAGTTGGTAGAGCACCGGATTTTTAATCCGGTGGCCGCAGGTTCGAATCCTGCACGACCCACTACCCCACCCGGGACCGACCGCATTAGACCCTTGACATAACGTCAATATAGACTACAATTTCCCTGAAAGGAGGCCGCATGAAGCAGGCCGTGATTCTTTTATCTATTCTTTGGTTATTTGCTGAAGGCGAAGGAGTGCAAGGCCGTTTCTTATTTCAAGTCTCCCTTCGCCATGCCGAAGATCGCACACCACTCGCCAAGGCCGATATTATTCCCTATGCCCTGATGACAAATTCGATTATTGTCGAGGCTACTGAAGAAGTGGTTGCCCGAACCGGCCTTGACTCCAGGGTCATTGGCCGAGTTCCCGCTGGAAGGAATTTCTATGTGGTCTATCCTCCTTTTGACCGAAAACCTCATGAGGTTCAGAGCACGGTAGCACAGTTCAGTAAGATTCTTGCAGTAGATGATGGTTCCTTTTTTGTCGAGGCTAAATCCGAGGTGATTGAAGCTCTGCCCGCCATGAAATTCCATCTACGGTGGGTTTCGATGCAACCGATCGACTTGGGGTTCTCAAAATCTTTTGAGTTACCGCCAACTACTACTTATAACCCGGTAATCCAGTGGATCATTAATCAGATTACAGTCGGTGAAGTCTCGGGCATGCTCCGTGATCTTACCGGTGAGCGGCCGACAATGATCCGTGGCCGATTGGATACCATTCTCTCACGGTATACGACCAATGTCAAGAATTCCTCGGCTATCTGGCATTTTTATGAAAAAGCCTTGTCCTACACCGGGATTGACTCAGTCAAATTCCATCCCTTCACCTGGTCGTCATACACCGACAGTAACGTTGTGGCAACCAAGATCGGTCGTGTATATCCCAGACAGCAGTATATTCTCTGTGCACACATCGACTGTGTCCCATCAAGTGGCCCGGCTCCCGGTGCCGACGACAACGGCACAAGCACGATTGCGGCATTAATTGGAGCCAAAGTTACCGCCCGAATTCCCTTTAAGCGCACTATCAAGTTCATTACCTTCAATGCGGAAGAGCAAGGAATCTACGGTAGTGGTAGATATGCATCAGAAGCCGGAACTCGAGGCGATTCGATCCGGGGTGTCCTCAATGGCGAAATGCTGGGTTATAACATTCGGGCAAGGGATTCAGCAAATGCCGCTCACGGTAATCGGGCCGGTTCGAGGATCCTTACCCAGCGTTTCTACGAGATGGACACGACCTACCATCTTGGACTTAATATCCGGCAACAGTCCTCCACGCCGGGCGGTTCGGATCACCAGTCTTTCTGGAACAATGGTTATGAGGCGGCTTGTTTCTGGGAGTGGGTCTTGACACCCTACTACCATACCGCGAATGACCGAATTACGACTCTCGACACAGTCTTTATGACCAAGATGATCAAATGCTTGGTTGCGACGCTCTGCGATCTGGCGGAGCCGGATACGGTTTTCGTCAAGATTGCTGACCGGACGGGCAATACGGCATCCCCTGTTTCAAGGCTCCGGGTCAACCTTCGGTCTAATCCTTCCCACGGTAGGGCTGCGATTGGTTATTACTTGTCCAGAGAACAAAATGTCTTGATAGAAATCTATGAACTATCCGGCCGCTGCCTTCTGCGGTTGAACAAAGGCGTTAAAGGTGCAGGTCAACACACAGCCACCTGGGATGGACATTTGTCAGATGGTGCGACCGTTCCTTCTGGTGTATACTTCTTGAAGATTTCAGCCGGTCAAGAGAGTGTGATCAAGCGCCTTGTGTTTATCAGGTAAGCCACATACACTTAAGGAACGACGTCGGTATCATGAAGTACTTTACATTAGTGGAGCACTTCGCCTGTCACCCTGAGTGTAGCGAAGGGTCTCTGAAAATTAGCATATGAGATTCTTCTGCATTTTGGTTGGGATTCTTCGTCGCCTTGCTCCTCAGAATGACATCGGGACACAGTAGCGAAGTCAAGAATCTCGATCTTAACGAGCAGGTCGTCATTTCGAAATGCAAAGAAAGGATCTGATAGAAACACCGCCCTGGTTTCTGCAATGCCTGAAGCATCCTACTTAGCGCTTAACCGATCCGGACAACTCGCATCACGCGTTGGGCAACTACTATCGCAGCTTTCAAACTGCAACCTCTGCCCGCGCCGGTGCGGGGTCAATCGTTTCAAAGGCGAACTCGGCCAATGCCGCACCGGCCGTTATGCCCGGGTATCTTCTCATGGCCCGCATTTCGGCGAAGAACCTCCTCTGGTCGGACGCGGCGGCTCCGGCACGATATTCTTCACCAACTGCAATCTGGCCTGCGTTTATTGCCAGAATCATGACATAAGTCAGCTCGGGCGCGGCTTCGAAGTGACGCCGGAGCGCCTGGCCCAGGTGATGATCGACTTACAAACCCTGGGCTGTCACAACGTGAATTTCGTCAGTCCCACGCACGTCGTTGCCCAGATCGTCGAATCCCTGGCCATCGCCATCGGCCAGGGACTAACCCTGCCTTTAGTCTACAATACCGGAGGCTACGATGACGTCTCTACCCTCGGGTTGCTCAACGGCGTCATCGACATCTATATGCCCGATGCGAAGTACGGCGACGACGCAACCGGCTTGGCGCTATCGGCCATCACCGGCTATTTCAGCGCAAACCGGCTCGCGCTCAAGGAAATGCACCGGCAGGTCGGTGACCTCCTGATTGAAAACGACATCGCACCGCGCGGCCTGCTCGTCCGCCATCTCGTCCTGCCCGGACAACTGGCCCAGACTGACAATATCATGCATTTTATCGCCGATGAAATATCAAAAGAGACCTACGTGAATGTCATGGAGCAGTACCGGCCCGCCTACAAGGCCGAGCTTCACCCCACATTGAACCGCCCGCTCCGCGTCACCGAGTACCGGCAGGCACTGGAGGCCGCCCGGTCGGCCGGACTCCACCGGTTCGCCTGATTGCCGCTCGCTGATTGACACTCCGGGCAATCCGGAATATAATGCACCACCATGTTGCCCTCGCGTTTCAACCGATTTTCCTTCTTGTGCGTCTTGGTCGCGCTGGCCGCGGCCGATGACCCCCTCCTCGGTGCGCAACCCCCGCGCAACGAGGAGGAACACGACACGCTGCGTATTGAGCTGGTTGAGGGTGAGGCGAAATCATTCTACGTCAAGATCGTCAACCCCGATCCGACACCAGCCGACTGGACAATTCGTGTTTCACCCGCGCTGGCCCAGCTTGAATTCTCCGCGACTGCCGGCCGCCTCAACCCCGGGGAACGCTGCGAAGTAAAGTTCACGGTAAGCGGCCGACCCATCGGTGACTACGAGACGATCATCGCGGTGCGCACCAGCAGCGGGATCCTCAAGGACCGCATCATCAGAACCACCATCACCGTGCTCGGCAACCCTGCCACCCAAAGCCTGTTCCTGGTCAGCCGGGCACGGCTGGCAAAGTTTTTCGCCGACTCCGCCGATGTCGTGCTTGCCGCGCTGAAAACCTTCGTAGAACACTACGACATTCAGGGCATTATCGTCAACGTTGACTCATCGCCCCGGGTCATCGAGGCCTACACGAATTGGGACCATGGTGACAACTGGGCCTCGGCCTTCTACGCCAATCAGGTCGCGGGCGCCGTCGATCGGTATCTTGAGAAACAGCTTGCGCGCTATTCGCATATCAAATACATCATCATTGTCGGCGACGACGCTATCATCCCGTATCACCGCATCGCCGACCAGAGTACCCGCAGTTTCCAGGAAAGAAACTATGTCAAGCATAAGCCCGGATACACGACCGGCGCGGCGGTTGACAGCAATTTGGTCTTGACCAATGATCTGTACGCGGATCTTGAGGAGGAATTCAGCCCCACCTATCTGTCGGTGCCGTTTGAATACATCGTCAGCCGGCTCGTTAATTCGCCCACCCAGATCATCAGGCAACTTGGCGATTTCCTCGAGTTCGGTCCGGACATCCCGATTAGCAGCATCTTCGTAAGCAGCGGCGACTATTCAGACTCGAGCGCCGTTTTCGACTTGAAGGACTGTGCCGATTCGATCGTCCGGGTCTACGGCAGTCGCTTTGGACATGGACACGTCTTCGGTCAATTCATCCAGAACCGTGAGATCCGCGCGAATTACGACCTGCCGGCATTCGCGGCGACCTTCTTGCGCCGCCGGTTTGACCTTTATTCGATAAACAACCACGCGTACCACACCGGTTTCTTCATGCCTCAGCACACCATGCTCACGGTGGCACGCCTGGTCCAGGAACTGCCGTCCCTGAAACGTTCACTCGTTCATACGGTGGGGTGCCACACCGGCATGGGCGACCGCAGTTCGACTGAACAGCGCTGGGACTTCCCGAGTCTCTTCGCCCAGAAAGGAGTCGCGGCATATATCGCCAATACCGCCTATTCAATGGGCTCGGCGCTGGGGGTGAATCGCAGCGAACGCCTTCAGGTTCTTATCGCGGCTCACATCGGACTGGGCGAGCCGGTCGGTGATGCCCTGCGCAACGCCAAGCATGATTACTGGCACGACCGCAATCAAGACGAAGCCAATCCTCATGACGACCTGAAGGTAATCCTGCCGATAACGCTTTTCGGTCTGCCCTACTATCGCGGCGTGGATTATGACTACCGTTTCGATGTCGCCCGGTCTACACGATAGCTGAGAAAATCCGATAACCGCCACCATTTCATAACATCGCGTTGACCCCGGGCCGACCGAAGCGACGAATGTCATTGACAAAGCCCCTTATTCGAATAGGATAGACTATGTCTAAAACATCGATTTCGATCGATGGGATCGACACTTTGAAACTTCTCGGTCTGAATGACCAATTCCTCAAAGCCATCCAGAACCACTATCTTGCCAAGATAGCGGTCCGCGGCAACCGCATCTATCTTGATGGCCCGCCCGATGATGTCAACCGACTCCGGACCCTGTTCCTGCGGTTGATCGAGAAAGTCAGGAAAGGCGAGACGATCGAAGAAGCCGCAATCGACGACCAGATCCGGTCAGATGTGACGGTGAAACTGGTTGGCGGTGACGTCATCGCTACGCCCAAAGCCCTGATCCGCCCGAAGTCCGAGGGGCAGGCCGGCTACGTGCGGGCCATGGACGAGTGCGACATTGTCATTACGATTGGACCGGCCGGAACCGGCAAGACCTACCTGGCCGTAGCCCGGGCCGTCTGTTCGCTCATGGAACGCAAAGTCGAACGCATCATCTTGACCAGACCCGCGGTTGAGGCCGGCGAGTCTTTGGGCTATCTGCCCGGGGATTTGAGGGAAAAGGTCGATCCTTATTTGCGTCCTCTCTACGACGCGCTCTATGAAATGCTGCCCTATGACCGCACCCGGCGTTTCATCGACACCGGGATCATTGAGATCGCACCCCTTGCCTACATGCGGGGGCGCAACCTCAACGATGCCTTCATTATCCTCGACGAAGGTCAGAACACGACAAGCATGCAGATGAAGATGTTCCTGACCAGATTGGGATGGAACTCCAAGATCGTCGTAACCGGCGACATCACCCAAATCGACCTTCCGTCCAACAGTATTTCCGGACTGGTCGAGGTCCAGCACATCCTAAAAGATATCGACGCCATTAAGTTCATCTATTTGAACGAGAAGGATGTTGTCCGGCACCGGCTCGTGACCGAGATCATAAGAGCGTATGAAAGTAGACCTAAGCAATAGGGTCGTCGTCCTGGCCGGCCTGCTGGTCTTGATCAATGTCCTGTACCGGCCGCCGACCGTTCCTAAAGGGTACGGCCTCAAGGAAAACGATATCGCCGGGCGCGACATTATTGCACCCTATGACTTCGATATCACCAAGAGCGACGAGGAACTTGCTCAGGCGCGGCAGGAACTGGCCCAGCGCATTCCCTGGGTTTTCGACTACAACGAGGCCGCCTTCGAATCCCTCCGTACCCGCCTCAATCATCTGAATTCGCTTTTCGATTCGCTGGCCGGCATGAAACTCCCGGTCGAGCAAAAACTGCAGGAAGTCCAGCAGCGCTTCCCGATCACCCGCGCGGCCTACGACTATCTCAGTGATCAATTCGCGCGACGCCGAACCATCAACGCCCTGGTCGAGTTGTACAGCCGATTCATGTTCCGGGGATTGGTCGAAAAGAAATCGGTGTCGGGTACGCGTATTATCATGATTGACATGGCGGGACGCGAAATCCTTGAGTCGGTCGACAATCTGTATGACCGGGCCGGCCTCGACAGTGCCGTTGCCGACCGTCCCGCACCATTCCGGGAGCTGGTCCGCGATTTCTTCACGCCCAACCTGGTTCCGAACGCAGTCAAGACCGATGTCAAAATCAACGAGGTCTATTCGTCGATTCCCCGGAGCCGGGGCAAGGTGCTCAAGGGCGAGAAGATCGTTGGTGCGCACAGCCGTGTCACCAAGGAGATCGTCGAGAAGGTCGACGCTCTCGAAAAGACGCGCGGTTCAACGGGGATAATCGCCTGGTTCAATATTTTTCTGGGCCGCAATCTCTTTTATCTGGCCATCATCTTCTTTTTCTATCGCTATGACCGCGCCCGCCAGCGGGAGCTCCTTAAGAAGAGGAATTTTGGATTCCTGGTCTTCATGGCGGCGCTTTTTTTCGTGGTCGTCAAAGTCATTTCTCTAGTGACGCCGAGTATCTACTTCTTCCCGATCGCGTTTTTCGCATTCATCATCACTCTCTTCCTCGGCTATAATGCGGCCCTGGCCTATACCGTCGCCCTGAGCGGCGCGCTGGCTCTAATCCATTCCAATATCACGCTTTTTTACTTCTTGATCATCAGCGGCATCGGTGCCGGTTCGCTCAAAGTGCTGATGAAGTCCCGGTTCGACTTCTACATCATTTCGTTCGTCATGGCCGTTTTCAACATCGCCGGCGTCATCCTGGTTCATCTCTGTTTCAAGCCGCCGTTCCCGCTCTTGGCCAGTGCCGGGCAGGCATTCTTGAGCGGTTTCCTCTCCGGTTTTCTCGTATTCTTCATCCTGCCCATCCTGGAACGGTTTTTCGGCATAACCACCGATTTCACCCTCCTCGAACTGGGCAATCTCAACCGGCCCATCTTCAAGGAGATGGTGCTCAAAGCTCCGGGCACCTACCATCATTCGATCGTTGTCGGCAGCCTGGCCGAGGCCGGTGCCAGCGCGATCGGCGGCAACTCCCTCCTGACGCGCGTCGCCGCGTACTACCATGATATCGGCAAACTCAAGATGCCGGAATATTTTATCGAGAACCAGCTCGACCGGACCAATCCCCACGACCAGTTGACGCCTCAAGTCAGCGTCCTGGTGATTCTTTCCCACGTCAAGGAGGGCGTTGAAACGGCGCACAAGTTGGGCTTGCCCGATCTCATCGTTGATATCATCCAGCAGCATCATGGAACCGGGGCAATCGAGGCCTTCTACCGGAAGGCGTTGATCCGGGCCCAGGGGCCGGTCTCCGACACGGAGTTCCGCTATCCCGGCCCGCGGCCCCAGACTCGCGAAGCCGCTTTGGTGATGTTGGCGGACGGTGTTGAAGCGTCGGCGCGGGGGGAAAGGAATATCACCCCCAGAAAACTCCAGAAAATCCTTAAAGAGAACATCGACCATCGCTTCAGCGACCGTCAACTCGATGACTGCAATATCACTCGCAAGGACCTGGCCGACATCAGCGAGGCCTTCCTGCCCATCCTGGCCGGCGTGTTCCATCCCAGGCTCGAGAATGAAAATCAACCTGTTCCGCCTGCCGCGTAAGTACGCGCGGCAGGGAAAACAAATTGCCCGGATTGCCCGCGCCGTGACCAGCCGCGAAGACATGGGGCTTGCCGAACTGAACATCGTCTTTGTCGACAATAGGTACATGCGGGGATTGAATTATCGTTTTCTCAGACGCAACCGGACGACCGATGTCCTCTCCTTTCTCCTCGAGACGGATTACGGTGAGATATACATCGCCCGCCCGCAGCTTGAAAACTATGAACACTTGAAGGAATTACTGATCCACGGCCTGCTGCACCTGGCCGGCCTCGACCACACGCGGTCGTCCGATAAGAGGGTGATGCTCGGCAAGACCGCCGATTACATGCACGAGACGGATTGATCGATGTTGGCCTTCCATATTACCATCATCATCGTTCTGCTCCTATGCAGCGCGTGCTTCTCGGGATTCGAGACCGCACTCTTTTCCATTCCCCGCCTGAGACTGCAGTCTTATCTCCGTGAAAAACGGCGGTCGGCCGGCACGCTGGGCCACCTCTTGACCCGGCCGCGCCGGATCCTGGTCACGCTCCTGACCGGCAACCTGCTGGTCAATGTCGGGGCCTCATCCGTCCTCACCCTCATCGTTATTGACCTCACGCATACTTATCACCTTAATAAGACCGTTGCGCTCGTCATTGAGTTCTTCATCATGTCCTATGTGCTGTTGGTGGTCGGCGAAATAACTCCCAAGGCGATTGCCCTTAAGCGTTACGAGCCGATTGCCTTCAATCTGGCGCCGGTGATGAACGTCCTCAATTATCTCTTCACACCAGTCTCGCACACCCTTGACTGGCTTTTTGAAAAGCTGCTTCCTAAGACCGAAGCGAAGAAGGTAAGTGCGCGCGACCTCACCATCATGCTTCAAGACGCGAAAACCGCCAACATCATCGAAGAAGACGAATTAGGGATCGCGCGCCAGCTCTTGGGTTTGAGCAAACGCACCGTCGCCCAGGCGATGACTCCGGCCACCGAGGTGGTAACCATCCCGGACTCGGCCACGGTCGGCAAGGCCCGCGGGAAAATCCACCGCTCCCGGCACTCCCGGCTGATCGTCATTGAAGGTTCTTCCAAGAATGTGACCGGCGTTCTCTACGGCAAGGATATCGTTTTCTTCGAGGATCATGAACCGATCCGGGGACACCTGCGCGAGGCCTACTTCGTGCCCGAGACGAAAAACCTTGAGTCGCTGCTCAACGAATTCCGGAGAAGGGTGATGCACATCGCCGTAGTCACCGACGAGTTCGGCGAGTTCGCCGGAATCATTACGCTTGAAGACATCCTGGAGTCGCTCGTCGGCGAAATCGTCGACGAGTACGACGAAACCGAAGACATTCCTTTTCAGCGGCTTGATGCCGACCACTACCTCTTTGACGGCAACGTGACGATCCAGAACGTCTTGGACGCATTCAATCTGGCCCAGGTCGATGAAAGCGGCGAAAGGCTGAGCGCTTTCCTGCTGCGCAGCTTCGGCCACATACCCAAAGAAGGCGAATCTATGGTCTATCTTGGTCTGATCTTCACCGTCAAGGAAGTCACACGACGGAAGATCAAGAACGTTACCGTATCGAGGCAATAATGGAAATAGTGGTGGTGATCCTACTGGTTCTTTTTCAATGCATATTCACGGCGTCTGAGACATCCCTCGTACGCCTTGACCGATCGCGGCTTAAGGGGCTGGCCCGATCCGGGGTCCGGTGGGCCAAGTCGGCGATCTACTTCCGTGACCATCCGGACGAGTTCTTCACGATCATTCTCATCTGCGAAGATCTGGCCCTGGTCGCGGCCGCAATCCTGCTCGAGAAATTCTTCGTCGAATCGTTTGGCGAGCAATCCACGATTCTCGCAATTATCTCGCTCTCCTTCGCTTCGCTCATTGTCGGTCAGTTCCTGCCCAAGGCCGCCGCCTTGGTGCTTCCCGAACAGGTAATGAGTCTGTTCGCCAATTTCCTGATGTTGCTCAAGAGCCTGCTGATTCCCGTCTCCCTGCCCTTCACCTTCCTTTCCAAGATAATCTATCGCCGGTCGAAAACCAGCGACTACCCGTTTCGACGCCGCGACATCGTAACCGCGCTTGATGAAGTGGAACGCTCCGCGGGTCGAATTTTGGCCCGCCTCTTTGCCTTTCACGAAACGAAAGTGGATGATGTCATGATACCGATCGACGAGGTGGTCGCCTTGCCCGAGACCGTCACCTTAGAACAGATCAAGCAGCGCGACCTTCTCCGACGCCCCTACACCCGCATCCCGGTCTACCGCGACAATCCTCGCCAGTTCACCGCGGTCTTGAACCTCAAGGACGTAGTCTACGACGGACGCGTCCACTTCAGGCCGGTGCCGACTATCAAGTCGGGTATGCGCGCCATGCCGCTCTTCAAAAAAATGAAGGATGAAGGCGAACACATGGCCATTATCCTGGGCGAGCGGGGCGAGACGCGCGGCATCATCACGCTCGATGATTTGATCGAGGAGCTGGTCGGCGAAATCAGGGACGAAGTATAGCGGCCATGGCGAACATCGTCCGTGACGAAGGACTCATCCTCCGCAACCGGCGTTTCAAAGATACCAGTCTCTTCATTACCTTCTTCGGCCGCTACAACGGCAAACTTAAACTGCTGGCCCGGGGTGCGCGCCGGCCGAAAAGCGCCTTCGGTGCTTCACTCGAACCGTTCACCCAGACCAAAATAATTTTCTACCGGCGCGAGACAAAGGATATCTACAACCTTTCCGACACGGAAATTATCAACGAGTATACCGGCATCAGGAATTCGCCCCGCAAGATTGTCGGCGCTCAGACGATCTGCGAATTTTTGGATCGGGCCACGATTCACGGCCCGGCTCAGCCCCGGCTGTACCGTCTGGCGCTGGCCGCCCTCAGAACCATCCAGGAGTCAAACAGTCTCGAGGAACTGCGCTCCGCGGTTTACTCCTTCTTGCTGCTCGGCGCCGGGATGCTCGGCTTTGCCCCCAACCTCACCCACTGCGTCCGCTGCCGGAAGCGGGCAACGAACATCTTCAGCATCAATTATGGCGGCCTGGTCTGCAACCGGGCGGAAGACCGTGCCGGCATCGTAATTCCATCAAAGACCGTAAGCGATCTAAGGCGGGTATATGCCCGGCAGGAGCCGACGGCCGACCTTGACCATCTCGAGCTGATCGACCGGCTGGTGCGTGACTACCTACAGTATCACATTGAGGGCCTGCAGCTTTCGACCCTGCGGTTCTTCGATCATGCCGAGCTCGTTGCCCACTAGCCAGCGGCCAAGGAGCCGGCCCCCGCCAGAGCATCAAAGAACGGGCGAGTTCGCGCGAGCCGAACAGCACTACCGCAAGGCACTAAGCCTAGAACCCGCTCCACTTAATGCGTGGAACAACCTGCAGCGTTTGAAATCCGTTAGGTGACTTTGAAAACCTCGTCGTTGTCGTGCACCGGGGCCGTGACCTTGGTGCCCACGATCTGACCCACGCCGGCCTTCTCGACCGGATTGTGTTCAATCTGCAGCGACTCCACTTTTATGCTAAAATCGGTGTGTTTGCCCTTGAAATGGAGGGTGTCGCCCACGGCCACCTCACCCGCGGTGATCTCGATCAGGCTCACGCTGATTTTGCCGAAGTAGTGGTTTACCTTGCCGATCAGTTGTTCCATGTTTCTCCTTTCATAACATCTATAGCTTGACCACGTGCTTGCGGTACTCTCGCCCGGCGGTCGCGAGCACACAGAGATACGTTCCTCGTGGTACTTGTCGACCGCGGCTGTCCCGGCCATCCCAGACCACCGAAGTAGCGAGTAGAGAGTAGCAAGTAGCGAGAGAAAACGACTTGACCAGCCGGCCGGAGGAGTCGTAGATTCGCAACCCTGATTGCTGATGCCCTGATACCCCTCCAGCAGATCCGCCGATCTGCTGGTCTGCGCCGTTGAGTGCGATCGTAACCCTGTCCCGGAATGGATTCGGCGTGATCTCGATCGCCCCGGTCCCGTCATGTCGTTCCTCCTCGATGGCGGTGGCGGGTGTCCCGCTGGAGAAGACAAGCAAGGGAAGGTCGACCGACGGAATACCTAAGGCCGTCTGAATCGCGGTCCGCTCTGCGGCCGATAGGCCGACGGTTAGATGGCCCTGCAGATTCATCGATGAAGCCTGGAGCAGGGCGTCGCCGCCGCAATAGCCGGCTTCCTGCAACTGGAAATTGGCAACCTGAGCCGCGCAGAAAACAATGTAGTTCGGTGCGGTTGCGGGCAGCCGGGGCACGGCGGTCCGCAATTGGGCCCTTCGGTCGCCGGTGGTCACCCGCTCGATCCGGTGATCGCGGGTCGTCGCGCCGCCCGAAGGCAGCCGGATATGATAGCGCTCGACGCCGACCGAACGGACGATGTAGATGCGGGCGGTCAGGTAGTAGTTGGCGACCGCCGAAGGTACGGTCAGGGCGGCCCGGCCGCCGGACGCCGTGTGGGGCGTATTGCCGTAAGAGGCCCAGGCCAACTGCGATATCTGCTGCAGCGTAAGCTCGGTGCTCAAGAACTGGCTGCCGTGCCTTAAGTTGGCCAGCGCATTCTCAAGAAGGACGCTGCCGTTGGTCGAGGGGTCGGGTAGACTGCTATTCGATGAGATCGCAACCAGCTGTGACGTAATCCCGCTGACCGTCGCCATTCGGCCATAACAGCCAACCATGTGGATGGTGCCAGACGGATTCCAGTCGGTCTGGGCGTTGCTCCTCCCGCTCTCTTTGATGCAACAAATGGGCTGGTTGCTGGTGCCGGTCCAGAAAGAGTAAGCGGCGAGGTCGGCGAATTGGAGCGCGACACCGGCCTCTTCCGACGTAGCGCTGACCACCCCGACTTCGAAGGCCAGGCTGGTCTCGGACATCCAATTGCCGGTCCGGTGAACAATGATGTCGTGCAGGGCCGGGTCATAACGGTAGACGTTATCCGACCGGGCCATGTAGATGGTGCGCGATGCACCGAGCGCTGGGGCGCGCGAAGCGGCCCAGAGCACATTGCCTATGATCTGATCGGAAAGCGTGCCGCTATAGCCTGAGTGGTAGGAACGCCGGGTGTTCATACAGATCTCCGACGAGTAAGTATTGACCTGGACGGGTGGCAGCGCAAAGCTTCCTTCGGTCAGCAGTTTCTGAGCCCAACCACGGTTCAGCGCGGCGCCGGCACCGCCGGCCAGCAGCATCTTGATGAATTCTCTTCGTTCCATCCATCCTCCTTTCTGGGAGACCCGGGGCGTCCCGCCGCGTGGTGCGGCGGGACACCCAAGCCGAACTATTTCACCAGAATCGCTTTCTTGGTCAGGCTGGTTGCTTCCGTATCGAGACGGTAGAAATAGACACCCGGGGCCACGGTCTTGCCGCGCCCGTCCCGGCTGTCCCAGACAACCGTCTGCCAGCCGCTCACCGTCAACCTGCTTTCAAGCAAGGTCCTCACCAGGACACCCGAGGCATCGTAGACTTTCAGGGTGTACTGGCGGTTCGCGTGCGGCGCATAGAACCGTACGGCATTCTTGCCAATCCTCGCCGGATTCGGTTTGAAATCGCCGAACACGAGCCGCATCGGGCCGGTTATCTCGACGGCTTCTTCCTGGACACCGGTGGCCGGCAGTCCGCCGGTGATTACGACGGCATAGGGCTGCGGCCGGGTGACGACGTTGCGGGCCATGACGCGCAGGGTCCAGAGCCCGGTGTTGGGAGCGTTCACGCGGAAACACTCAAGAACATCGATGCTATCGTAGGGCAACGTCGTGTTACGCACCGATTGCCCGGCCGAGTACCGATTGCCCTTGAAAGAATCACTGTTGGATGCAATCATGCGGACATTGAGGTCGTTGATTATCGCCCGGGTTGCGCCGGCGGCGGCGGCTGTATCGTACCACATGACCGCGGCCCGCAGCGGTACCGCACCGTCCGATACCGTGAACTGATAGTCACGGAACTGCCCGGTGGCAAGGCCAATGGTGTCGTCATAGAGCAGGAGCTTGCGACGTTCAACCGTCGGCGTTGAGAAGAAAAGGACGGAATCGAGGTTGAATCTCCCCCAGCCGACGTAGTCACTGGGTATGACGTACGATCCGATGTTGGGATCGGTGGAGACGGCAATCATGGCCTTGAGCAACGCACCGCTGACATAGCGCAGTGAGTCCGCACCGCGACGCGCACCGCTCGGATAGAAGCCCTTGCGCAGGTAGGAGCGGAGCAGGCCGATACTTCCGTTGCAGGACGGGGCCGCCATCGAAGTCCCGCTCATGCTCACGTACGAATTGGTCGTGTTGTACGACGCCGAGAAGACGAGATCGCCCGGGGTGCAGGCTTCCGGTTTGACCCGTCCGTCCGGAGCCGGACCGCGGCTCGAAAAGGTCGCCAGGTTCGTAGCCAGTGTTCCATTGCCGAGGGCGCCGACCGAAAGGACTGATTTGGAATTCCCTGGTTCGGTGATCCGGTACTGACTGGTCTGTCCCTGGTTGCCGCACGATTTGATCATCACGAAGTTACGGTGACGCCAGCAGAACTGGTCAACCTCCATCGATTTTGCAGTGTATTGCCCCATCGTGCCCGTCCACCATGAATTGGAGCAGGTGACGGGTCGGCTGGCGGGGTTACGCAGACTGTCGGTCATGTAGCTGTAGAGGAGGATGAAATTGACGCTGGATGATGGAATCGGCGAAAGATGGACTAACCGCGCGTTCTTAGAATGGCCGTCGCGTGCGTCAGTACCTCCCATGGCTGAATCATTGCCGCAGACCGTACCCGCGGTATGCGTACCGTGGCTGGTCCGGAGCAAACCACCGGCCTTGGGAAAATGCTTGTAAGCAAGGAGCTTGCGGCTGGCCGGCCATTCACCAGTATCGCTGACCGTGATCAAGGGGTCGCGGAATGCATAGTGCGCCGGGTCGAGTCCGTCATCGCAGTGGCCAAGAATATCGCCCGAGGGATCGCCCCAGGCATCGCCACCGAAGATGCGTTGACGCCAGACCGGACGCGTAGTGTCGGTCGGCGGCAAACCCTTCTGGTTCACCCACTGACACTCGTTGTTTTCCGGCGCGCTCGGAAACATCTCTTCGATCCAGTAGACATACGGCAGATTGGCGATCCGGGTCAACAGGGACCGGCGGCAATTGACCGCCAGAAACTTCACCTCTTCGATCTCCGAGTAGGTCAGAATCATCGCACCCATGGCTCTCAGATCCCGATCCGCCGTCGCCACATGTTCGGTGCGGAACAGATAGACCAGAAACGAGCCGTGCTCAGCACCGGCCGTCGTGTGCTGGTAGAGTTTGAAGGCCGGCTGGTAGATGCCGATCCAACGTACAAAAGGCAGGGCCGCCACCTTCGCCCTGGTCTCATCATTCATTTTGGCGACAAAAGTGCAGCGCGAGTGGCAGCCAAGAAGATTGGCGCCGGTATTATTGATGTCGTGAATCATCTGCAGGTAGACTGGACTCTGCAGTTGGACCAGGTAGTGACCGGTTCCATCGCCGGAGTATTTCCCCATCTTCAAATCGGCGGGCAGTTCCGGTTGGGTTACAAGAGGATCGAAACTGTAATTGGTAATCGCGACGACGTGCGCATCGCCGACCGGCTCGGGTGCGTAGTAGCCGATGGGCCCAGGAGTCAGCGGGTTTCTCGAAGCGAAAGCCAGCACCGCTGCGACCATGACAAGACCGAACTTCTTCATACAGCCTCCTTGTGGAGAAACTATATTCATCGGGGGTCAAAAGTCAAGGTGTTTCTGTGGAGCTCGCGCTCCTCGATTACGGCGATTGACGAAGCGATTACACTGATTAAGGCACAAGGTGCGGTTGATTACGAAGATGGTTCGGCAGATGCCGGAGATTTCGGCGCAAGGCGCCGTTGAATGTTGTCATTGCGAGTCCGCCGTGCTGTCTGGCGGACGCGGCAATCTCGGGACTGACCGCCGCGGGCCCGCGGCGAGGACTTACTCGACTACCACCACTTTCTTCGTCACCGCCGCCCTGACTGCTTCCAGCCGCACGAAGCAAACCCCTGCCGTGCTTTTCGGCCAGGTCAGAAAGTATAGTAATCCGTGTTAAGTAACCGCGACCGGGAAGAATGCAAATCGTTACCGGGCGATAATGACCTTCGCGGTCCGTGACTCAGTTCCCGCCCTCAATGTCACAAAGTACATTCCGGACGGCAATGACCGGCCATGGTCGTCGCGGCCATTCCAGATGATTGAATGGGGTAAGCCCCCTGACGACGGAGCCAGGTCAAAGGATTTCACCGGCCGGCCAGTGACGTCGCAAATCTTCAGGGCGGCATCTCTGACTTTGGGCACTTGCGTGGTCAAGCGGATTGACGTCATTCTCGCGAAGGGATTCGGTTCGACGACCAACCGCGAATTCTGGATCGCAGAACCTGACATATTGATGTCGTCCCCCCACACGTTCCTGCCTTCCCAGTAGACGCTGTTTATAGACCAGTAGATCATGTGAATGAACGCATCGGTCGCTGGAACCGTACCCCGGCCCGGACATTTTGCCGTCTCAAGCGGGTTGTCTGCCGCCGATAGAGGTACATTCAGATTGCCGCGATAGGTGAAGCTCGTGCCCAGGTTGTTGGTGGTCCAGCAGCGCGGGCTGGTCCCAGCACCGGTTGTGATCTTGGCCACGACCGCGAAGGTGTTGGCAAACCTCGGGAAGTATTCGCCCTTCACGAAGTTGACCTCGCGGACGATCGAGTCCTGCCCCGGAGGCGTGTTGCCGCCGATCAGGGTGCGGGTCCAGGTCCGGTTGCCGACCGGGCCGCTGGCTTTGAAGAATTCAACCTGATCCCTATGCTGGCCCGGGACACCGGGTGAGTTCAGAACGTAGGGTACGTTGTTGATGACCTCGGCGTCATACGTATACCACCAACCTGAGTACTGAGGGTTGGGGATGGAAGTCAACAGGCACTTGCCGCCCGCCGGAACCCAGGTCGCGCCGTTGTCCGAGGACTCGATGTAGAAGGGCAGAAAACACGTGTCCGCTCCGATAAGGCTTTCCCGCTGGAAGTAGCAGAACACATACCCGCCGGTGCCGCACCGGATACCCGGGGTATCGTGGGTACCATTAGGTACCGCCGAGCCGGGAACCAACACCGCCGGTGCACCCCAGTTGTAACCGCCGTCGGTCGAACGCCACACAAAGACGTCCTTCGGTCCGCCCGCGCCCATATCATAGTCGCCGGCCGTGAAGAAGACGACGTTGGGATCGTCTGGCCGGACTACGACGCTGGTTAGCCAGATGTTGAGGTCCGGTGTACCAGACTGGGGCAAAGCCCTTCTCTGGAATGAACCGTTTGGGAAACCACCCTCGTCAAAGGCCATCGCGGCATTGCTGGAGTCATTATAGGCGCCACCGCGGTAGTATGCCTCGTGCCAGCCGCCGTAGATCACCTCGCCGGCCGCAACCCAATTGCCGCCGCGCGCATCAATGCCGCCGTACATCCGGCGGTAGTTGACGTAGCGCACCGAGAACGGACCGAACAGCCGCCAGGCCGCGCCCCGGTTCGTCGAGTAGGCAATCTTGGTCTGCATGATGTTGTCCGGGTCACCCGAAGTGAAACCGTAAAGCACCGCAACGTTGTTCCCGGTAGTATCAGCACAGATGTTCCGGGCATTGGAACCGGTGATGCACCGAAGATCAGGACCCGCGTCGATCCGAACCGCAGTGGGACTTGGTCTCCAGTTGGGGTCGATCCTGACATGCGTCGGTCCGTACACCTCGCGCGGCGTCACTTTGCAGTCAATCGCAAATCCTATTATGCCCCACAATCCGACAATCACTAAAACCCTTTTCATAAAGCCTCCTGGTGTTGAACAATGCTATTACGAAAGTATAGTCCCGGCAGCAGGAATGTCAAGGGTCAAATACGCCCCGCCCTCGGCACGTTCAAGGATTATTTACCACTTCGCGCCGGCGGCGCCCTGCGCGGACAGCTCTGGCATCCACGATGTTCACATTTCCGACATTGTTGAAATGGAGAATGACTCGCGGTCAGTCGAGTACTACGACCTCTCGCGTCACCGACGCGCTGCCCTCCTCCAAGCGGATGAAATAGACGCCGGGGCGAAGAGAAACCGAGCAAAGAGCAGGGGGCCTGGAGCGAAGAGTAAGTGACTTCACCAGCTTGCCGGCGGCGTCGTAGGCTTTCAGAGACATACCACCGTCTGCGTAAGTGTTGACTACTCCTCCATTCGGGGTATAATGTTCAGATAATGAGCAACAAGGCTGCAAACTGGCTGATATCGGCGAAGTACGATCTCAAGACGGCGGAGCACATGCTGGCCACACGCCGCCATATCTATACTGTTTTCATGTGTCATTTGGCAATCGAGAAGATACTCAAGGCCCGCGTGCAGTCGGCGACGAGCAGAATACCGCCCAAGACACACAATTTGAGGTATCTTCTCGAATTGAGCAATACCCGCTTGCCGGATGATATGCTGGAATTCGTCAGCATGTTGAGCGATGTTAGTATCGTGACCAGATATCCGGAGGATTTCAAGAAGCTGCTGAAGGTCTACACAAGAAAAGTCGCGAGCGGCTATTTGAAAACTACGAAGAAGGTATTCAAATGGATAGAAAAACAGTATCAAGTTTAAAGCGATTCAAAGAAGCCCTTGAGGCGCACGGTATCGAAGTTGAACGCATAATCGTATATGGTTCGCATGCTCAGGGGCGAGCAGAAATACACAGCGACATCGACGTTGCCGTTATTTCCAACAGTTTTAGACGTCTTAATCTATTGAGAAGGCTTGAAGTCTTAGGGGCCGTCCTCGCCCGTGCGGGGATTATGGCCCCGATCGAAGCCCTGGGATACACCGAAGCAGAATTCAATTCGAAAGAAAAAGGTACTCTTCTAAGTGACGAGATAAAAATAAGGGGGAAGACAGTCAGGCTGTAGCGGACTTTCCCACTTCTCAACCCGGTCGAAAAGTAAGGTTTTCATAAAATCAACAGCCCAACACTATTCCAAAACAACAACCTTCCTGGTGACAGATTTGCCCTCAGCGTCCAACCGCACGAAGTAAACGCCCGCTGGCAGCCTAAGCGGGCCTATGGCTGATGGCGAATGGCTAATGGCAAAGGATTGGGTAAGACTCGCAGAAACGTCGTAGATCTGAAGCCTGGCGGATGGCGCAGGGCGATCGGCCTTGCCGGTTCCGTTACGTCCCTCGTCCCACGTCCAACGTATCTTGATCCCCTGTTTCGCTGTTGTCGGGTTTTGTAGTATTCGTAATCTCGTTACTCGCTCCTCTCTACTCGCTACTTCGCCAACGGCGACTTGCCGTATGGCGAAGGTGGAGTCGCTGAAATCCCACGCGGTGCCCCTGGGTGTATTCTCCCCCGGCCTCGGCGGGCCGTAGGCCCAGATCATGAGTTTGACGCTGTCGGAAAGCGTATCCGGTACAGACCACGCGTAAACCGTGTCTTCTGATTGTCTTATGGTCGCGATAGTCCGATAGTCAACCCCATTATTGAAAGAAACAAATAGAGAAAACGAATCTGCCCCGGGCGGGGTGAACCTCTCCCAGGTGATGGGCACTTGAGAGCCAGGCTGTAGGATTTCTCCTCCATTGGGGTGGTGAAGGCGCACGCCTTCGATTTCCCATACCCTGGTCTCGGTTCTGGTTGACGTGCTCTCGATCTCTCCGGTCTCAAATATCTCAGGATATCCGTTACCGTTAAGATCATAGACATAAACCTTCGTGGTCATGTGACCGTTGCCGTTGGGACGAGGATAAGCTTCAAAGATCCTCTGAAACTGGTTGTTACCGGTCGCCTTGTACACATACCAATCATCACCAATCGCCCAGACGATCTCAGGATATCCGTCAGAATCAACGTCCCCGCAATCGCTGTAGGCAGTGAGTCTCCGGCTGCGTATCCCCATGATCGAATCAAGAAAGATTATTTGATACTGGTCATCACCGGTCGTCTCATAGATCCTGAAACCGTAGGTCCAGGTGCCTCTGGGGGTCTTCCAGCCGACCATGAATTCTGGTCTGCCGTCGCCGTCAGCATCCTGGGCTGAGAAGAGGTCATAACTGGCGGGGTACCGGATCGTATCCGCCCATTTCCTAACGTACAGGTCATTTCCCATGCATTCATAGAGCATCACACACGGCCCGCTGAAAACCTCGT
>CAYGYG010000025.1:35540-40733 GCA_964354155.1 uncultured bacterium | reverse complement strand
CGACGCTGACCTTGCCGGATGCGTCGAATCTTATTCCCTCGAACTCAAGCAGGGCACGTTTGAGCTTTGGCCCCCCGCGATACCCGCCGAGCGAGCCGTCCGACATCACGACGCGATGGCAAGGGATTATGATAGGGAAAGGATTATGGGCCAGGGCATGGCCGACGGCTCGTGCCGCGTGCGGTCTCCCGAGTTTCCGGGCAAGCTGGCCGTAGGTGCTGATCCGGCCACGTGGAATGCAGCGCTCCAGCATGATGACCTGTTTCTGGAATTCGTACAGCTGCGTCGTATCGATACGATCGAGGTCAAAATCAATCGGGCGGCCGCTGAGGAATCGGACGATTCGGCGACCGAGACGATCGATCGCCGCACAGGAAGCGGGCCGGGTCGTCGGGAAGAGCCGGGATACGGCCTTGGATACGGAAAGGACTGGATCCGGCAAGATGACCCTCACTACGTTTGGTGGTCCGCTACGCCGTGTCCAGACCAGGCCGGCTTCGCCGAATCGTGAACCAAATGCAGTGCAATAGTACTCAGTCATAGTCGTTCCGGGACTCCGATGGCCGATTCCGGCACGGTCCCGAGCCGATTCTAGATGCTTTCGGCCTGTTGTCAAGCCGCACGTTGAACCGGCCACGTCAACTGACGAAATTTACGTCTCGGCCATGTGATTTGCCGGAGGAGAGACTATCATCCCCGCCCCGGATTCTTGGTTGACATTCGGCTTTTCATGATTATCATTTGGTGATGTCAACGTCGAAGCAGCGTATTTTCAGCGGAACCCAGCCTTCGGGCCGGCTCCACATCGGGAATTATGTCGGTGCGATACGTAATTGGGTCGGACTTCAAGACGACTATGACTGCGTCTGGGGTATCGTCGACTATCATGCGATTACCGTGGCCTATGACCCAGACGAGATGCCGAAGCGGATCCTGGAATGCGCCATCAACTATCTTGCCTGCGGGCTTGATCCCAGCAAGGCGATCATCATGGTTCAGTCTCTGGTCCCGGAGCATGTCGAACTTGGCTGGATTCTTGACAGCGTCACGCCGGTTTCGTGGTTGCTGCGGGTTCCGACCTTCAAAGAAAAACGGCTCCAGAACCCCAAGAACGTCAATATGGCGATGATGAGTTATCCGGTCCTGATGGCGGCGGACATCTTGATTTACAGGGCGGATGCGGTTCCGGTCGGCGAGGATCAATTGCCTCATCTGGAACTGACGCGGGAAATCGCGCGTCGTTTCAACGCTATCTACGGTAACGTCTTTCCCGAGCCGAAAGAGATTCTGGGCAAGGTGCCCGAAATACTGGGACTGGATGGAACGCGCAAAATGAGCAAGAGCCTCGACAACTGCATCTATCTCGATGACGAACCCGCGGTGATCGAGAAGAAGCTGTCGACGGCAACTACCGACACGAATCGAAAACGGCGCACTGACCCGGGCAATCCCGATATCTGTAACATCTTCACGATGCACAAGGCGTTCTCCAGGAAGGCGGAGCTTGAGCGTATCAACAAGGAATGCCGGACGGCGGAAATCGGCTGTCTTGACTGCAAAGCCATTGTCGCGAAGAACCTCATCGAGGCCCTCAAACCGGTTGGCCTGAAGCAGCAAGAGCTTTGGGCCAATACTGAGAAAGTGAAGAAGGTGTTGCTTGATGGTTCGGACCGGGCTCGGGTCATTGCCCGCAAGACGCTGGCCGAAGTGCTCAAGAAGATGGGGCTGGATTCGCTGCGGCAATCATTTTTCTTGCCGGTTGACACGGGACGGTTCTGAATTATAATGGCAAGAAGATGAAAAACGTTGCGGTCTTTGGTGCTACCGGTCTCGTCGGAGAGAACATGGTTCGAATTCTTGAAGAGAGGAACTTCCCGGTGGGTAACCTTTACCTTTTCTCGTCGGAGCGAAGCGAAGGGAAGACGATGGTCTTCAAGGACACCGAGGTCGAGGTTCTCTCGGACTTCGAAGAATTCCTCGGCAAGATCGATATCGCGCTGTTCGCAATTGACAGCGGCTTGAGCCGGGAGTTTGCACCGAAGGTTAAAGAGCGTGCGGTCATTATCGACAATTCCAACGCTTTTCGACTTGACCCGGCGGTCCCGCTGGTCGTGCCGGAGGTGAACCCCGAGGCAATCAAGAACCACAAGAACTTGATTGCCAATCCCAATTGCTCGACGATCCAGATGGTCGTGGCGCTCTATCCTCTGCATCGGTACTCAAAGATTAAGAAGATTTTCGTGGCTACCTACCAGTCGGTCTCGGGCAAGGGGCGAGATGCCCTCGAGGAACTGCAGTTCGAAGTTGAAGAGCAGGCGGTAGGCGAGCCGATCAAGAAGTCCGAAGACAGCGTCTTCCCCCACCAAATCAGCGGTAACTGCATCCCCGAGATCGATCAGTTCCAGGATAACGGATACACTCTGGAAGAAACCAAGATGCTGTTTGAAACGAGGAAGATCATGGGCGACGAGACGATCGACGTCTCGGCCACCTGCGTGCGGGTACCGGTCTTTATTGGTCATGCCGAGGCGGTCTCAGTCGAGTTTGAGGGTGTCATAACGCCCGAAAAGGCGCTGGAATTGCTTTCCGAAGCCCCGGGCGTTGTGGTCTACAAGGACCCGCGTGACTATCCGGTGCCGGCCGCGGTCGCGGGCAAGGATGACGTCTATGTCGGCCGGGTGCGCAAAGACCTTGTTTTCAAGGACGGGCTTGCGCTGTGGATTGTCGCCGACAATGTGCGCAAGGGGGCGGCAACCAATGCGGTTCAGATTGCCGAACGCCTTCTGTAGTTGGCCGGTGAGTTAGGACTGAAGTCGACTTCTCAGAGCACTGAAATAACTTATGGCAACTATCGTCGAAGACATAAAACACAACACCCATGTCGCCAAGGTTACGCTCAAGGCGGTGCCGGACAAGCCGGGCATTGCCGGGCTGCTCTTCTCAACCCTGGGTGAACATGGTTTCAATATCGAGCTTATTGCCCAGTCGTCGGCCGGGCGCAAGCGGGTCGATATTTCGTTTGTGATCGCCGAGGATGATCTGGATGCGGTGCTCAAGCTCTTATCGGCGATAAGAATCAAGTTCGCCGCAAGGCAGATCGTCGTCGACCAGGATGTGGCGATGATTGCCGTTTATGGACGGAGACTGCCCCAGACGCCCGGCATCGCGGGACGGGTCTTTTCGATTCTGGCCGCGCGGAAAATCAACATCGATGCGATATCAGCGTCGCTCACGGTCATCAGCTGTGTCATCGCCAAGGACAAAGTCAGCCAGGCGATGGAGGTCCTGAAGAAAGAGCTGTGATCAGTGCCCGATCGGGGTTCGCCGTTTGCCCCCGCTTGACTTTTCCCTACATTGATATATAATGTTGCCGTTATGAAACCGCGCCGCGCCCGCCCTACGACAACCCGCCGCGGGATTCTGCCCGAAGATTACCAGTTGATCGTCGACAACCTAAAAGAAATCATCTACGTCGTCAGTTTCGAAGGCATCGTCATGTATCTCAACCGCTACGGCCGTCGGGTGGCGAAGTCGAGGATCGGTGATGTCCTGGGTCGGCCTTTCTCGGACATCATTGCACCCGAGTTCGCTTCAGAATACCGGGCCCGGCTGGCGCGGGTAAGGAAGGGACGGGCCAACCGGCCGATGCGGCTGGACGTGCTCGGATACAAGGGGAAACGAATCCCGGTGCTCATTACCGAGTCGATCCTGCGCCACGGGTCATCGATCATCGGCACGATCGGCGTATCGATCGACATGAGTCAGGCGGCGATCAAGGAAGCCGAGATCATGCGGCAGATGAAGGACATCGCCGCGCAGAATGCGATTGCGCAAATTCTCAGCCAGCCCCATGACCTCAATGCGGTCCTGAGAGACACACTGTCCAAAATAATCGAAGTGACCGAGACCGACGGCGGCGGGATTTGCCTACTGGACGAGACGCGTCAGGAGCTTATCCTGAGGTCGCACCGGGGATTGTCGCCCAAGATTGTCGAGGCTTCCACGGCAATCCGCGTCGGCGACGGCATGTCCGGCCGGGTCGTGGCCACGAACAAGCCGATTGTCATTAACGATCTGGGCGCGGACAAGCGGCTGACCCGCCCGTTGTTGTTGCGTGAAGGATTCCGGTCCGGGATTGTCGTTCCGATTACCCTGCGCGGCGAGGCGATCGGCGTCTTCAACGTCTTGTCCCGGCGGGTGCGCACTTACCAGCCGCGTGATGTCGAACTGCTGATCAAGATCGGCAACCAGATCGGGATCGCGGTGGAGAACGCATTCCTGGTCAAGTCGCGGGATGAGGAGATATCGCGGTTGAACGCCCTTAACCGGATCAGCCGCCTGATTTCATCCGAGATCAGCCTTGATGTGTTACTGCAGAAGGTGTACGAGCATGTTGACGGCATCATGCACCCGCAGAACTTCTGTATTACTCTCTACCACGAAGATGCACGTTCTTTTGAGGCGATCATGAAGTACGAGCAGGGGGTAAAGAAGCGGCGCTATTCCTTTCCTGCCGACCGCGGTTTAAGCTCGGCCGTTTTCTTCAGGAAGAAGCCGATTTTGACCGAGGACTACCTGGCCGAGTGCCAACGCCAGTGCATTGAACCGTACGGTCCGCCGACCAAGGCGTGGCTGGGTGTGCCGATTATCGAGAAAGGCAAGGCGATCGGCTGTATCTATGTCTACGACTTTGACCGCAGCGATGCCTTCAGCCGGCACGACCTTGAGCTGCTGTCGACGATTGCCGGCCAGACCGCCGTCGTCATCGAGAATGTGCGGCACTACAAAGCGCTCAAAGAGCGCGTCGAGGAGCTTGAACTGCTTTTCCAGATCGGGCAGAGCGTGGTTTCCACATTCGACCTCGAAAGCGTATTGGGGCTGATCGTCAAGATGCTCAAGGAAAAGTTCGGGCACGAGAAGTGCGCGATTCTGCTGGTCGACGCCGCAACCGGCGAACTCTATATCAAAACGCTCGGCGTTCCTATGACCGGGCGCGCCAAGAAGTTCAGAATCAATATCGCCCGCGAGGCCAGCATCATCGGCCATGTCGCCCAGACCGGCCTGACCTACTATGCCCCGGATGTGCGCAAGGACAAGCTCTACCTGGAGGTGATGCCGGAAACCCGTTGCGAAGTGGCGGTGCCGCTCAAAGTGGCCGACCGGATTATCGGAGTCCTCGATGTTGAGGCTGAT
>CAYGYG010000025.1:33536-35440 GCA_964354155.1 uncultured bacterium | reverse complement strand
CAAGACGATCAACTATGCCGGCTATCTCCACGATATCGGCAAGATCGGGGTCTCCGACACATTGCTTTCGAAGGCCGAGCCTCTGGCCAATCACGAATTTGAGAAGATCCGTTTACACCCGGTGATCGGCCACAACATGATCAAGCACGTCGATTTCTTGAGCGACGTTGCGGCGATCATCCGTCACGAGCACGAAAAATACGACGGCACCGGGTATCCCGACGGACTGAAGGGCGACGAGATACCATTGGGTGCGCGGATTATCGCGGTCGCGGATGCCTACGATGCAATGACCACGGACCGGCCGTACCGGAAAGCCCTGGGAAAACCGGAAGCGATCTTGCGCCTCAAGAACGCGTCGGGGACGCAGTTTGACCCGACAGCCGTGGGTGCGATTCTCAGTATTCTGGATGGGCGGGGCCGGCGGCGGGAGAAGGTCGAGTGAGTCCGATCCGGACGCTCGTGCTGGTTTGCCTGGCCGTTGTCGCGAGCGCCGAACCGACCCGGTATGATCGGGAGCTTTCCCGGGACGGCAAAGGCGGCGTTTTCGGGAACTACTACCGCTACACCGAGATCTTCCAGGCGATCGTTGCGTTGCAGGCGCGTTTCCCGGGGCTGGTCAAGGTTGACTCGCTGCCAACGCGGTCGATCCAGAACCGCGCGCTCTACGTGATCAAGATTTCGAACAGCCCCAATTCCAACAACGGCCGGCCCGAGGCGCTGATATCGGGTGCCATTCATGCCTATGAACCGATCGGTCCGTCCCTGTGCATGAGTGACATGACCTATCTTTGCGAACGCTATTCGGCCGACCCCGAGATTCGTTGGCTGGTTGACAACCGGCAGGTCTACTTCCTTCCGGTCATGAACCCGGACGGCTATGTCTACAATGAGACGTACCCTTCACGGATGTGGCGCAAGAACCGCCGGCTCAACCCCGGCGGCAGCTACGGCGTGGATTTAAACCGGAACTACCCTTACAAGTGGGGCTGCGACGACATCGGTTCGAGTCCGAACCCTTCGGCCTGGAACTACCGCGGCACGGCGCCGGCGTCCGAGCCTGAGACCAGGGCGGTGGTTGATTTTGTCAACGCGCACGGAATCCGGACCTGGCATAACCATCACTCGCCCAATGACGTGCTCTTGATTCCTTTCGGGTATGTTGACAGCTACCCATGGGGCGATACTCTGGAATACTACACAATGTGCCGCGAAGAGAGCCTGCTGTACGGGTTCAACAAATGGGGCAATTCGTACCGGGCCTATGGCTACCTGGTCAACGGCGGCGTGGAAGACTGGGCCTGGTGTGACTCGGCCACTTACCGCAGCTACTGTCTGGTCCCGGAATTGGGCATGGACTATTGGGAGGGGCTGGCTGATTCATCCAAAATAGTCGACGTGTGTATGCGCATGCTGGGCGCCGAGCTCTACTTGATGGAGGTGGCCGGTTTTTTCCCGAAGGTTTTCTCATTGACGGTCCATGACTCGGCGCCGGGCGGAAATAATGACGGTGTCTTGAATCCCGGGGAGCAAGCACGCTTGAGAATTCGCATCAGGAACAAGGCGGTGGTTGACACTGCGTTCGGACTTGCCGGTTTCCTGGCCACAACCTATCCTCATTTGAGGGTCTCTGATTCGGCCGGCACGTACGGCAATGTTATTCGTCTAGCCAGCGCCGCGAACAACGCCGACCCGTTTGCGCTTGCCTGCAGCACTTCGGCGCGGCCCAACGACTGGGCGCGGTTTGACCTACGGCTGGCTTGGAACCCCGGTAGCTACCAGAAGATACTGGCCTGTTCGCTCCGCATCGGACCGGTGACCGGGGTGGCAGGTTCCGATAATGCCACTGGCCGGGGCGGTTCGTTTCGTCTGACGGGTAATCCGGGACACGGCCCAGTTCGGTT
>CAYGYG010000025.1:0-33436 GCA_964354155.1 uncultured bacterium | reverse complement strand
CTCATCGCTCGTCACTCATTGTATCATCTTCTCGCTACTTGCTACTCTCTACTCGTTACTTCCTGTGATGCCGCAGGCAAGAGTATCCGTCTGCATCCGCTGCAATCCGTCTGAATCATTCATTACCTATCTTGACACGGTTTTCGTTTCCCCTATAATGAAACGATGATTGCCCCGGGTGATATGATTGCCGGACGTTATGAGATAAGAAGCCCCATCAAGACGACTTCCGGGGTTGGTGTTTTCAAAGTAGCTGACCGCGAGACCGGACAGGCCCTGCTCTTGAAAATCGCTTCGGACCCGAAAGATGCCGATATTCATCTCCGCCTTAAGCGAGAGTTCTATTTCCTGTCCCGGCTCAGCCATCCGTCGGTGGTGAAGGCGCTCGATTTCGGCCGGCACCAGGACCGGGCGTTCATCGTCGAGGAGTTCGTTCCCGGCGAACCGATAACCCGGGTTCTGAGCCGACTCTCAACCGAGGTCTTTAGTGCTCTCGTCCAAATTCTCGATGGACTGCAGTACATACATGAACAGCAGTTTGTCCATCACGACCTGAAGCCGGAAAATATTCTCTACGATCCTGCGGCAAAACGGGTAAAGCTGGTCGACTTCGGATTTGCCGAATTGACTTATGCGCCGGAGAGCGTCCCCCGGGGGAGCATCGGTTACATCGCGCCGGAGATTATTAAGGGGATGCCGGGCAGTCCTCAAACCGACCTATTCTCATTCGGCGTCGTTCTTTACGAGATTCTCACCGGTCAGAATCCCTATTTTGGCAAGAAACCGCCGGACAGTCCGATGGGAGCGTTACGTCTGCAGTTCGCGGCCCGGCCCCCGGCGCCGTCCTCGATATGCGCGGGACTGCCGCAGAAGATGGACGAACTCGTTTTAAGCCTTCTGGCCATCGACCCTTATTTCCGGCCCCGCACGGCCCGTGCTGTTGCCGATCTATTGAGTCACGTTGAAGGATTTCCGGATGGAGTGCAGACGGTTTCTCAAAAGGGTCCGGGGGCGGTAACTCAGTTCAATCCTCAGTCCTTGCCCTTTGTCGGTCGGGCCGAGATAATCGAGGTGCTGAAAAGTACGTTGGACATCTCTCTCCGACACCCCGGTGACCCGGGGGGAGATACAGACGTAAAGCCGGCTGAGCCAGGGTCGACCGGCGAAACAATGCACGCAGCGGTCATCAAAGGCGACATCGGGATTGGTAAGTCGCGGCTTATGCAGGAATTGAAATCCGCCGCCCAGCTCGAAGGGTGGTCGGTAACCTTCTGCTCACCCGGGTCAGGTTCGCTGTTCGGGACGTTACGCCTTAAAACCGGAATGGCGGCTGATCAGACGAGCATAAACAACTTCGCGGCCTACGAGGATTTGGCCCGGCACTTGGCGGCGGTCATTGCCAAGAGCGGACAGCGGCATATCCTGCTGGTCGATGATCTTGACCATTATGACGAATTCGATATCGGCCTGTTCCGTTATCTGGCCTACTGCGGCCGGCGGTTGAAGATGTCGGTGGCCGCCACCCTGGGTGACCGTCCGGCCCAGCTGGATGGCCTGGCCGTGATTGAAGTGGCGGGCCTGAACCGCGCTGAGGTGGGCAAACTGGTCGACTTCGTGCGTCCAGACCTGCCGGACCCGGTCATCGAGAATATATTTGCGAAGAGCGGCGGCAACCCTCTGGTATTGATTGCCATCCTTCAGGATATCGTAACGCGCCCGGCGTTTAGACCGGGTGACGAGTTGACCATACCCGAGGGCGTGAGGGCGGCATTCGAGCCGCTGTTGGGCCGGCTGTCGAAAGAAGAACTGGCCCTCCTGAGAATTGCCGGTCTGTTCCGGACCGCGCCGTCAAGTCACCTGCTCCAGACGGTTTTTTTGGTTTTGGCCCCGGATTATAATGACAAGCATTTTTTCAGTGCGGTGCAAGGGTTGATACAGTGCGGTCTGCTAAGATCTGGTCTGGGTGGTACTTACTCGGTTGCCAACCAGATCGTTGTCGACATCGTAGAACAGGCGCCCGAACCAGCCAGGATTGAGCTAGTACACCGGGTGATTGCCGAACAGATGGAGATGCTCGGTGATTGTCTGGATTGTGCGGCGGACCTTGCTTACCACTACATGCAGGGGAAAATCCGCGACAAAACGCACCAGTATAGTCTGGCCGCAGCCGAGACCGCGGAAAAACAGGGCAACCGTGCCGCCGCAGTGGTCCATTACGAAAACGCCCTCGGAACGCTCAAGGCCGACGCAAAGACCGAGACGCGTGCCGAGTTGCTTCTCAAAATTGCCGACCTGTATCTTTTTCAACTCGGCAACCTGACCAAGGCTGAGCGGTGCTACGATGAGTTACATAGCCTGGTCCCTCCTGACTCCGGAAAGTGGCAGGTAATATACTATTACCGGCTGGGGTGTCTTTGCCAGCGCCGGAATGAGCATGCGCGCGCGATTGAGTACTTTGCCCAAGCCGATGACATCAGTTGTCAAGGAAAGAAAGGCGAATTCGTCCCGATCCAGGAGTACGTCAAGATGCAGATTGACTGGGCCTTCAGCCTGATGTCGCTCGGTGACAACGCCAGGGCTGAAGCACTCTTGGGCAAGGCAAGGCAGTCAGCCCAAAGGCTGGGTGACAAGCGGCTTCTGGGCAAGCTTATGTACAACTTGGGTGAACTTGCGGATCGCATCGGGGATCGGAAGAAGGCATCAGAGTACGCCGCAAAGGCAATAGCATCGTACACCGAGGCGGGCGACTTTCAAGGCGTCGGGCTTGGGCACCACGCCCTGGGTTATTCAGCCCTGACCAGCGGCGACCTGGACAAGGCCGTGTCTTACTACGAACAGGCAATCGATTCTTATGCGCGGGTCGCCGATGTCTTTGGTCTGCAGACTGCGCTCGACAACCTGGGCGTGGTGATGTTGCGCATGTCCCGTTTTGGAGAGGCCCGGGCAAAGCTTGAGCAGGCCGTTGAATATACCCGGCTCATCGGCGCTGAGAACTGGCTGTCGTATTCGTACACCAACCTGGCTGAGGCGTATTTTTACCTCGGGGAATGGGACCGAGCCATGACTCTATGTCAGCAGGCCCTGGTTCTCAAAGAAAAGAGCAAGGACCTGGCCGGACTGGTTGTGGTGTGCAACAGCCTGGCCCGTTTGTATCTATTGCGGGGCGACAAGCCGGCAGCCGCATCGAACCTCAAGCGGGCCGGAACCGGGCGTGAAGCCGATGAGAACGTGGAACGCCTTCTGCTTCAGGCCGAAATGGCCTGGTTAGAAGGCCGGACCAAAGAGGCGCGCCAGTACTTGTCACGCGCATCGAGGAAAGCCAAGCTTTCGGACGAAATGGCCGGGGTCCATGTCGCCATGTCCCGTTTCTACGAGCAGACCGGTGATTTCAACCAGATGTCCCGGCACGCGGGGCGGGCCAAAAAGCTGGCCCGGGATGAGCATCTTCTTGCCGTGCTGGGACTGCGCCAGGAAGGTAAGGCATGCCTGATGCGGGGCGCAATCCTCGATGGAATCAACGCACTGGTTGAATCTGCGACCCGGCTCAAGAGGATGGACTGCCGGTTTGAAGCCGCGGTCTCAGTCCGGGACTCAGCCTATGCCAGGGTGCTGGCCCTTGACAGGGGCATGAAATGGGAAGGCAGTAATGTGATCAGTGAGTTGAACGCGGCGGCCGGCGTCTTTCGCGAACTTGGAGCAAGACCTGAGCTTGAGCGTACCGATCGGCTGAAGGACGATATCATCGAGCGGCTGGGCCTACAGAATGTGGTCCGGTCCCAGCAAGGCTACGTGGTGCTCTTCCGTCAACTGGGCGACATCGTCAACAGCATGATCAATGAAGAGGATTTTGCCCATCGGATTCTGGATTTGATGCTCTTGCTTACCAGCGCGGAAAGGGGGTTGTTGTTCCTGGTCGGGCGGGACGGCCGGCTCAAACTTGCTTCAGGTCGGGACATTGACCGTAAGACGTTGAAAGATGCCCGGGATATTTCGAAAAGCATTCTCGACCACACGGCGGCGACGGCCCAGCCGGTTCTTTCGGTGGATGCGGCCAGTGACGAGAGGTTCAAGAACCGGGCCAGCGTGGTCCTAAACCAAATCCGCTCGATGCTGTGCGTGCCGTTGAAAACCCCGGAGGAAATTCTGGGAGTCATCTATCTTGACAGCCGCATCAGTCCCCACCTCTTTGTCGAGGAGGAGACGGAGTTTGTCATGGCTGCTGCGAGCGTGATTGGAGCCACGCTTGAGAAGTCAAGGATGTTCAAGAAGTTTCAAGAGGAGAACATCGTCCTTGAAGGTAAGGTTCTGACCGACATCGGGATGCCCTATGTCCTCGGCGTGTCCCGACTCATGAAAGAGTGCTACGAAAAGGCAGGGGCCGTGGCCAGGACCAACTCGAACGTCCTTCTGACCGGCGAAACCGGCACCGGCAAGGGCATCATCGCCCGGATGATTCACACCCGGTCCCGGCGGCGCGACAATCTCTTCTTGGCCTTAAATTGCGGGGTCATGCCTGAGACGCTCTTTGAGTCGGCCCTTTTCGGCCACCGCAAGGGCGCGTACACCGATGCGTCCACCGACCGGAAGGGCTCTTTTGAGGCCGCCGCCGGCGGCACCATCTTCCTTGATGAAATCAACAGCGCCGCATCATCGATCCAGACTAAACTGCTTGAGGCGATCGAAGAAAAAATCATCCGGCGGTTAGGCGAGGACTTGCCGCGGACAATCGATGTTCGACTTATCTGTGCAGCCAACAAAGATCTTGAAAAGGAGGTGGCTGAGGGCAGGTTTCGCGAGGATCTTTTTCACCGGATTGCGCGGTTTCTGATCAACGTACCGCCCCTTCGGGCGCGACCTGAGGACATCCTGCCGCTGGCCGAGTACTTCCTCAATAACTCGGCCCGGGAGCTTAATAAGAAAAACTTGAAGTTCGCAGCCGAGATTGTTGAGCTTCTCGTAAACTATGCGTGGCCCGGCAACATCAGGGAGCTCTCCAACGTAATTGACAGTGCCGTGATTGTCGCCCGGGGCAGCGAGATAACGCTCGATGACATTGAACCGAGGATAAGCCGGCAGTTCGTCGGCAAGGGGGGTACTTTGCGGGAGCGGCTTGACCGGACATCGAAGTCCTCGTTCGTAGAAGCGCTGAAAAAGGCACGTGGCAATGTGGTTCAGGCGGCTCAACTGCTTGCGATCCCCCGCCGGAGCTTTCAGCGGCGATTAAAGAAGCACTCAATCAACCCAGACGACTACCGAAGATAGAATCACCAGGTGCGACAGAATGTCGCGCTTCTAGCGCTCTAAAATCCCCCTCTTTTCCCCCTTTGCTAAAGGGGGACATAGGGGGATTAGAAACGATTCAGAGTGACAAGACCCCGGGCCGGGCATAAAATCCTCTCGGAGACTCGAGACCGCCGGCCGGCGCTACGAGAATTCTTCGTAGGGCGGGATTTTATATCCCGCCGACTGATTTATTGGTAGCCTACGCGATGCCCGGCTTCCGCACCTCCTACGTTCCGTTTCGTCCCTCGTCCTCTCGTCCTTTCGCCTTCATCCTGTAGGGAGCAGAATCAGACTTTGTCGTGCTGAGTCCGCCTGAGGCGGACGAAGCATCTGACTCTGTCATTCCAAACTCCACGAAGGACCTCAAAAAGAGATTCTTCGGTCGTCCCGTGCAGTGGACTCCCTCAGAATGACAGTAAAGACATTTTAGGGACACCACGCTAGATTTCACATAATTCAACGTAAGCGTTGAAATAACTATACTTAGTTGATACGTGCAATATCTGCACGATTTGAGGTGCGACAAAATGTCGCAGTGAAAACACACTGAATTCCGATAGAAGTACTGCAAAAATGTAACTTCATTAGTTAGGCCAGTCACCGCCCATTTTGAGGTGCGACAAAATGTCGCACCTTCGAAAACGGCTAAATTCTACGATAACTAACAGTAAAGTAGATAGTTAGGGAATCTAACCCAAATAGAGCCCTTTTCTCAGGTGCGACAAAATGTCGCACTACGAAACTACTCCCGTCGATAACTTGTGAAAATAAAGGACTTTGCTGATAGCGCTAACTAGGCACGGTTTTTGCAACTATAGTATTGTAACAAGGAGCTACAATGAAAAAGCTATTCACAATCATCATTCTTGCTGCAATGCTGTGTGGCTTGGTTGCGTTGTCTGCACCCAAAGTCTCGATGGCGATCGATCTTGGTTCCGGCATCTTCAATACGCCTTCACCGTCAGACGATACGACGGGCGGCACGATTCCAAGGCCTCCGCCGCCGTCACCAAATTAGTCCGCAGCCCCCAACGCTTTTAATATGAAGATAAGTCCTGTAACCGAAGTTGTCTGGCTCGGCGGCCGGCGCCTGCGACTGCAAGTGTCCCGCGATACGTTGGTGACGGTCGTTACGATCAAGGCGCTGGCGCCCAAAGCCCGCAAGCCGAATGTCGTCGCCCCGATCGAAGATCGGGGCCCGGCAAAACGGGGCGCAGTCCGGTAACCGGGGCACGACATGATCTCCGGGATTAACGTTGCTGCGCTCGCTTTGTTGTCGATCGGCGGCGGCCTCTTCTTTTGGCTCTGGCGCCGGGTTGGCAGCCGGATTTTCTGGTTTGCTTCAGCGGCATGCGCGGTGCTGGCATTGCGGAGCGTATTACCTCTGCTGGCAGCGCATCCGGGCTGGGCGGTCGACGTCCTGTCAACGATACTTCTGACATCGTGCGGCGTTCTGCTCGCGGGCGGTTTTGTCGCTGCGCTCCACCTGTTACGGGAGATGAGTTTCCATCGGGATATCCTGGAAATCATCCGGGACCTCGATCGGGCGATCTGCTCAACGATGGAAATCAGGAATATGCTCACCCTTTTCTCGCGCCGCGTCGCCCGTTTCTTCGGTGTTGATGAGATACTGGTGCAACGCGTCAATCCGAACACGAAGGATCTGGAGCAGTTCGCCGGCAGCAGTCTCGACGAATCATGCTTGAAGGCATTCGGTGACGGCAACGGCAGCGGTTTTGCGGGATGGGTTCTGAAGAACCGGAAATTGCTGATGATAAAGGACGTGCTCAGCGATCCGCGAGGCGCCGGCCGCGGCGAGGCGCTCCGTGCCAGCGGAATCAAATCGTACATCGGGGCGCCGATGATCATCAAAGGACAGCCGGTCGGGGTGATGACTTTGCTGACGAGGAAGCCGAGGCATTTCAGCTCGACCGACTGCCGGTTCTTCTCGATGCTGACGAGTCAGCTCGCGATTGCGATGTCCAACGCCCAGATGTACGAGAACCTGGAGCGGCTCTACCGCGAGACCATCGATTCACTGGTCCTGGCGATTGAGACGCGCGACAAGTACACCAAAGGACACTCAAAACAGGTGTCAAGCTTGGCCGCGGCGCTGGCGCGGAAGCTGGGGCTTGACGGGGACGAACTGGCCTTGATTGGCTATGCCGGTCTGCTCCATGACATCGGCAAGATCGGCGTCGACAGCCACATCATTCACAAAAGCGGGCCGCTCGACCCGGAAGAGTGGTTCATCATGAAGAAGCATCCCGTTGAGAGTGCAAAGATTATTCGGCAGATCGGCCAGCTCAAAACCGTCGCGCCGTGGGTCCTGCACCACCACGAACGGTGGGATGGGAGAGGTTATAATGACGGGCTGGCCGGGGATACGATACCGCTGGGCTCACGAATTCTGGCGGTGGCCGATACGTTTTCCGCGCTGACCAGCGACCGCCCGTATCGCCGGGCGCGGACGCTGGAGTACGCGCTGACCGAGATCAAGTCGGTTGCTGGTACCCAGCTTGATCCAAAAATAGTTGACGTCTTTCTAACCATGGCTAATGAAGAGCGGGGTAAATCAGAATTGAGTGCCGTACTGCAAGGCGATAGTCTTGCCTGACACAAGGGGGTTCAGGGTCCCGGCGGACTTACTGGTCACGCCGGGACCCTGAAGCGGACCCGGCTACTGCTTCCTGCCCTGAGAAATAGCAGTAATGAGGCCTTACGGGTTAGGCGTGAGTCTTGGATCACGCAAGAAGAAAGGCGACTAACAGACACAAAGGTCGCCTGAGACTGAGAACCAAGAACAAACAACAAACGGAGGTACAACATGAAGAAGCTCATCGTTGCAGCGATCATTGTACTGGCTTTTGGAGCAACAAGTGACTGGGCCGATGCAGCCGTGTTGTCGGGCCATGTCTACTACAGCTCCTGGCCCGACATGACTGTGGGCCCCGGCAGGTGGGTAAGAGTATACTCCTCGCCGACCCAGTACGATTCTGTCGAGACAGGTAACGACGGCGACTACAACTACCCATTCACCGCGCCAAAGTACTTCGACAATGTCTACTGTCACTTTGAAACTGAAGATGCGTACTGGACTGGCCACAGGCACATCGAAACAACACTCTACGGAGACGCACACTACGACTTCTATGTCGACCCGATGTGGAAGACCAAAAAGTAAGTCTGGGAGCGCCGGGGAGGCAACACTTCCCCGGCGCTTGTGTCTTCGTGTAACGATTCTAGTAGGCACCGCCTCGTCATGGAAATGCCCATGATGGGTACATGTGGAGCCACGCTTCGGCGACGTTTCTGCAAGAGTAACGTACCCACTTTTACACACGCGCCGCGTTGTCTTGCCCAGATACTTACTGATCAGCATATGCGGTGCAGATTCTGTGGTCGGTGTGACGCGCGAACCAAATAGCTCTTGACAATGTTCTGCCCGCAATGTATAGTAATCCGCTCAGCAGGCATGACGGAGGCTTGGTCCGGATGTGCACCATTAGATAGTGAATGGAGCCGCTCCTGCGTTTTATTGTGTCGGGCACTCGGTTACAGCGGCCCAGAGACAAGGAGGGCATCATGACGTTCTTTCTGTTGATTCTTGCCATTTGTGCTCATGGTCAGTCTTGGAGACCGCAGCTCAATGCAGACCACGCCCGATTCTGGTTCTACGACCGAGGTGACCCAGATACCATATTTAGTGATTACCCAGACAGAACGAGTTCTTGGGGCACCAGTCCCGCAAGAACCGCCAGCTCACGAGAGGTCCTTAGGACCATCTGGCTGCCCGATTCCCAGGGCGGCGTAGTCGGGCCCACCCGGTTCATACATAATCCATCGAACCAGAAAGTATATGTCATAAACGTGTCACGCAACGTTCCTAACATCGCGGTCTGCGATGCCGGTTCAGGGAAATTGTCGACGGTAATCAATACTACCGTGCGTGTTCCGGCAATCGCCTTAAGCGAAACAAGCAACAAGCTGTATTGCGCCAACGCCGACTCCAGCTTCCTCCAGGTGATCGATTGTCGGACCAACCAAATTACTGGAATCATACGTCTGCCCTGCCCGGCTGGCAAGCTGGTGTGGGGCAGCGCCAACAACGAAATCTACTGCACCCGACCCGGCGACCGGCGCATCGGGATCATCGATTGCCGAGGTGATTCCCTCGTTGCCGATCTTCAGATCCAGGCATCTCCTAGCGACTTATTCTACAATCCGCTGTCCAACAAGGTGTATTGTTCGAGTAGTGGGGGTGTCGACATCATTGACGCGGCCAACCACACCATTGTTCAGCACCTAGACCTGCCCCGGGGGAACATGATTTTCACACTAAACACCGTCAAGAACTGGTTGTACTGTTTCACCCTCTTTGGCAACACTGGTGCAGTAATCGATGGCGTCGGCGATACTCTCGTCACATCCATGGTGTTTCAGCCCAACTCCGCGCTCTACTGCGCTGATTACAATGCAGCGGCCAACCTTGTCTATCTTGGCGACAATGTGGGCAGCATAACAGGTCGTGATGCCTGTGTCTATGTCATTGACGGAAATACGAATCAGTTGATCGATACTCTGCGCTTTGACGGCAGTATGGTGTTGGCACTGGCCTACGATTCAACTGATAATCGCCTGTTCATGGCGTGGCAGCAATACCCCTACGACGATGACTGGTTTGCTGACCTGCTTGTTGTTGACTGCGTATCGAATACGGTCATCGACACGCTTGAAGTCGGTGTATGGCCGGCCTACCGGTCAGGCGTGCTTTGGGAACGACGCCACAATCAAGTCTGGGTAGCAAATTACGGTTACGCCAACCTGCCCGGTTACGTAGTTAATGTGTGCGCCGCGGACAGTCTGGTTCATCGCAGCAGGACCGCGGTCGGTTTTACACCCTACACGGGCATAATCAACCCGGCAACTCAAAAGTACTACTGCATCGGTCGTTCCGACAACTTCACCTTGAGTTTCGACCTTGACCATCCGGACAGTTGCATCTTGAAGGAAACCGGGGAGGCGGTGTGGGACATCCTGCTCAATCCACTGGAGAACAAGATCTACTGCGCGAACAGCACCGGCAAAACCGTTACGGTCATCGACGGTACCAATGATTCGATCATCAAGCAAGTACCCATCGGTACTGATGCCGACCTCCTCCTCCTGGGTCTGGCCTTCAACCGCACCGACAACAAGATCTACGTCGCGAGCCTGCTGCAGTTCCAGCTGCGGAGCTACATCACGGTGATCGATGGAAGGACCAATAATGTTGTCGATACGATTCAAGTACCGGTCGGCCCCTTCTCATCCCTGTGGAATTCGATCGACAACAAGCTCTACGTAGCGAGTTATCCGGCAGATACGATAACAATAATCGATGCACACGCCGATACGATTCTTACCAAAATCCCGGCTCCAAGTTACCCCTGGTCACTGGTTCACAACACGACCGATGATAAGATATACTGCTCCGTCCGCTACGGCACCCTGGTAATCGACGGGGCTACCAACCAAGTCATCAGATCGTTGCCTTCTGAGGTCTACGCATTCGCCTACAATCCTTTGAACAACAAGGTTTATCGCGGCCGTCCGGATGGCGTTCTAGATATAGTAGATGGTGCATCGGATTCGATTATCAAGACGATCCAGCTGCAAAATGGGCCGTATTCGTTACTCTATAATCCGATCACTAACACGATTTTCTGTGCATGTCTCAACTTCAATCCAAAGTACGATAGGGTCCTTGTTGTCGACGGTTCTTCTGATGAGGTTCTCGACAATTTCACAATACCGACGCAGAATTGGTACTACGGATATATTGGCGGCGTTCCAGGACCCTCCCGCTATGCCCTGGTTCTTGATTCGGTGAATAACATCGTCTACCTGAATCACTACTCCTCGAGCAAGATCTCTGTGATCAAAGGCGAGGTCGGCATCCAGGACCGCACCATTGTTGCCACGCGTCCGTCCCTGAGATTGAGTATCATCCCTAATCCGGCCCTGCACCATGTCCTTATCGAGTGGTCAATCCCGGCGATGGACCATGTTCAACTGACTATTTACGACATTGCTGGTAAGAAGGTTAAGTGTGTGAGTGCTCCAAAGGGAATCCCGTGTGCGCTCATCTGGGAGGGTACGGATCACGCATGTCGTGAGGTACCTGCCGGCGTCTATTTCTGCCACTTGAAAACCGGCGAGCATTCAGTAACCAAGAAGTTCGTGATGTTACGGTAACAGCACGACCAACCCCGTGCTCCGCCGGGGTGCCATCCTGCCAACACTTGAGGTTTGTCTTTCCAAGCCTCCGCCCGGCGGGGGGACACTGTTGTGATACGCGCGACGCTTCGCGACTGGCAGTCCGCAGCTCTTCTGCCTTGTAGGGTGAGATCAGCAGGGAAGAGTACGAACGCAAGAAGCGTGAACTGGACCTCTGAAGTGACGGGGAAACCCCTGGATCTAGAAACCAACCCGGCCGCAGTCCGAAAGCCGCATCTTGTTCCACATACATCATACAGCCGTAACTGCGGTATTTGACTCAGCAATATCCCCGCATGCTGGCTCTCGGGCACGCTTTTTGCAATGATTAAGGGTAAGATATGCGCTACTTTTCGCTCATCATGCCATTACTCCTGGTGTGCTTGTCAGTCTGCATCAGCTGTGCGCAGATTATCGGAGGTTTTATCATTGGCACGCCCGGCTGCAGCGTCCGGGTGTACACTGTTACGTTTTAGCCAAAACCGGACATTCTCCCTTGTTTGCATCATGCAGTGCTTGTTGCCAGATCATGTTCATCCCATTAGAAGGCCTGGATGTCCAGCGGCAAGTAGCGATGCAATCGTCGCTCGGCAGGGGAAGAGATGATCCGACATTCCGGATCATGCATCGTGGATATTGGATCAACCCCTTTGCCCTTTACTCCATGCTCTCTGCTCTTTGCCCCTTTCAGAATGCGTAACCCAACGTAAAAGAAAACGCGTCGTTCTTCACATCCGCCGCTTCTCCGTTGGCCTCGTCAATCGATATCAGTCCCAGGCCGTAGCGCACATCGAATATGATTCGCCCTTTGGGGAGGATGAAACCAAGGCCGCCGCCAAGAACTGCGCCGAAATCCATGTCCTTGATTTCATCGCTGAGGTCTTCTTCATACTGACTGCCGTTGTTCGAGAAGCTAAGTGCCGCATTGATGTTGTACGCGAAATAGGGACCGGCCGAGAAGAAGGGTTGCACGTTACCCTTGACCGGCACCATCAGCTTCACCGGGACCGGGATGTCGATGTAGTCGATCTTCATTACGGCCTCGCCAACGTCTTCTTTGGCTGCTATTCCTTTTTGCGAGTAGAGGAGTTCCGGTTGAATCATGACCACATTACCCAGGCCGAAGCCCACAAAACCTCCGACACACAAGCCCATTCTGTCTTCTTGTCCGAAGTCTTCGACATCCTCGCCATGCATGTTGGCAAGGTTGATCCCTAGTTTGAAACCGCCGGTTGTTCCTTGTGCCGATACCAAAGATGCCGAAACGAGCATCACCACTGCGGAGAGTATGGGGTACAAATGCTTCATTGTAAACCTCCTTATTGCACGTATTGTCACCGTAATCATCGGCAGTCTTGTTGCCGGTCTCTTATGTCCGTCGCTATTTCTTTTTCAATCCTCTTCAGCAGACTCAACAGGGTCGCAACGTCCTGTAGATGGCCAGGTAATTCGTTGACCATGTGCTCCAACGCCTTCTTCGACAAACCGATGCCTTTGTTGATGACCTTCAGCGTTCCTTCCTCATCCATCTTCTGAACCTCATCGATTTCATCTTCAAACCCTGAAACCAGCCTTCCGGTCTTGGCCGCGATTAGAGTGTGGTACCATGCCAGATCATCCATATCCTCATTAACCGAGTCGGGGAAACCTTCTTTCTCAAGCTTCTTGATAAACAGGTCAGCTTGTTCGAAGTAATCGTGGGCGCAATTGTACAGGACGTATGTCTCGGGCTCGACTTGTTTGACTTTTTCAAGAGGAAGTTCATCGAGGTTGATGCCCTGTTCAGCGGCGGTTTTTTCGAGCATCTTTTTGGTTTTCTCAAAGATCTTATGCATGTCCTGGAGAAAGACTTCCGGGTCATTAGAGTCTTCACCCTTGGCATAATGCTCCAGAAGCCGCTCCTGTTCCTCTTTGAATACGCGGCATTTTGCCTGTTCGTCACACCGGTCGCAACGGTAGTCGCAATAGTTGAACGGCCCGGGCTTAAATTCAGTCGCTTCGTATCCTTCTACTATGTCCTCGTCTTTCACGACTCAATATACTCGCTCTTTCCAGATACGTCAAGTCTTCTGGCGCAAAGTGGTTCGACGTCCGGTTGGTGTATGGCCGGGATTTACAACGTAAAAATCGCCCCAACTCACGCAAATGCTTTACTAAAGGCCATTCGCACTCTCTACCATTGCTGAGGAATGCGGTCTTGTACCGAGTAATTTGACACAGATTTGGCGTACTTTCAGCACAGTGCCGGGGGTAGGGGGATGTCTCTGTGTCCCCTGGCCTGACGGTGCTGTGCCTATTGTCTGGTCTGCGAAGTAAAAATCAGGGGGTCTAACAGCTGGATTATTTTAGTACTTTCCAAAGAAAATATTGTCTCCGCGGAATTCGCCTCCACTAAGCTCTTTTCACTTCTACACCAACGTCCCTCAATCGATTGCCAATTGTACCCAACGATTTGGGTAGCATTATTCGGTTTCGTCGCTCTTGTCATACCTGAACGGGTGCCAGGTCCCGTTGGATCCCCAGGTTTTGGCGAGAGGTGCCCCGGTACGCGCGGCCTTGATCACCGGCTCGAGGAAGCCCGAAAGATGCCGGATTATGATGCCGAGATCCCGCGAAGCGGAGGTCAACCCGTTTTTCTTCAGAAATGCCCCCCAGCGCGTCTGTGTTTCGGTCCGGTCGGCGAACTCGGGCGTGAGGGCTATCGGTAGGCTTTTAGGGGCCGCGGTCCGTCGGCGCGTGAGGGTCGCTGCAAGTGCACGGGCAAGGCGGTCGCCGTTGAACGGAAGATGTCGTGAGAGCATATAGAGGTCGAAAAGGTCTTTATAACGGCTTGTGACTTCGCCGAGCACGATCATAGCGTGAACCTTCTCCGCGATGACCGTCTCAGGCCGGTAGGCTCGCAAGCGAGGCCGCGGTAGGTCCAGCATGCTCGGATACTCAAGCCATTGCGGCCTTGGTAGAACAGCATCGCCTATGCCCACATCAACCTGCACGCGCAGGTTGGCCGATCCCAATCGAGCACGCAGTGTTACACGCCTTCCGCCATAGGTATCTTCAGCTCGAATTGCTGCCACCCGGACGGAATCCTGAAGGTAAGTCATAGCATCGGGTTCGACCTTGAGGTCGCATATACCTCGGAAGATGTCAACAAGGGCCTTATCCGACAGGTCGCCGAAACCAAGCAAATCCGCGTCACGCGTCGGCCGGATGGCTTCGCCAAGCCAAATCAGCATGAGAAGCGCTCCCTTGAGAACAAAGCGCCCGGCGTAGGTCGAACAGGACAGACGGTAGAGAAGACGCTCAGTGGCGAAGCGAGTCAGCACCAGATTTACGTCGACACCAAGCGATCGGGCGTGTTGGACGAGACGAACATGGACCGACTGGGTCAGACCAGAGTTCACGGTCTTCATGCAACGAGGCTCTCCAGGTACGGAGCCATGATATGTCTGACGTGGCATATTCGCGCGAAATGGCTCATTTCATCCATCGTGAAACGGCGCTCCCGCCACGCCTCACGCAGGACTTCAAGTGCAACATCAAGCCCGATCTTGTTACGGTATTTGAACAGGTCGGCGATGGTCTTGGCCACGCCGTACACTCTCACTTGTTGCCCCTCGATGCGGTGCGTCTCGATCCCTTCTGTGAAAGCCTTTTGGCTGAATCTTACAACACGAAGCGGTGGGTAGCGGATACCAGGGCGTCGGGCCCGGCGGTCAATGGCCAGCCATACTTGCGCGGGCAGTTCGGAACCGAGGTCATGGATGCTGAGCGCAGAGAGCAGGCAGATTACGCCGTTCGGAACGGCCCGACCCACCACGGCGAGGGTATAGTGCTCGGTGACCGGATGCCCGGCCAGTTGATAGTGCCCCCGGGTGATACGCTCGACCTTTCCGGCACGGGCGAGACGCGTCAGGTTCTGACTGTGAATACCATGTCGGGCCGCCTCCCGGGCCGTAAAGAACCCGCGCTTCCGGGCGAATTCCAGGATGTTTTCGACTTGAGACTTCTTCATGTGTAAAATTGTATCCATTTTTAGATAAATGTCAACAGTTTCACACAGATATGGTGCGGCTATGCTGAAAGGAAGGGTCTGGGAAGATGAGGGAACGGGGGAATGGGGAATGAGAAAACAGGGGATGAGAGACGAAGGGGGAGGATAACAGCCGGGACAATTCCCTTACGGGACTAGCCCATTCGGGTACAGTTCCGATAAGGCTGATGCGGATGAAGCCAGTGCTGGAGCGCAACCGACAAATTTGTACCGTTTTTGTCGGTTAGCCCTTGACAGACTTAGAATTACGGGGCAGGGCGCTGGCAGATTTCTGTTGATTTTTCTCTTTTCTTCAGTATCATACTATCGACGGTCTGTTCGTACGTGTCTCATGACGTGTTGATTCGGTTGTTGCTGTTTGCTGTGCGCTGTGCCCTGTTTCCTATTTCTGTGCCCGTAGCTCAACTGGACAGAGCGGCGGACTCCGGATCCGCAGAAACACCCTCCCAAAAATCCCTCGGCACCTTAATAACTGCTGATATAGCAGGACTTGTGGACTTCTGCTTTCCTGAAGGTTTTGTCTGTGATCATGCGTTTTGGCACAAAAATGGCACAAGAATAAGGGCCGGCGATATCTTTGCCGGCCCTTATTCTTGTCACTTGTGTCTTGTTTTGTAAAAGAAAGCACGGCACGCGAGCGGCCTGAAGGCCGGTCGCGAACTGGGTGAGAACCCCTGGGGTTACCGGGACAGGATGATTGATTTTGAGAGATGTCGAGGCGCGAATTTCTTGTTTGCATTCGGCCCCTTCTGAACCCGTCCGCCCGGCTCTTTCACCTTATGATCACAAGCTTGCCGACTTGCTCGCCGACATCTTTGGAGTAGACGTGAAAGATGTAGACACCGCTGGCGGGGAACTTGTTATAGTCGGTTCGGAGATCCCACCACTCGTCACCGCCGAGCTCATTGGTCTGGGCTGAGCCTGTGATGCGCTGGTTGTGTTGGAGGGTCCTTATCAGTTCGCCGTTGGTCGTGAAGATCCGGATCGTGCACTCCGGGGGCAGGTTGATGAACTTAACCTTCCGTTGCAGTTGCGACTTCTCCCATTCGTTGGTGACCAAGTATGGATTTGGGACAACCTTCACGTTGAGCCTCGACATGCGAATCGTCTCCATCCAACCTGGGATGATATCGATTTCATAGCTCTGAAGCGGCGGAATCTTCAGGCTGTCATTCGCATAGGCCCGCCAAACATCGCCCGGGGCCGGCAAGGGGTCACCGGGTGCCAGTGACAGCCCGCCGAGTTTCAGGGCAAACCTTAAGCCCGCCAAGTACATGTATTTCGTACCACGATCCAGACCCTCTCGATGCAGCGTATCGGTCGGCACAAAACGGTTAATGCCGGGCCATTTACCACCGCGGAAAAACCAGCCGTGGGCCTGGGAGGCAACCATGTCGGCTTCCTCGGGTATTATCTCCAGTTGACCGCTCAAAGAGCAGGGCGTGTAGGGCAACAAATCGCCGGTCCGCATCTCGACGACATCACAGGTGATACCGCCCTGAGGATGTGCTTTCCAGCGTATCTCATACTCCTCTCCACAGAAGGCCCAGGCGGTATAGGGCAGTTCCACGACATCAAGTGCGGTAACGGTGGGCCAGGTGTCTGGATAGTTGCCACGATTCAATACCAGGGCGATATCCTTGAAGAAAGATGAATCACCCGGCGTTAACTGATGGTCAAAAATGAAACTCAATTGAACACCATCATTCTTAAAGATGGGTAAACGGACCGTGTCCAAGGGGTAGGCAAAATCATAAGGGGTTTTGGCTTTGGGCAGGTACGCACCGGTGAGAATGGAGTCCGCCAGAGAATCATTGCTCAGTACCCACTTATAGACCGGATGGGCATAGTATGAGGCAGTACCGGTGCTCTCGTCAATCACACTCAGAAACCGGTAGTCAGACGAATCATTCATTACCGGATCGAAAGCCAGTCCATATCTGGGCAATACCGCATACGGATTGAGAAACGCCGCGTTGATTCTCAAGTCGGCCCGTGGATTGCCTCTGGTCATCCTTGCCTGGATAAACTGGGGCGGGGAGAATCTGATGCCGGCGGCATCGGTCCGGGGGGAGACGGGGAAGCCCCTGCGACCGCTTTCAAAGATTACTGGTACTGGCGTAGGATTGAGGGTGTCAGGTGATTTCAAGTAGTTATGGTCATAGGCGGTTACGGCATAATAGTACGTAAAACCATTTCTGACCGCCGTATCAGTGAGTGCGTAACCTAAGCCATTGTCATTGGCGGTGATTTTGATCGATTCCGGCACGGCGAAATCATCAAAGTAAGTAAAAGTGTCACCGTCGGCCCGGTCAAAGCTCCTGATCAATTGCCAGGTAACACCTTTGCCGGTGTAGCTACGCCAAACTCGGTAACCGGCGAAGTCATACTGCTTGTAGTATGGTTCATAATTGCTGCGGTTTGGGTCTGACACGAGCCGGTCATAAGGGTCGGGCGTCATCTCGGACAGATTGTCCCACAGTAAGGTCACTTTGTGATCGCCGGGCACACAGACCAAACTAGGTGATGGCGGTGCAGTCGGTATAAGCCAGTTGTGGTCATAGATATATTGGGCGAACAGGCTTTTCGTCCTGAGATCCTTGGAATCATTGCGTTGATGTTTCGCACATATTAGCGCAATCAGAAGGACTGCAGATGATTCTGGCGCCAGAGTGGCAGAGCCAGAGCTCAGCACAAGATTATAATCCGACCCGGCCATCGGACGTCTATCATAGGGCTCGTACACTCTTGTTATGTAATTATAGCCCGCCATGGCTAAGTACCTTGCCCAGTCCTCCTTCGGTGCATCCTCTGAGGTGAAGGATTTGAACGAAGTTATGCCGCGCTTTTCTATGCAACTCTCGTCCTGCCAGTCCGCTACTCCATCACCATCAGCATCCCACTTATCGGCCGGAATGTTCGCTCTGAAAAAAGCCTCACTCGTCTCTTGCGTGTCAACGATGGATCCAGGGTATGACGACCGGTACAGGACACTATCTTCCCAGCGGTCGTTGTCTATGTTGTCAGCCAGGGCATAAGGGCTATGAAGGAGCTTATAGGCGACGCGCTCCCATCCCGGCAGATAGTATATATCCTCGGTATACCCATGGTTGAAGCAGCCCGTAAGAGTCTCATTCCCGCTGACATATCTTGAATATCGCTGCACCCAATTGACCTCGTCAAGGGGATTTCCGATATCATTGTCGGCACAGATACCGAGTATGAGTTTATGAAGAGTATCAGGAGATTTATTCTTTACTTCGAATCTCATGAAGACCATATCCTGGAGATAGGAAAAAGTCCACGCATAGTTGGTTTGGTATACTTCAATGCCAATCGGCCGTGTATCATAGGGCATGTGATAGACGGAATTGTTATCGTTGTAGACCATCCACGCATCTTGACTAGATTTGTTTTCCGACGGAGCCATGGGGAAAATATCTCTGGGCAGCGGCCAGTCAACTGGATAAACGTAAATTTTCGCATTCATGTCACCGGTTTTCTGGCCGATATAACCGGGCGACATTTCGCTACCTTCGACATCTAGATTATAGCCTTCAGTGACAAGTGTGTCATAACTACCATCTTGATTTCTTTTCATGCAGCCAACCCAGAGACCGGCACCGTAAATATACGTGTGTCCGCTTCCCTGCGGCCACTCTGCACCGGCTTTTGCCTGATACGTGCCGAACAAGCCATAATTGGTGAAGGGGAGGTTCCAGCGATTGATATCGTGCCACTGCAGATCCCAACTTGCTTGAAGAATGCTGGAAGAAATGAGAGCCGTTAGCAGAATGGATCTTCGCATGTCACCTCCACGTCCATGGGTCAACCATGGTAAAATGGCACGGTACTAAAAGGACAACCGGCAGCATACTCCAGACCAGACTGCACAACAAAAGGATCATATACAGAACAATAACATTGTCAAGTGTTATATCGGTTGCCGCATAGGAAATAATCCAAGGGTGGCGTTGTGTTTCAGCGTGTTATGTTTCAGCCAAAAACCGCACGCTATCTAGAGGAACAATGAATACATCGATGTTTCTCAAATGCTCTAAGTGTGAAGTTGAGCATGCTAGAGTGGAACAAAATCTGGATGGCAGTCTCAAACTAATAGTGAACCCGCCTTCTCTTGCGCTGGTTGTTCAAAAAAGGCCTGGCAAAGAAGCAAAGGCTTTTCTGAAATGTCCACAATGTGGAAACGAAGACCCTGTCGATTTGGACTTTCTTAAGAAGTTTTAATTTGATACGGCTGTTAAACATAGATCCGTTGCCTGTAATAAAGTGGAGGGGCAGGCAGGTCTTCAACGTTTCCTCAAGAGCGTTGGTCGAGGAGCGTTTTCTCCCTGCCTTGGGTCCTCTCGCCACCCTGAGACGCCACGGTTTTGCCAAGTAACGCTTAATTGCCTGCATGGAAGATGTTGCTAGTAGGTTACGACAACTTTCTTTGCGATCTTGATTGCGGGTGTCTGCAAGAGGACGAAGTAAACGCCAGGTGCAACTTTGCATCCGCGGGCATCACGTAAGTCCCACCTTTGTTCATGATCAACTTGCCCTGGGATCTCACCTTCGAATAGCTTTGCGATCAGCCTTCCCGAAACGTCGCAGACTCTTACCTCGGCTAATTGATGAGCCGGGATTTGGATGCCGAGCCGGAGATAAGATCGGGCAGGATTTGGACGAACGGTTAGGGATTTGGCACTATTCGAAGTCCGGGCCGCAACCTTTTCGCCCCCGACAATACCGCCGTGAAACCCTGCGACTTTCGCAATCCGGTTCACAATCGAACCGCCGACTTGCGGGATCGTGATCCAGTAGCTGCCGTCGCGGGGATCATACTCGATGCCTCTAACATTCCAGGAAGAGTAGAGTTTGAACCGATTGCCAGTCAACGCTGGCGGTTCTTCGCGGTACTCGACCACACCAACGCTATCGCGTGCAGTGCCGGTCGAATCGTACCAGGTCTGAGTCTGGACGAATGTGTTTCCCGCCCGGTCATAGGCTAAGCAGCGCGAACTATAGTACCCTTGGATTGGGCTATTGTAATGGGTTGCAGAGCCAAGCGTATCGGACACATAGAGCAGCTGGGTCGCACCTAAAGCAGTTCTGCAGTCAGCAAGCCACAGCCTATTGCCATTCCAGGCCAGACCTGACGGGCAGTCACGAGCCGGATTGGCGAATTGCCTAAAGATTGTGCCGTTGGCTTTGCTTATCTTCCAGATATTCTTTAGGGCCCAACCGGTGACCCAGAGTCTATCATCATAGTCGGAGTACGAGATGTCACAGAGGCACGTATCGGGTGCCGCGATTGCACCCAGATACGTCAAGAGGGTGTCCGACGAGTAAATATGTACGCTTCGACCATATGCATCAAGAACAAGGATTTGATCGGCTACCGGGTCATAGGCTACACCGTGGGCAAAGCCGGCTGGAGGAAAGGCCGGCAGAGGCTTCGAGCCCCACACTATCGTTCCCGGCGCCAACCCAATGGTGATCGAAAAATTCAACGTCCAGGTTGTTTCAGCCGCGGCAACGACTAGAGTCAAATCAGCAACGGTACCCGGAAGGGTACGGGGACTAGCCATGACACGAAATGGGTCCGTCCGATTGTCCGTGCTGTCCCGAGCACCGATAGTCCCGAAACTGCAGAGCGAGTCGGCTACGGTCAGGAAAGGCGATGTGGTCCGTAAAGTCCCCACCGAACTGGTGGCGGGTCGATTGCCGAGGTTGACGAGAGATGCTATTAGGCCGGCATACTCCCCAGGATCCAAACGTTCGTTGTGGTTATTGTCGTTGACAATCATGGTTTGGCCCAGGACAAGATAGGGACGGCTGGCGGCTGTGTCGATGACGATGTCGTCCGCGAAGACCTTCGCGATTTCGATACCGCTTCAGCAATGGTAGGTTTCAGAGTAGAGCGCAATCTCGATCCCCTTGATGGCTGACGGTTTGACCGCAGGCAAGTTTCTCAGTTCATCGCCGACGTCGAAGGTGTAAGTATGCCATAGCGAATCCGGGGCATCAATGATATGGTGAATTGGGGTGTTCGACCACGGACACGAAGACGTCTTTGCGCAGATTCGTGTACTGCCCAGATGGTTTCCGTGGTCATCCAAATATGCGATCAGCAGGGAAGAGCCAGCCCAGTGCCCCACAAGTTCATTGCACCATGCGACAAGCCTGGCTTTTGTTGAAAAACGGAGATCGATCGACGGTATGATGACTTTCTGATACAGCTTGCCGTACACTCCCTTGGTCGTCACGTACACCTGACTCTCGTAGTCAGGATCGGGTTCATAGTCGATGGCGCGGTCTATGATGCCAGGACCGGCGAGATACTGACTCCAGCCCGTTGTCAGCGGCTGCTCGAAGTCGCCGTTGATTAAGAGCCCCGCACGATGGCCTGCGCTCAGGGTGATGATGATAAATAGCAAACACTGCTTCATAGACCGCTCCTCCTATGTGAGCAGAATCATCCGCACAGAGGTATACGATCGCGGCACCCTCTGTCTAGTCCTGAAAGATCCCATTCGATCCTGCAGGACTCCATAGCTGCTTGACCGGATATTGAGATATTGTAGTCAGGGAGCGAACCTTGTCAAGGCCGAAATCTGCACGATTGAAACGACACAGGGGGGGAGGGGTCCCAGGGCGAAAGTACACTGGGAATCCGCGAACTGCCGTGGTGGGGAAAGAGCGGTCCCTGACTTGCCGATCTGGGATCGACAGATCATTCCCGGCACCAGCCCAGGATTGGCAGTCCGCAGCTTTCTGCACCCAAGAACCAACCCGGCCGCAGCCCGAAGGTCGCATCTTCTTCCATTTACATCATACACCGGTTACTGCGGTATTTGACTCAGCAACATCCCCGCATGCTGGCTCTCGGGCACGCTTTTTGCAATGATTAAGGGTAAGATATGCGCTACTTTTCGCTCGTCATGCAATTGATCCTGCTCTGTTTGTCGGTTAGCATCAGCGATGCCCAGACTATCAACGGTTTTGTCGTTGGCAGTCCCGGTTGTAGCGTCCGAGTCCACAGGCAGACCCCCTGGGCAGATGACGAGGTGCGAACCATAACCGATGGCCAGGGATATTGGGAGGCGGACTGCCGTGACTTCTACGGACCACTCAATCCCGGAGACAGGTTCTACGTAGATTACGGCTGGAACTTGGGGTCTCCTGTGACTTTGAGTTCGCGCCGAGGCCGGGATAGTATTGAACATATACCGGATGTCCATCTTGATCAGTTTACGGTCTGCATTAAGGACATAGCTGACAGTTCCCACATTGCCGGGGATTTGAAGCTGTATTATCAGCTTGTGCCGCGATCCGCGCACAACCCTAAACCGGTGATTGTCGATACCGGTCAAACCGAGGGTGCGTTCTTCGACGTCCATCTAGCCCTACCCAAATACCGGGTCTTTCCCACCTCGGTTCTCTACTTCAAGCTGTTCAAGACCTTTGGCCCGGCCCAGGAGAGCGTAGCTTACACTGAGCGCACTGATGAACTCTGTCCCAGCCGAAACGCCCAGGTGTTGTACGGACAGCTCTGGTTTCCCGAACAGCGCACGGCCCGGCAGAGACAAAACCAGCCCAGCAGGAACGCATTGGCAGCGCCCGGCAACGCAAACCGATGCACTACTCGCTCAATGCTCCTTGCGGCTCAATCGCGCAGTCATGAACGACCGAAGGGTGTGCTTTTCAACACGGTGGGGCAGAGAGTACCTGACGGGAAGGTCAGCCGCCTGGGAAACGGGACATATTTCTTGGTGACCCAGGACCCGCCGGCAATAATGAAATACGTCATCACTCATTGAGTTGGAGGAAGTGGCGGAATGACTGGTGCACGTTCGCGCTTTCGGTTACCAAGTTAACGTTTCGATCTATTGTGGAATTTTGCCAGCATTTGTGATTTCAAGCAATCTGTCATGGGCAGATTCATCCGAGTACTGGTTATTGTTCGAACGGACATGGTCACGGCCTCCTGCCCTGGGTAATAGCAGTGATGAGGCTTCACAAACAAGGTTAGGGTGATGTCTGAAGCAACAAGGAGATCAAACAATGGTAAGGATAACCGCATTTGCAATCGTGTGCTTCGCACTAACTGGTGTAGCACTGGCCGATGAGAAGGCTATCACCGAAGGTTATGTCTATCATAACGGGGATCCGGTTCAAGGCGCGTATGTCGTAGCCGACTACTGGAACGGTGAAGCAACGGGTTACACAAACGAATCGGGCTGGTACGTAACGGGTGGCTCGGGTGAATACCAAGCACCATACCAGAACTGGACGAAGGCGACCTACGGCCAGTGGGAAGACGAGAAACAATGGGGTGTGGAGGAGGTTCGTGAGTACCCTGCGTACGTAACCTTCAGCCTGCATCTGCCCGACCCAAAGAAGTAGGTGCTCGAAAGGCCCACCAGCGCTGCGGACGTCTTGAACATCCGCAGCGCTGGCATCCGTCTCATGACGCTGACAGGCAGACAGAGGGTTTCTCACAGATGGTGTTGGCTAAAGGACAATGATGGCGCTTTAGCGGGTAAATCCCTCTTGACGCAATCGGGTTTCTGTATATGCTGTCGGTGAAGACATGGAGGCCTATTTGGCAAGTCGCTTCTCTTGGATAGTATCTCACGCCACACATTCAATCTGCCTCTGGCTTGCCTGTATAACAATCATCCGCGCCGATCCCGCATACCCCTCCCAAGCGGTCCGGTGCGGTCAGAGCAGCGAGGTGGGGCGTGAAGTGTATTTCCCGGCGGGTGATGGTGTCGACCGGCATCCTGATGACTACTGTCAGCCTGACGAGAAGGTGCCCTGTCGTGCGAGTTCCTACGATCAGCAGTGCGTGACCCAGAATCATCATAGGCGGAAGGCGGAGGTTGCTGTTGCCGGTGAGTTCCTGCTCGACACCAATGTTGTGTACTTCGGTGCTCTGGGCGATCAGGATGCCCCCTCGAATGCCTTTGACGGTACGAACTACCTAAGCGTGTGGGCAGACCGTCGCACAGGAGCGGGTTGGGACATCTACGGAGCGCGGGTCGGGCCTGACGGTCGATGCATCGACCCAGTTGGTATTGCCATTTCTGCAGCGATCTGGGACCAGCAGGAGCCAGCGGTTGCCTTCGATGGGACGAACTATCTTGTTGTGTGGCACGACATGAGGCTCGGGTCCCGCGACATCTACGGAGCACGTGTGACGCCTTCGGGCACTGTACTGGATCCTTCCGGCCTGGCCATCTGCACCGACACGAGCGACCAGGGCTACCCTGCGGTTGCCTTTGACGGCACCAACTATCTGGTTGTCTGGCAGGACTTGAGGAACGGCATCACTTCTGACATCTACGGTGCAAGGGTGACACCATCCGGGCAAGTCCTCGAACCCTCAGGGGTTACCATTTCAAGCAACTCTGATAATCAGTGCGGGCCGGCTGTAGCCTTCGGTGGTTCTTGTCATCTGGTGGCCTGGGAGGACCGGAGGAACGGGTCGAGTTACGACATCTACTCCGCCCGAGTTGACCGGTCTGGTGCCGTGCTTGATTCGGCAGGCCTTGTCGTTTCGAACGCCCCTAACGATCAAATTGCGGTATCTGTTACCTCCAACGGTTCGAGCTTCTTGGTTGGCTGGCGGGACTTGCGCGCGGTCGCCGATGGTGACATCTATGGGGCACGCGTGGCATCAAACGGTGTCGTGCTTGATCCTGCGGGTATTTTGGTTTCCGGCGCCAGCGGTCGGCAGAGCCATCCCTCAGTTTCCTCTGATGGTTCAGGCTATCTCGTAGCTTGGGAGGACCATCGAACCAGCATCAACGCACCTGACGTGTACGGTGCACGAGTGAGCCAGGCAGGAGTTGTTCTTGATCCGTCGGGGATTGCCCTGGCGGATCTTGCCGATACACAGAGGTGTCCAGCCGTGGCGTTCGGTGGTTCAAGCTATCTTGTTACTTGGGCCGACAATCGAAGCGGGCCGCCCCAGTATCTTGACATATACGGTGGCCGAGTCACTCCATCCGGCGGTCTGCCCGATTCATCGGGGCGGCCTCTGTCTACTGTTACTTACATGCATGACGGCGATGCGGCCGCATTTGACGGAACGAATTACTTGGTCGTGTGGCCAGACCGCCGCAGTGGGAAGTCCTATGATATGTACGCCGCGCGGGTCAGCCAAACCGGGACGATTCTTGACCCAACGGGTATCATAGTCATCTCCCGGGCAGACCTTCAGATAGCTCCGGACGTGGTCTTTGATGGGACGAATTACTTTGCGGTCTGGCGTGACTCGGTTAATCCGTCGCGAATCGACATCGTCGGGACGCGGATAACGACCGCGGGTATTGTGATAGATACCCAGGGTATGATCGTGTCAAACCGGGGGAGCATATTTGCCCATCCAGACGTCGCGTTTGACGGAACGAATTACCTTTTAACATGGGAAAGCGATTCACAGGCCATACTCGGCAGGCGTGTGAGTCGGTCTGGGGTGATTATCGACACCATGGCTATCACCATTTCGAGTGGTACCGGGGAGAAATGGAGGCCGGCGTCGTGTTTTGATGGGAGCAATTACTTCATTGTTTGGGAAGACGAGCGGGGGGGTCCTCCCGACATCTATGGGGCAAGAGTCAGCCCGGCAGGAGTGGTCATGGATACCGCTGGCCTGCCCATCGTCAAACACATCTCAGTGCAATGGCGTCCTGCCGTCGCCGTCGGCACATCCAACTACCTGGTTGTCTGGCAGGAGGGGCGGAATGGTGGGAACTGGGACATCTATGGTTCGCGAGTGACCAAGTCAGGCATAGTCCTCGACACTGCGGGGATCGCGATTACGGTTGCCCCGGCCTATCAGGAGCATCCCACGGTTGTTTATGATGGTCAGAACTTCCTTGTCGCATGGACCGATCGGCGGTATGGTTACGCGGCGATAGGCGGGGCCATGGTAGATGAAGGCGGAACAGTCATCGACTCGTTCCGATTGACAAACATGCCGGGTAGACAAGTGATACCCAGGCTTGCGGTGGGGCCAGGCGGCCAGGTGTTGGTTACGTTCGGCTGTTTCACCGATTCGATCAACGGTCGGCCCGTGTCTGTTTTCCGAACGTGGGGCAAATTCTTCACGCCGAGTGAAATACGGGAAACCCCAGTCGCACTGGTTACGACAAGAGGTGGGTTGCGTGTATTTCCGAATCCTTTTAGAAGACGGTGTGTGATTAGCGGTCTGCCCCTTGAGAGCGGACGAATTGTCCTAAGAATCTACGATGCTCGGGGAAATCTTATAAGATCGCTGGCCGCGGCTAGGGTCGAGACCTCTGTACAATGGAACGGTAGGGACAACAATGGCCACCCGGTGCCATCGGGCGTTTACTTCTGTGTTCTGAGAAGCCACGACCGAATTGCCGTCAGAAAGATCGTTAGAGAACATTAGTTGTTGTGTTTCAGCAAAAACCGTACGCTGTTTCCCATTTCCGTGATACGCTCGTGCGCATCATGCGATTGGCCGGGTACAACTGCCCAATGACCTGGCTTAGAGTCGTTGATTAGCGAGAAAAACCGGACATTGATGTGCGTAGAAATCACGAAATAAACCTTTTTATCAGGAGTTATGTCAAAAGGTCATAGTTAGTATAGTTAGTTAAGTTCCGGTAGTTAAGTTAAGTTAGTATAGTAGAGGAGAAAGCATGAAAACCGAGACTAAATGGGAAGTTGCCCTCAGTCTAAAGTGCCCAAACTGCGGTGAGACTCTGCAAAGAAAGCTGGCCAAGAACGACAGGTGGTGCTTCAGATGCCTGGCATGTTCGTATAATGCTTTTTCAGCGTTCAGAACGGTCGTGTGCAAACATTGGGTTGATGACATGGATACCGGCTGGAAACGCTGCAAGAAAAAGTTCTTGATTCACAGGGGATGTCGGATCTGCAGGTCCAGGGAGTTCCTTGATCGTAAGGACTGGTACGAGAGCTTGGAGAGAGAAGAGGCCGCTGCGACCGCCAAGGGTAAATCTCGCTAGCCCGGTGCGGAGATCCCGACTGGCCGGTACCCACGCGATCTATTCCCAAACCATTCCTGTAGCCAACGAGATACCGTTTGACAGTCGGGCCTGATTGGGTATACTTCAGCCTAACTCCCCCTCCCGGCTGCGGCCTTTGGGCTGCGGCCGGGTTTGTTTTCCAGAAATCTTCTCAAATATCCAATCTTCCGTGGAGGTGCAGGCACACGTCGGAATGAGACTCAGCCGGAGATTTTGCCCCTCTTCCGAACAGCTGATATCGCAGATGTTATAGCGACGACGGTCGCAGTTATTATCGTGTATGTGGCACTTCGATAACCCCCTGAAACATTGGAAGAAAGAATGCAACAAAAGTGAAGATTCACCTTTAAAGTTCGCTTTCCTGTCAGATAGTATGTATGGAGGACCGATGAAACAGAGACCACGGAAGTCTCGCAAAACCAAGACCAGGCCGCGGCGAAGCCGCGATGACGAGGACGGGGTCGATTACGTCGAGATCGAAGAGGACGTCACCTTCGACGACGAGAGAAAGAGAAGGCGCCGGAAGAAGAAGCGCCGCTAGCGTCCGCAGGTGATTTGATGACCAGGCAAGTCAACTACTATGAACTGCTGGATAGCCCGTCCTCGATCATGGAGGACTTGCTCGATATCCGTTCCGCCGAACCGCTCGTGCCCGGTGGCCGGCCCGCAATGATGACGAGCGTTCTTGAGCGCACCCTGGGCCGCGAGTTCAGCCGCCAGGAGACGAAGGGTGTACGGTCGGCCATCATCACCTATGACGAGGAAGGAGACCATGATGAACTCCGCCTCTTCGAGGATAACGGACACTACTTCGGTTCCGTGAATCTGGCCGCGCTGCGCGGCATCGAGCCGGCTGGTCCGGCCGAGCCGGATTCAGACGAAGATGAGCCCTACGTCGAGGAATCAGGTGTTTATGACCGGTATAGCGATTGCTTTGACCGGAACGGGTTCACAATCCTTGGCGATACCGAGGGCCTTGACGTGACGCACTTCAGAAAAATTCCGAAAACCGACTGGGATGTCTTCGTCTTCGCCCTTGATAACTACACTTCAGCAGTTGATTTCTGCACCGGACCACACCTCTTGTTCTACCGGCATGGTTATAAGCAGGTCTTCCTCAAGGTGCGCTACGCCAAGGGGCATCTGCGCTGGCAGAAGATGAATACGTTCGACGAAACCGGTCTGCTGCTTAAACAGGAGTTCTTCATGGCCACGCCCTGGGGCGAGCGATACGTCGCCAGCCGCGAAGACTGGGTTTACAATAAGGAAAAACGGATCGTGACGTGCCGCAAGATAGATGTCGAAAAAGGACGCGTTGAGCGACTGATCCAGTACGATCTCGACGACGAACACCGGATCCGCCGGGCGCATCGCCACCTTCGCTCCGACGCGGTCCTGGCCGAGATGTCCGGGCCTGAGGCCGACGGCGTCTCACCCCCGCCGGGCATGGCTTATCGCGGCGACACCATCTACTACTACGACAGCCAGGGCCGGCTGTCCGCGGTCGAGGAACCGGATCCCGGCAAGCCGCAGCGCTGCGGCCGGACCCTGCTTGAGTACAACGCGGAAGGCTTGCTCATCTCGGAACGGTGTTTCAACGCCAGCGGCATGCTCGACAGCGAATCCTTCATCACCTACCCCAACCCCAAGCAGGTCGCCTGTACTACCCGCTGGTACCGCATCCCAGTCATCGACGACGACTAGCTCATTCCGCGCTACGTGTCGATCACAGTGGCCTTCGGCCATAGATGGAGGTGATGGCGGGGCAGGCCCTAACCCTCTCCCTCAGGGGCGAGGAGACCTTTGTCTAGAGGCGGCTACACTTTCGGTTTTCGGATCCGCGTGTGGTGCTCATCGGCAACAGTGAGACAGCCTTTCAATGTCTCCATCGGGCATTCCTTGACTAACTTGCTGAGCAGGCTACGTACCGCTTCGCGACTTTGGTTTGCGGGTCTCAGAATGAGAATACCGGAATGTGAGCCCGGCGGGAACCTTCGAATATCAGAAAAATCGGTATCCAGGGTGATGAAAAACAAACCTTCTCGACAGACGAATCGCCAGAGGATCTCATCGGAATAGCCAGAGATTCCTTCGTCAGATGGTCTTTCTACCTTATGGCCGGCATCTTTCAGGATTCTTTGGGCAGTTTTACCCAGGTTTTCGTCGAGTTTGATTGCAAGCATTGCCTAACGGAGCGGAACAAGATCTTCTTCTCGAGCCAGCTCCGCTGCATAGGCGATGGCCGCCTTCACATCCTCCGATTTCAATTCTGGGTATTCGGCGATGATCTCTTTGACCGTCAGTCCAGCGGCTAGATTGTCGAGGATCACCGAAACCAAGATCCTTGTCCCTCTAATACAAGGCTTGCCATGACAGATTTTCGGATCAGCAGCAATACGGTTCATTAGTCTGTTCATACGTTTCTCTCAATTCAATGATACACATAAGATCGGGAATGTCAAGTGTTGACCCCGCGGTGACTGCGGTTCCTCCGTAAGGCGATTGCAGCGACGGAACGACCGGCATCAGACGTTCATTTCAACCCTTCGGCTTGCCACGGTCAGGGGCATTGTTTTTTCAGCCCTCACTTTCAGACGCGCCCTGACTGTTTCACGGACCTTCTTCTCAGGTTCTCTTTTCCGTCTCGGCAATGCTTACGTCACCCGCTGGTTCCGCACCCCGATCGTTGATGATGAGTAGGCGTTCCGCGTCAATGACCCCATTGAATACTGCGCGCCTAACAGGCAGACGGTGATCGTACGGTAGACAACGGCAATGATAACGCAGGGCACCGCAAAGACGGATGTTATGAGACTAGCGGGCGCCCCTTCGGTAAATGTCTTTGCGATGCCGGACGTGATAAATGGTTAGAATCTTTGCTGCTGCATCTATTCCGTACACTACTCGGTAGTCGCCAACGCGTAATCGATAGATGTGCTCCGCGCCCCGAAGCTTCTTTGACTGCTGTGGAAAGGGGTGGTTTTTGAGAGTCTCGACTGCTCTTATGATTCGGCCAATGAACTGTCGGTCAATCCTGTGCAGATCACCAGCAGCTGATTTCTTCCACTCGACTTCATAAGAGCCCATTTTTCTTCAGCTTTTTCTTGAGTGCACCCAAGCTTGTCGTCGGCTCAGCACGTCGCTCGGCGATGACAGCTAGGTCGTGAATGTCTTCAAGAAGTTCTTCGTACTTGCCAATGGGGACAATCACGGCAGACTTCTTGCCGTTCTCATCGACGATGAATTTCTTCTCCACTTTTGTCAGGGCATTCATTGTCTTCATGGTGAATTATACATGGCACGACAAATAAGTCAACGGCAATCCTTCCTATGCCCTCACCTTCAGACGGGCCCTGACTGCTTCACGGACATTCTTCTCAGGTCTTCTTTTCCGTCTCGCCAATGCTTACGTCATCCTCAATCGATGGGCATTCGGCAGCAAGCAGCCCATCTCCATCATGCAGTATCACCCGGTGCGCCCGCCGAAGCATGGCGGTGTCCCGGCTTTGTGCGACGACTTGGGACAAGGAGTGCGCGGGCTTTCACCCGCTAGAGAGGCGACAAGGCTTGTGAAACATAGCAAGACCGTATCCAAAAAACCAACCCGGCCGCAGCCCGAAGGCCGCAGCCGGGAGGGGGAGTTACGTCATGATATCTGGTCGTCAGGGATTGTCAAGGCCAATCCGCCAGAAGGTGACCAAGAAGGACGGGTTGCCGGTCCCCATTGAGTGATATGGCATAAATCTGGCGCACCGGCGTCGCGGCTGGTAAGCTAGATCTTTATTCCGTTCTCCCTGAGGTAGTTCGTGATCTTACTGAAATCACGTAGACCAAGATTCACAACGGCGCGGTAGATATGAATGCCGCTGAACATCGGAGTGCGCCCGGCCTCGGTTAGAATGCTGAACTTGTAATTCAATACGAGTCTCTTCTGTTCGCGGGTCATCCGACGCTTGATATCTTCCAGCTCCTTCTGCTTCTCGGTAACGACGTTGATGGGCAGGGACCAGATGTCGATTTTCCACGGCCGTTCCCAATTGCCGTATTCGACGATCGGTTTCAGGTAGAATCCTTTTGCCAGATCGCCCGGGCCGCCTTTTTCAAGGTTGATCTTCTTGACGCAGTCATGGGCAGCCAGCTTGGCTGCAAGATCAAACAGCATTTCCATGGGTATGAGCGGAATATACAGGTCAATATCAGGATACATCATACAGCGCAAAAAATAGCTGCCGGTCGGCGTGATCTTACCGAACCGCGTGCAGTACCGTCGCAGGCGCACGAGCGCCAGCACTTTCTCGGCTTCCTTCTGGAGCCGTCTTGACCTTTCTTCGGGAGTCATGCTCACATTATATCCCTCGGCCACCTCAAATCAAGAAAACAATAGACCCGTGCCACGCCGTCCACTTCACTTTGACTTGGCCTTCACGGACCACCAGTTGTCCATTGCCGAGATCCGACCCCTGAATCCGCAAGCAGGTGGCCTGCACCACCCGCTGGTTCCGCATCCCCCTCATCGACGACGACTAAGCCGAGATCCCTGGTCGCGGTGCATTTCATATCGTTGTCATCTCTTCTATTCGTCCGTAGTCGGGCGTCGGAGGTGCAGTTTCGAATGTGAAGCTCTGGTCCCACCGCAATCCAGTACTCAAATAGGAAGTTCTCCTTCTGAAGCCGTCTATGACAACTCATCGCATTCTTCAAGAGAACCAAGAAGGAGATGGTGACTACAGCGGACATCAACTAGGTGACAGTGCTAGCGCTACTCGAGGCTACTGTACGTCAATTATATTCTTAATGGTCTTTTGTTTCTGAACACCTCCAACATCGTAAAAACAGGTAGCAGAAAAGTAATACTTCCCTGCCGGTATATTTGATGGAACAATAACGATCCCGTACCGAACGTCGCTATGATCGATATCAAGAATAGCTTGTCTATAAAATCCCCCAGGGTTCAGGTCCTTGCGAGTCATCGAATCGACTTCATATAAACCGAAGGTTGATGTATTTATGTGCCACCATACACCTGTTATTACCTGTTTTTCAGCGTTCTGAATGTACGTTGAGATATTAATAGTATCCCCCTTGGCCACAACCGTCTTGTCAATGGAAAAAGCTATTCTCGATCTAGGTTCGGTCTGTCTTTTCTCCTTAATAAGCGAATTCACCATGAAGTAAATTGCGACGGCCAGCACGCCAAGTAGAAATACGAATTTTATCCATTCTCTTGAACTAACAAAGCTCTTCTCATCAATCGCAACCGTTTCATTACATCTTGCGGATATTATGACCTCCTTATTGATAATGATCGGATTGCCACCCCGCTGCAAGAACGATACGGTAAAGGTGTCTTTTGGCAGCATCCTTTTGTACATGATGCAGACGTTGTTTCTTTCATCAATGATCTTCTCATGCTGTTCTATAGTCTTTATGTCATGCTCTATCTTATTCTTCTGCAAAAATGAGCCATCCAGAATAACGTTGACATCGGTTGCTGTATTGTTGCCAGAATTCTTTATGGTGAGATTTTGGAAAGTGATTCTCTCTGAATGACCGTCAGACTTCTGGGAAAAATCGGTCTGATCGCTGAAATAGTAGGTAAGTTGGGCTCTCTTTTTTGTGAAAAGATAGACAACGAGACCACCAACGACCGAGATCATCAAGGCCTTGGCAACGTTCAACAGAGTGATCATTCGACAATAACCTTATCTATGTTCATACACATAGATCACGCGATTGGACCTCATGCAGCCCACCGAATACTCGTCATCCCATCAACTCGATTTGATTCGTCCCATTGGGTGCATGGTAGAAGAAGATC
>CAYGYG010000024.1:0-41319 GCA_964354155.1 uncultured bacterium | reverse complement strand
TGGGTGAGGCGACTAGTCTTGAGGGCAAGGAGGAGCGCCCTCAGCCGAAGCCGGATTGCGGTGCTAAGCGAAAACGATTCTTACGACAATGTTGATGCGCAGGGGGGGGGGGCGAAGACCTGCAAGGTGATTCTCAGATAGGGTTCACAGATGACGACAATGATCCCGCTCAGGGATGTATGCCCCGCATACCGTATGTCGAACCGTCCTCCGACTTTCAAAGCCATTGTCCGCACCTCGCAACATCATTGTACTTAGGGCCGGCGACTTGTCAAGGGGAAAGATGGGCCGGCGGGGACGCCCGGCAGAGATCCTTCAGGCCATGGCCCTCAGGATGACAAGGGCGGATATTCTGCGTTGACTCTACGGGTAGCGGAATTCTGGCAATGGCCAAGATGAGATGCTTCGTTGCACTCAGCATGACAGGAAGGGGCGGGAGATGAGAAAGCCGCCCATTCGACTTCGCTCAGGGCAGGCTTACGGCGCTCCTCGCAATGGCTGAAGTGGGGCATGTCATCGCGGAGTAGACTGAGTGCGGTTGCGATCTCATGCGCAAACGTGTCATTCTGAGTGCCGGTCCGGAACGAAGAATCTAATTGAGATCCTTCGGGCGTTGCCCTCAGGAAGACCCCGATAGGCTCTTCGTGTCTAACGGGGCAGGCGGCGACAAGGGTCTGCAATGTACATGTAGGGGCAATTCACGAATTGCCCAAACACGCATTCGTTTGCGATCGGCCGGCAAAGGGTTTCTCGAGAGCGTTCGCAATCCTCCGTTGACAATCCAAACTCAGAGCCTATAATGGGGCGCAGGTTTGAGGCATGCAATGAGAACCCTTGTCCTGGCATTTTTGCCATTGGTGGCCCTATCCCAGGTGATGGAGCAGCCCAAAGGTATACACCAGATAGAGTGGGAGCGCCGCCAAACCGAAGGGCCCGCGGTCAAGGGCGACGGCAGTCAACCGCGCTACGGGCCGCTTGGTCCCCGGCCCCAGGTCTTGGTCGAAAGGACCGTCTACGGTTACAGCCCTTACTGGACCAGCGATCAGTTTCTCCACTTCAACAAGATCACCCACTATGCCTGCTTCAGCGTGGGCGTGAACGGGGACGGGTCGCTCAACAACAGCCACAATTTCCCGCAGACCTGGGCCTGGGGTATTTCTCATGCCCACCGTACCGGCGTGAAGGTCATCCTTTGCGCAACCTGTTTTAACGGCGCAACCATACATTCAATCGTTACGACCGGGGCGACCAATGCGATTAACAACCTTCTTAACATGGTTCGCAGTGCGGGCATCGAAGGCGTGAACATCGACTTTGAAGGCGTGCCGGGTGCGGACCGGGCCAACCTGACGATTTTCATGCAGCAGCTGGCCGCAGCTTTCCGGCCTTATGGTTTGGAGGTAACGATCGCGACGCCCCCGGTTGACTGGTCGAATGCGTTTGATTATCGGGCCATTGCCGACACCACCGACGGGGTGTTCATCATGGGCTACAACTACCACTATTCAGGGTCGTCCGAGGCCGGGCCCTGTGCTCCTCTTGCCGGCTGGGGAACCTACAATATCCGCTGGACGACAACCGACTACCTGGTCAAGACGAATTACAATCGGGGCAAGATCATCCTTGGTCTGCCATACTACGGTTATGAGTGGCCGACCGAGACGGGCAGCGCTCATTCCCGAACCACCGGTAGCGGCAGCGCCACGATCTACGCCGACGCCGTGCCCCGCGCCCGGGCGCGGGGCGAGCGCTGGGATGGTGAATCCCAGACGCCGTGGTACGCCTGGCAGAGCGGAGCCCAGTGGTATCAGGGCTGGTTCGACAATGAGCAGAGTTTGCTGGTCAAGTACGACGACTTGAACCGCAATCGGCTGGTCGGTTCCGGCATGTGGGCCCTGGCCTATGACGGCGCGAGGCAGGAATTATGGGCCGCGATCATGAGTGCGTTCAACCGCCCGGGGTCGTTCTTCACCAACGGCGATTGCGAGACGTGGATTATCGACACGGTCGGCGTGCCCAGCAATCCCAATCCGGTTCCCGCCGGCTGGTGCCTCGGCGAGTATGCGCAGTGGGAGAGAGCCAACGATTACGTTCACGGCGGTCAGTACGCAATCCGCCACAACCCTGATTCACTGGGTCGTGCCTGGCCGGTGAACTCCGTTGTTTTCCAAGACGTCATGGTCTTGGCCGGCGCAAGGTATGAATTCTCAGGATGGGCACGAAAGAATGATGGGTGCGGCAATCGGATGAAACTGAATATCCAGTGGTTCGACGCCGATCATGCGATTCTTGCCGAGGTGAGTTCACCTGAGCTGGTCAGCGATTCCAATCAATACCGGTTTTTAACCACCGGACCGGCTTTGGCACCGGGCGGGACCCGTTTTGCCCGGCTCAGGTTGTGCATCCAGGGCTATGGGTACTGGGATCGCTGGGACGACCTGTCGTTTATCCAGGTTGCCCCGGTTGAAGAGTTTTCCTCCGAGATGCAGAATCCGAGATCCGGGATTCTTACCCTTGGGCCCAACCCATTTCAGGATAAGTTGGCTATCTGGTTTTCGGTTTCAGAAACCGGGAAGAATACTCTCCGGGTGTTCGACGGTTCGGGACGCTGCGTGAAGACGTTCTATCGAGACGAGCAGCTGAAGCCCGGAATCCAGAGGGTGACTTGGTGCGGGACCGACGACACGGGACGACGGCTTCCGGCCGGAACCTATTTCGTCGTTTCTACGTCTGGATCCCTACGGGACTCCTCTAAGGGGTCTCGTAGAGACAAGAACCCGTCGGCGCGGGTGGTGCGTAAGGTCGCCTTTCTCCGGTAGTCGATAGCCGGATCGGCGCGCATGTTACTGTTACTGCTATTTGTGACAGCCCAGGTTTTTGATTTCCAGAAATTCAACCAACGGAAGGATGAATCATTCAGAAGCGGCCGGATTGCCGAGTTCATCGCCTACGCCCAAGCATTGGAGGATCAGCACCGGCAGGAGACCGAAATTCGTTTTGGCCTGGCCGAAGCATATCTCAGGGTAGACGATTTTGCTGTAGCCCGCCGCACCCTCGTTGAGGTGATCAAACTAAGACCCGAGCCACCGGTCTTTCAGCGTTCGGCGGCGCTCCTTGAAGGTTATGGCCGTCTCGATGAGTTGATCGGGCTGTACCGGGAATGGCGGAGGCTGCTCGGCAATCGCGCGGCCCATGCATTCGAAGTCGCAAGTTTGTATAACCGGACCGGTGATTTCCGATCCGGCGCCATCGAACTGCTGAACTGGCTCAGGTATGACACGCTGGCGGAAAGGTCGGCTGATTTCACTACCGCGGCCGAGCGCATCGTGCAGTTCTACAAGAAAGACCGGAAGGTGGCACAACTTGTCGGGAGTGCGTCGTTGAACCGGAAGACCAAAGGTCAGCTTCAAGCCCGAATCTATCTGGCCGATGATGACTATAAGGCCGCCGTGCACGAGTATTTGAAGCTCGGGGACGAAGGTGTGATCAAGACCTTCGCCCGCCTGTGTCAGACCAAAGGCTTGGACAGCCTGGCGCTTCTCTGCTACGATCAGCTTGGTCTTGATGTCGATGCCGCGGGGGTTTTCATGGCCCGGCGTGACTTTGACAATGCGCTCCGGCGCCTGGAGCATGAGAAGAGCACCCCGGCCCGGATTCTCTATGCCGAGTGTCTGATGCAGCGGGGCGATCTTGATGCGGCGGAAAAAATCATCGCCGGGTTGGCCGATGAAACGTGGCCTTTGTCGGCCCATCTCGTCATGGCGGGGATTCGGCTGCGGCGCGGCGCCTTGGATGGCGCCAACCAAGTTCTCCTCCGGGCGGCAAGCGTGGTGCCGCGCGAGTCGCTGGCTGCGGTATTTTGGGAACGGGCCAATGTCAGTCTTTACCGGCATGACGTGGCGGAAGCGGTCAGCGCGTATAACTGGTTGGTCGATCGGTTCCCGGCCAGCCCTCTGGCCAACGACGCGCTGGAGCGGCTGTTCGTGATACGCAGGGCGGGCGGGGACAGTGCGGCGCTGGCGACCTACGCCCGCATGCTCTACCTGGGTGCGATCGACGCCGACGGGGCGGCAATCGACACCGCCCGGGTATTTATCGGGCGCTATCCGTCCCTGGCTGAGTACGGCTATGACTGGGTCGTTGATCGGCACTGCGCCGCGCAACGCTATGACCGGGCATTGGGCGTGATCGAGGAGTACGAACGGGCGTACGAGCGGGGCGAGAAACGGGCCGCACTGCTCTTGACCAAGGCAAGGGTCCTACTGGCAACCGGGGAGAAGACCAAGGCGACAGCGGTGCTTGAGACGATCGTGCTGGACTTCGGCTCGGCACCGGAGGTTGCCGTTGCCCGGGAGTTGCTGGGGGAGCTTTGAGCGGGCTTGAGAATCATCCGGGAAACGGTCGTTAGTTTCGAGGCATAGCGTCAGATCCGCACATCGGGAAGAAGCTTGGGCGGGGGGCAAACACGTCTTGACACAACGGTGATTCTCAGTATAATAATCGACGCATGGAATGCAACGTAAAGGCCAATAAATCAAACTGTTCTTGCACTTACGAACCCTGTGCGAGAAAAGGCAAATGCTGTGAATGCCTCGAATTCCACCGGCAGGCCGGCGAGATTCCCGGTTGTTTATTCTCGAGAGAGGCGGAGCGGACCTACGACCGCTCGCTTGAGTATTTCTTCAAGACGGGGAGAGGAAAGTAACCGTGGACTTGATTTACGAGAAATCCCGGCCCGGCCGTAAAGGCTACTGCCTGCCGTCGATCGATGTCCCCCATATGTGTTTGGTGGAAGCGATTGGGGAGAAGTTCTTGAGAAAGGATAAACCCAATCTACCCGAGATCAGTGAACCGGACGTCGTCCGTCACTTTGTCAACATGTCGACCATGAACCACCATGTTGACAAGGGCTTCTATCCGCTCGGTTCTTGCACCATGAAGTACAATCCGAAGATCAATGAGGAAACCTGCCGTGAGCCGAAGTTCACTTCGCTGCACCCGTTCCAGCCCGAAACCACGATTCAAGGCGCGCTCAAGCTCATCGCCGAACTGGGTGAGTATCTGCTCAAGATCGTTGACCTTGACGGCATCACCCTTGAGCCGGCCGCCGGCGCGCAGGGTGAGTTCACCGGCATCATGATGATTCGGGCTTATCACCTTAAGAAGGGGCGGCGCCGTACCAAAGTATTGATACCGGACTCGGCGCACGGCACCAATCCAGCCAGCGTTACCTTGTCGGGTTTTAAACCGCTTGCGCTGCCGTCGGACCAGCACGGGCTGGTTGACATCGGCAAACTGGCGCAGCTGATGGACGAGGATACCGCCTGCTTGATGCTGACCAATCCCAACACTCTGGGCTTGTTTGAAAGAGAGCTGGCCAAGATCGCGCAGATCGTCCACGGCAAGGGCGGGCTACTGTACCTGGACGGGGCGAACCTCAATGCGCTCGTCGGCATCATCCGGCCGGGGGCATGCGGGTTCGACGTGATTCATTTCAATCTGCATAAGACTTTTTCAACCCCGCACGGCGGCGGCGGTCCGGGGGCGGGCCCGGTCGCGGTGCGCAAGGACCTGGTTGAATTCTTGCCGGTCCCCTGTGTCGTGAAAGACGGTTTGAAATACCGGCTCGAGGATTGTCACCCGGCGACGATCGGCCGGGTCCACGGGTATCTGGGGAATTTCCTCGTCTTGGTGCGCGCCTATACGTACGTTAGAATGCTGGGCGAAGAAGGCTTGCGCAGGGTGGCCCGGGGTGCGATCGTCAACGCCAACTACGTTATCCAGTCGCTCAAGGAATACTTCAAACTGCCTTATGATGTGCCGTGCATGCACGAAGGCGTGCTCTCCGGAGTCAATCTCCGCGAACACAACGTCCGAACGCTGGATGTCGCCAAGAGGCTGCTTGATTTCGGCCTCCATGCCCCGACCGTCTACTTCCCGCTCATCGTCTCGGAAGCCCTGATGATCGAGCCGACCGAGAGTGAATCCCGGGAGTCGCTGGACAACTTTATCACGGTCATGAAGCAGATTGCCCGGGAAGCAAGGGAAGATCCCGAGCTGCTGCGCGGTGCCCCCTATGCAACACCGGTGCGGCGGCTCGACGAGGTGAAAGCGGCCAAAGACATGATTGTCCGCTACGTCCCCGGAGCGAAATGACTGAAGTCAGTCAGGAGCGCAAGAAGTATTTGATGGGGCGGCTGGCTCAAAAGGTGGTGGACATGAAGCTGGCGCCGGTGGCGATCGTCATGCTTGAGTCGAGCAAGCCGCTTTCGTTTCTGGCCAGCCAGACCATGGTCTTTTTCAACCCGTTCTACCATGCCTTTTTCAAGTATGCGGAGTACGATGAGATCACGAGTCTGCTCGAAGAACGGGAGAACATCGAGGATTTGATCGTTGAGATTGAAAGGCTTGAGAATGAAAGGAGCAAGAAGTGAGCAGCGAGCCGGCGAAGCTGGATAGCACCAAGATAAACACAATTCTGGCAACCGACTGCGGGAGTACGACCACCAAGGCGATTCTTATCGAGAAAAGAGGCGAAGAATACCGGCTCATCGTCCGGGGTGAGGCTCCGACGACGGTCGAGGCGCCCTTCGAGGACGTCACCCGGGGCGTGCTCAACGCGGTTCGCGAAGTCGAGGAGCTGAGCGGCAAGAAGATACTGGACGGCGAGCAGATCATAAAACAGGTGAAGAGCAAGGAAGAAGGGGTCGATACGTACATGTCGACATCGTCGGCCGGGGGCGGTCTGCAGATGATGGTGGCCGGGGTGGTGATAACCATGACCGCGGAGAGCGCGGCACGGGCGGCGCTCGGCGCCGGTGCGATCGTCATGGATGTCATTGCCTCCAACGACGGAAGGTTGCCGCACGAGAAGATTGAGCGCATCAGAACGCTGCGTCCCGACATGATTCTTCTCTCCGGCGGAATCGACGGCGGCACGATTTCGCATGTGGTCGAGCTGGCCGAGTTGATTCGCGCCGCCGACCCCAAGCCGCGTTTCGGTGTCGGCTACAACCTGCCGGTGATCTATGCCGGCAACAAGGAGGCGCGTGATCTCGTTCACAATACGCTTAACGATAAGACCGCGCTGGTCATCGTTGAGAATATCAGGCCGGTCTTGGAGAAGGAGAACTTGAATCCGGCCCGCCACAAGATCCACGATTTGTTCATGGAGCACGTGATGGCGCACGCGCCCGGTTACAAGAAGCTGATGACCTGGACTGATGTCCCGATCATGCCGACGCCCGCCGCGGTCGGCTTGCTGGTCGAAACGGCGGCACGCCGCCAGAACATCGAAGTCATCGGCGTTGACATCGGCGGGGCGACGACCGACGTTTTCTCGGTCATCAAGGGTGTTTTCAACCGGACGGTGAGCGCCAATCTGGGACTATCCTACAGCATCTCCAATGTGCTGGCCGAGACGGGCGTCGAGAACCTGATTCGCTGGCTGCCTTTCAGTATGGACGAGGCCGATTTGCGCAACCGTATCCGCAACAAAATGATCCGGCCCACGACAATTCCTCACTCACTCGAAGACCTGCAGGTCGAACAGGCAATTTCACGGGAGGCCTTGCGTCTTGCTTTTGAACAGCACAAGTCGATGGCGGTAGGGCTCAAGGGCGTCCAGCAGGAGCGAACGATCTCGGACGCTTTTGCTCAGACGATGTCCGGGGAGACCTTGATCGATCTTTTCAGTCTTAACTTGATCATCGGTTCGGGCGGCGTGCTGTCGCACGCGCCGCGTCGCAACCAGGCTGCCCTGATGATGATCGATGCTTTCCTGCCGGAGGGCGTGACTCAGCTTGCGGTTGATAGTATCTTCATGATGCCGCATCTTGGCGTGCTGTCGACCGTTCACGAGAAGGCCGCGACCGAGGTTTTCGACAAGGACTGCCTGATTCACCTGGGAACCGTCATTTCGCCGGTTGGAGAAGGCAAGGACGGCGCGAAGTGCGTCCGAGTCAAACTGGAAATGGACAACGGCGAGACGTTCGAGAAAGCAGTTGATTTCGGCGACATTTTCGTCCACCCGCTTGGGGTCGGCAAGAAGGCGAAGGCGACCATCGATCCGACGAAGGGCTTCGATGTCGGCGCCGGTCGGGGTAAAACCCTGGACTGCGGCGTGGAAGGGGGGATAGTCGGATTGATCATTGACTGCCGCGGGCGGCGGCCGTTCGCTCTGCCAACCGATCCCGGGAAGCGCATTAGCTCGCTCAAGAAGTGGTACAAGGCACTGAACATGTACCATGGCCTGTGAGAGGGCATGAACGGCATACATGAGATTTGGGGAGGGTTGGAGGTTTTATGAAGATCAAGTTTTTGGGTCACGCTTCCTTCCTGATCACCTCGCGGCGGGGAACAAGGATCATCACCGACCCTTACAAGGCGGGATCTTTCGGCGGCGGTATTGGTTATTCCGAGGTCGGTGAGAAGGCCGATCTGGTGACGATTTCGCACGAGCATGACGATCACAACGATACGGCCGCGATACAGGGTAAACCGGTTGTCGTCCGGGGGGCGGTCGAAAGAACGATGAAGGATGTCAAGGTGAAGGGGTTTGACGTGCACCACGACAAGACCCAGGGAGCCGAGCGGGGGAGCAACACGGTTTTCCTTCTTGAAGTTGACGGCATGAGAGTGCTGCATCTGGGCGACTTGGGGCACGAGCTTGATGATCGCCACGCGAAGGCAATCGGCCCGGTCGACGTCTTGATGGTGCCGGTCGGAGGATTCTTCACAATCGATGCCCAGGAAGCGAGCCAGGTTATCAAGCTGCTTCGGCCCAGCATAATCCTCCCGATGCATTACAAGACCGCCAAATGCGGTTTCCCAATCGCCGGCGTGGATAGTTTTCTGGGGAAAGTGACCAACGTCAAGACCGTTGGGTCCTCCGAGTTAGATATCTCGGAGCTTCCGGAGGCTCCGACCGTGTTCGTGCTGGACCATGCGCGGTAACATGGTGGTATTGTGCTCGACAAGTTGATTTATGAGGTTCGGTATATATGTATATATAAGAGGATAAGTTTAACTATAAGATTAGATAAGCCCCGTTAGAGACACTGTTCTACACACTATGTCCCATGGAGAAAGACCGAGAGTTGAGGAATCTGTTAAGAAAACAAAAGATTGGGCATTTTCTAACGGGGTAAATATTCTCTTGACAAGACTTGTAAATCGGTTAAAATCGATATAAGTTTGACTTCTTGACTAGGATTGGTAGGCTGTTTATCGAACTTAGCGGGTTTAACACTCGTGCCTAGGAGGTAATTATGCCAACCTTTGTTTGGAAAGGTAGAACGGCTACTGGGGCAACGACATCGGGCGACATGGTGGCCAGTACCCAGGCCGATGTAGTTGCGGCGCTACGCCAGAAGAAGATCATTCCGACTTCAATTAAGCTTAAAGAACGGGAGAAGGGGCTCTCGCTGTTTGGCGGGAAAGTATCAATCAGGTCACTCTCGGTTTTCACGCGCCAGTTTTCGACGATGCTGAATGCTGGTCTTCCGTTGCTTTCTTGCCTTGAGATTCTGGCCAAGCAGACTGAAAGCCAGGGGCTGAAGCGCGTGTTGAGTGATGTCCGGGGCGACGTTGAAGGCGGCTTGTCGCTGGCCGATGCGCTTCGAAGACAGCCCAAGACTTTCGACTCGCTCTACGTCAACATGGTCGAGGCCGGGGAGACGGGTGGCGCGCTTGACGTGATTCTCCAGCGGTTGGCGGTGTATTTGGAGAAGAGCGCAACCCTGCGCCGCAAGATCCGGGGCGCGATGATCTATCCGGCGATCGTCACGATGGTCGCTGTTGTTGCCACCGCGGCGTTGTTGTTGTTCGTGATTCCGGTCTTCGCCAAGATTTTCGCCGAGACGGGTGGAGAGCTGCCGGGACCGACGCGATTCGTCATCGGTTTGAGCAATTTCCTCAAGGTCGCGACGATTCCACTCGTCATCATTAGTATCGCCGGTTTCGCGGCAATACGGCGGTTCCACAAGACCGATGCCGGGGCGCGGCTGTTAGACCCCCTGATCCTGCGCCTGCCCATCTTCGGACCGCTTGTCAAGAAAACGGCGATCGCTCGCTTTTCGAGGACGCTGTCGACTTTGCTTTCGAGCGGCGTACCGATTATTGACGGATTGGAGATTACCGCCAAGACGGCCGGCAACTGGGTCGTTCAGGAGGCAATTCTCACCGCCCGCACGTCGATCAAAGGCGGCGAGAGTATCTCCGATCCGCTGACCAAAACCCGGGTGTTCCCGCCCATGGTGACGCAGATGATCGCGATCGGCGAAGCCTCCGGCGGTCTTGATGAAATGCTCTCGAAAGTGGCTGACTTCTACGATGCTGAAGTCGACCAGGCGGTTGACAACCTGACGACCGCGCTCGAGCCTCTGATCATGGTGACGCTGGGTCTGGTTGTCGGCGGCTTATTGATTACGATGTACCTGCCGATCTTCAAACTGGCCAGCGCCATCAAAGAATAGCCAGCGATATCAGGCTCCGGCCGCTCACTGGATGCCGGACGGTTCGGCAATGATTGAATCAGGCCGACATTCCCGAGGTTTAGTTGGGCTGATTCTGCTTCGGGCTCTCATCGTTACGCTCGTCCTGCTGACCGCGTACCCGATATTCTTCGAAATCCCCAGAACATTCTACTACATAATCGTGGGCACGGTTGTCCTATCGCTAGTTTTCTTCGGTCTGGTCAGGCTGCTACGACGCAATCTCAACCTCTACGTTCAGTTCTTTTTCGATATCGTGATCGTGACCGCGATGATCGTGGTGACGGGGGGCGAAGAGAGCCTCTTTCCTTTTTTCTACGCCCTGCTGATCATCGTGGCCAGTGTGTACCTCGGCATGCGCGGAGCGGTCTATGTTTTCTTTCTGTCAACGCTGTCCTATTCGAGTTTGCTTCTCTATCTATCTGACCAGCGCTCGCTGCCGCTGATGTTTGTTATCTACCGGTTCTACTTTTTCACATTTCTCTTTGTCGCGACCACCATTCTGAGCAGTATTCTAAGCGAGCGCTTGAAGCGGCGCAGTGATGAGTTCTCTCAGGTACGGTTGACCACCGAGGAGATTCTCAAGAGCCTGCCGCTTGAGATTCTCACGATCGACAACAACGGCAATATCGTCTTCTCGAACTGCCGTGGTGCCGAGAGAACGAAACAGATCAAGGATATCCTGGAGCGAGGCGACACGCACGAACAGGAGATTCAGTTCGGGACGCGCAGTTTCATCTTCGTGAGTCAGTCGATCGTCAATCCCGAGCGGAAGCTTATCGGACGGTTGGCGATCGTGACCGACGTCACCGAGTTGCGTAAGCTGCAGGAAGATTCGAAAGTCGCCGAGCGGGTGAGGCTGCTGGCCGAACTGGGAGCCTCGTTTGCCCACGAGATCAGGAATCCCCTGGCCTCAATATGCGGGTCGGTAGAAATCCTGGCGTCGTCGAGCCGTCCGAGCAAGAAGCTCAAGCGCCTAAGCGAATTGATTCTCAAGGAGGCCCAGCGCGTGAACGGCATTATCCAGGATTTTCTGGATTTTGCCCGCATCCGCCCTGCGGCACGCGAAAAGGTGCTGGTGGGACAACTCATCAATGAATCAATCGCCACCCTGCCGCGCGAGTTGATCAAGTCGCGCAAAGTGAAGATCACCTGGCTGGATGATCGGAGTGTGTGGGCGTGGGTCGACAGCGAGAGAATCAAGCAGGTTGTGCAAATACTATTGATTAATGGTCTGGAGGCCATTCGGGAAGAGGGGGAGCTCAAGGTCAGCATTCTTGCCGATGACCGCGCCGTGGGCATTGAGGTTCGGGACAATGGTGTCGGTATCAAGAAAGAAGACTTGAAGAAAATATTCGATCCGTTTTATTCAGGCAAGAAAGCCGGTACCGGTCTCGGTCTTGCAATTGCCCAGCGCATCGTGAGCGAGCATAACGGACGTATTGAAGTGAAGAGCAAGCCGGGTAAAGGGTCGACTTTCGTCATCTGGCTTCCGGTGGGAGCGGTATGACGGCCCGTGATCCATGTAGATTTATGGTCCAGGCGGGGTTGAAACACTAAACCAGTTGAGTATACTATTGTCTACCTATTAGGTAGACAAGGAGCCGGCACGCAATCAGCCGGGTGCATGATGCCAAGATACATGATAATCTTACTGCTGCTGGCCGGAGTCGGTATCGGCCGTGTTGTTCACGAGTTCAATCCCGCTCTGTACTTTCGTCTTGAGAAAGTCGATGCCGCTGCTGCGACCTTCAACTTGATGGGCTCCGAGCTCGGCATCGTTTCAACTATTGCCGACGAGAACCGTGATATCGTGAGCGTGGTCATCCAGGCTTATGTCTGGGGGGCGATGCAGGGCTGGGCTAAAGCCATGCACTACGGTGCCGCATATATCGTGGTCCCGCTGGGCCTGGGTAAACCAAGCATCATGCTCGGGCAGCAGGTTCTGCCTTTTGGATTGTTGGCCGAGTATGACAGTCACGACAAGATCTTTCAGCCACTCTTCACGCGAACTTTGGGTTTGCGTATCGATGCCGGGGCCTCGGCATTCGGCATTCTCGGGCCGCTCGACTACTGGTATATGGTGTCCAACGGCAGCGGACCGAACCTGGCCGATGGCGACGATAACAAGGTGCAGACCGGCCGCATTGCCTTGCGCCGACGGGGTGACTTTGCCGACGTCAAGGGCGGTCTCTCCCTGCTTCGCGGGCGTCTGCCGCAGTTTTCGATTGACCCCCTGGCCGACATGATGGCCCAGCCGGATTCTTTTACCCTCAAGAACCGCATCGGACTGGATATTGAAGTTGCGTCGCCCTATTTCACACTGCGGGCCGAAGCCGCGGGCGGCAAGAACCAGTCCGTCGAATCACTTGATGATCTGACGCGGCATGGCATCGGGAGCTTCTATGCCGAGATGTCGATACCGCTGAGCGCTGGAACCGAAGCCATAGGGATGTACGGGCGATACATGCCGGTGCTTGACGGGTCGCACAAGTTCGAGGCCTACGGCGGGGGACTACGTCTGGTGGTGCGGGCCGTGACGGCGCTCGGCGTCGAGATCGTAGGCTACCGGAGCATTGAACACGACGTGGCCCAACTGCATCTGGCGGCGCAGGTGGGGGTGAGGTTATGATGATGCTATTCCTGGTGATCGGGTCATTATGCGTTTGGCGGTTTCCGGACCGCGACATAAAGGAGATTTTCGACGGCGACGCCTACCGAACGGTGTTTCTGCGCGTTTCCAGAGAGAGCCAGACGGCGATTGAGAGGCGATTGGGGCAGAAATTGGATGCCGATGAGACCGAATTCAAGTTCTACCCCGTCTCAAGAAAGGGAAGACAGCTGGGGATTGTGTCGACGCACCTTAGCAAGGGGCAGTATGGGGCAATAGAGGTTGTCGTTGCGTTGCTGGTCGATTCAACGGGTAAGACACCGAGCATCAAGTCAGTGAGGATTCAGCGGGACCGGGAAAAGGCGCGCGCGGCACTGCGGAGTGCGAAGTTCCTGGACCAATTCGTTAAGAAGACATCCCGCGATTCGCTCAAAGTGGGATTTGACTTGATCGCTGCGGCCCAGGGGGCCCAGAAATCATCGCAAGCGGTTGCCTCTGCCGTAAGGAAACTGCTGGTTGCCTACGAGGAGTTGGCGGGGCCAGGCCGATGAACCTTCTTAAGTTCGCCGTGAAGAACCTGGCCCACCGGACGACGAGAACGTCGATAACCGTGCTGAGCATCGGGCTGGCGATTGCGGTTCTCTTTACGATTACTTCCTTTAATACCGGGTACGAGAATTCGCTCCGGGGACAGATTCAGAAGATGGGTATTCACATGATGGTCGTGCCGATCGGGTGCCCCTACGAAGCAGCGTCTCTGATTCTGAAAGGCGGACGCATCCCGAGCTATTTGCCCGATTCGCTGCTGGGCCTAGTACAGAGAATGGAGGGGATCGATATTGCCGCGGGTGTCCTCATTCACGGCATCGTGAAGCCGGAGGAGGGAAGAACCGATATCTACATTGGCATCGATGAGCAGATGTTGGCCTTGAAGAACTGGTGGCAGTTAGAGGGAGCGTTTCTGGCACGCGAGAACGACGTGATTCTGGGGTACGATGTCTCGCTGATCGAAGTGTCGAAGGTCGGCGACCAGATCTACCTGCCCGAGTACGACCGGACTTTTGATGTCGTCGGTGTGTTGCAGCCGACCGGTACTGAAGACGACGGGTTCTTTTACATTCGCCTGACCACGGCCCAAGAGGTGTTCAAAGTTGGGAACAAGATAACCGGCATCAACATCCGCCTGAAGGATCCGAGCCAGGCGTCAGTCCTGGCCAAGACGCTGGAGAACCTGCCGGGGGCCGAAGTTATCACCATGTCCGAGCTGTTGGGGACGATGCTGTCCCTGGTCGGCACCGTGCGCACGTTGATTCTGTCGGTCGTGATAATAATCGTCGCAATATCGACTTTCGGCGTGCTCAATACGATTCTCATGTCGGTGTTTGAGAGGGTTCGGGAGATCGGCATCATGATGGCTACGGGGGCCGGCCGGATTCATGTGTTCGTGCTGATATGGCTCGAGTCGGTGATGCTATCATTGATGGGCGGCGCCCTGGGCCTGCTGATGGCGCTGTTCGCGTCCCGGTCCATCGAATCGGTGGTCAAGAGATTCCTCCCGCTGGCGCCCCGAGAGAGCGTCGTTTCTTTGCGGCCCGGCGTATTTCTGTTCTGTCTGGTTTTCATCCTGCTGGTTGGGATCATTGCCGGAATATATCCGGCCTATTTTGCTTCACGGCAGAACCCCGCCCAGGCTTTGCGGACGGAGTGAGTGAGTTCGGTGAGTAACGAGCTGATGCGCTAACCAAGGACCGGCGATGATCTGGTTCAGGCTTGCCTTCAAGAACATCATGCGGCTGAAGGCCCGCTCGGTCTTCAGCCTGGTTGGCGTCGCTTTCGCCATCACCGTTCTCTACGGCCTGCTTGAATTCCAGAAGAACTACGAGTCAGGGCTCAGGGGAGAACTTAACTCGCTGGGCGCGCACGTCATGATTGTTCCCAAGGGATGCCCCTACGAGGCGGCGACGATTGCCTTGCACGGCGGCAAGTGGCCGCGCTACATCAGTGAGGACTACTTGCCGAGTGTCAAGGCGATACCCGGCGTAGCGCAGGCCGCCGGTATTATCATGGATGCACTGTTTGATATCGACAAAAAACGCAACATGGTTTTCCTCGGCATTGACGCCGACTACCCGTTGCTCAGAGCAGGGTGGAAGGTCAATGGGAGCTGGTTTGGGGATGAGCGGTCGATCATCCTCGGCAGCAGTGTCGCCCAGGAGGAGAAGAAGAAGCCCGGTGACCGCTACTACTTGAAGGCAAAGGGCGAGAGCCTCTATGTCAGCGGCGTGCTGGCGAGGTCCAATACGCAGGACGACGGGTTCTATTTTCTGCCCAAGAAGACCTTGCAGCGGATTTTCGGACTTGAGGGGAAGCTGGTCGTGATCTTGATTCAAACGAGCAACATCGAGAAGGTCGGAGAGCTAACTTTGGCGATAAGGGAGCGCGAACAGGATTTGAACGTTTTTCCGCTGTCGGAGCTTCTGGGCAATGTCTCGCGCGTTATCCAGACCACGAAGGTCTTCATCCTGGCCATCGTGCTGGTGGCGGTGATCACGGCGATGATGGGCGTCTTCAACACGATCCTGATGGCGGTTTTTGAAAGAACGAAAGAGATCGGGATGATGAAGGCGATTGGGGCATCCCGGCTTGATGTCTTTAAGCTGATCTGGGCCGAGACCACAGTTCTTGGGGTGGCCGGCGGGCTTGCCGGCGTCGGCCTTGCCCTGGTCCTGGCCAAGATTATCGAGGCGTTCCTCAGGGCGGTCCTGCCTTATGCGCCGGCGGGAACGCTCATCGGCTTCTCGCCCGGCCTGGCCGGCGTTTCCGCCGTCTTCTCGGTGGTAATGGGCCTGGTTTCCGGCCTTTATCCAGCGGCACTGGCGGCCTCGGTTCGGCCGATCGTGGCGATCAGGACGGAATGAGCGATGATCAAGGCTCAGAGCTTGGTTAAGATCTACCGGCGCGGCGCGACGGCCGTGACGGCACTGGACGCCTTGAGTCTTGATATCGGGACCGGGGAGTTTGTGGCTCTGCTCGGGCCTTCCGGGGCGGGCAAAACGACAACTTTGAATCTGATCGGCGGCATGGACATGCCGGACACAGGGACGGTCGAGATCGAGGGCGAGGAGCTGACGAGACGGAATGCGGTCCGGGTCCGCCGCGAGAAGATTGGGTTCGTTTTCTCGGAGTTCTTCTTGATTCCGACTTTGAACGCCGTCGAGAATGTTATGGTGCCGCTGCTGTGGGCCACGAATGTGTCTCGGAGAGAAAAGCAAGGGCATCATCGGCAGGCTGCCCGGCTTCTCGATATGGTGGAAATGGGACATCGGGCAAGTCATTACCCGAGGGAGCTGTCCGGCGGCGAGATGCAGAGGATTGCTATTGCCCGGGCGTTGGTCAACACGCCGGCGATCGTGCTGGCCGATGAGCCGACCGCGAATCTCGATACCGCGACGCGGGATAACGTAATGGGTCTGTTCCGCCGGTTGAACCGCGAGAACGGCATCACGATAGTGATCGCGACCCACGATCGGGAGCTGGCCGGCCAAACGGAAAGGATAATCCGTATTGAAGATGGCAGAATCACAGGATAACGCAATCATAAGGGTCGACGACCTCTGGCGTTCGTACCGGCGCGGAGCGGAAACGATTAATGCCTGCGCCGGCGTGAGCCTTGCCATTGCCCGGGGCGATATGGTTGCGATCGTGGGGCGTTCGGGTTCGGGCAAGACGACGCTCCTCAACCAGATCGGCTGCCTTGATTCTCCATCCCGGGGCCGAATAATGATCGCCGGTGCCGAGGTCACGGGACTCGCCGAAAACCGGCTGGTCGTTTTCCGGCGGAAACAAATCGGTTTTATCTTTCAGCTCTTCTACCTGATCCCGACTCTAACCGTGTGGGAAAACGTGGAACTGCCGCTGGTATTCTCGCGGCAGCGGTCCGAGAAGACCGTAGCCGACGCGCTTGATCGGGTCGGCCTTTTAGAGCAGAAGGATTGCCTGCCGGCGCATTTGGACGGGGGCAGCATGCAGAAGGTGGCGATTGCCCGAGCCCTGGTAAATGCCCCATCGATACTGCTTGCCGACGAGCCGACCGGGCGGCTGGAGGCGAGATCCAAGGAGGTCATACTCGGCCTCTTGAACAGATTGTGGCGTGACGGGCTGACGGTCGTCATCGCAACCCACGACCTGAAGCTGGCCGAAAAGTGCAGGAGAATCATCCGGCTGGCGGACGGGAAGATCATCGAAGACAGGAGAACACAATGAAAACAAGAACATACTTGACATTTTTGGTGGTTTGGTGCTTAATCACGTTCGCGGGGTGCAAGCGGGAAGACAAATATGGCAAGGCATTAGACGCCGAGCTGGCCTACGAGACGGTCGGCACCATTCTATCCAATCCCGCGAATTTTCTCGACAAGGAAGTGGGGCTTAAGGGCAAGATCGCCACGGAATGCGGCTCCGGCTGCTGGTTCTATCTTGATGATGGAACGGGCAGTATATACGTTGATCTCGCACCGGGTAACTTCGCAATCCCGCAACGGACGGGGCGAGTCGTGAAGCTCTGGGGCCGCGTGGTCAAGGATGAAGAACGCATTGTCATCTATGCCCAAGGCGTCGAGTTCTGACACGGCTATTGCATTTTATATAATGCGAATACAATTTAGGTTTGTGGGCTCATATTCGCCCAAGGAAAGCTCAAACATGAGGCCTGGTACATTTGCGATTAGTCTCGCTAAATCAAAATCCTGGGCGCCACCCCAATCCGCCTAAGGCGGACGCCCTTTGGTCGCAGGGTGGCTTCAGGGTGGCTTGGGTTCTGCCCGTGGGTCAGATGAGCCTCACTTCACCTAGAATTCATTCTTCTTCTACTTTACAAAAGTCGTGTTCTTAGTCAGTCTCTATGTAGGCACACGCTTCAGGGGGCGTGATGTGCCTGCGGTGCCGGCTGAGGGCTTCGACGGTTGACCGGCGGGCAACGCTGACGGCATGTCGGGTTCGGTTCCGCATCTAAGGAGGTCCAATAATGAAACTGCCCGAGATCGGCAAGATTTCGGCCGAAGTATTCAATGAGTTGATTTTTCCACGACTCGGTGCTGTAAACAAGCACATCCTGGTAGGTCCTCAGCATGGCGTTGATGTTGGGGTTGTTGAGATCGGGAACAAGGCGGTGGCCATGACCAGCGATCCGGTCTTCATCGTGCCCGAGTACGGCTGGGAAAGAGCCGCCTGGTTTGCGACGCATATTCTGGCCTCGGATGTCGTTACCTCGGGACTGCCGCCGACCTACTTGACGATTGATCTGAATTTGCCTTTGTCAATGACCGCCGAGGCGCTGACTACGGTCTGGAAGACGATTGACGAAGAATGCCGGAAGATGGGAATGGCGATCGTTTGCGGCCACACGGCACGCTATGATAACTGCAACTACCCGATGGTCGGCGGCGCAACTGTGCTCGCGGTCGGTGACCTGGACAAGTATGTCTCGCCGCGGTTCGCCCGGGTCGGCGACCGGATAATCATAACCAAGGGCCCGGCGATCGAGGCATGCGGCATCTTCGCCACGATGTTCCCGAAATACCTGAGCAGGAAACTTGGCGGCGGCTTTGCCAAAAAAGCGCAGGGGCTGTTCTACAAGATGTCGGTCGTCGAAGATGCATTGCAGGTGGTGCAAGTCGGTGTCCGAGACAATGGCATTACCGCGATGCACGATGCCACCGAGTGCGGGATCTGGGGCGGTGTCTATGAGATTGCCCAGGCGGCCGGTGTCGGCGTACGGATTGACAAGGAGAAGATAGTAATCGAAGATTGCGTACCCCAGATCTGCGAGCTTTTTAAGATCGATCCCTACAAGTCAATCAGCGAAGGAAGTTTGATCATAACATGTCGGCCGGAGAAAGCGGAGCGGGCGGCCGCGGTACTCGAAGGCAGGGGTATTAGAGCTTCCATCGTCGGTGAGTTGATAAGGCCCGAAGAAGGGATGATCGTCGTTGAGCGCGGCTTGGATAAAAAGCTGGAACACCCCGGGGTCGATCCTTTCTGGAAAGCATTCTATGATGCTCTGCAGAACTACAAGGAGCTGGAGGCGTAGCGCGTAGTGAACTCCGAACTGCGCCCCCGGTGACCGCATGAAGATACCGACCAAGGTTCGCTACGGTGCACGACTGTTGATCGTGCTTGCCCGCCGTTACGAAGCCGGTCCGGTTCTCATGAAAGATATTGCGCGTCAGGAGGGCTTATCCAAGAAGTATCTTGAGCAGATCATCATCGGACTGAAAAAAAGCGGTCTGGTTGTCGGGATCCGGGGGACCGCCGGGGGATACCGATTGACCCGGTCACCGGCCCAGATCTCCATGTTGGATGTCTTCGAGGCGCTGGGCGGTTCGCTGTGTCTTGTCCGTTGTGTCACAAACCCGCGCGTGTGTCCCCGCTCCGAGCAGTGTGCCAGCCGGGATTTGTGGAGCGGCCTGAATACGAAAATTGAAGGGCACCTCAAATCGGTGCGGCTGGTCGATCTGTTGACGGTGAGTGCCAAGGGTCGGCGATGATAGTTGCGACGTCGATGCCGTGCTGATCGATTCTTTGGTGCCGGCATCGTGCTCAATGATTCATGTGACACGGCACGAGGAAGGTGTGCTGATCGGAAATCGTCCTGGGATACTGCCGCGCGACTAATACGAACGTACCTGCTAAACTGTCATTGCGAAGAGCAAAGCGACGAAGCAATCTCGGCGAGTGCTCAAAGCACAGAGATTGCCACGCCCGCCAAGCAGCGTGGCGGGCTCGCAATGAGATTGTCATGTTACTTGATTCGTTTGTATTAGTGTCCCTAGAACTAATAGGTGCCAATAATATCCACCTGCTCCGAGGGGCACTGAGGGGGTATGGGGGAGAGCGCTCCTCCATGTCCGGGGGGTGCTCAGCGCGTCCGGTGCTTAGGACGAGCGCCGAAGGGGGGCTTACCCCCCTAGCGGAAGTGCCGCACCACAAAGCGGTAAGGCAATTCTAGGTGAAAAAAGTCGGTGCAGCACTAGAGGCGGTATTTGAGAGGGCAGGTGAGACAGCGTCCGGCTTCAGCGCACACGCCTTCCGGGGAGGTTGACGTTTCCACCGGGACGAAGTCCTTGACGCGGTCGCCGACCGGCCGTGTCGGAATCGCGAGCTTTGTCGCGGAAGTGAAGGGCAGCATTTTGACTTTCGGGAAGTAGGACTTCCTGGTGAAGCGCCCCCAGAATCTCGGGATCCGGCGCAGGTCGAAGTCAACCATTTCGGCCGCTTCCAGCCCTTGACCAACGGCATGGGCCAGGGTTGAAGCACCGAGCACGACATCACCGCCGGCAAAGATCCTGGGATCAGTGGTCCTTGAGTTCCGGACCGCGATCCGGCCGCCGGTTCCGACCGTTACCAATCCACTGACGAATCCGGGGTCCGGAGTCTGTCCGACCGCAACGACGACTTTGTCCAGTTCCACTTGAAACTCGCTCTTCTTTACCGGTATCGGCTTGCCATCAACCAGCTCGGTACGCACGAACGTGACCTTGCGGGCGGCCACCCCGACCGGCAGGACCAGCGGTTCGATCTTTATGCCCTCGGCCGTGGCTTCGGCGATGCTCTCGCGTTCCGCCGGCATGTCCTCGATCCGTCGCCGGTAGAAAATCGTAACGTCGTTGGCGAAGCGGCGCATGGTCCGGGCAACATCAAAAGCAGTATTACCACCGCCAATCACTCCTACCGTCCCGATCTTGAATGACTTGCCTCTTTTGGTTTCCCGGAGAAGCGCGAGCCCGCTCAGACACTCATCCTCGCCCGGGATGCCGAGTTTCTGTTCCTGCCAGGCGCCGGTGGCAAGAAACACACGATAAAAGTTCTTGAACAAGTCGGCGAGCTGAATGTCTTTGCCGACCTCGGTGCCGCACCGAAGCTCGACGTTGCCCACGAGAAGGTCGTTGATATCCTGGTCCAGGACCGAGGACGGCAGGCGGAACTTCGGGATGTAGTGTTTGAGGATGCCGCCGGGACTTGTCTCTTTCTCAAATATCGTGACAAGGTGGCCGCGTAGCGAGAGCGCGTAGGCAAAAGCAAGCCCGCAAGGGCCGGCCCCAACCACCGCGACCTTGAACTTCGGCTCGCGGGTTGACTCGGGTTGCTTTACGGTCTTGATGAAGGACTTCAAGTAGCGAATCGCTATCGGTTGGTCAATGGCTCTTCTTGTACACTTGTCCTCGCACGGTGCCGGGCAGATCAGGGCGAGTGTACGGAAAAAAGGCCAGAAGGGGAAAGCCTGCTCGGTCTTGCCGGCAAGGAAGTTCAGATAAATCCAGGATGGCATTCCGGCCGGGCATTCGCGCTCGCATGGCGGCTTATCATAGGTTGCCCCCTTGTAGGCGTCGATGATATTGTAGAGCCAGACAATGAGCCAGGCCGCGATGAGCATCCAGACTGCCTGGTTGATGCCGGTCCAGATAACAGCCATCAGCGCAATCGTGCCGTAGAAGATGATCGCGAGCCAAACCCCGGTCCAGATTCGCCCGGAGTAGATCTGGCCCCCGCCGACGATGACCGCGGAGATAATCGCTGACCTAACGGATCCCAACCTTCACCGCCCTTCCGGGACACTTCGCGACGCAGTCGAGACAGCGAATGCAGTCGATGCTGTTTGGGTTATTCTTGATGTTCACGCCCATCGGGCAGATCGAGCGGCATGTCTCGCAGTCGACGCACGACTTCTCCTCGACCGATATGCGCAGAATGCTCGCCTTATTGAAGAACGAGTAGATGGCGCCGATCGGGCACAGGACCCGGCAGAAAAGACGTTTGATCGCCACACAGGCAATGATTACGCCGATGAAGATGGCGATTTTCATGTAGAAATGCCAACCGACAAGCGCCCTCAGGTCGCCGCCGGGATTGGCGAGAATGAGGGGTATGCCGGCGATAAGAGAGCCGTCCGGGCATATTTTGCAGAACCACGGCTCGGCGGTGATGAAGACGATGGCGACGGCAACGCCGAACAGAATGAGGTACTTGGTGTAGCCGAGCCAGCAAGGCATCTTGATCTTCACGGTCTTCAGCTTGTACAGCAAATCCTGGACCAGGCCGAACGGGCACGCCCAGCCGCAGGCCATCCGCCCCACGGCCAAGCCGACGGTCAGAAACCAGCCGAGCACGTAGTAGGGAATGATCCGCAGCGTAACGAAGTGCTGGAAGTTGCCAATCGGGCACCCGAACCAAGCCGCCGGGCAGCCGTAGCAGTTGAGGGTCGGCACGCAGATACCTTTGAGTGCGCCCTGGTATATCACCGAGCCGCCAAAGAGCCACATGACGTGGCTGTTATAGCCGAGCGAGGTAATGATCTGGATGATGCGGCGCACTGGTTACTCGGTTTCCCGGCAGGCCATTATCAATTGATATCCCGGCATCTCGATATCATTCGATACCCATGCATGACAGGCACATCACCGAGCCGTGGACCTGGACCTCGGTGAAGTCACCGCCCCGGATGCCATAGATCCCGAGGGCAATCACCAGTATAAACGCGAGGAAGATAATGATTTTCTTAATCATTGCGGGCCAAGCACCAAACTCTAATCACTAAATCCTAAACGATATCGAAATACCAAACCACTATTCTCCAAACGCTGTGGTGGATGTAGGAATCAACAGTTTGTTCAGTAATTAGAATTTCGGATTTAGAGCTTCTCACGGTTTAGAACTGGCTCGTCAAAACCGCTTTGATGCCGTCAAACGGTCTTTCCCAGCGACAGACGCCACCCGAGCAGTTGAGTCCGCCCTTTTCGTTGCCGGCTTTGACGCGCAGATTGTGGGTCTCGGTAACGTCCCAGCTAAGTTCGAGCGTCTTCCACACTTGTTCGTCGCCGAGGTAGCTGATGATTTTGTTGCGGCGCTCGTAACGGAAAACAAGGGAGATAAGTCCCGAGCGCCCGACGCCGACATAAGCTGCCCATTCTGTGTAGTCCTTGTCGTCGGCCGAAATCCAGTTATGTTCGGCTCCGAATTCGATCGAGTGCACCAGGTCAGGGGAATAGGTGATGTCAAAGTGCGGCTTGTTCTCGATCTTTTCTTCAACCTTGATGTCGATCTTGCGCTGCGTCGACTGATCAAACCCCCATTCGGTTGAGAGCTTCTCGCTGGGGTCGATCTTCGCCTTACCGAGCCATTCATCGACCCCGTGCCGGTTAGGAGTATCATGGACGTCGGTACGGGCTCCTTCAAGACTCATCTTCTCGAGGGGCGAGAGCACAACGGTAACGCCGTAGCCGGTTTCGTCGAGGCCGCGATTGACCGAGACCCCGGCACGATTGGGGGTCGGGGGTTCATTGTAACGGTAGCCGAAACCGCCGGTGCCGAGCGTGTCGTAGTCGAGCCATTCACCGGTCACCCCGACGAACGATGTCGAGACATTGCCCGAGGCATAAAGGCCCGCGCCCTCGAGAAGTCTTTCGGTTGCTGGTTCATAGCCCCGTCGGAGAATGTATTCGCCGTAAAGATCGAACGGGCCGTAGAAGATTTTGCCGCCACCGCCGTAGAGCTCATCGAAAGCCTTTTTCCAAAGGGTTGTGTCTTGCTGGCGGTTGATCCGGACGTAGCGAACACCGGGATGAAAGTGGGGTATCAGCTGGGTCGTAAGGTCGGCGCCGCGCAGCTGGTCGGTCGTGTCATTCTTGATGACGTAGGCGTTTTCTTCAAAGAAGAGCTCGCGCGGTCTTCCCGAGAGGGCGGTCAGTTCGGTCTGGAAAAGCCTGGTCTGGGCCAGCAGGCCCCGGATCACCATTTCGTGCCGAAAATCTTCGTTGACGAAGCTGTTAAGGGCAAGGCCGCGGCCGAAAACCCGGTAGAAATGCCCATAGGTGAGGCTCAGGGCAGGGTGTTCGTAGCCGATTGAGTAGTTCAGGTAGTGGTAGAGATTCTTGGGCCGTGAGGGGTCCCACAAGAACAAGGTGGCCTTGCCGGTTATGGATCCATAGTTGGCGACGAGATTGAGCTTATCTTCGAAGTGCTCGTCCAGTGAATCTTGGAAAAGCCAGTACTCGGCGCGGTTCGAGCCGGCAATGGAGAGGTCGGTCGCCCAGGCAACCGCCGCGACAAATAGGAATGGGATCAGGGCTTTCATTGGGCCGCGCCTTCAAAGAGCTTGTCCAGTTCCTTGGCGATCTGCTTCTCATCACCAAGTTTGAAGCCGGTGTGGACGTAGACGATCTCGCCGCGTTGACTGATGATGAAGGCGCTGGGCATGGCCCGTACTTGAAAGAGTTCCTTGACTTTCTGCTCGGTGTCGAGAAGCACTGTGTAGTCCCACTTATGACTCTTGGCAAAAGGCTTTACGCGCGCGACCGATTTCGGCCCATCGACGCTCATCGCCAGAACCTGGAGCCCTTTTGCCTTGTAGGTCTTGTCATAGTAAGGCCGGATGGCGTCCAGTTCCTTGATGCACATCTTGCACCAGAGCGCCCAAAAACTCATGTAGACCGGGCCTTTGGCCAGAACTGAGTCGAGGGAAACCAGCTGATTGTCGGCGCTCATCAGGGTGAACTTCGGCGCCATCTTGAGGTCGGCACCGTGCGCCAACAGACAAGAGGCGAGCATCACGCAGACGAAGGTTGCTGTCTTGTTCATGTCCTCTCCTTATATTATTAGTAGAGACGCCTCTTCATGACGGCTTGGATGACTTTTTTGCTTGAGATGTCCTGAACAAATGTCAGAACGCCCAAATTGGACGCGTGCCATAGATTCGTTACGGTAAGGGTTGTGTCGAACGTGTCGTTGGGCACGGTGTGAGCGAACGGTATCCCAATTACAGTCGTATCAGGCGGGATGATTCTTCTACAGACATAGGAGAAGAGCGAATCACCGGTCATCCCGTACTTCATGCTGTCCTGGATGATCATGGCAAAAAGCCGGGGGTTGCCGCCGATGATCGAATCGGTCGTGATTGCGCGAATTCGGATATTGACGCTCCCGGCCAGGGTATCCGCGCTCTCGATCGTCAGCACAAGACGGGTTGAGTCTGGCAGTCGATCGGTGATTACCTGGTCATACTTGGTTTTCGGGTCGATTGGTTCCTGAACCTTGACGATTCCGTCAAAAACTCCGGTGCACGGGGATGTGGCAACCGCGTACCAGTTCTTGCGCGTCACCGCTTCCGGCGGACAGATCGTGTCGTTTGGTGCGCCGCCGGCGTAGAGGGACACCCGGGCGAGCTTGCCGTTGTATCTTGCTTCATTGCAGAGGCTGTCAAGAGCACGTCCCGCGTGCTCACAAGAAGGTCAGCCCGTCTGGGTGTAGACCTCGGCCAGAACGATGCGCGCGGTAAGCGTGCCGCCCGGGGGCGGCTCCGGCTTCGGTATCTGTGAACACGAAACCATCGCGGCCAGAATCATAAGTGAGACAAGTGGAGTATGTCCTTTCATGGTGCACCTCGCTGTGCGATACTATTCAGTTTCATGTATCTGTCAATGGTTCATAGATCACCAGGCGCGGCTGGAGATACTTGACGGGCCCGGCGCCTCACGGAACATCATCATGTTGAGCGGAGAACGAATCAGCGTACCGGACGATTGTCTCTTGATCGCGTGGACCCAGGCGCTCAAAACGTACCCCAATTTCGTATTTCTTGTTGGTGAGGGCGTGGACGCGTACGACCTTGCCGACGGTCTTGATGTCGTCAGGCATATCCGGAAGCCGGATCGAGAGCTCGATCGTGCTGTCCATGGGAATCGGTTCGTCCACGCTGAACAGCATCCCGCCGCCGCCGATGTTCTTGATCTTCGACAGCTCGGAAGCCCCATTCTTGAGGAGCCGGTAGACGATAGCGGTGTTGGCGGCGACCCGAATGAATTTGCGTTTCTCCAGGAAGTATATGAGAATGCGATCCTTGCCGGCGCTTTTCGCACTATACAAGGCGGTGTCGGCATTGCCGATTAAGTCCTCAACGGTTGCCTGTTCCGAGGTGTACGTCGAAACGCCGCCGCTGATTGTCACCGGAAAGGCCTCGCCGGACGAGCCGGCCCGGAATCTGATATTGGCCAGGCGGTGCTTGATTCTCTCGCCGACCCGGAATGCGCCGGCCCCGCTAGTCTGGGGCAGAATGACGGCGAATTCCTCGCCGCCGTACCGGCATGGATAGTCGACGTTGCGGCAGCTGTCTTTGATCAATCGCCCGATTCGCGCCAGAATGCGATCCCCGCAAAGGTGGCCGAAGGTGTCATTGAACTTCTTGAAATCGTCCAGGTCCAGGATAAGCAGAGAAAGGGGATGGCTGTATCTCTTGCCGCGCTCGAATTCGCGCCCGAAGGTTTCGTTGAAGAAGCGGCGATTGTACAGGGAGGTCAGCTCGTCGGTGATGGTCGAGTCGGCGAGTTTTTCAAAGGCATCGAGTTCGATTATCTTGGGATTCTTGAGTCTTGGTGCGACCTTCATGAAGTAGTCGAGCATCGCGACCCGGAGGGGCACGGCACGCTTGACTTTCTTGGTCAGGACCTGCTTATGAGTGAAGATGTTCTGCCAGTGCTCCTGAGCTTCACCGGTGTCGAAATCAAGATGAGTGAAGATCTTGAGGAGATCACGGTAACCGGTCTTGCTATCTTTGTGTCTGATCTTCTCGATTTCCTTGATCAAGAAATCGCCATTGCCTTCGACGTCTTCGCGCAGGGATTCAACTATCTTCTTGACGATGTCATGCTTGTCAGCCATTGCGCTCCTTGACCACATGGTCTCGTGTCTACGACACGCTCTGTCCAGGACGTAACGTGTCTCGACATTACAGATGCATGATTCTACCTGCAACCGGGGGAATGTCAAGGGATTTGTTAGAGAGCTCGGAGGAAGTACTTCATCGCTCTCAAAGATTACGGTGATAACAGACAGATTGCAGTGATATTTCGGCGACTATCATCTCTGTAATCATATCCAAATCACTGTAATCGAAGATTTCTGGTCTTTTTCAGAAATCTCTTGATTGATGGTACGATCTAGTTATATTTATTCCCGGTGGGAGAAGAAAAGAAAGGAGTATTGCGATGAAATGGGAAAGCTTATGGACCGTTTTGTTAATAACCGCATTTGTCGGGTGCAGTGACCGCGAGCCGCCCGAAGTTAGGATTAAGAGTCCGTCGAACGACAGCCGGGTCGGGGGGACCGTTGTCATCCACGCCGAGGCTACCGACAACCGTGAAGTAGACAAAGTCGACTTCTACATCGATGATTCGCTGATGCATGCCACCGCCTACGTGCCGTTTGTCTACTCGTGGCGGACGCGGGGATTGGCCGACAGTACGGTGCACCGGATTCTGGTTACGGCGTCCGACCCCAGCGGTAATGAGGGATCATCGCCGGTGGTTTCGGTTACCGTATACAACAATAGTCAGCCGAGCATCCCCAGTGCCCCCCTTGGTCCGTACACGGGCTATGTCGACTCGGTGTACACTTTCGCGTCGCAGGCCGTCGATCCGGACTCAGACCGCGTGTCACTGAGGTTTGCCTGGGGTGACGGCGATACAACCGGTTGGAGCCCGTTTGTTGCCTCAGGACAAAGCGTTGAATTCACGCATCACTGGGGTCAGATCGGCTCTTTCCTGATGACGGCGCAGGCCCGGGATACAAATGGACTGCTCTCGGACTGGTCCGAGGGGCGCTACGTAGCTATCGGAATGGTGCCGGGCACTCGAAAGTGGCGCTTGCGGATCGGCTTCGCGCCGACCTCGTCGCCCGCCCTTGCCGACACGCTGTTCGTCGGAAGTGACGATGGCTACCTTTATGCGATTAAGAGCGACAGCACTCTGGTCTGGCGTTATCCGACCGGGGGTGCGATCACGTCGTCGCCCGCCGTGGGTAGTGACGGCACAGTCTATGTCGGAGGCAGTGACGGGTACTTGTATGCGGTGCGGCGCGATGGCACCCTGAGGTGGCGCTTCATGACCGGCGGAGAGATCTCGGCCTCGGCGGCGGTCACGGCGGGGGGGGCGACCTTCACCGGTTCGCAGGATGGCTATCTTTATGCCCTCAGTTCCGATGGTGGTCTGCGCTGGCGCTACCCGGCAGGTGGTCCGATCAGCTCCTCGGCGGCGCTGGACTATGATGGGAACGCATTCTTCGGCTCGGATGACGGGTACCTCTACGCGCTTGACACCAGCGGCGCACTGCGCTGGCGCTACCCGACGGGAGGACCGATTCGTTCTTCACCGGCACTGAACGCTGACGGCACGGTATATGTCGGCTCGGACGACGGATTTCTCTATGCCGTAGATTCGACCGGTGCGCTTAGATGGCGCTACGCCGCCGGCGGCGTCATCCGCTCTTCGCCGATAGTCGGTGACAATGATGCCGTCTATTTTGGCTGCAACGATCAGTACCTTTATGCGGTATCGATCGATGGCTTGCTGCGCTGGCGGTTCCCAACCGGTGGTCCGGTGGTTTCGACACCGGTGTTGACCGGTAACGGCAGAATCCTGTTTGGATCAGAGGACGGGTACATCTACTCGATAAGCACCAGCGGCGGACTGTCCTGGCAGCACTTGACCGGCGGGCCGGTTGAATCCTCTCCGGTCATCGGTACCGACGGCGTCATCTATGTATGTTCCAAGGATGGCCACCTCTACGCTATTCACGGTTCCGTCGGTCTTGCCTCCACTTCGTGGCCGATGTTCCGGCACGATCTGCGGCATACCGGCCGCCTGGGGGGTGCGTACTGATGCCGCCGCGTCCTGATTGGGCAACGGACACGCCGTGATGAATACGGCGTGCCGCATCATGCGGTGGCGGTGTGACCGGTGATTCAACTTAACGAAGTCGGCTATGAGATCGGGGAGAGGGTCCTTTTTCAAGACCTGGACCTCATTATCAATCATAATGACCGCATCGGCATCGTCGGTCCTAACGGTTCGGGCAAGACCACCATCCTGAGAATTATCCTGGGCGAGGTCCAGCCGACGCGGGGTCGGATTGAACGCGCCCGCTCGATTGAAATCGGCTATCTGCCGCAGGAATCACACCTGATCACGGGGCGCAGTCTGGTTGACGAGGTCCTGAGCGAGTACAACGCGGTACTGATTGAATTGAAGCGGCTTGAGTCGGAACTGGGAGGGAAGGCAGACCAGAGCGGAGCGTCCTTGGTGCACTACGGCGACGTGCAGCATAAGCTCGAGGCCATGGGCGGGTGGGGCTTGAAGCCCAGGGCCCTGAAGATTCTGACCGGCCTGGGCTTCGAAGAGCATGACTTTGAGAAACCGATCGAATCTTTCAGCGCCGGTTGGCAGATGCGCGTCAGTCTTGCCCGGATGCTCCTTGAGCAACCCGGCTGCCTGATTCTCGATGAACCCACCAACCACCTTGACATTGAGTCCATCGCGTGGTTTGAAGAGTATCTTGACTCCTTTCCCGGGGCGATCATACTGGTTTCCCACGACCGGGTGCTTATGAACCACGTGCTTGGCGCGGCCCGAGGCCACAAGGGCATCCTTGAATGCGAAAACGGCCGGGTCCATCTTTTCCGGGCCGATTTCTCGGGCTACGAGGCGGAAAAAGAAACCAGGCGCGCCCACCTGATCAAGGCCGCCCGCGAGCAGCAGAAGAAGATCGGCGACATCAAGAAGTTCATCGACAAGTTCCACGCCCACAAGGCTAAGGCGACGTTGGTTCACAGCCGGGAGAAGGTGCTGGAGCGCATGGAGGTTATACAGGTCGAATTTGAACGAAAGAAGATCAAGATACATTTTCCGGCGGCGCCGGTGGCCAGCAAGCGTCTGTTGACTCTTGACGATGTCAGCAAACGCTACGAGGGCCGCGAAGTATTCGCTCATCTTGGCCTTCATATCGACAAAGGAGAGAAGGTGGCTTTGATTGGCAAGAACGGTGCCGGGAAATCGACGCTGTGCCGCATCGTCAGCGGAACGGAAGAGCCTGAGTCGGGCATGCGCGATGCAAGCGAGAAGCTCGTGATATCGGCTTTCTTTCAGGAGAGAATCCGCAGCCTGCCGCCGGCCGAGTCGGTACTGGATTGGGCGCAGAAACAGGCACCGGAAAAAATTCAGTTCCAGATCCGCGGTTTCTTGGGCATGTTTCTCTTCACCGGGGATGATGTGCTCAAGAAGATCGGCGTCTTGAGCGGCGGCGAGAAGACCCGATTGATGGTTCTGGCCAGCATGCTCGCCGAATCGAACCTCTTGATTCTTGACGAACCGACCTTCCATCTGGACCGGGACTCGATTGAGGCCTTGATTAGTGCAGTCAACGGATATGACGGGGCGGTACTGCTGGTGACGCATGACCGCGACCTCATCGCGCGTTTTGCCACGCGGATTCTTGAGTTGTCGCACGGGAAACTCACCAACTACCCGGGCGACTATGAGTACTATCAGTGGAAGAAACGAGGGACCCCGCCCAAAACGGCAACACCCGGCCGGAAGTCCGAAGTTGTCGTGATACCGGCGGACGAAAGGAACGAGCTTGAGCGTAAACTTAAGGAGCGCAACCAACGACTGGCGCGCCTTGAAGAGAAATTCCGGCGGGTTGGTTCATTTCAGGACCCAAAGAAGGTCAAGGCGCTTTTGGCCGAACGAAACAAGCTTGCCGAAGAGATCGAGGGCCTTACTGAGAAGCTCAATGCATGGGGTACTGAACTAGAAAACGAATGACCGGGGGGAAATAGTATGAAGTTAGGAAGTAAGCAGTAGGCAGTACGAGGAATCAGTTCATTGTCATGAACGGTATTGGTCACCGGATGACGGTATGAACTGGTCTCTCGTCAGACTCGAGACTAGTCCGCAGCGGAAATCAATCCCTACGGGATTGGAAGGTAGACCGCCTTAGGCGGACTGGAATCTTACGAGATATACGATAGATCATTATAAGACCATGAAAAATCGCTGTAATAGTTCTCTAGTCAGTACAATCGAGAGGGCGGAAGTTTTCTGCAGCTCTCAGAAAAAAGTGTTGACAAGGATGGATTTCAGATTAGGATTTGAAAGAGGTTGATGATGATTAAGCAATTGGTGGTGGTGGTTTTGGTGGTGGGCATTTCTCTGGCCTCTGCAAGTGGTTTTGCTCGAGCAAGGGATTTTGAGGATTATTCGGATTCGTTAAGAAACCTTCCCCCTCGCATGAGACCATTTTTCGACCAGGAATACCGCCAACAGTCTTTCAATGCACCGCTGCAGGAGAGCTTAAATGTAAGGTGCGTGGGCCGATGGCCGTTTGGGCCCTCGTTCAATGTCCGAGGCCAAGGAAACAGACTTTACCTCGGTTGCGGTGCAGGTATTTATATTCTCGACATTACTAATCCTCCCAATCCTGTCCGACTGGGTCAGGTGTGCGCCAAGAGTTTAATCAACCAGTTAGTAATCAGCGATTCGCTACTTTATGTTGGGAGTCACGGACTTGAAATCTTCAATATCACGAATCCGGCCAACCCAGTGCAATGCTCCTGGCTAAATATTCCAATTTCAGATGTCTTTGTCAAAGACAGTTTTGCCTACTGTGTTTCAGATGACAGTTTAAGAATCGTTAATGTTCGAAATCCATACAATCCGTTCAAAGTCGGTGCCTGTTCCACCTACAGTTGGTCGGTCGTTGTTTCGGGCAACTATGCCTATGTCGGTGGCAGATACCAGCTGTCAATCATTGATGTTTCAAATCCCTACAACCCTCAAAAAGTGAATTCCATCGGTGCCTATGTTTACAGCATTTTTGTCAGAGGCAATCATTGTTATTATGTCACCTCCGATAACGTTTTACATATCTTGAGCATTCAAGATCCACTCAATCCCTGGGAAGAAGGCAGATTAACCGGTGTTTATGGGATGGATCTTCAAGTATTAGACATTTTTGCCTACGTGCCGAGTTTTGCAATAATTGATATATCTGATTCGAGTAATCCGACAAGAGTAGGCGGCTGTGGCCTGCCAGCGCCGGGCTACGGGGTCTGGACCAATAGCCCATTTGGTTATACATTCATTGCTGATCAATATGAAGGTTTACAAGTAATCAACATTTCCAATCCAGTCAACCCCTGGATTGAAGGAAGATTTGATGGTGCAGATGACTCAAGAGATGTTTTTGTATTAGGCAATTATGCTTATGTGGCAAATCAAAGGAAAGGGTTAAAAATTCTTGATGTCAGTAATCCTGCGAATCCTTTTGATGTGGGAGAATACGATACGACTGGGCAAGTGCCGGATTTACAGACCGTATGGGCAAGAGACACGCTTGCCTTTGTTCCATATAACGGTGGCGTGGTCGGATATACCTTCCGAATCTTAAACATCAAGGACCCCTCAAATCCAGCAGTCATCGGTAAATGTTATATGCGCACACATGGTGAGAATATCTTCGTCAAAGACAGTTTCGCATATGTAGTTCAATCGAGGAGTTTTCAGGCATTCAAGATCAAGAACCCAAGTTTGCCTGAATCTTTACCGAATTATCTGTTGCCTGATTTAGCTACTCCTTGGGCAGTTTTTGTAAAAGACACTCTGGCATACATTGCCGACGGCGATTCAGGGTTAATAATATTAAATGTAGCTAACCCGGCAAGACCAGTAGAGATTGGGCGTTTCAACGTTCCGCCGGGAGGATCGGGCACGGGCATTTTTGTTGAAGATACTCTTGCTTACTTCGCAACCTGGGGTGGTGGCTTGCGAATACTCAATGTTAAAGATCCAACTGCTCCCGTTGAACTTGGATTTCATCCAGCAGCGGCATGGGATGTTACAGTAAAAGACTCAATTGCATATACGACCTCAAGTAATGATTTGAAAATCATAAATGTTTCTAATCCTGCTGTACCAATTGAGCGCGGCTACTATGTAACTCCATACCATCCCTTACATGTTTTCGTATCAGGCAACCTCATTTATACAGCTTGTTACGAGGCAGGTATTTACATATTAGAGAGAATCCAAACATCAGTTGAAGAGCACTTTGGTACTGGTACAATTGAACAAAGGAACAAATTGATTGTATTCCCAAATCCAAGTAAGGGGAAGATTAAGGTTATTTGCTATTCGGCCGATATAAAAAACGTTGAAATGGGGTTGTATGATATCTGTGGTAAATTATTAGTGAGTAAACAGAAAGAAAATGTGATGGGCAGATTTACTAATGAATTTGTACTAAATGATTTACCTAATGGTATATATTTCGTTGTTCTTAAAGCCAAGGAAAGAAAGTCGATCGAAAAGATTGTGTTGATTCATTGAAACCCACAAGGAGGGTAAAATGCTGAAAAATATATTAGTACTGCTTGCCATCGTTGCGATGGCCCATGCGGTTACCACAGTGTATTCGGTTGAACCATCTGGCAATAAGCACATCTTAGCTTCACAAGCGGCACAAGAGTTTATTGCAATCGCCGATAGTGTCGGGCTATCTGTAAGCTTCTTCTGCGGAAGGAAAATCATTGCGGGGCAATACAGGTTGGCAATAGCTGATTCTCAAGGTAACGAACAAGCATATGCCCTAAGCGACTCTGCCGGCCTTTACGAATACTGCCATGTGCCTGGGACATTTAGCCAAAAAGTAAAAGTAGTCAAAGGGGCAAAATATCGTCTCGTGGTCAAACACAGCGATTTAAGTTGCACTACCGATTTCTACTATGACACCACCAATGCTTACATCTACGGAAAGCTTTTAAACCAGCCCGACACGCTTCGTGACCTTGCGGCGCGGGTGGAGGGGGTCAATGCTCTGACAACTCCTTTTGCAGCCCAGTCTTGCATGGGTATCGAATGTTATCATGACTCGTTCCCTGTAGACAGTGCAAATTGGAACACATTAGCACAGAGGCAAGGCGAATTGAGAATACAGATTGACAAAATAGGAATGGGAATCTGGGAAAAATTGCAGTGGAGTCCGACCGTTTGTGCTGACTCTTTTCGCTGGGGATGGTTGGATAGGCTTGTCGCCTGTGATGCGAGAAATAAAATTCAGAACTATTGGCAGCTTAATTCCTGCACACGATGGGCCCGGAGTTGTTCGGTTCCGTCGCCACGGCTGGGTGGCAATCGTTCTGTGCCTAAAAATCTTTTCTTACCGGTTATAGTTAATGATACGATAAACAGACACAATTATTGGGCATATTTTTGTTGGGCTGTAGCGCGGAGATATGGAGCTGGAGGAACTTTTTGGCAAGACAGCTCGCAAATAGATAGCCTCCCTATTCTTTTTCATTCGCCTTTTGAGGAACAATTTGAGCACGATTGTGTTCAATATGATTCAATTTGGGACACATTGTCTATGAAAGATCAAAGTGGTAACTGGATAGACACAGCCTATATAAACCGATACCGAAGTTACGGGAAGTTTAAAAGTTTTAATGCAGTTTATACAAGACTTATAATAGTAACTGATTCGGCAATAAAACTGGCCAACAGTCGAAATAAAACATTAGCATATACTACGAGCACCTGGATGATTCCTCACGGTGTCACGCCAGATCAATATTTAGCATGGTTTGTTGAATTCGGTGGCAAAAATTCCTGTATTGGTATCGATTATCACCAATACGAATGTGATATGAGTGTCCACGAGACAGCCATCGATAGTATTGCTAAAGCAATGTTTAGACGAGGTCTTGGGGATAAATGTTTGTGGAACACGGAGGGTGGTTACCCCGCAGTGGTAAGTTACAACCAAAATGATTCTCTTGTTGCTGAAAGCCTAAGAGCTACGAGACTTGTTAAGACTTATGCAACCATTTTAGGGAATAATGTCTGTTTAAGAAGGAAACCAGTTGACATATTTGTTTGGTATACTTCTAATGCCCGATATTTTAGGGACGAATGGGACTGGCAGTCGCAAAAGTACAGACGATGGGGCATCACTGATTCATTTCCTGTTTTTAACATACGGCCTACAGGATATGCTTATGATCAAATGGTCGACAAGCTTGACAGTTTAATTTATAATATCCATTTGTATAACAGTTTGGCTGCTGAAACATCCAGAATTTACGAATTCGAAAGTCCGACAACGCATCGCAGAACGTGGATTTGTTGGAAGATACAAGGTGTTGCCGGCGATTCCATCCAAATCCGGCTGCCCCTAAAAACAGACGAAGCAAACAAGATTGGTCTGAAGTTCGCATCGAGCGCTCCTGAGAGTCTCAGGCTACCGACCAATAGATTCGGTTGGCTGGAAACCTACGTTGACACCTGCCCGGTGTATGTGATTGAACCGGCCAGCGATTCACTGGAACGTCCGGATATGATTGTGGATTCGGTCTGGACGAGCCCCAATCCACCGCAGGTGAATAATCCCGTCACCTTCTATGCGCGGATCAAGAATATCGGCAATGCCGCCAAGGAGAGCTTTGAGCCGCCGGTTAATGATAGTGTCTGCTTCTATGTGGATGGCGAGAAAAAGTCGGACACGCTCATTGGTGCAAGAATTGGTGCAGGTGATACGGTTACGGTCCAGGGCCGTTTGACTTGGACCCCGGCCGCGACCGGCAACTACCTGGTCAAGGCGCTGGTCAACGGCAGTCGAGTCTTCATGGAGCTGTCCTTTGATAACAACTCCAAGTACCGGGTGTACGACATCAGCTACCTGCCGCCAACCGGTTCGATTGTCATCAATAAGGACTCGGCATTTACGAATCTGCCCGCAGTCTCGCTCTATCTACAATCCTACAATCCCAATCGTTCGGGCAATCAACCCGCCGATTCAATGAACATCTGGGAAGTAATACCGCCGGATACCATGGTGCAGCTGACCTTTGGCTACGTCCCGTTCGATTCCTTCAAGTATTACCGGCTCGCCCGACTCACCCGGGGCAAGAAGAAACTCTGCGTCAAGTACCGAATCACTGAAGGCGGTCTGGAGAGCTCGACCTATGCGGACAGTATTATCTTTGACTGGACCCCGCCCGAGTCAATCCGGTTTGTTGTCAACCACGATCGGCTCTTCACCTCAACGCGCTCCTGCACCCTGTGTTCCAGTGTCTTTGACTCAACCAGCGGAATCTGCGACATGCGCTTCGGCAACAAACTGCTGGCCAATGCGGTTCGGAACTCAAGCTGCGATGACACCAGCCGCTGGTCAAGGAGCAACACTGAGCATGACTCAAGCCACAAGTTCTTCAAAGTTAATTCAGTCAGCGACCAGGTATCCTATCTGCGTCAGGACATCCACAAGGACACGTTGGCGCAGTGGATTGATGATGGGGATACGCTCCTGATGAGCGCCGATCTGGTCACCGACCACTTTGTTGGCACTGGTAACTTTAGATTCCAGTATCTATACGGCCCGCCGGATCCGGTCAAGCCGGATACGGTTGACACCATCATCACGGCCACGGATCCGGTCATAAGCCAGGGCAGCCAGGCCTGGGTCAGTCGGTACAACTTCCCGGTGGCGCTCTACTTCCATCCCGTCCCGCCCAACGGGACCGAATTCAAGAAAGCCCGGGTCGAAGTCTACGTCAAGTCGAGTGGGTCCAATTCAGGCTCGATCACCGTCGACAACGTCAGACTTGAGCCGATCAAATCTGAGTATAACTACAGCCGGTTTGTCGCTTACGATTCGATCAAGACCGGGTGGCTACTGAAGGCAGGGAACGGACGGCAGACCGTCTTTGCTCAGTTCGCGGACCAGGCCGGGAACGAGACCAAGGTAGTCAACGATACGGTGGTGCTTGATACGACCAATCCGGTCTGCGCCATCACCATTCCCCAGGACAGTCAGATGGTTTCCAGCACATTGTCCATTTTCGGTTATGCCTATGACCAGAGCGACACCGGGCGGTACTTCTGGAAGTACAACCTTGATTATCGACCGGACGGCAATGAGATCTGGTATCCGATCATGCCCGATTCGGTCTCATACACTGCTGTTTACTTCGAACCGCCGGGATCCTGGCTTGGCGACTGGTGGACCGATTCAGTTACGAACCATTACCACTATGATTTGAGGGTCTTGGTCAAAGACTCAGCCGGAAACCAGGCTGAGGACACTGTCTACGGCGTCTATGTTTCCAACTCCGAGCCGCCGGGCGGTGATGACGGTTTTGGCGGGTTTGGTGGTGAAGCTGAAGCCATGTCCCTGGATAAGGACGGCAACCTCTATCTGACATCAACCGAGACCCCGGCTGACCAAATCGACCTTCGAGTCAGAAAATACAGCCCAACCGGTGAATCGCTGCTTGCCTTCAGCGCCAAGCTCGCAACCGATTCGACTAAAACCCCCTGGCCCAGCGCGATCGTGGTTGACGACTCATCCCGCATCCTGGTGCTGGATGGGCTTAATAACTGTCTTAAAATCTTTGATAAGACCGGCAAGTTCTTGATCAAGGTTGGATCAAGGGGATCAGGGCAGGGTCAGTTCATCAGCCCCTCAGACCTGAAATGGGACGGTCCGCATGGAACAAAGACCAAGCTCTTCATTGCGGATAAGGGTAACAAACGAGTCCAGGTCTTGACCAAACAGGGATCGTTCCTGCGCCAGTTCGGCACCGATTCAATACCCCTTAATGACCCCATCGCTCTGGTTCATAGCAGCTATAATCAGACCTCGGTTCTTGATGTCCAGAACGATACCGGAAGGCTCTTTGTCTATGACTCCACCGGGAAAATCAAAAAAGTGGTCACCAGCTTCAACCTCAAGAATCCCACGGCTCTGTCCTTAGATTCCAAGGACAACCTCTTCATTGCTGACGCCGGAAATAAACGAATCCTGGAACTCTCCCCAAACCTGACCCATATCTACTCCTTCGGTACTGAAGGGGACAGTTTTGGGCAGTTCAGGGATCCCACAGCCCTGACCATAACCAAGGACCGGAGATACCTCTATGTTTATGACCGCGCCAAGAAGACGATCTCGAAGTTCACCATGATTAAGTCCAAGAAACGGGGTGGGGGCGGTGGCCAGAGTGAAGAGCTCCTTGAGATCCTGCCCACCCAGCTTCTGCTCTATGCACCCAAGCCCAATCCGGCCAAGAGGCTCGTCACGCTCAAATATGGGGTGCCCAGGCCGGAGAAGGTATCGCTTATCGTCTATGACATTGTCGGACGACAGGCCAGAACGATCACCGACAAGGTTCACAAACCAGGATTCTATTCGGCAGCCTGGGATGGGAAGGATGATCGGGGCAGAGAGCTGTCGGCTGGGATCTACTTCTGCCTGCTGAAAGACGATGAGAAGATCCTGACCAAGAAGGTGGTCCTGATTGAATAGGAAACTTATTGAGGATACTTGTTGTTTTGAGAAAGAGGAGGCAAAATGCTGCTGTTTTTCTGTTTGGTAATACTGGGACAGATTCGCTTCACCAATGTCTCGGCGCAGGCCGGGATCAACGTGACGGCGCTTGGTTCGTCAACGGCCTTTTTCGACTACGACAACGATGGCGACGAGGACCTGTTCATTTCAGTGCAGTTGGGGAACGCATATCTATTCAGGAGCAATGGCAATGGGACATTCACCGATGTCACCAACGCGGCCGGTCTCGGTGGCATTCAGGTCCGCGGTGTGGCGTTTGCTGACTACAACAACGATGGCGCCATGGAACTGCTCTGTTCTCGGTTTGGCTCGTCGACCCCTTTCCTTTTCAGGAACAACGGCAACGGGACTTTCACGGACGTGGGTACTGCGGCCGGACTTTTGAGCGGGTACAACTCATGGCATGGTGTGTTCGGAGATTTCAACCGGGATGGTCATATCGACATCTTCATGGGGAACTGGGCGACGACCGACTATCTCTACCGTAGCAGTGGCAACGGGACTTTCACCGAAATCGGCGTGAGCGCCGGCGTGGCGCGTAGCGGCGGTAACTACAAACCGGCAAGCTGGCTTGACTACAACAATGACATGTGGCCCGACCTCTACGTCGGTAACGGCGACACCAACCGCATGTATCGAAACAACGCCGGTGTCCTGCCTTTCACGGACATCACCCGGACCGCGCGTTTGGGCGATTCTCTGCGATGTTCGGGCGTGTCGGCCGGCGACTGCAACAACGATGGCTTTCTTGACATCTACGAAGGCAATATCGGCGGCGGGAGGAATTTCCTCTATCGGAACAACGGCAATGGGACCTTCACCGACATAAGCGTCAGTGCCGGAGTCGGCGATGTCGGCGACGGCCGGACCTGCTTCTGGGTTGACTATGACCAGGATGGCTTGCAGGACATATTCACTTCCAATCACGTTAACCCCAACCGATTATACCGCAATAACGGCAACGGCACTTTCACCGACCAGGCGACCAGCACCGGTATCGCCGGGCCGACCGACGTCTTTGGTTGTACGTGGGGCGACTTTGACGGCGACGGCGACATGGATGTATTCTTGAGTGGTCACGGGGTCAGCGGTCCGACCAATGCCCTAATGCGCCTGGACGGCGTAACCAATCACTACCTCAAGGTCCGGCTTGTCGGAATGGTTTCCAATAAGGCGGCAATCGGAGCGCGTCTGAAGCTTTCCGCCGGTACCTTGACTCAATACCGGGAGGTGAACGGCGGTACGGGTAGTGAAGAGCAGTCGAGTATTATCCAGCACTTCGGATTGGGCTCCAGGGTGCGATGGGATTCATTATGCGTCAATTGGCCGAGCGGCATCGTTGACCGGCTCTTCAACCTGCGCGCCGATACGATGCTGGTCATTGTCGAAGGGATGACAGAAGTAGGTGAAAGATCAAAGATCAAAAATGAAAAATCCTCAATGATAAGAATATACCCTAACCCGGCAAGAGGACACATCAGATTGATCGCCAATTGCTGTAATGAAAATGAGATAACCATCAATATTTACAATGCTTCCGGCAGGTTAGTTAAAGTAATAGGTGAAATCGGTCCAACTGGTTCGTCTCGCTGCGTTAGTCTTTATCCTGGCGTATATTTCGTTGAATCGAGGGCTGATGGTCCTCGATTTGTCGAGAAGGCTGTCGTCACGGAGTAGCGAAACCTGCGTCATGTGGACAAGGAGATGATATGAGGAAGTACTTCGGCATCCTATCGGGGATATTGTTGGCAGTATCAGTTGTCCAGAGTCAGACCATTGATTCGGGCCGGGTGTACATGCAGCTTGCGGGAACGGCGTTGTCGAAACAAGACTACCGGGTGGCGGTTGACTACTATAGATCAGCCTTGAGATTCAGGCCGGACCATGCCGGTGCAACATACAACATTGCCTGTTCTTACAGTTTACTCAACGAGAAGAAGGAAGCGTTGAAATGGCTGGGCAAGGCGGTCGACCTGGGATTGTATCGATTTGATGATGATGAGGATCTGGACAACATTCGCTCGACCAAAGAATACGAGAAACTGCGGGTCAGAGCCGCGAAGTTGCTGGAGGAGATGAAAGGGGGCGTCTTTGAGCCGGTCGTGATCCTGCCCGATCCGTTTGATTCAACGAGGCGATACCCGCTGCTTCTGGCGATGCATGGTTACGGCAGCAATCCCAATGACTTCGCGCGGGCATTGAAGAACATTCCGACACAGACCGGGTTCATTCTTTGCTGTCCGTACGGACCGGATGTGCTGGGCAAGACGAGCTTCGGATGGGGGGAGTGGGACGACGGGGAAGGTCGCGTTCGGGAAGACTTAGAACTGATGAAAGAGCGGTTCCGGGTCGACACGTCGCGCGTGATCCTCCTGGGATTTTCCCAGGGGGGCACGTTTGCCTACTATCTCGGATTGAAGCGGTCCGCGGTCTTTGAGGGTGTCATATCGATCGCCGGAGTATATGATTCAACGTTCAATCGATATCTGCCCGATGTCTCCGGGGCAAGACCCAGGTTTTTCATAATGCTGGGCGAAGATGAACCGGAACGCAGAATAAAAGGAAATATAGACGCGATCCGACAGCTTATTTCATGCGGCATTACGTTGAGTTTCAATGCTTACGCCGGATATGGTCACGTGATTCCCGGTGATGTTGACTTGGAAATCAAGCGCGCGATTGAATGGATCGAGAAGAAATGACGGAGGAAGACGAATTGGTTTGACGGAAGGAGAGCCGAGGCTGGACGCAGGGAGTCGGGGGAATAAAAGTTAGCTGCAGGAGATGGTGTGCATCCTGCAGCTAAACGAGTGAAATGTATGGAAGCTTGAGACTAACGCAGCTTCTTCTTATGACGATCACGCTTGCGACGTTTCTTCAGCTTGTGTTTCTTGATCTTCTTGAGTTTTCTTTTTCTACCGCAAGGCATTCAATCACCTCCTTTCAGAAACATTATAGCAAACTTGTACGAAATGTCAATAGCGCTTGGCACTT
>CAYGYG010000023.1:0-42657 GCA_964354155.1 uncultured bacterium | reverse complement strand
TATGCCAATTACGCCTTTAGAAATCAGGAAGCAGGAGTTCAAGAAGTCGTTCCGCGGTTTTGACCCGCATGAGGTGAGAACATTTCTCGAGATGGTGGCCAACGAGTTTGAGATTCTGTTACGCGATAACTCGACCCTGTCCGAGAAGAACAAAGATTTGGACGCCAAAATCGAGGACTACCGCCGCATGGAGCGCATTCTTCAGGAAACCTTGACCACGACCCAGAAGACGGCCGAAGAGCTCAAAGAGAATTCCCGGCGTGAGGCCAGCCTCTTCGTCGAGAGTGCCAAGCTCGAAGCCTCACGGATCATCAAGCAGGCCAATTCGGAATTGGCCAAGACCAAAGAGGAAGTATCGATGATCGAGCATCAGCGCCTGCTCCTCACCTCCGAATTCAAGGGCTTGCTCGAATCCTACACCAGGCTTCTGGAGCGTCTCGAGAAGAAAGGAACATAGATGGCCGATCTTAAGAAAACAATCGACGAATGCGTTGGTTTCATCAGAAAACAGACTCAGATGATACCCGAGGTTGGTATCATTCTGGGTACCGGCCTGGGCCAGCTTGCCCAAGAGATCAAGATCGACCATTCGATTCCGTACGACAAGATACCTGACTTCCCGGTCTCGACCGTGGAAAGCCATCAGGGACGCCTGATCTTTGGAACATTGTCCGGCCGCAAAGTCGTGGCCATGCAGGGGCGATTCCATTATTACGAAGGGTACTCGGCGCATCAGATCACCCTGCCGGTTCGGGTAATGAAGTACCTTGGCATAAAACTCATGATTGTCTCCAATGCCTGCGGCGGCCTCAACCCTCTCTTCTCGTCCGGCGACCTCGTGATCATTACCGACCACATCAATCTGCTGCCCGAGAACCCCCTGCGCGGTCCGAACGACGAATCGATCGGCCCCAGATTCCCGGACATGTACAATACGTACGACAAAGAGCTTGTAAGGCTGGCCGAGCAAGTGGCGCTCGAAGAAAAAATTCCGGTCCGCAAAGGCGTCTATGCGTCGGTTCAAGGTCCCAATCTTGAGACCGGGGCGGAGTATCGCTTCCTGCGTATCATCGGCGCCGATGTCGTCGGCATGTCAACCGTCCCTGAGGTCATCGTCGCCCGCCACATGGGGCTTCGGGTCGTGGGTATTTCGGTCGTGACCGACATGGGCCTGCCGGATGCCTTGAAACCCTGCAGTCTCAAAGAGATCATTGAGACGGCCAACCGGGCGGAGCCCAACCTCACCCGCCTCATTAAGTCCCTGATCGCAAAACTCCCCTCATGAGATATTCGCTTCTGCTGGTGGCTTTCTTCTTCGCCTGCGGCAACCGCGATTTTCGCATCAGCAAGGCGCGTGAATTCATCAGGAAATGGGACTGGGGCCGGGCCCAGATCGAACTCGAGCCTTTCAAGAAGAAGCCGGACGCCGAAGCCCTCTACCTGCTCGGCCAGTGCGCAATCGGCAAGAACACGTTTGCTGACGCCCATCGCTATTTCAAATCGGCGATGGCAATTGATACTTCCTACATTGACAGCGTTGACCAGGTCTACAAATCGCTGATCCAGAAGTCGATGAGGGTCAATGATGCGGACCGGGCATCGTTTTTCTTCGACCAGATTCTCTCGCTTTCGCCGCGGCCCTTCTTTGAACCGTCTTTTCTCAATCTCATGGGCGACATCTATTGGGACCGGCAGGAGTACGCGAAAGCGGCCCTGACTTACGAGACATCACTCAAGGTCGATTCGACGTCCCCGGCCGCGAAAGAAGTGATGACCAAGCTCATCGATGCCTACGAGAAGAGTAATAATCTGAAAAAAGCCCTCGCGCTGGTCGAGATCCGGTACGCCAAGACCAAAAGCAGCCTCTTGCTGATGCGCCTCGGCAAGTACTACTATGACATCGGCATCGGCTACTTCCAAGACAAGACCATGGACACCGCCCAGAGCTACCTCATGAAGATCGTTGAGTCGAATGCCCCCCAGTCACTGGTCGACGATTCCTATTTCTACCTGGGCGAAATAAGCTTTGACCAGGGCGACTTCGCCCGGGCCAAGACCTACTATGAGAAGGTCCTGCATCTCAACCCGTATCGCAAGGGGACACTGGTTGAGAAAGCCAAGCAACGCCTCGAAGAGATTAAGGGAAAGGGTTAGTGTCTTATGAAGAGATTGTTCTTAGTTGCACTCCTGCTGTCGGCCTGCGCCAAGGAAATCCGGCCCGCCCTTGACGCCCAGGACGAATTCACAAGGGCGACGTCCTTCTATGACAAGAAGGACTACAAACATGCGATCGAGGGTTTTCAGCGCATCATCTTCACCTATCCGGGGTCGGACTATGCTGATGACGCGCAGTTCTACTTGGCCAAGGCGTACTACGTTGACAAGGATTATGAACAGGCGGCTCTGGAGTTTGAGTTTCTGATCCGGCACTTCGCCCACAGCCCTTACCAGGCCGAGGCCGCTTTGCTTCAGGCTACTTCCTATTTCCAGCGGACCCCGTCGTTCCATCGTGATCAGACGATGACCAAGAAGGCGATCGAACTGCTTGAGGAATTTCTCAGCGCACATCCGCAAAGCGACTTCGAAGCACCGGCCCGCAAGACCCTGGGCGAATGCCGCCTGAAGCTCGCCCGCAAGGACCTTGAGAACGGCAAGTTCTATCTCAAGATCAAGGAGTACGAGGCGGCCGACATCTACCTTAAGTCCGTGATCGACAACTACCCCGAGACGACCTGGGCCCGTGAGGCAAAATACTGGCTCGGTGAGTCGCTCTTCAAGCGGCGGCGCCCCGATGAAGCCAAGCCGTTGTATCAGGAACTTCTCAACGAAAATGACCAATGGCAGAAGAAAGCCGAAAAGCGTATCGGTCAGATTGGCAAGTGACCGGATTGGTCTTTTCGGCGGCTCTTTCGACCCGCCCCATGCCGGCCACATCGCCATTGCCGAATCGGTACGTAAACAATTCCGCCTTGCCAAAGTAATCTTCGTTCCCACTTTTCTCCCGCCCCATAAAGAGACTTCAACTCCGTTTGGCCTCCGTTGCCGCATGGTACGCCGGGCCATCGCCCACCGGCCCTATTTCGAGGTGAGCACGGTCGAGAAACTCCTAGCACCGCCTTCGTATACAATCGAGACCATCCGCTATTTCCGAAGACAGCGGCCCCGGGTATGTTTTTTCCTGATTATCGGCAGTGATCAGTTCCTGGAAATGGATACCTGGCTTCAACCAGCCGCCCTGCTCAAGGAATGCAAACTGATCGTCGTGCCGAGGCCCGGCTTTACTATTTCGCCCCGCCGCCGTTACTTCCGCCAAGTGCTGATCGCACAGATTCCGCCCATGGACATATCGTCGAGCCGGATCCGGGAGCGGTCACGGCGCGGTCTGGCGATCCGTCATCTTGTGCCCGGACCGGTTGCTTCGTTCATCAAGCAACACAAGCTCTATCGACCGGCCGGATCAAGTCGCCCAAGCCTCCGTTCACTTACTACCCGCCGGTTGGCGCGGGCGGACCGGTGAAAATCGGCGGCCCCAGGCCGGTATTGATTTGCCCGGGTGGGCTATGAAGCGGTTTTTCTTCATCGACGGTCATTCGATAATCTTTCGTTCCTTCTTTGCCTTCATCCGTAATCCATTGCGCAATTCGAAAGGGATGAATACCTCGGCCGTGTTCGGTTTTCTCAATATGCTGGTGAAACTTAAGAAGAAATTCGCCCCCGAATACATGGCGATCGCTTTCGATACCGGCGGCGAGACCTTCCGCGACCGGCAGTTCAAGGACTACAAAGCAACCCGCGCACCGGTACCCGACGAGCTGCCGCCCCAGATACCGATTGTCCATCAGCTGTCCCAGATCCTGGGCATCTATTGCCTGGAAAAAAACGACTATGAAGCCGACGACCTTTTGGCGACCTTGACCGAAAGATTCAAGGCCGAGGGCGAGGTCTACATCGTCACATCGGACAAGGATCTGCTCCAGCTTGTCGGGGATCGAATCTTTGTCTACGACCCTTACAAGGACATCGTCTACGACCGAGAAAAAGTACGCGCGCGCTTTGGCGTCGACCCGGAACAAGTGGCTGATATCCTGGCCCTGGCCGGCGACGCAACCGATAATGTCCCGGGCATCGCCGGTATCGGCGAGAAACGGGCCGCGGAAATAATAAAGAAGTATGAATCGGCCGAACAGGCCGCCCGACTTGACGGTCGGCTCAAAGGCCACGAAGAGGAATTGCTTCTCTACAAGAAGCTCCTCAAGGTAGTCACTGATGTCGACATCAAGGTTGCGATTGAAGACATTAGACTCCATGACATCAGATTCGACCAGCTCCTGCCGATCCTCAAGGAACTGGACTTCTATTCGCTGATCAAGGAATTCACTCCGCGTCAAGAGGAGACGCTTGCTTACCAGCCCCTTGAAAGCCCGGACCAGCTGAAGATGAAGGATCGAATCGGTATTCATGCGGACCGGGACCTGTTCGGGGGCGGCTTTTACGTGTCAACCGGCCCGAAGACGTCGTACCGCCTCGACGACGACCATCTGGCGGCCGCCCGACCCGCGCTCGAGAGTCCCCGGCTCGACAAGGCGGGGTTTGACCTCAAGGGGATCGTCCGGGAACTCCGGACGCGCGGCATCGTGCTCCGCCCTCCACTTTTCGACCTGGGGGTTGCTGCCTGGTTGGTCGACCCAAACCGCAAGGCGTATCGGCCGGCCGACCTGGCCCTTCAGTACTTGAATCAAGTTGTCGCGGCGGACAGTCCTTACGCATCAAGCGACCTGGCCCGCCAATTGGTGCCGGCGCTGCAGCAGAAGCTTGACGAACTGGATCTCGCGACGTTGTTCCGCACCATCGAGATGGAGCTGCTTTTCGTGCTGGCCGACATGGAACAACGCGGCATCAAGCTCGATCTTCACTATTTCAAGGAATTGCAGGCCGAGCTCGACAAGATGCTCGCCCATAGCGAGGCGGTGATCTACCAGAAGGCAGGCCACAAGTTCAATCTCAACTCACCCAAACAGTTGAGTCAAGTTCTGTTCGAAGAGTTAAAGCTGGCGCCGAAGCGGAAACGGAAAACCCATTATTCAACCGATGCCGAGGTCCTGGGTGAGCTGGCGCAGGTTCATGAACTACCGGCCGAGATGCTCAGGTACCGGGAGGTCGCCAAGCTCAAATCAACCTATGTTGACCCGCTGCAAGCTTTGGCCGTCAATGGGCGACTGCATACGACTTTCAACCAGACCGGTACGGCTACCGGCCGGCTCTCTTCGTCCAATCCCAACCTCCAGAACATTCCGATCCGCACCGACCTGGGCAAGAGAATCCGCGAAGGCTTTGTCGCGGAAACCGGTTTCAAGCTGATCTCCGCCGACTATTCACAGATTGAACTGCGCATCCTGGCCGCCTTAAGCCGCGACAAGCGCTTGCTCGAAGCCTTCAGCAGCGGTGATGATATTCACAATCAGACCGCGGCCAAAATCTTCAAGATCAAGCCGGACTCGGTGACGCCGCAGCAGCGACGCATCGCCAAGGTCGTCAATTACGGCATCATCTACGGCATGAGCGAGCACGGCCTGAGCCAGGAACTGGTCATATCCCACGAGGAAGCTCAAGCCTTCATCGACAACTACAAGTCGATATACCCCGAGGTGCAAGTCTGGATCGACCAGGCCATCACCGCGGCCTCGGATAAGGGGTATGCCGAGACGCTCTATAAACGCAAAAGACCCCTGCCTGGTATCAAGTCCCCGAACCGCACCCAGGCCGAGTTCGCGATGCGCACCGCCATCAACACGCCGATCCAGGGCACCGCCGCGGATGTCATCAAGCTCGCGATGATTCGAATCAGGCGTATACTCGACGACAAGGGTTTTCGCGGCGGTCTCCTCCTTCAAATCCACGATGAGCTCCTCTTTGAAATAGAAGAACCGAGAATCGATGAGGCCAAGGCCTTGATAAAGGAGACAATGGAACACGTTGTCGACATCGGGGTTCCGATCGAAGTATCGGTCGACGTCGGAGACAACTGGGCCCAGGCTCACTGATCGAGGCCAACCCATGATCATGTCTATCGGCACAACTTTCAACTACGAAATCCCTATGCACGACCAATTGCCGATGATCCGCGAAGCCGGATTCACCCACGTTTCGCTGGGCGGCGGTGATCTCCGCCATTCACGCTATCTTGACCGGGACGGACAGAAGCTGCTCAAGAAGCTGCTGGCCGATTCGGGCTTGAAGGTCTGCTCCCTGCATGCCCCTTTCAAAGACGGTTTTGATCTATCCTCAATCGAACGCGACATTGCGGCGAAGACGTCGGACCTGCTCAAACGCTGCATCGACGCCGCCCTTTTACTCAAAGCCAATGCCCTCATCTTTCACCCCGGCCCGCCGTGCGTTGCACAGGCCAGGGATCGCAAGGAACTGCTGGTACGCCAGGTCCTGGCCTTGCTTGAGCATATCGGCCAAGCAAACCTAAAACTCGCAATCGAAAACCTGTCGAACGACTCGGCCAACCGAATCACGGCCTTCTCTCTCCAGCGCGTCGTCAACACCAAGTATGGACTCTGCTACGATACATCCCATGATAACCTGGTCACGACACCGCTGGCCATCCTCGAAAGGTTCAAGGATCGCTTGATCACGACTCACATCGCGGATAACCAGGGCGTGCGTGACGATCACATGTTGCCTTTTGAAGGGTATTTCCCCTGGGATAAGTTCTGCCGCGTCTTTTCAGCGATCAGATTTGACGGTATTTTCCTGCTCGAAGTGGAGATGCGCCGATCCGCGTTCTCAAAACCTCAGCAGTTCTTGAGCGAGGCCTTCCTGCGCGGGGCCCGTCTGCTGCGCGAGGCCGGCAAAGCGTAGTCCCTCCAGTTCTTTCTCGATCATCCAAGAAGCACTTTTACTCTGGTTTTATCCGTTACTTCCCAGAAATGAGAGCGCCGCACGACAAAATCCTCGACCTGCACGGTTGCACCCCGGTTGACGGCATCGAACCCTTGGTTTGGTACGCTTTGGTTGCGGTTTAAGCGCACCAATTCCACCTGCCCATCCGGGGTACACAGGAAACATCTTTTCCGGCCCTTTTCCTTGAAAGGACCATTGATGACCCGGTAGCCGTCGGCCCCCGACCGCGTAAGTCCAGGCCGGGCAATGACTAGATATGAGAACTTCAGCCTATCGACCTCCCGATGCAGGCGTCGATTGAGCAAATCGAGGTAGTACGGCGGTTGCCACATGCTTCGCTCATGGCACCATTCCGAACATCCCCGTATGTCCAGCAACGGACAGGCCGACCGATGAAGACAGGGCAGCAGGACCGAGGCCTCGCTTGAGCTTGTGATTCGATCACGCCAGGCCATGAGCCTTCGCGAAGACTTCTTGAGCGCCGGTTCGATCACCACCAGGATACCATTATCGGAGAGGAACTCGAGCACTCCCTCAGTGAAATCCGCTGGTATTGATGCTTCCGGGACCAGCTCGATCAGCGAATTTGCGAAGATCACAATGTCGTATCGCTGATCCGGTCGCCGCAGGCGTCCTGAGGCAAAGTCATGATGACGGAATCTGGTATGCAGGTTCTTGTCTCTTTCGCCGAGCCACTCCCCCAGATGGCTGGCGCGTTCCAGCATCGACCGGGAGGTGTCGACCCCGACCAGAGATAAAAGGCCTTGACTTTGCCCTCTTATGTAGTCGCTGAACCCGAACAGGCCGGCTCCTTCGCCGCACCCGATGTCGAGGATATCAATCCCCGCGGGCCGGGAGAAGAGTTCGGGATGGAAGAATGCGATTTCTCGCGCCACCAGTTGCGCCTTCATGAAATTGGTCGGGAAGTTGTAAGCAAAGTAGGCGTCTTGATAGCGGGCTTCGGACGGCTGCCTTCCGGCAAAATCGCGGGCCAGACAATACATATCCCGGCCCAGCTGCTCAAGCCTTGGTTCGTGGCGACGCCAGTTGGTCTCATTCAAACCTTCAAGGCCAAGAAGCTCAAGGATTTTCTGCTCCAAGGCAAACGGCAGCTTCGTGTCGCGGGTCGGAGTCGATCGGCGGTTCACTTTACCTCTTCCCTGGGAAATCAATCGGTTCAAGAAGGCTCAATATGTCGATGTCGGACAGGAAAGTTTCTTTACGACCGACCGCCAGGCACTTCCATTCGAAGAACCCGAATCCGCACCACTGGTATCCGACTACCCGGTTAGACTTTTCGGTTTCCCTTTCCAGGGTTATCAGTTCCACAAGTCCGTCCTGATCAAGGTCAGAGAAGCTGAAATCGACACATGGTCTTGCGTCCGACCACACCAAAGACAGCGAATCAGCCTTCCAGCGATAGAGACTCAACCCGGTGTACGGAAGCGAAGCGTGGTTTTGATCATTGTAACCAACGGCAAGCTCCGCCACCGAGTCGGTCTCAAGGTCGGTTAGCTCGAGCTTCATTGGGCAACTGCCCTTCGAGATCGATGTCCCGATCTCGGCAATCTCATCCTGGCCTATCCTGAAATAAGCCAGATGATTCTCGCGGTCGGGGCTCGTCCGCCGGCCGGCCGCGATCAACACGGCGCCGCCCGAGTCCGGAATCAGCACACTGCTGTATAGCTCCTGGCCGGACAGAATGTGTGCCGCTACCGTCGTGCCGCAGGTGTCGGTCAGCTCGATTCGGTCTTTGTCAACCAGAACCGTGCGCCCGTCAACATCCTGGCGCATCAAGGGGAAAGCCCAGGATACGTTTCCGGAATCGTCGGCAAGATAAGCACGGTCCTCCCCACTTATGTATTCGGCCCGGTATGCTTTTGATATCTTCTTCATCTTGGCGACAATCCGGGCAAAGTCGGAATCCCCCGCCAGATCAGGCTGGAAATTCTTCAGGAAAACCGGCACAAAAACGGCGGAGTCGATCCGGCCGCGCCGGAAGACGCACGAGAAGATGCCGCTTTCGCGCTGAAATTCCTTCCGCTGGTCAAAGACGAAATTCCCGAGGCTGTAGAGGATGATCCGGCCTTTGTAGACCTCTATGCTCTGCAGAGTATGGGGATGATGACCGATTATCAAGTCGACGCCCGAGTCGATCAAGCGACGGGCCCATGCGACCTGTTGTCGGGTCGGCTTTGATTGGTACTCGATTCCCCAGTGCAGTGAGACGACGACAAAGTCAACTTCGTTTCTGACGGCCCTTACTTCGGCGATGATTTCCTCAATCTTGGCCTGCGCCGGCCCGGGCCTCGTCTTAGCCCCGGCAATCCTGGGGAAAGGAATACCGACAAAGGCAAGAAAAGCGAATTCTAGCCCGTTCCGCCGGATGATGACCGGGGACCGGGCCGCGGCTTGATCAATGCCGGCCCCGACCGCAAAGAGGCTATCCCGCTCAATCAACGCCTTGGTATCGAGCAAAGCCTTCTCTCCCCAGTCGAGGGTATGGTTGTTCGCCAGGGAGAAAATGTCGAGCCCGGCCGCCTTGAGCCCGGCCCAGGTTGTTGTATCGGCCCGAAAGCAGTACGGCTTCTTCGCCGCACGCCCGCGGGCGGAAATCGGACACTCCAGGTTGCAGAAGGCAAGGTCGTAACTTGAAATGAGTCCGCTCACTTCTTTCAAAGGGTAGCCTATCCCGTGTTTTTCGATCTTGGGCTTGATGCCGCGGGCCAGCATGATGTCGCCCACGGCGCCGAAACTGACCCTCGGCTCGGAAGGGAGTTGCCCGGCGAAGAATAGAAGTGCGCTCAAGGCCGCGGTATTCACGCCGGCCTATTATAGATCAAAACTCAATCGTGTCAATAAGCTCCGGTACCTGCCAGCCCCCAGTGGGTCAAAAGTTTGCAAAAGTTATTACCAAAGTTATTACCTGCTTGGAGAGTTTATATTCTAAAATGTCGCAATCGTCAGCAATCAGATTTGAGTTTCTTGCTTTTAAGTGGTTACTTGATGATGATCAATTTTTGCAGATTATTGTCTCTTTTGCCTTTGAGCTCCACGAAGTATGTGCCGGCAGGCAAGTCTGAAACGTTTATATCAAAAATGTGTTTCCGAGCATCAGCAATAACTGGAATCTCTTTGATCAACTTTCCGGTTACGCTGTAGATTTTTATCTTGAAATCCTTTACGCCGATATCGGTTATCTGAAATCGGATATCGGTTCTCCCTGGGTTTGGCCAGATTTTTAATCGTGCATCTTGTTTGCTGCCTCTTAATTCTTCCTCTACTTCCGTAATTTCCCGGTCGCACCAGGACTGAGCACTGTCGCTGTGAATTCTGGCATTAGTCGTATCTTGACCGCCGACCAGAGCAAAAACTACCCAGGTACTGCTATCGTGTGGTGGGAAATTAAACGGACCGGCTGAGACGCAGATTGAATAATCGTAAGCCCTTGCTGTATTGGGCAGGCGTATTGTGCCGTCTAGGAACATTAGCTTGGTCCGTTCGGTCATGCCCGGGTAAACATAGTAACCGTGATCAATAAGTGACAGGTTGATAGCAGTTCTTGGATAAAGAAGTCTTACGCCGACAGTCGGATTGAAATTAGTCTGAGTGGGCGTCATGTAGGTGAATCTTTTTGCAGTATTAGTCCGCCCCCAGTTAGCGGTTGGTGCTGTACCAAGATCAAGATCACAAAATACGCCTGCATACAAGCCGGATATTGTCGAATCAGTGGGATTTATGTAGTTGTAGATTAAGATGACGAAATCGTCAAACCCTTGTGAGCTGCGACCGATAAAAAAACGTCTTGCCCTTATGCCCTTAGCGGTTGGATGATTGCCGTCGTCCAAAAGACTTCTAAAGGTCTGATCACTCTCAAAAAGCGGCGGAATTATTCGTAGCCAGGATTCAATCCAACGCCAATCGCTGACCGGATTGGTCTGTCCGAAACAGTCAACGACATAATGTTCCGAATTCCCCAGAAGCATTGAGCTCGCATACATGCAGCTCGGGGCAAATCTTGGATATTGAAAAACTCCCATCTCGCACGGTGTATCACTAAGACCTAAATAGCAATTGCCCGTATCGATTGCCATCTGGCTAAATAATAATGAACCCCAGGTCAAGATAAGAACGCTTATCAATTTCATGCTGACCTCCGACAATCAAGTCTTAATCAGTTTCTTATAATTGTCAATGATTTTTTGTGAGCGTGCTGAAAAACAGTGTGCACTCTCTCGATTACAGTGATTTTCCTAATGATACCGGGGATAACCCCCGCCAGTTCAATTTACACGAATGTGTCTCCCTAAGGGACACCGGGGTGTCGGAGAGAGAAGTGCAGCACTTGAGGAGCGGAAAGAGCTGTGGCATAATAGGAAGTTATGGAAAACCATTACTTTCAGCTCTCGATGTGGGAACGGGGATGGGTTGCGACTACGCACGGGCAGGGTAGAATAGTGCGCAAGATTGCCCGGGCCTGGCAGCGTCCCCGGCTTAAGAACGACCGGATCTGCCGGCATGCTGTCTATTCGCGACTGCGCGAGTGAACTCACTTTATACGTGCCAATGGATCCCCGTCAGTCCGAGGAGACTTCATAGAAAATACCTGTGTGGCGGGGGTAGCCTGGCGGGGTCATAAGTACCTGGGCCGGGCCCTGGGGAACAGCATCTTTCTGGATCTCATGATCTCGCGGTAAGCAAAAGTTATTACCTGCTTCGAAGGCGTTCCCCCCTCCAGGGGGAGGATGGAAAAGGTCGGACTCGCAATGACCGGAAAGGTGACCCGCGGAGTTAGCGCCGGAAAAGGAGCAGCAGCATTTCGCCGAGCAGGGCAAAGACCGCCAGGAGGAGAAACAGGGGTGACAAGTCCGAGCCCTGGAAGGCTTCCGCTGGAGTCAAAAACCGAGCATTGAGCGGGCGCAATGCTTCCGGCGTAATCTTGGTCAAATCACCCTCTTCCGGATCGACGTTCACCACGAAAACCTCGTCGCCGATTTGATAGAGCCCGGGCATATCGGTGTTGCGGCATACGATTTTCCCACGCTCGGGCAACAGGTATTCGGATCCGCCCGGGGTGACGATCTTCTCTCCGGCGCTCCTTTCCATTACGATCGAATCACCCACGATGTACTGCCGGATCATCTTGTCCTGAGTCAGATACCCGAGCACTCGATGCAGGAAAGGAACAAAGACCGGTTTGTAGACCAAGTCGGTATGCTCGAGGTCGAATCCGGTTGCGGCGATGAGCAGGTTGCCGGACTGGATGAGCAGCGGCCGCCCGTTGTCAAGCCACATCAGCGTTCTGCCTTTGGTGATGACGATACCGGAGAGTTTGAAGAACTTGGCGGCTCCAAAATCCTTGGGGCCGAATACGCCAAAAATGGGATGGCTTCGGTCAAAGCGCTCCATCGTCAAGAAGCCATCAAGACGCACCGGTTCGACTCGGTCAACGTAACGAGCCAGAAAGCTCTGATAGTTGTTTCCGATCGGGTCGCCCAAGAGTACGAGCCCCGGTTTCTCGGCCAGGAAGTGTTCGACCTGCTGAACCTGAAATCGATCCAGCTCGACAAGCCCTGATAGAATCAGGGCATCAAACACACCGAAATCCACCTGCTTCATGTCGGATTGGGTAATTTCATTGGTGGGGAAAGGCGTCTTGAAATCCGCCGGCTTCAGGGCCTTGAGGATGAAGAGCTCTGCTCTACTCGATTCAGCATCGGTTGCGGTAACCAAGAGGATCTTCTTCGTCGCCAACGGCTTGAATGCAAAGTAGCGCATGTTGTCAGCCAATAGTCCCGCGCGCTCAATCGCGGCGGATCCTTTCAAGAATTCTCCCTCGCCAACCTGGAGGAATTCAACGACCGCTTTGGCCTGCGCACCGACGTTCAATTCCTGCTCCGGCCCGGTGCTCAGTAAGACCGTTCCGCTCCAGGGCAAACTGCCGAAGTTCTCAACCGTCACGAAGATGGCCGGGGTACTGAGCAAGATAGGGTCTTTGAGTCGCACTTCGGTGACGCCGACATTGCCGGTTTTTGAGCCAATATCAATGACGTTCAATGGGTACGACCACGGCCGGTCGAAGCTTGCGAAGTTAGACGCCTGGGCATCAGTTATGAAAACAAAATCGACCGGGTATTTTGGTCTGACCAGAGATAATTTCGCGCCATGCTCTTTCAGTTTGCCGCTTCGGTTCGTGAGCGCCATCTGTTCGGCCAGCCGCAAGGCTTCCGATTTGTTGACGAAGTCAAGCCGCGCCTCGGCGGTCAGCGGAACGATCGCAAATTCCGAAGCCTCTGAATAGCGCTCAATCAGAGCGATGCCCATCTTTTTCGCCCTGAGCCAGACGCTGTCCTGGCCCATGCTGTACGAGTCATCGATCACCAAGACCAACGATCCGGTTCGGTCAAGGCCGAACATTCCTTTCTTGACCACGGGTCGCGCCAGGGCCAGGACGGCGCAAAGCACCAACGCGGTCCGGAGGATGAGGATCATGATTTCCCGCAACCTGAGCCAGCTGAACTGCCCACGCTCGATTGCCTCGAGGAATTTCAGCGAGGGGAAATCCTGGCGGCGCAAGCGTTTTCTGAACCAAAGATGGATGACGATCGGCAACGACGCCAGCAGGAGACCAAGCAGGTAGACCGGGTGCAGGAATTCAATCAAGGCAGCCGTTCCCGCTTGGCCAGATAAGAAAGCAAGGCGCGGTCGTAAGGAACGTCGGTGAGCAAAAGTTCGTAGTCGATATAGCTGGCCCGGAGTTCCCGCTGGTACCTTTGAATAAACCTGCCAATCCTCTTTCGGTAGGTTGCCCGCAGTACGGCCGGGTCAAGGACGACCTCGGCCTTTGTTTCCATGTCGACAAACCGCGCCGGCCCTCGGAAAGAGAACTCCATTTCCTGCGGATCGAGGATGTGAAAGACCAGCATTTCGTGTTTGCGGTAACGGAAACTCTTGAGGGCGCGGATAATGCGGTTCGGCTCGTCCAGCAGATCGGAAATGACGATCACAAGCCCGCGTCTTTTCAAACGCTCGGCCATCTGGAGAAAAGTCGTCGACAAGTCGGTTTCCCCGCCGGGCGGGAATCGGTCAAGTGAGCTTAATAGAATCTGGATTTGTCCTTTTCTTGAGCTCGGCGGTATGTATTGAACGAGGCGCTCGTCGAAAGTGACCAGGCCGACGCTGTCCCGTTGTTTGAGCAGAAGATAGGCCAGGCTTGCGGCAAGCGTCTGTCCATACTCGTACTTCGACACCCGGCCGGTCTGGTAGCCCATCGAACCGCTCTTGTCGAGCAGGATATAGGCCTTGAGATTAGTTTCCTCCTCATATTCCTTTATGTAGTAGCGATTGGTGCGGCCGTAGATACGCCAGTCGATGCGTTTGATTTCGTCGCCCGGCACGTACGGCCGGTGGTCGGCAAACTCGACCGAGAATCCGTAGAAAGGACTGCGATGCAGTCCGGACAAGAAACCTTCAACGACCAAGCGCGCTCTTAGGTCAAGGCCCTTGAGCTTGGCGGCAACTTCGGGCCGGATGTACTGCTTCATGCCAGGATCGCTTCGGTCAGCGCCTGGGGGATTTCCACTTTGATGCGCCCATTCCAGCTTGAGATTTGCTCGGCCAAAGCCAACGCCTGTTCCGGTTCGCCATGTACCAAGAAGACTCTCTTGAGCCTGGCCCCGGTCATACCCTTTACATAGTCGAGTAGTTCCGTACCGTCGGCGTGGGCCGAAAAGCCGCCCAGGAAGTGAACTCGCGCCCGTACTTCGTAGCGGTCACCAAAGATTGAAACCGGACTTATCCCTTCGACGATCCTGCGTCCCAGTGTAGCCTGAGCTTGAAAGCCCACGAAAATGATCATGTTGTCCGGGTCTTGAATCGAATGGATCAGGTGATGCAATACCCGGCCCCCTTCACACATGCCGGAGCCGGCGATGACGATGATCGTTTCTTTCGAGTCGTTCAGCTTCCTCGACTCATTGCTGTCACGGACATAGTTTAGTCCTGGAAACCTAAAGGGGTCGTCCTTGATAAATAGCTCGTACGTGGCCGCGTCGAAACACTCGGGATGGGTCCGATAGACCTCCGTGATGTCCGTGGCCAGCGGGCTGTCAACGTAGACCGGGATTGACTTCAGCAACCCGTCGCGGTGCAGATCTTTGAGGATCTTCACCAGGATCTGGGTCCGTTCAACCGCGAAAGCGGGGATGATTATTTTGCCGCGGCGCTGCTTCGCCTCTTTGATCAGCGCGGCCAGTTCCCCAGCCATGCCGTCGATCGGCGTGTGGGTTCGACCGCCATAGGTCGATTCAAGAATCAGGTTGTCCACATCGGGGATTACGACCGGGTCACGGACGATGGGCATGTTCCTGCGTCCCAGGTCGCCGCTGAAAATGGTGCGCACGCCGCCCGCTTCGAGCAAGACCAGCGCCGACCCCAGGATGTGGCCGGCGTCGGCAAGGGTAGCCCTTACCCCGGGCACCGGTTCGAAGGCCATGCCGTATCCAATGGGACTGAATTGACGAATCGTTCTTTCAACATCCGGCACGGTGTACAGTGGCTCCTTGCCCGGCAGTCCCGGTCGGGCCGCTTTCTTGTTGATAAAGGCGATGTCGTTCTGTTGAATATGGGCGGCATCGAGCAGGAGCCGGGATGCGATATCCCTGGTTGCTGCGGTGCAGAAAACCGGGCCGGCATAGCCCCGCTTGCACAGCGAGGGGAGGTTTCCGGAATGGTCGAGGTGCCCGTGGGTGAGCACCGCGGCCTGGATGTCTTTCGGCTTGAAGGGGAATGTCCGGTTGATGCGGTCGGCATCATCCCGGTGCCCCTGGAAAAGCCCGCATTCCAGGATGAATTTCCGGTTCTCGTGCTCACAAAGGAGGAGTGAACCGGTGACGCTCCGGGCACCACCGACAAAGGTTATCTTCATTGGCAAATAGTAGCCAACTTGCCAGTCGTGTCAATTCCCAAAGTCCCGGGTGCGGTGCTTTTTAGATACTCCTCACGGAAACCGAACCCGCGCTTGTTCTTAATCCTTTCTAATCCCCCTATATCCCCCTTTTGGCAAAGGGGGAAAAGAGGGGGATTTGAGATTGCTTCTCCGCCTGCCGGTCCAGCGCCGGGTCTTGTACCCGGCTGGGTCTTGTCACTCTGAGCGAAGCGAAGAGTCTCAATCAGATCCTTCGCCCTACGGGACTCAGGATGACAGAGGCGGCCGATGGGGGTCGGCGGCACTTGGCCCGGGCTTTTCCATCTTGATTTTTCGCCCGGCCCGGTTAGAATACCCGGATGCAGACTTTCGTAGTCGCGATTGACGGCACCGCTGGTTCGGGCAAGAGTACGACCGCGCAGGGACTGGCCAAGAAACTGGGCTTTTTCTACCTTGACACCGGGGCGATGTACCGCGCGTTCACCCTCAATCTAATCCGGCATGGCTACGTGCTCGACCCGGCAAAGGTTAGACAAGTCGTGCGGCGCACGACCATCGATATCAAGAACGATAACGGTCGATACCGTGTCTTGCTCAACGGCGAAGACGTTTCGGCCCTGATCCGCACCCCGGAAGTCAACGAGAAGGTGTCCCAAGTCTCGGCCCTGCCCGTGGTGCGCCGCTGGATGGTTGGGCTTCAGCGTCAAGTGGCACGCGGCAAATCGATTGTCTGCGAAGGTCGCGACATCGGCACCGTCGTCTTCCCTGATGCCGACGTCAAAATTTACATCCACGCCGACATAGCGATTCGCGCCCAACGGCGCCTCCGCGAATTCAAAGAAAAGCATCTAGCTTCCCGGGTTCAGAACGTGGCAAAGAACCTTGCCTTTAGGGATGAGTACGATTCACAGCGCGTCCATTCTCCGCTGCGGATGGCCGAGGGCGCCATCGTCATCGACACGACCCACCTGACGATTAAGGAGGAGATCGATCTCGCCCACCAGCACGTGCTCAAACGCTTGCCCCCGGAGCTACGGCCAACATGACCCCGCGTTGGTATTTCGCACGGTGCCTCAGCTTTCTCCTGGCGTCGGCGGTTGGACTGAAGATCATTGGGCGCAAGAACGTGCCCAGGACCGGCCCTTTGATCATTGCGTCCAATCATGCGTCTTTCCTGGATCCGCCGCTGGTCGGCTACGCGGTAAACCGTGAGTGTTTTTTTATGGCCAAGAGCGGTCTTTTCGAGGTGTCCAAGTTCTTTACCTGGCTGATCACTTTCTACCATGCCTTTCCCATTACCGGCATTGAGACGATCAAGCGCGCCCTTACGGTTCTCAAGCAGGGCTTGGGTCTTGTCATCTTTCCTGAGGGGACTCGCGGACAAGACGGTAGGTTGCTGCCCTTCCATCCTGGCGTTGGCTACTTGGCACGTAAGGTCCGCGCCCCGGTCGTCCCGGTATATCTTGCCAACAGCCGCCGGGCCTTGGGCGAATTGGTATCTCGGCACTACCGGCTCACCGTCTTCATCGGCACGCCAATTGCCCCACCCGACCCGTCGGGCGACCGAAGTGGGGATGAGCTGTTCGCCCGCCGGATCCGGGACGCAATCAACGATCTAGCCCGTACCCTCACGGGCCGCGAGAGCTGATGCAAGTTGTCCTGGCCGATTATGCCGGCTTCTGCTCCGGCGTCAAGCGCGCGATTCGTCTTGCCGAAGATGCTCTCGAGAAAAAGAAGCGGGTGTATACGCTCGGTCCCATCATCCATAACCAGGCGGCGGTCGAGCAGTTGGAGAAGAAGGGCATCAAGAGCATTGCTGGTTTCAAGCAGGGTGAAGAGGCCATTGTGGTCATTCGTTCTCATGGGCTGGAACCGAACGCGCTCGAGGAAGTCAAGGGCTACGGCTATGAAGTGGTTGACGCCACCTGCCCTTATGTCCGGCGCGCTCAAAACTATGTTGAGAACTTGAAGCAGGAAGGGTATCTCATCGTCATCGTCGGTGAGGCAAAACATCCCGAGGTGAAAAGCCTGATCGGCTTTGCCGGCGAGGCCGGCATGGTCTATGCGCCGGGCCAGTCGCTGTCCTCGAAGAGAATCGGCGTCGTTGCCCAGACGACGCTTGAGGTTTCGCATTTGAAGGCGGCGCTCGGCGACCTGATCGAGCGGGCCGAAGAAATCAAGGTTTATAATACGATTTGTGCTGAGACAAAACTACGCATCAGTTCGGCCCAGGATATCTCACATCGGGTGGACCTGATGATCGTGGTTGGCGGCAAGAACAGCGCCAATACGACCCACCTTGCCGCGTTGTGCGGAAAGATCAAGCCGACGTATCACATCGAACGGGCCAGCGAAATAGAAAAGCAATGGTTGAAGAATGCGCAGGTCGTCGGGGTCACGGCCGGGACCTCAACGCCCCAGTGGGTAATCGAGGAAGTAGTCAAGCGTTTGGAGCAGTTTTGAACTGCGACAACAGGCCGCGTTATTTTTTCTTAAGCGGCAGGTAGATTCTCGCGCCGATTCCCCCTTCCAGCCCCATATCGGTTTCGGGAACCAGCACGATAACCGGGAAAAGCTCAAGAAAGAAACCGAATGGATCGTAGATGTACTCCATGCCCCCGCCGAATCGGGCGCCGAAACTGCTGTTTTCATCCTTCATGACCACACTTGCGCCCAGGCCAATGTAGAATTGGTAGTTCGGGTCTTCGGGTACCGCATTCAAGAAGTGAAATCGATAATCCCCTGTCAAATGCAACTTGCCGTGCTCGTGACCAAGCGCCCAGCCGGCGTTGAAGACAAGAGAATTCTCTGGATTCAATAGGATCTTCAAGGTGAGTCCGGTAGGTGAACCCAGAATAATGCCCGGGCCGAATCGTCCGTGTTGCGCCCAGGCCGGCAGCGTAACCAACAGGAGCAAGGCAATAACTGTCCCGGACCGGTTCGTCAAGCTTCTCATCGTGGGCCTCCTTACCAGTTTTCAATTCTCAGCGGCATCAAAAGAAAGATCTTCTCAAGACCGGGATCGACCTCGCCGCAGGGCTTGACCAAAGCGGCCGTGGCCGGCGACGTGAAATGGACGGAAACCTCTGCGGTCGTAATGTGCTTCAGGATCTCAAGCAGATAGGCAGCATTGAAGCCGATGGCCATCTCGCTGCCTTGATAGCCGCACTGAACATCTTCCTTGGCCTCACCCACTTCCGGCGTTGACGCGTATACGTTCATCGTCTCGCCCGAGGGGAAGCCGAGCTTGACCGCCCGGGTAAAGTGATTGGAGAAAAGAACAACCCGCCGGAGGGAACTTTCCAGGGATTCGCGGGCGATTTTGAGTTCGGCGCTGAAACTGGTTGGTATCACCTTTTCATAGTCGGGGAATGGTCCCTGAATCACCCGCGAGACAATAATTGTGTTGGCAAAAGCAAAACCGATCAGGCTTTCTTCTCCCTTCCCCTCCTCGGCGGTGCGAATCTCAACGCCCTCATCCTCGCCCAGGTCGGAAACCAAGTCGAACACTTTGGGTGGGACGATTATCTCGCCGCCCTGGTTTTCTTTGAGCCCATCGCGGTTTCTGGTGAAAGATAACCGGTGTCCGTCCGTCGACACCAAACACAGATCTTTGTTCTTGATCTGCACAAAAATCCCGGTCATCGCGCCTTTAGCAACGTCCCGCGCCACCGAAAAGATCGTTGCGCTTACCATGCGGTTGAGTTTGCCGGCCGGGATTTTAAACCAGGTCCGGGTCGGGAGCTTGGGCATTTCCGGAAATTCCTGGGGATCTAAATAGGGAATCGAAAAAAGGGTCCGGCCGGCCTCAATCTTGAGAACCTGACCGGCCAGAGAGAATTTCAAGGATTCTTCTCTGGTTTCGCGGAGAATCTCCAGCACCTTCTTGCCCGGCACCATCACCTTGCCTTCGTCGGCAACATCGCACGAGAAGTCGCGCTTGATAAAAACCTCGAGGTCGGTACCCTGTATCGATAGTTTGTTCTTGGTTGTCTGAAACAGGATATTCTGCAGGACGTTGAAAGTGCTCTTCGACGGAATAATACTGATTACTTTCGCGAGGTTAGACAGGAGAAGCTCACGCGAAATCGTAAAGATCATTTTGCCTCCTTATTCAATACAACTATATTATATTTAATATTTAAAATTGTTGTAGTAGTAGTATTTGTGGATATGTGGAAACGCCGACGAAGTCGCGCAAGAAGACAACTTCGGGTTGAGGGCGATTGTTGGCCAACGAGGGACAGCGGGTGGGAGAAAGGTTGAAAACTGTCGAGCGAGCTGATTCTCCACACGCTATTCACCTTTTATCCTTGTACTTATGCGCTTCACGATTTCATCGATCGTCGAGTCGTTCTTGCGCAGGTCTTCGATCTTCTGGATGGCATAAATCACCGTCGTGTGGTCCTTGCCGCCGAAGTGCTGACCGATCTCCATGAGTGACAGGCCGAGCATGTTTCTTATGAGATACATCGCAACCTGTCGGGCCAGGGCATAACTCTTGGTCCGCTTGCGGCCCCGAATTTCCTCCACCGGGAGAGAAAACTCCTCGGCGACCCTTTTCAGAACCAGTTCTTTGGTGACGCGCCGCTCGGTACTGAAGAGATCCTTGAGCGTCTCTTCGGCAAGTTGCTCGCTGACTTCACAGCCGGAGAGCGAGGCAACGGCAAACAGGCGGATCAGCATACCTTCAAGCTCGCGGATGTTTGATTTGACCCGGGAGGCGATGTAGAAGGCGACGCCCTGGGGGATCTTCAATCCTTCCAGCTGCGCTTTCTTGTGGAGGATCGCAATCCTTGTTTCCAGATCCGGAGATTGGATGTCGACTACCAGACCCTGGTGAAACCTAGAGCGCAGCCGGTCTTCGAGGGTGGGAATTTCCTTGGGCGGACGGTCCGAAGATATTACGATCTGCTTGTGCGCCTCGTAGAGGTAATTGAAAGTATGGAAGATCTCCTCTTGCAGGCGTTCCTTTCCCTGCAAGAACTGAATGTCATCGATAAGCAAAATATCTTTGTCCCGATACTTACGCTTAAAATCAGTCTGCCGGTTGTTCTGGATGGCATCGATAAGGTCATTCAAGACGCTTTCGGCCTGGGTATAGTGGACCTTGAGGCTGTTTGAGTTCTTCTGCACGAAATTGCCCAGCGCGTGCATCAAGTGGGTCTTGCCCAGTCCCACGCCCCCGTAGATGAACAGGGGATTGTATGCTTCGGCGGGCGCTTCGGCCACGGCGAGCGAAGCGGCATGGGCGAACTGATTGCACTTGCCGACCACGAAGGTATCGAAGGTGTACCGGGGATTGAACTTAGTGCCATTGGCCGAATAGATGATCCGGGCGGGTTTCCGGCGCAAGACATTGAGCACACTGGGGCCTTTCGGTTTGACGTCGGCAAGCAGGCTGGCCTTAAAGGCGATCCGCAGGTTATTGCCGATGGCCGTCGATACCGCTTGCTCGATGATCGTTGAGTAGTGCTCTTCAATCCAGTCAATAAAAAAATTGTTCGGCATCTCAACCAGCAGAATACCATCCTTCAGTTCAGTTCCTTTGCTGACCGAGAACCAAGTGGCAAAACTTTCTTCGGGGATGCGGCCCTTGATGCCGGCCAGGATACTATCCCAGAGCACCTTGGGTTCCGGAACAATTCCTACCGTCGCCACTTCTCAACACCTTTCCACAAAGATTTCCACAAAGAAATCGACCATAACCTATTGAAATACTTGAAGATAACAACCTCCGTTTGGATTGTCCACAAATACCTTTTTGCGGGCACGTAATTCATCTTATCCAGAACGAATTTGTTGTCAAGAAAAATGCATGGCTGAACAAAACAATTATGGGCACGCTTTTTGCTTTGTCTGCTTTTCTTGAAGTTGTGACGACCTGACGATCAGAATATTCTCAGGTGAACGGCGATGCTCGGGCGCCGGGTTCTTCGGTTAGATCTCTCCGCTGAAGAAGGTATCGTAATTACGGTGATTCCGATTCCACTATGTAGGAGGAATTGTACGGCGCGGAAAGTCTTTGACATTTTATGTGTTTCGAGTAGAATTACGGGCGCACTGGAGGTAGCTCGGGAAAGGCATTCGGCCCATTGCGGTCGCCGTCGCGCCGGAGCCAGGCGCACAGGAGGTTTCTCGATGGAAAGGCATCTTGATGAAGAGCTCAAGGATGTCAAAAGAAGGCTTCTTGAAATGGCGGATCTTGCGATTGCGTCGATTCGGAAGGCAATCCGTGCCGTCAAAGAGCGCAAGGTCAACCTGGTCAACGAAATCTTCGAGATCGACCGGCGGATTGACGAATTCGAAATCGAAAACGAAGAGAAGTGTATCGAACTGCTTGCACTCCGACAGCCGGTTGGAACCGACCTGCGCTTCTTGGTCGGCGCCATCAAGATCAACAACGAGCTTGAGCGCATGGGCGACCATGCGGTCAACATCGGCCAGTGCGCGCTGGCCTTGGCGGAAAAACCACAGCTCAAGCCGCTTATTGACATTCCGAAGATGGCCCGGCTGGCCACGGAAATGCTTAAAGACAGCATCAATAGCTTCATCGAGAACGACGCGGTTAAAGCAAAAAAGGTCTGTGAAAGAGACGACCGGGTCGACGAGCTGCGGGATCAGATCTTTCGTGAGCTCCTGACGTACATGATGTCCGACCCCACAACGATACCAAGGGCGATGGAGTTGATTCTCGTCAGTCGGAACGTGGAGCGAATCGCCGACCTATCGACCAATATCTGCGAAGAAGTCATCTACATTGCCCAGGCCCGGGTCATCAAACACCACGCCGAAGAGAAAGGCCGCACGAAGTAGTGTCTGCCCCGCCATGATTCGAATTACATTGATCGGTGCCCTGGGGCGCATGGGACGAGAACTTATCGCTTTGGCTAAAACCCAGGCGGACCTTCAAATCATTACGGGCGTTGAACAGTCCGGCCATGCGATGGTGGACCAGCGGTTCGAGGAGATCCTCATCACCGATAACATCACCGCTTCAATCGGCAAGACCGACTGTGTTGTTGACTTCTCAACGCCGCGGGCAACACTGGCCAACCTGAGGCAATGCGGTAAGGCCGGGATCCCCTGGGTGATCGGCACAACCGGGTTTTCGGAAGGGGAACAGGCGGAAGTGTCAAGTTACGGGAAGAGTTTCGCTCTCCTCTTTTCGCCCAACACGTCAATGGGCATCAATCTCATGTTCGAATTGGTAAAAACGGCCGTCCGTCATCTGCCGAAAGGCTATGACGTCGAAATCATCGAGATGCACCACCGACACAAGAACGACGCGCCGTCAGGTACCGCCATGAAACTAGCAGAAATCATTAGAGAAGCAAGGAGCGGCCAGTTTGTCTTTGGGCGGAAGGGGGTGCTCGGCCCCAGAAAAGAGGAGGAGATTGGGATTATGGCGTTGCGCGGCGGTGACGTGGTGGGCGAACATACCGTCATCTTTGCCGCTGATGGCGAGCGGCTGGAGCTGAAGCATTCAGCCACGAGCCGCAAAGCCTTTGCCCAGGGCGTAATCCAGGCAGTGCGGTTCATTGTCGGACAGAAACCCGGACGGTACTCGATGGCCGATGTGATCAGCGGTCAGGGCGGCGAAGGGTAGCCTAACTTTTGGGGAGCGATGCTACCATGACTTTTATCTCCTGGGAATAAGGAATAATCTTAAAGACTCTTTCCAACGCCCGTTTTGCCTCTTTTTTGTTTTTGTGTGCTAAGCAGCTTTGAGCAAAAGTTAGCATTTCTCCCTCCAGTTTATTCAAAATTGCCTGGCGCGCGGTTTCGGACCAGTCATCGTACATCTTTCTAAAAGGCGCACCCCTGAATATTTTAAATGCATTTAGATACTCGGCCCGGGCCAAATTCCACTCGGGGGCCCGCTCTAAGGCCTTTGCCTGCGCAAGGGTTTCTCCAAAAGAGCCATAGTCCGTGGTGAAATAGAAATTACATACTAAATAATCCCCCCGGATCTTCAAAAGATGTGACGGTAGGCCTAGGGCTTTCTTGATATACACCAAAAGATGGGAGAGATTTCTTGAAGGTTTCAAGCTTTGAGGCCAGAAGTTATGATATAGGTCGTCTAATAATATTCTTCGACTCCTATTCATTGAAAGATGAATAAGGAATGCCCGATGTTTTGGTCCCAATTTCAACCCGGATATTAATTTCTCTTGTTTAGAGATGCGCAAACTACCAAGAAATTGGAGATGATAAACCGGAGGGTCAATTTGAAATACCGGCATTCGTAAAAAAGTTCTTGGCAGTTTTGGGTTCTTCCCTTTTTTTAAGAGTTGTACTACTGGTTCAGAAAAAAACAGGGCAAGCCGTTCAAAGAGCCCGAGAAGTTTTTGGGTTTGTGCATACCTCCATGCTTTGCGATAATCTCTAGCCCGCATCGTCGTTTTGGCCCGGCAGAACAGATGGGCCAAGCGAATCGGGGGCATTTCGATTATTCCTTTAGGTAGACATGAATTTTCCATTAAAATCTGTTGCAGAAAGTATTCTCTTTCTAAATGATATTTTTTAATCAATGGATTGTATTTTCTGATAAGAATGTGTGCTTTTCTTTTCTCGCCCACGGCAGCACGACAACAGGCGAGGACAAATACCGCCTGGAATAGAAATGCCCCAATCCCTTCCTTTCTCGATGAGAGCAGGGCTTCTTCGGCCAATGATGCCGCCTTCTGAAAATCACCTTGATTAAGGCAAAAAAGGGCATTACAAAGAAGAAGCCTTGTATGATAGCCCCATTTTTCCAATTCTTCATCTTTCAAGATCTTTGGAATGTAATGGTAATCACCCGAGACCGTAAGGTATCCGACCAGACCCGAATAGAGATCTTTCCGATACTCGCCGGTAACCCCTCCAAGCGCTTTCTTTGCCCAAAATATTGCTTCTCGATATTTCCCAAGTTTATAATACAGAGAAGTCAGTTCACCCATAAGAAAATGGGCATTAGGGAGATTTCGAATTATTATTTTACATTCACTGACACATTTCAATGCCGCCCCAATCTCGAGTAAACTTGCCAGGCCATACCCTTCCAGCAAAGAAAAGGTAAAACGAAGCCAGGGATCTCTTAACCCTTGCATCCTCGTTCTTAACTGGGTGGTTAGTTTCAAAAGCTCTTTCGGCTTTTCCAGATATGTCAGGGCAGCACCTTCTTCTGCGCCGATTCGAAGAGAAGTGTAATACATTCTTTTCCTTTCTAATTTTGCCCTTAAATTTGTGGCCATTTTATGATAATGTTTCAAACTTATTTTGCCCGATTCGAGCATTAACAGATCACTCTGTCTTCTTAGTGAAAGGTTATATTTTGGGACGGCCGTAAGGATACTGTCTTCAGGGCAGACTGGCAATAAATTGAGGGTGTTTACTGCTTCTTCAATCTTACCATTGTTTAGCAGGGCCTTTATTTGGCCAACATTCTCTTTCACCTCCGGACTTATAGACTGATATTTCCTGCAGTCAGTTACCTCGCCAATTTTATCCTTTATGAAAGCGACAAAACCATACCTCTGCCAAACATTCCATACACCTTTTCTCGAGATTTTTACTCTGTTCTTTTCGAGTATTTGGCAAGCATTAGAAACGGTAAGCGAGGGATTCTTCTCCTTTAGTGCGACTACTTTCTCTTCAAGAGCAAGAGGAAATCTATTCCAGGGACGTTTGTATCTTCTTTTTCTTGTCAAATTCTCAATACCTCCATCACGGTATTTTTTCACCCATCGCCAGAGAGTGACCGGATGCACCTTGTAGGTAGAAATTATATCAGCCTGTGATCGCCCTCGAAGAAATAGATTAACCGCATCGACCTTGGTTTTATTATCAACTTCCATAATTGCACACTTGCGGAAATATGATACATAATATTGAACAAGTTGTCAAGAACAAGGAAAAACAAGGATTTGTTCCATTACATCCCCAGTTATTGCATATATTAGTCATAATTTTGGACACAATTAGGAATATACTAGGGTGCTGTCCCATCCCTGTGTCCCGTAGGGAGACAAAATCGTGTAAGAAGCTTGTTTTATAGCACGCTGAAGGGGTGTGGGGAAGAAAGGTTTTGTTGTTTTTAGGGAGGTTATATGCTAAATAGATGTCTGCTTTTCTGTTCAGTGTTTGTTATTCTCCCAACCCTCGTCGGGTCCCAGAGTCTGGTCCAGGAGCTTATCCCGGTCGAAGATTGTTTCATAAGAACGTTCGGTGGTGGTGAAGGGCTAAATACCTTTCTTGAATTCAATATCTCTTCCGTTCCCACCGGGAAGAGAATCGATTCGGTTCTGATAAAGGCCTATGTGTGGTTTGTTGGAACGAACTGGGATGGAGATGTGAATTTCTGGGATGTAAACAGTCAGACCTGGCGCGAAACCGACTCGGCGGCCGTAATATACCGTATCCCGACGTCCGATTCAACTCATCAAGCTTTGGGCTTTGGTCCGGCCGTAGGTTGGACAAAGTCGATCGATGTCAAAACGATATTTCTGGTCGACTACAATGTCAACCGCACTTTCTGCAGTTTTAAACTCAAAGACCCCGACGACCCAACACGCGTACCGATGCCGGGCAGTATGCCGAATAATTCAAGTGACACATTGGGTGTTGGCAATAGAGCCTTCAACCAGCATATCTTTTTCTATCCCAGCGAATATGCAGTTGATACCACCCGCCGGACTCGACTTGTTGTCTACTATAGCATGACTGGGGTTGAATCGCAGAGGCATAATGAGATCACGCCGCCCGAATTCAAGATCAGGTCAAATCCATTTGGTCATGCGACTGAAATTGAATACCAAATAACGGAAAGAGGAACATATACCATAAGAATCTATAACACTCAGGGCACGCTTATGAAAACGGTAAGCGATGGATTCCATCTTCCCGGCCTACATCGAATACACTGGAATGGCGCCAATGAAAAAGGCGAAGAAGTTGCTTCGGGTGTTTACTTTTTCCGATTAGAAGGCGGTCACCAAGTGCACACGAAAAAGGTGGTAAAGCTCGATTAAATCATTTAACAATTCTCGTACCGGCCTGGCCGGCAATTGCTTCTTGAGCACGTTCCAAAGAAGTAATGATTACTTCTTTCCCTCCGGCTTTAATAAAATCAACTGAGGCCTCAATCTTTGGCCCCATACTGCCGGCCGGGAAATGCCCTTCTTTTAAGTAGCGCTTCGCATCCTCGACCTTGAGCAGGTCCAAATCGACCTGATTGGGTTTTTTGAAATTCAATGCCACCTTGCCAACACTTGTGAGAATCAAAAGAATTTCGGCGCCAATGTCTCGAGCCAATACCGCCGAAGCCAGGTCTTTGTCAATAACCGCATCGACGCCTTCGTAGGTGCCGTCCGGCTCGACGTAGACCGGAATGCCTCCTCCTCCTCCGGCAATGACTATGGTTCGGTCGCTCACCAAACGCCGGATTATCTCTTGGTTAAGAATCGCCTTGGGCTTCGGGGAGGGGACCACCCGGCGAAAACCCCGCCCGACATCTTCTCGGATGGTCCAGCGGAACTTATCGGCCAGCAGTTCCGCCTGTTCTTTGGTGTAGAAGGGACCGATGAATTTCGATGGGTTCTTGATCGAAGGGTCGTCGCGGTCGACGATCACCTGGGTCACGATCGTCGCCACCCGGCGGTCGATTTTTTCTCGAATCAGGCGGTTCTGAAGACTCTGTTCAATCATGTAGCCCATGCTGCCTTGGGTATCGGCGACGATCACGCCGAGCGGCTGAACCGGGATATCGGCCATCGTCCGTTCGACGCGGAGCAGGGCATTGCCGACCTGAGGTCCATTGCCATGCGTGATGGCGAGGTTGTAGTCGGCGCGGACCAACGCAATGATGCTATCAAGGCTTTTCCGGGTATTGGCAAACTGGCGGTGAATGTCTTCCTTGCCCGAACCGCTGATGGCATTACCGCCCAGCGCCACGACCGCCGTCTTCATGAAATATTATAGTCGGTAAAAAACACCTGTCAACAAGAGCCGAAAGCAACAGTCGCTGCCCCCGGTTCTGACATCGGTAGGGACACGCCATGGCGTGTCCCTACTCCGTCCTTGACTGGGACAGAAGGGTCACATATAATGGGTTATGAAGATTGTCGGGATGGTTCTGGCCGGAGGCCGGGTTGGAGAGCTGCTCGTACTCACCATCAAGCGGCCCAAGTCAGCCCTGCCCTTTGGCGGCATCTACCGGATCATCGACTTTGCCCTGTCCAACATGATGCACTCAGGTATCGAGCGCGTCGGGGTTCTGTCTCAGTACCGGCCCTACTCGCTGATGAATCACATCGGCCTGGGTGACCACTGGGATTTTGCCGGACGCAAGCGCGGCATCCGCATCCTCCCCCCATACCGCGGTGAGAAAGAGTCGGATTGGTACAAAGGTACCGCCGATGCGGTCTATCAGAATACCAACTACATAAACGAACTCAAGGCGGATCTGGTCCTGATTGTCTCCGGCGACCACATCTGCCGCATCGACTATGGCGGCCTGGTCGACTTCCACCAGAACAATAACGCCGACCTGACCGTCGCTTTTACCAAAGTCTCCCTGCCGACTTCGTCTCAGTTCGGTCTGGGCACAATTGACCGCCGGGGGCGGCTGGTCGAATACCAGGAAAAACCGTCCCGGCAGGCCTCGCCCTGGGCGTCGATGACAATCTATCTTTTCAAGAAAGAAGTCCTCTTTGAGCTTCTCCAGGAGAATGTGCGCGAAACGTCTCACGAATTTGGTCGCGACATAATCCCGAAGGCGATGGCCCTTCATCGTGTCTACGGGTTCCGGTTCCGCGGCTTCTGGGAGTATGCAAGAACGCTGGATGCCTACTACGAAACCAACATGCTTCTGCTGAAGAAGGGCAGGTTGGACCTTGACCGCTGGCAAGTGCGAACCAACCTCTATGAAAGGAACCTGTTGGCCGACCGTCCGCCCGGGATAATTACCGATGGCGGGCGTGTGAAGAATTCAATCATCAGTGAGGGCTGTGTCATAAGAGGAACCGTCATCAATTCGGTGCTGTCGCCGGGCGTTGTCGTTGGCCCGGGCAGCACGGTCACCGACTCGATCGTGATGCATGATTCACAGATTGGCCCGGGGGCCTTGATCGAGCGCACGATCTGCGACAAAGACGTGAAGTTCGGAAAGGCAACCAGGTGCGGCACGGGCGGCCCAGATCCCAATTTCGACTTTCCCCTGCTCCTGGCGAGCGGACTTACCGTGATCGGCAAGGCCGCGGTAATTCCCGAAGGCACCACGATCGGCAAGAACTGCCTGGTCTATCCGGATGTGAAAGAGGGATGTTTTGCCCGGAGCGTCATCAACTCGGGAGAGTCAGTGACGAGCTATCATGAAAAAAAGTAGAATCGCCCTGCTCCTGGCCGGCGGCACCGGTACCCGTCTCAACATCCTGGCGTCGCTGCGGGCCAAACCGGCGGTCCCTTTCGGGGGGATGTACCGGCTGATCGATTTCACCCTGTCAAATCTGATGCACTCCAACATTGAGGTGGTCGGCATTCTTACTCAGTACAAACCGTTTTCTCTGATGAATCACATCATGAATGGCGAAGCCTGGGACTTTGTCGGCCGGATGCGCAACGTCGAAATCCTGCCGCCCCACACCGGAGAAAGGGCATCGGATTGGTACAAAGGAACGGCCGATGCGGTCCATCAGAACCTGCGTTTCATCGATGACTACAGCCCCGACCTTGTGCTGATCGTGTCCGGCGATCATATCTACAAAATGGACTATAATGAAATGATCGAGGCCCATCTTGAAAAGAAAGCGCAGCTCACGGTGGGCCTGATTGAAGTGCCGGCGGAGAGGGCCTCCAGTTTTGGTATTGCGCAGGTTGACGAGAGCGGCCGGGTCACGAGGTTTGAAGAGAAGCCCAGGGTGCCGAAAAACAATCTTGCTTCAATGGGCGTCTACGTCTTTGACGGCCCGATACTTATCAAACGCCTGAAGGAAATAGCGGCCGGCGGTGGTTCTGATTTTGCCAAAGACTTGCTGCCCAAGATGATGATGATGAATCGTGTCTACGGCCATGTCTTTCAGGGATACTGGCGCGACGTCGGTACGATTCAGGCCTACTGGGACGCCAACATGGATCTTCTGAAGCCCGAGTCAGGACTTGCCCTGGCGTGCTGGCAGGTCCGAACCAACCTGGCGGAGAAGGGACAAGCCGGGGACCGGCCTTCAGCGTATGTTGGGATGAGGTCACGGGTGGAAAATTCATTGATCTGTCGCGGGTGCCGGATTGAAGGGACGGTCATCGATTCAATACTATCGCCCGGCGTCGAAATAAGGCGGGGCGCCTGTGTCCGGGATTCGATCCTCTTCCACGACGGTGTCGTTGCCGAAGGCAGCCGGGTTGAACGGACGATTCTCGACAAGAACGTCCGGGTCGGAAAAAATTGCCAGATTGGGCTTGGCCCGGATCAGGCGGTGAACAGGGACTTTCCGAGCCATCTTGATACCGGAATCACGCTCGTCGGCAAGAACGCGGCCATCCCCGAAGGGGCGAAGATCGGCAAGAATTGCCTGATCTATCCTGAGGTTGGCGAAAAAGATATCAAGACGAAGATCCTGCCGGCCGGGGGAACAATAAACCCTCGGGGGACAGCCCCTGACTTTTAAACTTTTGCCTCTCCCCTCTTGACCCTCTGCCGTCAGGCTAATTGACGATCTCTAAAACCCCTCAAACCGTGCAAAGGCGGGAAGGTTCAGCGACGAAGCGCCGAATTTCCGAAATCGTTCATAGCCGGCGTAAGCAATCATCGCGGCATTGTCGGTACTGAGTCCGAGCGAAGGCACGAGGACTTTGATTCCGAGTCTGCCCAACTCCCGGGTCATGCGCTCTCTCAAATATTGATTGGCCGAAACGCCGCCGGTGAGGCCCAGGCTCCGGCATTTGAATTTGAGCGCCGCCCGCGCCACCTTCTCCAGCAAATGATCGGCGACAACTCTCTGAAACCGGGCGCAGACATCCGGCTTGCGGTAGCGGCGGTGCTGCTTTGTGTAGTGAAGAACCGCGGTCTTAAGACCACTGAAGCTAAAGTCGTAGCCAGCCACTCTCGGGACGGGTAACGCAACCGCTTCCTCCCGCCCTTGCCGGGCAAGCTGTTCAACGTAGGGCCCGCCGGGATAAGGCAGATTGAGCATCTTGGCGACCTTGTCGAAGGCTTCGCCGCAGGCATCATCAAGCGTGGAACCGAGGATTCGATAGCCGAACTTCTTGCGTACTAAAGTCAGTTCGGTATGGCCGCCCGAGATGATCAGGGAGAGATAGGGATATTCAAGGTCGGGATGGTCGAGGTTGATTGACAAGAGATGGCCTTCGAGATGGTTGACGCCGATGAACGGGATACGGCAAGCCAGGGACATGGCTTTGGCAAAAGAAAGCCCGACCAGCAGGGCCCCCAGCAATCCGGGCCCGCGGGTAACCGCGACTAAGTCGATGTCACGGAAGGTCTTTTTCGCAACCTCAAGCGCGAGTTTCGTGATCGGGACGACCAGCTGGATATGCGCCCGGGCGGCGATTTCGGGAACGACACCGCCGAACTTAGAATGGGCAAGCTGGCTTGCGGCGATGTTGGCAAGGACCTTTTTTTGGTTTCGGGTGACATGCAAAAGACCCGCCGAAGTTTCGTCGCAAGACGTCTCGATTCCCAGGACGATCATCTTAGCGAGACATCAAACAGTTTGGGTTTAGAGCCTACGAGCCTTAGGTATTTCGGAAGGCGAATCTCGGCCGGCACCGAGTACCTACCGCGGATCTTGCCCCGAAGATCGATCGTGATCGAGAAATCCTGAAGGGTTACTGCGCTCACGATGCTCTTAGGGCCGCTGATGACCAGGGAATCAATCGAACGCATGGCAATGTGGGCCGCCGCACCCGGCGGAAGGATGACGTGGATCGGCACGTCAGTGAAAACTCGCTCTAGTTCCTCTTCGATGGCCACCTCGACGTCGACCGAACACGGTGATAAAGAAATATTGCTGAGCGCCGGCGGCGCCAGTGCGACAAGGCGAGAAAAGGACGCGGACTGGTTGTTCAAATCAATCGCTTCGGTCAGAACCTGTCTTAAGTGCAGGAGTCGATCTTTGGGTCCGGCGACTTTCACTATGGCGTGCGACAATGCGTCCCGCAGCGTGAACCCGGCTTTAGGGGAACCCTGCGTGACGACGGTTGGCGCCATAAGCTTCTCCGCTTTTTCGCTCACAAACAGCTCGACCTCTTCAAGCGAGGTCTTGACCACCGTCAAGGACATTGCCTCAGTCACGATGCTTGCGGGCAAAATCGGTGCCACATACTTCCCCAATCGAGCCTCAGCAAGATTGAGGCTGATCCAGGGTTGCCGGATTTTCAGCTTGAGGAGCTCGCGGCCCCGGCCCGAGAAAGTAACCATGACCGCCGGCAATTCCGAAGTGACGATCAAGCTTTCTTTGAGATTATTAATGCGGATCGGCAGTTCCCGCGACACCTGGTATGCGCGATCAAGCGAGACATAGATCCAGAAGGCGAAGGAAACAATGAGCGCGATAATCTTCAAATGAAGATCACGCAGCACCCAGCGAAGAACCTTGAGCACGTTGAAATATATGCCGAAAGAATCTATTTGTCAACAGGCAGCTCATCGTCGGCGTGCGCCGGGCGGATGAAAACAAAAACCGTTTGACAAGCGCTCGTTCTCAAGCTATAATCCTACACTTTTTCTCAATCCCGGCTGCGGTTCTTTTGCAGGAGGCTTTCATGAGAACAGGGTTTTTGCTATTCTTGTTGAGTATCGTTATTGTCTCGGCGCAACAAGGGGGCGCCGACGGTGCCCCGCGAAATATCGGACAGGACTCGACCGCTTACACGGTTCATTATCGTTTCACCGGGCTTCGGCCGGACACGGCCTACCACCTGAAGATCAGGCTGCGTCCGCCCGGCGGGGGCAACAACTACTATGGGTACACATACAACGGCGCAAGTCGGGTCTGGCTTTCCCAGAACGCAGCCTGGGCCGAACATCCGCTGGCCCGCACCAACTCGGCGGGGACGCTCGGCGGTTGGGCCTTCGGCCGGAATGCCCGGCATTCCCCGGCCGCGGTTGATGATTCGCTCCAGATTGTGCTGCGGCTCTACGGCGCATCAAGCAACGTCAACCCGACCGTCAAGCCGCTGGTCAACATTCTGGACATGACTAGCCAGGGCGGATGGCTCTTGGGCCATGTTTACGATGATGCCGGCTGTACGCGACCCTGCAACAACTTTCATGTGCTGGCGTACCGCGGCAATGAAGTGTTTGGGGTATACACGAGCGAAAAGAACAACGTGCTTGAAGGCTACGACTCGCTCAACATTGGATATTTCAAAATGGCTTTGTCGATCGGCCGTGTCGACTCGCTCCAGGTGCGTGATTATGGTAACAACCGGATTGCTGCTTACACGGAGACCTCTCCCCCATGGACCGTCCGGGTCGGTGACTCGACCAGCGTCGACCGTGTCGGCGTGAGCGAGTCTGCCCCGGCGTCAGCCCCAAAAAGCAATCTTGTCCTCTTGCCTAATCCGTGCCGCCGGACATTGAGAATTGCCGCACGGGACGGCCGCAACTATCGCGTGACCCTTTATAATGCCTGCGGCCGGGTGGTGCGCCGCCTACCCGATGGCGCCCGTATCTTCCATCGCCAGGCCCTGGCTTCGGGGGTCTATTTCTTTGAGTTTAGGGCCGAGGATACTCAGGAGGTCCTTTCCATCCGGTTCATTGACTAGATCATGACCGCACATACCTGCGATCGCTGCAGACGAATTATTGGTGAAGGCGAGGTCGGCTATCGGCTGAGCATAAAAGTCTACGCCGATTTTGACGGCGTGATCAATCTTGACTCAAGGAAGGTTGATCTCAAAGAAGAGTTCAGGAAGATCAGGGCCTACCCCGAACGCCTTCTGGAAGAAGAAGTATTCAAAGAATTCTATTTTTATCTATGTCCGCGGTGCCGGGAGATCTTCTGCGCCAACCCGCTGAATCTCGGTCTTGAGAACATCAAAATCCCCGACTCGTTGCCGCCGGCTGACGAGTGATCATGGCCTTCGTCCATCTTCATAACCACTCCGAGTACAGCTTGCTCGATGGTGCGATGAAGCTGGAATGGCTGGTCGATGCGGCGGCACGCATGAAAATGAATGCCCTGGCCCTGACGGATCATGGCGGTATGTTCGGGGCGGTTGAATTCTACAAACTGTGCCAGAAGGCAGGCATCAAGCCGATTATCGGTGCGGAGACTTACATTGCCCCGGGCTCGCGCCTGACCAAGGGGCGTGCCGAATTCGCTGAACACCGGGTGCCCGAATCTTCATTCCACCTGGTTCTGCTGGCCACGAATATCGATGGCTACAAGAACTTGATCAAATTGCTGTCCCAGGCTTATCTCGACGGGTTCTACTACAAACCGAGGATTGATCGGGAGCTGCTCAGCCGGCACGCCAAGGGCTTGATCGGCATGTCCGCCTGCCTCAAGGGCGAAATTCCCTATTATCTGCGGACCGAACAGTCCGAAAAAGCGCGCGAGACACTATCAACGTATCTGGATATTCTGGGACGCGACAACTTCTACCTCGAGCTGATGCGGATGGGCCTGCGTGAACAGGTGATCGTGAATCGACGGCTTGTTGAACTGGCTCAAGAGTTCGACGTGCCGGTGGTTGCGACTAACGATTGCCACTATCTCACCCGTGAAGACAGCCTGGCCCATGACGTCCTATTGTGCATCCAGACCAAGAAGGCGCTCACCGATAAAGAACGGTTGAAGTTTGAAACCAAACAGGCCTACTTTCGTTCACCGGATGAAATGGCGAGGATATTCAAAGATCTTCCCGAGGCCGTGACCAACACCCTTTTGGTTAGCGAACGCTGTAACCTGCTGCTGAATTTGGGTGGCAAAGAACTCCATCTCCCAAACTACCCGCGGCCCCAGGACCATGCCACCGATTTTGACTATTTGAAGCACCTGGCTCGGGAAGGCTTGACCAAGAGATTCGCGCGTCCGACACCCGGCCTGGAGGGGCGTCTTCAGTCCGAACTCGAGGTGATAAGAAATTCAGGGTTGGCCGGGTATTTTCTCACGGTGAAGGAAATCGTCGACTTTGCCCGGACGCAAGGAATACCGGTCGGGCCGGGCCGGGGATCGGCCGTCGGAAGCCTCGTGCTGTACTGTCTATCGATCACGGACATCGATCCAACCAAGTACGGATTGATCTTCGAAAGATTCCTCAATCCCGACCGTGTCAGCATGCCCGACATTGACAGCGATTTCGGCGACACCCGACGGGATGAAGTAATCAGTTTTATCAAGCAGCGCTACGGCGAAAAGAATGTAAGCCAGGTCGTTACTTTCGGCACGATGCAGGCCAAAGCGGTGATCCGCGATGTGGGGCGGGTGCTCTCAATACCGTATGCCGAGGTGGACCGCCTGGCCAAGGTGATGCCGATGAATCAAACGATCCGCGATGCGATGGAACAGGAGAGCGAGTTTAAGAAAGAAGTGCTGAAAAATCAGCAGTTCCAGAAGCTCGTTGAGATTGCAAGGCGTCTTGAAGGCTTAGCGCGTCACGTTTCGCTGCATGCGGCCGGCGTGGTCATTACGCCCACCGAGCTTACCGATTTTGTTCCGCTCTACAAGAGCCCGGACCGCGGCGAGGTCTCAACCCAATATGATATGGTCAGCCTGGAGGAGATTGGCTTGCTCAAGATGGATATTCTGGGCTTGAGAACGCTGACCGTGGTTGAGGAAACCTTGAAGAAAGCCGGTCTTGCCCGGGACAAGATCAACATCGATGACCCTGACACCTACAAGCTTCTCCAGGAAGGGCAGACCGTGGGTGTCTTTCAGCTGGAAAGCCGGGGCATGCGTGATATCTTGACCAACCTTAGACCGGAAGCGTTTCGGGACCTCATTGCCGTCATTGCGCTGTACCGACCCGGCCCACTTGGCTCGGCGAACATTCCGAACCTCATCAAGTACAAGCATAACCCTTCGCTGATTCCTCACATCCACCCGATTCTCGACGACGTCATGAAAGAGACGTACGGCATCATTCTCTACCAAGAGCAAGTTATGAAAATCGCCAACGTCGTTGCCGGGTTTTCGATGGCCGAGGCCGACACATTACGCCGTGCGATGGGCAAGAAAATCCCCGAGCTGATGGATGCAATGAAAGAGAAGTTCATTGAAGGGGCCAAGCGGCGCAAGTTCGACGGTCCATTGGCCGAGCAGATATTCGAGATGATGGCCCCTTTCGCCGGATACGGCTTCAACAAGTCGCACGCCGCGGCCTATGCGCAGCTGGCGTTTGAAACGGCCTTCCTAAAGACCCATTACCCGGTAGAGTTCATGGTCGCCTCCTTGAACAGTGAAATTGACGATACCGACCGTTTGGGCATACTGATAAAGGAGGCGCGCCAGATGCAGATCGAAGTGATTCCCCCCGACATCAATGCGAGCGGCTACGAGTTCACCGCGGAGACCGGTAATGGCCGAAAGATCCACTATGGCCTGGGCGCGATCAAAAATGTTGGCCGGCCCGCCTCCCTTGAGATTGTCGCCGAACGCAGCAAGGGTCCTTTCAAAGGCTTCTTCGATTTTGCGTCCCGGGTCAATCAGAGCCGGACGGCACGCGTGGTCAACCGAAAGTGTATTGAATCGCTGATCAAGGCCGGCGGATTCGACGCGCTCTCCCCCAATCGCGTTCGTCTGCTCCAGGAAATCGATTCAAAAGATATCAAAGGCGAAAAACAGACCGATCTGTTCGCGAGCACCTTGCCGGCGGATATCCCGGATTGGCCGCGGCTGGAGCGGATTGCCAAAGAAAAAGAAGTCTTCGGTTTCTATTTCTCGGGTCACCCGCTTGAGAAGTACGCCAACGAATACGCGGGGTTGAAAGTGACCAAAATCAAGGAACTGCTGGCCAACAGGACTAACCGGGGATCGACTACGATTGGCGGCGTAATTGTTTCGTTCCGGGTGAAACGGGATAAGAAGAACAAAGAGTACGCGCTTGTTCTGCTTGAAGATTTCGAGGGCACGATCGAGGCGATTCTATTTTCGGACCTCTATCAGAGGGTCGCAAGCCATATCCAGAAAGATGCGCTGGTCTTGATCAAAGGGCGGATCGACGGCAGCATTGAGGACAAGACAATGCTCCGAGCCGAAATGCTTGTTCCCTTCAGCGAGGCCCGCAATTATCTGCGACAAGCGGTGATCGACCTGGACGCGGCTCAGCTTGATGACGCGCAGTACAAGAGATTGCAGACTCTTCTCGTCAACAACCCCGGACCGGCCGAGATCTGGCTCACGATGCGGGACAAGAACGGCAAGGAACGAACGATCCGGTCCCGCTCCTTCAAGATTCTGCCCTCAAGCGAGGTCCTTGATAAGATCAAAGAAGTTACCGGCAGCAACGCAATTCACCTTAACGGCGAAATATAGGAGAGAGACATGAACGTGATTGTGACCATCTTGATGATCGGCCAATTCGGCCAACATACGGTTGATCAGCCGAATACCAGGACTCTGGGCCATGGCGAGTACGGCGCCACCCTGCGTTTTGGGCCATCCGGCGGCGTCTTGGGTTACTTCGGGGTTGGCGTACTCGACCGCTTCAGTTTTGGTCTGAGCCTGGGCGGGGCCAACGTGCTCGGTTCCGAGGACCTCGAGCTGTACAATCCCGGCGTCCAGATCAAAGTCCAGGTTCTGACCGGGGGCCTTTTGGCCCCGGAATGGGCACTGGGTTTCGACAACCAGGGATTCGGAAGCCGTGGGGGAGGGCGCTACATGATAAAATCCAAGGGATTCTATTCCACCGTGGGTAAGGGCTTTGGCTTCGGCGGCGGCGAGTTCTATATCTACGGCGGCCTGAACTACACGCTTGAGGATGACGATCGGAGCTCTCTCGACATATTCTTCGGTCAGGAGTTGTCGGTAATGGAGCAGTTCTCGCTCCTTGCCGAGTACAACCCAGCCCTGAACGATCCCCGGGCGGGCAGCGGCGGATTTTTGAATGCCGCCTTGAGGATACGCTTGGCCGAGCCGGTCGTCATCGAGTTTGCTTTGCGTGACATCCTGAGCAACAGTCAGGAAGAACTGAATCGGCTGATCAAAGTAGGCTATCAAGGGTCATTTTAGGTCGAAGACCAAGAGGATCTCCCATATGTTTCACGTGAAACATACCATGGTCCCGACCAAAGGAGGTCAGAATGAATGTACCGGAACTGACGGATGGGAATTTTCATCAGGAGGTTATTGGATCGAAAATGCCGTATTTGGTCGATTTCTGGGCAGTCTGGTGTGGTCCGTGCCGCATGATGGCGCCGGTCGTTGAGGAGATAGCTCGTCGCTATGACGGGAAACTGAAGGTCGGCAAGGTCAACGTCGATCAAGAGATCAAGACGGCAAGCGAATTCGGCATCAGTAGTATCCCGACCCTCATCGTTTTCGTTGACGGCAAGGAGTCCGAACGTATCGTCGGGGCTGTGCCCAAGGACTTTCTGGTTGATAAGCTCGAGCAGTATCTACCTTCACCTGGGGTGCAAAAAGGAAGCAAGAGTGGTGGAAAGGAGAAGAAATGAGATTGCGTCGAATTGGAATCTTGGCGCTACTGATCCTGCTCGTCGGGGTCGGTTGCGGTGGTAATAAGGGGCCGGCCGGTGAAGGCGGCGGGTTCGCGCTGCCGTCGCTTGACGGCGACACCGTGCGCCTAGATGCATTGAAAGGCAAGGTTGTCCTGATCGATTTCTGGGCGACTTGGTGTCCGCCGTGCAAGGCGTATGTTCCTTATCTAGTTGGACTGCAAAACAAGTATCGCGCCGATGGTTTTGTTGTTCTGGGCGTGAGCAACGATGGTGTTGGTGCGATGCAGCAATTTCGAGACAACACCGGCATCAACTATAGGCTCCTGGTTGCTGATAACGAAACAATGCGGCGGTACAAGATCACCGCAATCCCCACAAGCTATCTGCTTGACAAGAAGGGGAATGTTGTGAAGCGTGAGGTCGGTTTTGATCCCGGACGGGTCAGCCAGTTAGAGGAAGAGATCAAACGGTTGCTGAGCGAAAAATGACGAAGAGAATCACCCTGTCATGGCGCAAGAACCTGCAATTCCTGGCCCAGGACGAGTTTGGCCACAACCTTGTCGTGGATACAGACCAGGAGAGCGGCGGCGACAACCTGGGGTTTCGTCCGCTGGACTTGCTGCTGGTTGCACTGGCGGGTTGTATGGCCATGGATATCGTTACGATCGTGCGGAAGAAGGGCGGCAAGATCGAATCGTACACGATGTCAGTCGAAGGGGAGAGGGCGGCCGAACACCCCAAACGGTTCACCAAGATTACCTACAAGCTTGTCGCCGCAGGCGACTACAAAGACGACGATCTGCAGCGTGCGTTCGAGCTTTCGCGCGACAAGTACTGCTCGGTTTTGCATACCGTGAAGAATGCCCCAACGTTTGAGTTTGCTCTGGGGCGTGAGTAGGGGCTTGCGGTCTCAGTGGTGGGAATTCCCACGCCCTTCATGCTGGGATCAAGGGGATAGCGCCAGGATGACGCGGCAGCGATCGTGGTTGGAAACTTGGCGCGGTCGGGTCGTCGCGGTCCTGCTCATAACCAGCGCTTTTCTGTGGGCGCGGGAACCGCGCAACAAGCTGATAACAACGCCGGCGCTCGATTCAATCCTGGGTGTCGAGAATCTACGGATCGTCGATGTTCGGGAAAGCATCAAAGATTACTGGCACAGCCATATTCCGGGGGCCGTGTATCTCAACCCGGAAGCGATTCGGCTGGCCGACGGCGGAGTACCGGTGAAGTTGATGCCCCCTGAGGTGCTGACGATAGTGCTGGGCAAGATGGGAATCGATAGCCGGACGGTAATCGTCGTCTACTCAGAACAGAGCGACTTCCGTGCCGCCTACTTGATATGGGCACTTGACTACCTTGGACACACGGCGGCGTTGCTGCTGGATGGTGGATTCCAGAAATGGCAGCAGGAGAGACGCCGTACTACACAAGACTACCCACCGCTTGCCGCCTTGAAATACCCTCTGGTTTTCCGACCGCGCGGCGAAGTGCGTGCTACGCTGGCGGAAGTAAAACAGGCCGTCGATCGTGACAGCAGCATCATCCTTGACGTACGGCCGGTTGAGCTTTATCGTGGTGAATCCGGCCCCTGGAAAAGGAAGGGACACATCAAGGGTTCGCGCCATCATTTCTGGGGCGATGACTTGAGAAAGGATGGAACCTGGCAGAGCAAGGATACGTTGCAGGCAATGTATCAACCGCTGGGCATCACCGCAACCAAAGATATCATCGTATCATGCGGCCAGGGCCTGATGTCAGCCCACACCTACTTCACGCTCAGACACATTCTTGGCTATCCGCGGGTTAGGAACTACGACGGCGGTTTCAACGAGTGGTCCAACGTCGATTCCCTGCCCGTGGGGACAGCCCCTGACTTTTAAACTTTTGTTGACGTTCAGCCCGAAATGAATAGGATCAGGGCGGAGGAGATTAATGGCGCGGACAAATCGTCTTGCCGGCGAAGAACTCTATCATCATATTCTGGCCCGGGGCACAAATCGCTGTGCGATCTTCAGAGAGAAGAATAATTATAAGAGGTATCTTGGCTATCTAGAACAATACAGCCGCCAATACGATGTAGATATCATTGCGTATGCACTGATGAAGAACCACGTACATTTGTTCGTGTTTGACACGCGGCAGTCAATCTCACAATTCATGAACCACCTTCATGGGTGCTATGCACAATACTTCAATCGGGCGTGCGGGCGTACCGGTCACTTGTTTGGTGACCGGTACAAGAACAAGATCGTTCAGGTGAACAAATACGGTCTGTGGCTGTCCCGATATATTCACCGGCAGGCCTTGGAGCAAGGCCTGGTGAAGAAGCCAACAGACTACCCCTGGACCAGCTATCGGGCATATGTCGGATTGGACTCGAGCGGCATTCTCAAACCGGGCGTCATTCTGGAGCAATTCGGCCGGGGGCGGATCGCGAGGCAAAGATACGAGGAGTTTGTGTGTGAAGGTGAGACGGCACGGCGTAACGAGGAAGGTGGGCGCACGATTCTTGGGGATGCTGATTTCATCCAGACCGTGGGGTCGGCTTCCGGCTGCATAAGACCAGCAATCGCCGACGAGGATGGAATGCTGGATGCGGTCTACACCAGATTCAAGACGTCATGCAAATTGCTTGGTAACCCAAGAGGCATCCGCGAAAGAAGACTGCGACATGAGGTGTTCGTTTTTCTCTCGGTCACCTATCGCATCTCGGCGTCGCGAATCGGAAGCATGCTCAATGTGTCATCAGCCGCAGTAAGCAAGGTCCTGCGGGCCAAGTCAGGGGAGAAGGCAAAAGTTTAAAAGTCAGGGGCTGTCCCCCCACAAGGAAAAAGGAGGACGTTAACACGTCCTCCTTTCTGGAAACGTACTATACTACCAGGATTGAGCTAAGACCAAAGGCTCAAATGTGAGATGCATGCCGATGCGGCGCTTCTCGAACTTCTTCTTGAGTGCGTCGATCTGGGCATTCAGCTCTTCGATTTCGGCCTTGAGTGCTGCAACCTTGGCTTCGAGATCAGCAACTTCCTGTTTCAATGTGACGATTTCGGCCTCGAGCGCGGCAATCTTCTCTTTCGCCGCCGTCTCTCGGGCACGGTAATCGGCAATCATCTGCTGCGCTTCTACTTCAGTCAGCGTCTTGTCCTGCGCAATGGCGATGGCCGGGGCAGCCAGGAGAACGATTAGGGATAGTAATATGAGCTTGTTCATTATTTCCTCCCTTTCTTCTTGCCGACCTTCTTCTCCAGCTCAGCCAGCTGGGTTTTCAAGTCATCGCGTTGCGCGGTCAATTTCTCGATCTCGGCCTGAAGATCTACCTTTCTGGCTTCGAGCGTCGTCTTTTCGTTGGTCAGATCGGTAACTTTGGCCTCGGCCGCCTCAGCCGCCTTCTTTGCCTCGTCCAATTGACTCAAGGTTTGCTTGGTCGCTTTCTTCGGACCGCAACCTATCCAGAGGATGAGAGGCGCAATCAACAGCAGTAGCACCAGTTTCTTCATGACACCTCCTTGAGCGATTATATCCCAAACGTCCCGATAGTCAACAACAAATTCAAAAGAGTGCGATACATAAAACGGCCGCCGGCAAGGCCAGGCTGTGTACTGGATGAAGCAGCAAAAAAAGTGGCGAGGAGCAAGGAGACGTTGAATCTAACCTCCGCTTGCGGCTCGCCACTTTAATAACTAAGCACCAAGGATGGGTATGTACGAAAGAAAGGAGGTGATCCAGCCGCACGTTCCCGTACGGCTACCTTGTTACGACTTAGCCCCAGTCATCCATCCTGCCTTAGGCCCAGCTAATGCTGGGACTTCGGGCATTACGGACTCCCATGGCTTGACGGGCGGTGTGTACAAGACCCGGGAACGTATTCACCGCAGCATGCTGATCTGCGATTACTAGCGATTCCGGCTTCACGCAGGCGAATTGCAGCCTGCGATCCGAACCATGCTCGGCTTTGAAGGATTTGCTCCTCCTTGCGGAATTGCTTCCCGTTGTACCGAGCACTGTAGGACGTGTGTAGCCCTGGGCATAAAGGCCATGATGACTTGACGTCATCCCCACCTTCCTCCAGTTCATCACTGGCAGTCCTCTTAGAGTGCGTCTCTTTTGAGGGAGGCTGGCAACTAAGAGCAGGGGTTGCGCTCGTTGCGGGACTTAACCCAACACCTCACGGCACGAGCTGACGACAGCCATGCAACACCTG
>CAYGYG010000022.1:0-42810 GCA_964354155.1 uncultured bacterium | reverse complement strand
CTCCGACTCCCCGGCGGACGCGACAGGGGTTGACAAGCATTCATTATGGTATATTATTGATCGCAACCCTGCTATGAAAAGCCTGGTCTTCACTATCAAATCACCGGTTCGAACCAAGCTCAAGGCATTCCTCGGCCAATTGGGCTGCAAGTTCGAGGAACGCCCCAACGCCGAGTGGATTGCCAAAGACGAAACCGCGACCCTGACCCTGTACCGTAACGGCCGGCTCCTTATCCAGGGCAAGGAGGCCCCAAAGATGGTTGAGATTCTGAAGGCCGGGGCCTTTCTCGACTTGCCGAAACCGCCGAAATCGAGCGAAACCGGCCGGAGAGTGACCACCTGGATGGGCGTTGACGAAGCCGGTAAGGGTGACTTCTTCGGACCGCTGGTGATCGGCGCCTTCCTGGTGAGCGAGGCAACCGCGGAACGACTGTGGAAAACCGGGGTGCGCGACTCCAAGACCCTCTCGGATGAATCCATCGCCGGCCTTGCCAGAGAACTGAATGCCCTTGCGCAACACCAACCGGACCAGTACCGATCGACCTTGGTGACGATCAATCCGAAGCGTTACAATGAGCTCTACGCCGAGATCAAGAACCTCAACCGCGTCCTGGCGTGGGGCCACGCCCGCGCCATCGAGAACATCCTGAACCAGGCCCAATGCCGGTTTGCCCTGTCCGATAAGTTCGGCGATGCAAGGTTCATCGAAGCCGCATTGATGGACAAGGGCAAGAAGATCACCGTTGAACAGCGCACCCAGGCGGAGGATGATATCGGCGTCGCCGCCGCCTCGGTTATCGCGCGGGCTGAATTCTTGAAGAGACTCGAGGAACTCTCCGACCTTTACGGCATTGCCTTGCCCAAAGGTGCTTCGGATGAAGTCATCCGTGCCGGCCGGCAGTTTGTCAAGAAACATGGACCGAAGAAACTGGCCGACGTAGCCAAAATACACTTCAAGACAACAAGAGAAATCATGGGAGAATAGGGACCGCGACCATTTCCCCCAAGCCATAACCGCTCGCTTGGGTTGGAAACTCAAAACTAAGAGTTTGGCACTATTCTCAGATGTACGTCGGGAATTTGGTGTTGACAGGAGCGTTTTTTTGTCTAGTATAAGGCCTTAGAAGGGAACCTGCGTTCTTTGACATTCCAGCGTAGCTTCAGCCGGAGGCTGATCCGCCACTTCGTTTGGCGGACAATGTTCGGCGGATCCATCGCAGGGACAGGAGTAGCGAATGTACACGGTCTATGTGCTGCGAAGCAGACGCAACGGTAGACGATATGTGGGTTTCACGGCCAAGACTTCTAAAGAAAGGCTAGATGAGCACAATCTCGGCTCGAGCAGGTGGACGAGAGCAAATAGACCATTCACCTTGATATATGAAGAGCATTTTGCGGAAGCAACTGAGGCTCGTCGAAGAGAGAAGTTCTTGAAGTCTGGCAAAGGTCGCGAATTTCTAGATATTAAAATTCCTCGGTAGCTCAATTGGCAGAGCGGCTGGCTGTTAACCAGTAGGTCGTAGGTTCGAATCCTACCCGAGGAGTTCGCCTTCGCCAAGGCTTCGGCGAACACAGTTCTACTTCGCCAAGGCTTCGGCGAACGCGATGGCTTTCTTGGAGCGGACGAATGAAATACTGCGTGTACATTCTGCTGAACGACGCCAAGGGTGGCACCTATATCGGGTGCACATCGAATCTTGCGCAACGATTGCGACAGCACCATGCTGGATCGAGTCCCTACACCCAATCCAGAGGACCGTTCCACCTGGCCTGGTTCGCGTTCTTCTCAGACAAAGATAGAGCGTACCGGTTCGAAAAACACCTTAAGACTGGTTCTGGCAGAGCTTTTGCCAAAAAACATCTGGTGTAGTTCAGACGAGTTGCACCATACGTAGCTTTAGCGAAGTATGGTCCTGCCCGAGGAGTTGAATTGAAATCTGGGCAAGGCCGCCAATGGCTTCAAGAATATATTCTTAGTCCGCTCGCGAAATGTTAATCCGCCTGAGGCGGATTGTAGGTTCGAGTCCTGCCCGAGGAGTGGATTCGATTCGCTCACCACTACAACGGCCTCTCTTGACAAGATACCGATTGCTAAGTAATATCTACTGGAGAAGCAGGTCTCTTAAGGCAAAATGAATGTGCCCACTCAATGATTTGCGGAGGTGTTGACATGATCGGCAGGGATCGTAAAGGCGGTCGTTCCATTCTCATTTGGCTGATCCCGGCTTATCTCGTGATTGCGACTGCCGTCTACGTCATACTTGGCCACGGGATTGTGGCGACCATCTACCAGCATAACCCGGCATTGCACAACCACCCGTTCGAAGACTACAAAGTGCTAGTCGACCAGATTTTCTTCGTTCTTGTGTTGCTCCCAGCCTTGATTGCTCTCACCTTCCGACTCTCTCACCGGCAGCTCCTGATACCTCAGATCGTGAGCATGCAGAGAGCTTCTGGCTGCGCCGATTCAATAGACGATCTGTCGGGCACACACGCCGGTCTCCAGATAGCCCTGGCCGCAGGGATAGGCCTCTACCTCGAGCTAATGATCATTCGCTTTCACGCTTCCTGTTTTCATCTCTTCGCCTACTTCAAGAATATCAGTCTGCTTTCGTGCTTTCTGGGGTTGGGCATTGGATACGCCAAAGGCCATGATCGTCCTCTTACCCTCCCCATCGTCCTGCCTCTTCTCGCCCTGCAGTTTGTTGCTATGCATATCCTTAGGTTCTATCCAGCCAACTTGCCACTGCAGAACCCGATAACCGAGCAGTTTGCGATGGGATTGCCTCAGGCAAACAACCTTTTCAGTCTCTTGTTCGTCTACGCCTTCATCGCACTGACGTTCTCATTCAACGCTCTGTGCTTCGTGCCAATCGGACAACTGGCCAGCCGACTCATGCGTCAAAGGCCTGCCCTGACTTCCTACGCATGGAACCTTGCCGGCAGCCTGGCCGGCATCATGACCTTTTCGATCCTGGCTGTTCTCTGGACACCGCCGGTAGTGTGGGTCATCATTGCCGCACTATGGCTATCCCTTTTCTTCCGCCGGGCCGTATTGTCCTTCGTTCCATCTATCGTCGCGATTGCGGTACTAGTCATCATCCTCACCGTGCCGTGGCGTGTCGAAGAACATGACGTATATTCCCCCTATCAGATTCTCACTTTGGTGCAACACAAGGCCAGGGCCCTGGCCTTGAAGACCAGCAATGCCTACTATCAAAGGATCATGGATCTGACCGATCGTCGGACCGCAACCGACGCGGCCCTGGATACGATCGCCGCGTACTACGAGCTGCCATATTCCTTCAAGGCCGCACCGGCCAGTGTTCTTATCGTTGGCAGTGGTACTGGTAACGACGTTGCCGCGGCGCTGCGCAGTGGTGCCCAGCATGTCGACGCAGTCGAAATCGACCCGGCCATCCTTGAATTCGGCAGGACGCTGCATCCTGAATCGCCATACCAGTCGGACCGCGTCCAAACCTTTGTCGAAGATGCAAGAAGCTACATCAGAAGAACCAACAAGAAGTACGACATCATTGTCTACGGCCTGCTCGATTCCCACCTTCTTCTGTCGGGGCAGGGGGGCATCCGTCTTGACAGCTACGTCTATACGATAGAAGCTTTCCGCGAGGCGCGCGCAAGGCTGAGAGACGACGGCTTCGTCTGCCTGACCTTCTATCTTTTGAGCCGGGAAATCGGCCGCAAGTTGTACCTGATGCTCAGTCAAGCCATCGGCGAGTCAGATCCCCTTGTCTATCGCGTTGGCTATGACGGAGGCTGTTCTTTTCTGTGCGGACCAGGCTTGCGCCTTCAGCGACCGTCACCGACCAGTATGTTTAAGGAGGTGTCGGCTGATTTCGCCGACCGATCAGTTCGAGCCGATGTTGCAACTGACGACTGGCCGTTCTTCTATATGCCCACGCGGCGCTACCCGGTCTCTTACCTCGTAATGATCATCGTTGTCCTGTTGGTCTCGTTCATTCTGATCCGGCAACACCTCGCCGGCACCCGCGCCGGGTTCTCCGCGCCATGCTTTTTTCTAGGTGCCGGTTTCATGCTCGTGGAAACCAAGGCCATTACCGAGCTTGCCCTCGTTTTTGGGAGCACCTGGTTTGTCGTCACTGTGGCCGTCGGTGGCATACTCGCAATGTCTTTTCTAGCAAACCTTGGGGTAATGAAACACCGAACGCCCTCAGCGTACTGGACTTATGGGCTGCTGGCTGTTTCCCTGGCCGGGGGCTTCGGCCTGACCTACCTCAACCGCGCCATCGTGAACCCTTGGCTGTCCCGAGTTCTTACCACCGGTGTACTCACTTTGCCTGTTTTCTTCTCAGGCTACGCCTTCTCCGGGGAATTGAAGAAAACGGGCACGGTCTCGGTGGCTCTCTCATCAAACCTGCTGGGAGCAATGCTTGGCGGGTGTCTCGAGTACAACTCAATGTATTTTGGCTATCGCTATCTCTACGCGTTGGCGCTTGCCGTCTACGCACTGGCGTTTCTATCATCATTGAGATCGTTACGGCAGCAAGTATAGGCTCAAGCCGCATTGAAAAAAAGGGCACGCTAACGCGTGCCCTTTGCAGTTCTCTTAGAAGACGCGGCAGCTACACCGCGCGTGCCCCGTGGCCTACGGCATGGGCCGCCCGCAGGGACACTGATGGGCCTTCATCATCATTTTCCGCTGTTCGGGCGTCAAAATTTTGCCGATCTTGAGTTTCTTGGTGATCTCGGCGATTTTTAGGTTCGTCTCCAGGTCGCCGATCTTGACCAACATCGCCTTGACCTTGCCTTCATCAGGCAGGTCCTTGCGCATTTCATAATCGAAATTGATGCGGGCAACGTCCAGGTCGGCCCGCAGTTTGGCCGTTTCCAGGGCGCTTTTGAACTCGATATCATCGACCTGCTTCTGCTGTTCGTCCGTAAGCTTCAGATCCATATCCATTCGCATTATCTTCATTTGCTTCTGCATCATCATGCCCGGCATGCCCTTCATTTCCGGACAGCACTGCTCAGCGCAGGGCGCGGACGGTTTCTCCATCTTCCGTTGCTCAGAGTCCTGGTCGTGCGCCTTGTCGATATCGCGCTGAACCTGGCCGAACCCAAGCGGTGCGGCAAACAACAGACATAATAGTAACGCGGCATATCTTTTCATGGTCACTCCTTGTGGTCTTCTGGTCAGAACGAACTTACTACCAGCGGAAGTGGGCAAAGGCGCGGTTCGCCTCGGCCATCTTATGGACTTCCTGCTTCTTCTTAATCGCCACCCCTTCATTCTTACTGGCTTCAATTATCTCGTTGGCCAATCGCTCCAGCATCCGATGCTCAGCGCGGGCTCGAGCGGCACGAATGAGCCATTTGATCGCCAGGCTCTCCTTGCGCCCCGGTTTGACTTCCATAGGAATCTGATAGGTTGCGCCGCCAACCCGGCGGGGACGAACCTGGAGGACCGGCTTGACATTCTCGATCGCCTTCAGGAATACCGACAGCCCCTCCTCTTTGGTCTTCGCTTCGATGAAACCCATCGCTCCGTAGAAAATCCGCTGCGCGGTGCTACGTTTGCCGCACCATAGCAGGTTATTAATGAAACGGCTCACCAGAACACTGTTGAATCTCGGGTCAGGCTGGATCGCACGGACTTGGGATCGTCTTCTTCTCACGGGCAGTTATGCGGTCGGCTGGGCTTTGGGCGTCTTCACACCGTAGAGTGACCGGCTGCGTTTCCTGCCTTCCACCCCGGCGGCATCATACCGTCCCCTCACAACGTGGTATCTAACACCAGGCAGATCCTTCACACGGCCGCCCCGGATCATCACAATCGAATGCTCCTGCAGATTGTGGCCTTCACCGGGGATATAACAGGTCACCTCATATCCGTTCGACAGCCTCACTTTGCAGACCTTACGGAGTGCCGAGTTAGGCTTCTTCGGGGTCGTGGTGTAGACACGCGTGCAGACACCGCGCTTTTGAGGATTAGACTCAAGCGCGGGCGCTTTGCTGGAACGCCTCACCTTGCGCCTGCCGTATCTCACGAGTTGGTTTATGGTCGGCATAACAGACTTTTATTATATTGATAATTCCCGGAATGTCAACAACAATAAATATCACCCCGGCCGTACACATCAGTATGGTAGATTGTGGGTGATCGTCATCTGTGTCAATTTGCCATAAACCATAGGCCGCGAGACACCGGCCTACAACAGTCAGTAGCCGCTGTCATCCTGAGTCCGGTCCGGGACGAAGGATCTAATTGAGACTCTTCGTTTCACTCAGAGTGACAAGGGCGCGATTTTATATCTCTCTCGAGACCTTCGTCCGCCGACTCCGATGCTGAACACGCGCTTGTTCTTGATCGTCACTAATCCCCCTATATCCCCTTTTATCAAAGGGGGAAAAGAGGGGGATTTTATATCTCTCGCATTCTTGCATTCGGCCACTCGCCATAAGCCACAGGCCATTAGCCATGCACCCAGAAACCGCCTTGACAACGCGGTCCATCTGGGTAGAATAGACTGGCCAGCGTCAAAACAAGGAGTAGAAATGTCGAAGCGGTTTATAATCGGCCTAATTGCTTTGCTTATGCCGTTAGTCGCAAAAGAGGTAAAGATCGGGTACATCGACTCGCAGAAGATTCTGAATGAGTACAAGGCGACCGCCGAGCAGAAAAAGGTCTTTGACCAGGAAATCCAGAGCTACAAGGAGCGTGCCGCCGAAATGCAGAAGAAAATCGACCAGCTGAAGACCGACCTGGAAGCACAGAAGCTGGTCCTGTCCGAGGCGGCCCGGGCGACCAAGCTTGAGGAAATCGACCGACTAACCCGGCAATATGAAGATTTCGTCCAGCAGGTCTGGGGGCCGCAAGGCAAGATCGAAGAAAAGAACGCTGAGTTGATGGCGCCCCTCATCAAGAAGATCAACGACGCCGTTGAGCAGCATGCCAAGGGCGAGGGGTTTACTATCGTCCTTGATATCGCGCAAGGCGGTATTGTCTATGCACAAGAGGGCATGAACATTACCGAGACGGTCGTCAAAGAGCTGAATAAGGAGTATGAACCGGTCAGCATTACCCCCACCAAGGAAAAATCGATCGCTGTCTTCCCGCTCTTCGAAGGCAACTCCGAGGCCAAGGACAAGAAGCTCGGCGACTTGGGCCAAACCTACCTGTACACCGCAGCCCAGCGTCTCCCCAAGTACGATTGGATTTCGTCATTCCAGGTCCGTTCCGCGCTTACCGGTCGAAACCTGAGCAAGAACATCGAAGAACGGATCTGCCTCGAGCTCGGGCGTCAACTGCTTACCGACTATGTCGTGGTCGGCACGATCAACAAGTCGGCCAGCAAGATCGATTTCGATCTGAAGTTGCTCGATGTCCGAACCGAGAAAGAAGTGAATAAATACTCGGCCTCATCCGAAGACATGGAGCAAAAACTGCAGCAGGAACTGGCGGATGGATTGAAGCGTCTGCTGGCCAAGATTCCTGAATGACGATTGGCGACATTGCCCGCCTGCTCCAAGGCAGAGTGGCCGGGAACCCACGCCGGGCCGTCAAACGAATCGCCCCGATCGAAGAAGCATCCGCCGACGCTATTGCTTTCTACTTCGGCACCAGACCGGACGTCTCAACCAAGGCCGGATGTGTTGTCACGCGGGTAAAGCTTCCGCACATCAGAAACCAGATCATCGTTGCCCAACCGCGTCACGCTTTTCTCAAGCTCCTCGACATGTTCCGGGTCAATCCGGCCCAACGGACGGTAAGCCGAAGCACTCCCTTCAAAGCCGGTCGATTCACCTTCCTCGAGCCGGGGGCACGAATCGGCAAGAATGTGTCGATCGGCGCCTTCTCATACATCGGCAAGAACGTGGTCATCGGCGCCAACGTTCGAATCGAGCCCCGCGTCACAATCCTCGACCAAGTCCGGATCGGTAATCGGGTCTTTATTCAAAGCGGCGCGGTCATTGGCGGTCAGGGGTTCGGCTTTGTTCAGCAGGCCGGCCGATACCAACGGATTCCACACATTGGCCGGGTGGTAATCGAGGACGACGTCGACATCGGGGCCAACGTGACCATCGACCGGGGCACGCTTGGCGACACTATCGTCGGGAAAGGAACCAAGATCGACAGTCAAGTGCACATCGGCCATAACGTAAAAATCGGCCGGAACTGCCTCATCATCGCGCAGGTGGGCATTTCCGGCAGCGTCCGGATCGGCAATAGCGTCATACTGGCCGGGCAGGTCGGAATAAAGGACCATGTCGAAATCGGCGATCGTTCGATAATTTATGCAAAATCAGCGGTTCTCAAATCGGTACCCAGGGACGCAATCTATTCAGGGAATCCGGCCCGGGATCACCACACAACAATGAAAGCATATGCCCGATTGTTCCAGGAATCAAAGAACGATAGCCCAAAAGATAGCTCTGACCGGTCCAGGACTGCACCACCGAAGAGCAAGCGTTAGTCTGCATCCGGCGCCGCCTGGTTTCGGCATTGCTATCTTCTATCGGAACAGGCTTATCCCCCTGTCGGTTGAGACTGCCGAGGTAAGAGACCATACGGTCGGCTGCGGCGGAGTCTGGGTCATTGAGCATCTATTGTCTGCTCTCTACGGACTGGAAATCGACAACGTTGTTGTCGAGTGCTCGACCCGGGAGCTACCCTTTTTTGACGGAAGCGCCACCCCATTCGTCAACGAACTACAATACAACATTTCTGAGCAATATGTTCCAGCTATATATTTTGTTGTATCTAATGATATGACGATTGGTTCGCGTAATACTTTCATTTGTGCCCGACCGAGCAAGAAACTGCATTTGAACCTGGTTATGGAAAACGAGGTGCTTGGGGAACAGCAATTCGATGCGACCGTTGCGCCCGCTATGTACATGGCCGAGGTCGCGCCGGCCCGCACCTTTGCCATCGTCCGGCCCGACGATCCAAGACTGCGCCATCTCCCCGCCTACGGCATCGGCATTACCAGCCAAGGCGTCTTCTCGCGCGAGCCGATGCGCTTCAACAACGAGCCGATTCGCCACAAGGCGCTCGACCTCTTAGGCGACCTGGCCCTTGCCGGCGGCAGGATCAGAGGCAGGCTCGTCGGCCGTAATATCTCACATCGTCTAAATCATCGGCTGGTCAAGGCAATTACGTCCGCAAGGCGCGGAGTTCGGTCACCGCCGTCGTCTCCCCCTCATCGGTAGTCCGGGCCTGCTCCCCGACCGCGCCCAGACTACTCTAACCCTGATACCGCTTCATCTCCTCACAGAAGGCAATCCCTGACGAGTTTGCTGCGGCCTCCTTCAACAACCCGGCGGCCCGGTTTACCGGCTCGCCCATGATGTCGTCGCTAAGGAGCGAAGGATGCCCGATCCGGCAGAACGCAACTTCACCATAGGCAACGGCCACGGCGCACCGCAACGATAGATCTCCGGCATTACGCCGAAAGCGCTCGGCGATTTCCGTGGCGGCGGCAGCCGCCGCCCTCGGATCATCAAAGTAGAACAAGACGGCGTCGCCGACGTACTTGTGGATTTTTCCGCCGTGCTTCAATATTGCATCACCGGTGGATTGGAAAGCGTCCTGCAAGTATCCAATCGCCTCCGCGATCCCAACCGTCTCGATCAGCCGGGCATAGTTGGCAAGATCGGCGAAGCCCACTGCGATTCTTCTCATTTTCATAAGCACCTCTCAACCCTGCATCTAATACAAACGCATTAGCTAAACTGTCATTCCGAAGAGCGAGATTCCTCGCTTACGCTCGGAACAGTCTCCGCAATCTCAAATCCCCCTATATCCCCCTTTACGAAAGGGGGAAGTAAAGGGGGATTGCCTCGCGTCCTATCGGTTGGTCGCAATGACACTGTCATGGCACTTAATGCGTTTGTATTACTTAGAATTGCGGCCCCTTTCTTTGTTCGGGGAGATATCGCGGTACTCCTCGATCGCACTGGTCAGCCTGAGGAACTGAGACTTCTCAAGATAGTCTTCATCGCCATAGTACGCGAAAAGACAGCAACCGCCCTTGATCGCGTCGATGACTCCCTTACAAACCCCGATCGGTACTGCCGGGCATCCCCAGCTTCGGCCGATGCGGCCGTGCTTTCTTATGAAATCAAGTGAGACATAGTCGGCGCCGTGCACGACGATGCTCCTCCTGACCGCATTGTCATTGTAGCCTTGGTCAACACCGCGTAGCGCCAGCGAGTAGCCATGTCTCCCGAAGTAAGTGCCGGCCGTTACGTAGAAACCCAGGCTGCTCATCAAGGATCGTGGGTCATTGGAGAAACTACGGGCGTTGTTCTCGCCGCTATGCTTACCATGAGCAACCAAGGTCTCGTAGAGCAGACTTTCTGATGATAAGTTGACGACGAACAGCCTGTTTTCGGTCGAGGGACTTTGATAGTCGATTATGGCAATGACGCTGTCGTTCGGGAGAAGCCCCTCTCGCTTCATGTTGCAGTACCCGATCAATCCCAGCCGGAAAGCGGCGAAAATCGATGGGCTCACGCGACCGCACGCATCGTAGGTTCTGGTCACGAACCTCTCAAACGCCAGCGAGTCGGCCAGCGCATCGGATCGTCGGCCAACCGGAGCCCCGGACAATAGACCGAGACCGAGAAAGAAAACGATCATGCTGATTCGCCTGGCCATGATGGTAATCGCCGGCTCGACCGCGGTCTCAGACCTTAAAGGGCATGATAATCTTGTCTTGCTCTTCTTGGGGCAGGGGTTCGAAGTGGGAAAACTGCATCGTGTATGTGGCACGCCCTTGTGTTATCGAACGTATGTCCGTGGTGTAGCCGAAAGAATGGGCCAGCGGCAGCTGGGCATCGACGATATACTCCTTCGCCCGTTGTGTGACATTCTGTATCTTGCCCTCGCGCGCGTTGAGGTCGTTGATGACGCTGCCGAGGAAATCCTCGATCACGACGATTTCCAGACTCATGATCGGCTCGAGCAGTATCGGCTTCCCCTTCCTGAATGCTTCGCGGAAGGCCATCGAAGCGGCAATCTTGAAGGCGATTTCCGATGAATCAATCTGGTGATACTCGCCGTCAAGAATGCTGACCAATACGTCGATCGCCGGGTAACCCGCCAGGACGCCGATGTCAGCCTGCTCTCTGATGCCCTCTTCGATCGCCGGCACGAATTCCTTGGGGATGACGCCAAACCTTAGCTTGTTCTTGATCTTTATTCCCTCGCCCCGGGGCAAAGGCTCGAGCGCCAGGGTAACAACTCCGTACTGTCCCCGGCCGCCGGTCTGCTTGACAAAACGCCCCTCGGTGCGGATCTTTTCGGTAATCGTTTCGCGATAGGAGACATGCGGCCTCGACACGTTGCAGGCGACGCCGAACTCCCGGCGCAGCCGTTCGACGATTATGTCAAGGTGCAGCTCGCCCATTCCGGAAATGATCCGCTGCGTCGTCTCCTCGTCGGTCCGCACCTTGAAGGTCGGGTCCTCCATCGACAGCGCCTGGAGCGACGTCTGCAGTTTTTCATCGTCGTACTTGGTCTTCGGTTCAATCGCCACGAAGACAACCGGTTCGGGAAATGTCATCGGTTCGAATGCAATCGGGTCATCGGCATCAGTGAGCGTGAAGCCGGTCTTGGCTTCCTTGAGTCCGACAACCGCCCCGATCTCGCCGGCGGAGATCGAATCGACATCCTCCCTTTTGTTGGCGTGCAGCAGGATGATGCGCGCGATCCGCTCGCTTCTCATCTTGGGCACGACCAGGACCTTCTCGCCGGCGGCGATCGTGCCTGAGTATACCCGGATGGAGTACAGCAATCCGATGTGCGGGTCGGTTTGGACTTTGAAGACGAGCGCCGAGAAAGGGCCTTTCTCGTCGGCCCGGCGCTCCTTCTCCTGGTTCGTCTCCGGATCCACGCCCTTGATCGGCGGCATGTCGGTCGGCGCCGGCAGGTAATCGACCACCGCGTCGAGCAGCTTCTGCACGCCCTTGTTCTTGAAGGCCGAGCCGCACAGGACCGGGACTATCTTGAGGTGCAGGGTTCCGCGCCGGATGACCCGTCTTATGGCCTCGGGGCCGATTATCTCGCCGTTCATGTATTTCTCGAGCAGGTCTTCGTCTAACTCGGCCAGCGTCTCGAGCATATCCTCGCGCAATTCCTCCACCGTCTTGGTCAGTTCTTTCGGCACCGGTATTTCGCGGTAGGTCGCGCCGAGCGATTCTTCGTCCCACACATATCCCTTCTCTTCAACAAGATCGACGACGCCGACGAACGAATCGGCGATTCCGATCGGGATTTGGATCAAGAGCGGTTTCAGGGTGAGTCGTTCTTTCATCTGCTTGGCGGCTCGGAAGTAGTCGGCACCGACCCGGTCGAGCTTGTTGATGAAAGCGATGCGCGGCACCTTGTAGCGATCGGCCTGGCGCCAGACGGTCTCACTTTGCGGCTGGACGCCGCCGACGCCGCAGAACACCGCAATCATGCCGTCCAGGACCTTCAACGACCGCTCCACCTCGGCCGTGAAGTCAACATGGCCGGGCGTGTCGATGATGTTGATCCGGTGATCGCGCCAGTAACAAGTCGTCGCCGCCGAGGTAATCGTAATACCCCGTTCGCGCTCCTGATCCATCCAGTCCATGGTCGTCGAACCTTCGTCGACCTCACCCATGCGGTGAATCCGGCCGGTGTAGAACAGGATGCGCTCGGTCGTCGTCGTCTTGCCCGCATCGATATGCGCCGCAATACCAATATTTCTGATACTTTCCAGCATGGTCGTAATTCTACCCAGAAATCCCATAAAGTCAATACAACTGCAGGTTACCGCCGGTCCGAAATCCACATTGACTTTTGCGGCCAATACCCTATACTAGAGCATGCCATCGCTGGTGCTTGTCGACGAGCGGGTGCTCGGCAAATCGCTTTGCCTTGAGCGGAGGGAATATTTGATTGGCCGGGGTTCTGATTGTGACTTAGTACTTGACGGCAAGGAGATCTCCCGAAAGCACGCGCGGGTGCGCTTCGACGGCTCAGGCTATGTCCTTGAAGAGCTCAAAAGCAAGAACGGCACTCGGGTCAACGGACGGCCCATTACATCCCATGTCCTCAAACATGGGGATGAAATTGCGATCGGGGATTTCACCATCGTCTTCGATGATGGCCGTGGTATCGATGGCGTCTCGGAAGAAACCCACGTCCGCAAGGTTGGCGAAGAGACTAAGAGCATCGTTGCCCATGCCGAATCTCTGAGCGGCGAAGTAAGCGGACGCGAGGGGGCACGTAAACTGGGCAAGTTCGTTCGGAAAGTTCTCAAAGACCGACGAGGCCTCAAGGGGCTCGCCAATCAGGATCGACTCACCGGCATGTCCAACCGCCTTTTCTTCGATAAGGCAATCGCCGACCGGATGGCCGAGGCCAAAAGAACCAAAACACCGCTGTCCCTTCTGTTTGTCGACCTGGACCATTTCAAGAATGTCAACGATACGTATGGTCATGACAAAGGAGACGAGGTCCTCAAGGCAGTGGCCAAACTTATCCGCGACGCCTGCCGGCGTGACGATGTGGTGGCACGTTACGGTGGCGAGGAGTTTGTCGTGCTGTTCGCCAAAACAAGCACGGCTAACGCGGTGACCGCCGCCGAGTCAATTCGCTCGATTGTCGAACAACGAAGTCATGAGCTTTTCGGCCTCCGCATCACCGCCAGCTTCGGCATTGCCACCTACCCTGACCACGCCAGCGACGAGGCCACGCTGATCCGTAAGGCCGACCAGGCAGTCTACGAAGCCAAGGCGGCGGGCCGCAACCGGGTTATCTTGTCCCATGGCTAAAGAAACGATCGGCAACTATAAGGTTCTTAAGGAAATCGGCAAAGGCGGGATGGGCAACATCTATGCCGCCACCCAGCCCTCGCTCAACCGGACCGTCGTCATCAAAGAGATGAGCAAAGCCCTGGCCGGTGAAGCCGTCTCCCGTTTCAAGCGTGAAGCGACAATCTGCGCCAACCTTCATCATGCAAACATCGTCGAGATCTACGATTATTTCAAGGAAGGCGGCTCCAGCTACCTGGTGATGGAATACGTCGATGGCCTGAGCCTGGCCGAGATCATCGAGAAGGAAGCACCGATGCATCCCAAGCTGGCCGCCGGCATTGCCCGCGAGGTCTGCCAGGCGCTTGCCTGCGCCCATCGCAACGGGGTCATTCATCGCGACATAAAACCCCGTAACATTCTAGTATCCAAAGACGGCATCGTCAAGCTGACCGACTTCGGCGTGGCGCGCGACGTTGACGCACCGGAACTGACGACGACCGGTATGATCATCGGCACGCCGTTCTATATGTCGCCGGAACAGGCATCGGGCGGCAAAGTATCCTTCCAATCCGACCTTTTCTCGCTGGGCATCGTGATCTACGAGATGCTTACCGGCAAGAAGCCGTTCGGCGGCGACAACAGCCACGGTATTATCGCCAAAATCGTCCGAGGTAAGTTCAAATCGCCGTTCTGGCTTGACCCCCACCATAGCCTCCGCTTGAGCGGCCTGGTCAAGAAGTCGATGAAACGCAACGCCAAACGCCGCTTCGACGGCGCCGAAGAAATGCTCCACGCCCTGAATCGTTTTCTCGGCTGGAAAGGGCAGGCGTCGATTGAAAAGGCCTTGAAGGATGTCCTGGTCAAGATTGATCAGGAAAAAGAAGCTACGACGATCGTCAAGAAGCCCAAGAAGCGGAAACGCAAGGAGAGTAAGATTGGACTGTATGTCTTGATTCTGCTGATTGTGGCCATCGCCGCCTTTCTGCTCTTGACATATCTCAATCCGTAAATACACTCTTTCCATGAATCGCCGAACGCGCGCTGCGCTGCTCTTCGCGATTCTGGGCATTTCTCCCCTTGCCGCGCTTCAGTTCACCGCGGATTTCACCTGCCCCAGATCGCTTGTGTCCTTTTCAAAAACGGGCGATTTCGACCGGCTGGCCATTCGAGGGTATGAACCGGTGGCGGCGCCGGGTGCTCCTGAGCTGCCGGTCATGCCCATGAGGATTGCATTGCCCGGGTGCGCCCGGATTGCAACTGTTGACTTAGAAATTCTCGCGTCGAATGACCTGCCGGGGACCTTCAATATCGGCTGGGCCAAGCCGCCGGTGATTCTGTCCAGATTCAAAGAAGGGGCCGACGATTTTCCGGCCGCACCGTCGATCTACGCATCCAACCTGCCCTACCCCGCTGCGAACCTATCCATAAAAGGAACCGGATACCTTGACGGGTACACGATTGTCGAACTGGTCTTCTGCCCGTTCCGATACCACCCTGTCTCGGGCCGGATCTCGTTACTCGAGAAGGTCCGGGTCTCGGTCAAGTACGAAGCTGCCGGCACACCGGGTCCTGCCCGACCGGCGCTCAAACGGCTGGTCATCAATCCCGATTACGTGAGCGAACCCGGCGTTCTCAATCTTGACGAGCATGGCGAGTACCTGATCATCACCAATCCCCCTTTTGATTCGGTGTTCCAGCGCCTCGCAGACTGGAAGACCGGAAAGGGAGTTCCGGCCCGGGTCAGGACCCGAGACTGGATTACGGCCAACTATCCAGGCCGCGACGGCCCGGAGAAGATCCGCAACTACGCCAAGGCGGCGGTCGATTCCGGGCTCAAGTATTTGCTGTTGGGCGGCGACACCGACATCATTCCGTGCCGCTTCGCCTATGCCATGGTTTGCAGTGCCGGCGGTCACCCGCGCGAAGACCTTCTCCCCTGTGATCTCTACTATGGGGACCTGCAGGGCACTTGGAACCTGGACAATGACACGATCTGGGGAGAAACCAGCGACAGCATCGATCTGTACCCCGACGTCTACGTCGGCCGCGCCCCAGTCAATACCATACCCGAGGCCCAGAGTTTCGTAAGCAAGGTCCTTGCATACGAAAGAAATCCGCCGCCGCTGTATACAACCAGTGCGCTTTTCGACGCCGCGATTCTATGGCGTAACCCCTACACCGACCAGGGCAAACACAAGGATCATGTTGAAGCCAATTACCTGCCCAACCAGTTTGCCCTGACCAAACTGTACGAGAGGCTCGGCAACGCAACCCATGATAATTTTATGGCGGCAATCCGCCAGGGGCAAAACCTAATCAACCATGACGGGCACGGATGGATCGGCGGCATCGGCCTGGGCAACGGCGCGATCGACTGCGCCGATTTCGATTCGCTGACCAACAACGGCGCGACCAATGGCGTGATGTATTCCATTGGCTGTTGGACCTCGGCCTTCGATTTCGCGTCGCTGGCTGAGTCTTATGTCAACAACCCCAAAGGCGGCGGTATCGCCTACATCGGTCATTCCAGCTATGGCTGGGGGTCACCCGGGAATCCGGGCTTCGGCTATTCCGACCGGTTCGACTCAAGATTCTATCATGAGCTTTTCACGGACTCGGTCTTCAGGATCGGCGAGGCGCTGGCCCTTGCCAAGGCCCACTACATTCCTTTTTCGCGTGAAGAGAACGTCTATCGCTGGCATCAATACCAGCTGAACCTGATCGGCGACCCCGAGCTCCCGCTCTGGACTTCCCGGCCCAGGACCATGACCGTGCATTGCCCGCCCACCATCCCGACCGGGAGCGGACGCATTATGATAACCGTGACCGACAACGGCCCGCCTCTGGCCGGCGCCCTGGCCTGCGCCCTGACCTTGAGCGGCATGTACGCGCGCGGCGTCACCGACCGAACCGGTCAGGTGACCCTTGAAATGAATACCCAGGCCGGAGATACCGTCTACTTCACGGTTACCGCTCACAACTACCTGCCGGTCGAGCTCAGGATTCCGGCCGTGAGCGGACCCTACGTGGCTTTCACAGGTTGGCAGATCGACGACCGCCTCGGCAACAACGACGGCATCGCCAATCCCAATGAAAGGCTCGAGCTGTCGGTCGGCCTTGCCAACTTCGGAACCGTACCGTCGGTTAACATAGACTTGAGGCTACGCAGCAACAGTCCCCTGGTGACGATCGAAGATAGTACGGCAAGTTTCCCGGTGCTCGATCCGGGCGCCCAGGTGCAGATTCCGGGGGCATTCAGTATCCGCACCGCCGCGGCCCAAAACGGCCAGGCCGTCTGCTTCGACCTTGTCGTAAGTGATTCATCCCGGACCGCCCAGTTCAAGCCGGCAATAACAATCGGCACACCGGTGCTAAGGCTCTCGGGGTTTACGAATCACCGGCCGCCCGCCATGCCCGGCGATACTGAATCGCTCGTCTTGAGCATTGAGAACGCCGGCCTGGGTCATGGACACGGCGTCCGGGCCGCCGTCTCCTCAAGCGATCCGTATGTTACGGTGCTTACCGACAGTATCGACATCGGCGACATCCCGCCCGAATCAACCGGCACCGGTCCTGCTCCGGTCCAGGTTACGATCAATCCCACGGCGTATCCGGCACACCTGGCTCGATTACTCATCACCGTCCGGTGCGAGTGCTATGAGTACCAAGACACACTCCGGCTTCTGATCGGGCCGACCGGGTTTGTCGATGACATGGAGGCCGGTACCGGAGGCTGGCGTACCGGCGGCACCAACAATCTCTGGCATATCTCTCTACGCAAGTGGCATTCATTCACTCATGGCTGGTACTCGGGCGATGAAAACAGCGGACGCTACCTTGAAGGAACTGACAGCTGGATCGAATCAAAACCATTCATGATCGGCGACGGGTCAACCCTCAAGTTCTGGCGCTGGTTCTACGTACCGATCTACGGCGTGGATGGGATCTACGTAATCGTTGCGCGAGAAAACGGCGACGCCGACACGCTCGATTTCATCGGCGCCGGCGGCGCACTCGGCCGGGGAGGCCCGCGGCGCACCGGGATCACCGGCACCTGGTTTGAGGAATCCTATGATCTGACGCGGTATCAACCCGGCGACACGATCCGGCTGCGCCTGTCATTTGTCAGCGACGCCGACGGCAAGATCGGCGAGGGTTTCTATATTGACGACATCTCAGTCGGTCCCCGTACCGAAGCCGAAACAAGACCAGCGTTCACTCGTTACCGAAGTGTCTTCTTGAGCGCGGCTCCCTCCTTGTTCCGACAGCAGACCCTGCTTCGGTTCTATCTGCCCGAGGCCAAGAGGGTCGATCTTGTTCTGTACAACGTCGCCGGTCAGAGGATCCGGACGATTCTAAGCGGGCCGATGAGCGCCGGCGACCATGCTCTGCCCTGGGACGGCAGAGACGCCCGGGGCGAGTCCGTCTCCTCCGGCATCTACTTTGCCCAACTCAGAGTCGAGGGCCGCGCGCCCCTGACCAGAAAGATCATCCGGGTTAAGTGACGTGAAAAGAGTAGCAAGTAGAGAGTAGCAAGAAGCTCCCCTACTTCTCCAGCAGGCACATCGTTTCAATGTGGTAGGTCTGGGGGAACATGTCGAAGATAAAGCATCGGCCCGGCCCATAGCCGTACGCACCAAAGTGCTTCACGTCGCGGGCAAACGTCGATGGATTGCACGACACGTAGAGTATCTTCCTCGGTCCCTTGGCTCCAAGCCGGTCGATGACCACGGTCTCGAGCCCTTTGCGGGGCGGGTCAACAATCGCAACATCGGCCGGCCCGGCATGCTCAAGCGTGTCTTCGACCCTGCCCTTGATGAACTTAACGTTTCTTGCGCCGCACCGCTCCGTGTTATCAATTCCGTAGCCGACCGCCGCCCCATTCTCTTCGATGGCGACAACCGTGCGAACCCGCCCGGCTAATGAAATACCGAAAGTACCCACGCCGGCATACAGGTCGAGCAGGGCGGCACTGCTATCCGGAGCGAGAAGCTCGATCGCGGCCTTCACCATTGCCTCGGCAATCTCAGTATTGATCTGAAAGAACACGGATGGCCCAAACCGGAACACCTGGCCCAGTATTCTCTCTTCGACGAATTCGACACCCCGGACTGCGGTCGTGTCCTTGCCCATCGCCCGGTTGGTCCGGTGCGGGTTTACGTTGTGCGAAACACCGACCAGGCCGTCAATTTCGGTCTCGAGGCCCGAGTAGAGGTCGGCTGGAAGCTCAGCCCCCTTCGTCACGAATGCAACATGGAGTTGACCGGTAGTCATCCCGGTCCTGATCAGGACGTGCCTAAGAGTCCCTTCATGCGATTTCTCGTCATAAGCTGAAACCTTCGACCCGACAAGGCGTCGCTTGAGCGCCGCCAGGGTTCGATTGATCGCCTCGGCGTTGATCGGGCAGGACTCATGCTCAACCACCTCGTGTGACCCGGTTCGATAATACCCGATTCGGATCCCTCGATGGTTCGCCACGGGTAACTGGGCCTTGTTGCGGTAGTTCCATACTTGACCGGAACAAGTCCCCTCAATCGTCGGCTCAAAACCGCCAATACGCTTGCAGGTGTCGACGACGATCTGTTTTTTCAACTCCATCTGATGGATATACTCAATATGCTGCAGTTGACATCCGCCGCACTGAACGTATACCGGACACCGCGCGGTAATACGGTGCGGCGAATGTTCGATAATCCTGGTTAGGGCGCCGACGGCATAGTCCCTTTTGTCCGTGATAATGCTGATCTCAACAACTTCACCGGGGATTACGCCGTCGACGAAACAGACCTTGCCCTCGATGCGGGCGATGCCCTGTCCGCCAAAGGCGAGTTTCTCGATGACGACCTTCTCAAACGCTGACATGATTCCCACACCCTCCCTTCTCTTCCCTCCCCTCAAGGGAGGGAACAAGAATAGTGAAGGCGAGTTTCTCGATGACGACCTTCTCAAGGCTTAACATAGAATGCTCACTCTCCCCGGGCGGCCAGCGCGCGCTCAGCGGTCTGGGACATCATGATAGGACGATTGGGGCCGGCTTGACGTGAGTTTTCGAGATCCTGAATAGCCGCCGTGCCCTATCAAGGGAGAAACCATCAAGAGGCTTGCTGCTGTGTACGACAACCAGGCCCTCTTTTCTGTCGACTGCCTGCCCAACTTTCTTCAGGACTTCGAAGCCTGAGTCATAATCAACCCGGTCATCGACTTTCTTCCGACCCACGCCAAGATCAATGCCCATCACACCCATTCCCAACGCGTCGATTCCCGACACGTACCCGGATTGCACGGCCCTGACTTCGTATTGATACTTAGCTTTAACAAAGGCGCTTTTCTTGTGCAAAACAGAAACATTTCCGCCCTGAAAGTCAACCATTTTTCGGAACTTGTCCCACGCCGTCCCGCTTTCAAGCATGGACTGGAGTTTATCGCGTGCCTGTTGCAGGTTGTCGGCCCGGCCCGCGATCATCAGCATCCTCGAGCCAAGCGTCAGGACCAGTTCCAGGACATCGGGCTCGCATCTGCCCTTCAAGGCCCGCACTGTTTCCCAAATCTCAAGCCCGTTGCCAACCATTCTTCCTATGGGTTGATCCATGTTCGTAAGCACGGTAACGATCACTTTGCCCATCTTCTCGCCGACTTTCCGCAGCCAACGCGCCAGAACAACTGCATCGGCGCGACGCTTGACAAAGGCACCTTGCCCGCATTTCACATCCACTACGAGACCGTCAACACCCTCGGCCAGCTTCTTGGACATGATGCTGGCGGTAATCAACGGGATGGAATCTACGGTTCCGGTTACGTCGCGCAAAGCGTATATCTTCCGGTCGGCCGGAGCGATCTCCGGCGTTGACCCCGAAATAAAGCACCCGATCCGCTTGAGAGCCCGGTACATCTCTTTGATGCTTAGATTCCATCTGAACCCGGGAATCGCTTCGAGTTTGTCGAGGGTGCCTCCAGTGTGGCCCAGGCCGCGGCCTGAGATCATCGGCACCGCGATGTCAAAACATGCAACCAGTGGAGCCAAGATGAGAGATATCTTGTCACCAACGCCGCCGGTCGAGTGCTTATCAATCTTGGGCCCGTCCAGAAAACTCAGGTCGAGGGTATCACCGGAATCAATCATCGCCCTGGTCAAGGCGCTGGTTTCGCGCAAACTCATGCCATTGAGGCGTACTGCCATCAGGAAAGCGGCAAACTGGTAATCTGGTATCCTCTCGGCCGTGAAGGACTCGACCAGGAAAGATATTTCCTCTTCAGTTAGAGCCCGGCGCTCCTTCTTTTTGTTTATGAGCTCGACGGCATTCATGGCGTATTATACCAACTCAAGGATATCGAGTCAACAGCTTTGAAGTCCTCGCGCGCCCAGCTAAATACACGCAGTCATTAGTCTCCTCTTAGACAATCAGTGCTAATCCCCCTATATCCCCCTTTATCAAAGGGGGAAGAGAGGGGGATTTTGTTCTGAGGTCCCGTCGAACACAAAAAAAAGCAGGGGACCATGCGGTCCCCTGCTGATATGAAACTATGCGGCTCTTTACTTTACGATGATGAGGTTCCTGGTTTCTTTCGCACCAGAAGTCTCGGTCTCGCAGAAGTAAACGCCGGCCGGCAGATTGTTCTTCCAAACGATCTGATCCCGACCGGTCAGGCTCGCCACTTTCTCACCGGAAGCATTGTAGACCGTAACTTTCGCAGTCTCATGCTTGGGCAGTGAGAAGACGACGTTGCCGCGTGCCGGATTGGGCGTGATTCGGAACAGGCCTTTCTCAAGCCGCGCCGAAGTCCCTTCGCCGACGCTGACGCCGCCGACATCGTGAACCTGCATCTTCCACGCTGTTGCCGTATAGACACTGGTTACCCAGCAGTAGCCGACTCCACCAGCGCCTGCTTCGTAACAGGTTCCTTCCGGGTAGCTGCTCCCAGGATTCGCGCCCTGGAAAAGCACCGAGCCGCTATTGGTCACGGTGTCAACCGCGCAGTACATGTGCATCATGCCCTGCTGGTCACCTTCCCAAATGCGGCCGGGATAGTACTTCCGGTCGATGACGCCCTGGAAGTTCCAGTACGTCCCGCTAATCGGGATGGTCTTCCGGACCGTTCCGGTCCGGTTGCAGATGTAGACATTGACCATAGTGCCGGTCGATCCGAAGACCCAGAAGCTGTTGGTGTTGGCATCATAGTCAATGCCGCGGCAACGGCCACCGGATGACAGTTGGAATGATCGGCCATAATTGCCAGCAGTATCATAGACGTAGATTTGCTCCGGGGTCGGATAGAATGATGCGATAAAGATGCTGTCGCCGACCCGGCAGAGGCCTACCCCGTATGCGGCGCCCGTACTGCTGAACTGGGATAGTGCGGTGCCCAGGGTGTCATAACGAAGCACTGTGAAGGGCTGACCCGTCGTATTCACCAGATGCCACAGAGTCCCGTTGTCATACCAGATACCCATCTGCACTTCCGCACTCTGCAGTGGACAGGTGTTCACCTGAGTCCACATTGAGTCCGGCAGAAACGTCGGGGTCGGTGGCGGTGTACCCGGCGCCGTTCCGTATGGGTTGTCGATGTCATTGGCAAGAGCCATCACACCAAACAGAGCTACTAAACAGATAATGCCTTTCATCACATCTCCTTTTTCGTTGTTCTTCAACCAGATATTCGTCCTTTCGCAAACTGCGAAAACGATAGTTCTCCCCACTCCCCACTGTGTGCCATGCTAAGTTCTAATTATATACGGATGCGACAAACTGTCAATACGTATTTCACCTTATTCTCCGCGGTGCGGTGAGATTGGTGGCGAATAGTATCGTTTAGAACGTTAATACCGTTATGATCGTTAGACCGTTCAGAGCAAATGCAGTCGCAGGCTTTAGCCTGCGTGTGCCCGGCTTCCGCACCCTAAAGGGTGCGACTTACCGCCGCACTCTTTAATCCCCCTATTTCCCCCTTTATCAAAGGGGGAAAAGAGGGGGATTTTGGCAAGGCGTCCTCGGGTCCGTGAGTCGTAGCGTCGTTTCGTCTATCGTCCGAGTGAGCATAGCAAGCGGTCGTCCCTGATCCATTGCCGATATCGTCCGATCTTCTGGTCGGCCGATATCCTGCCCACTGATTCCCTTGCCTTCGGCAATGATTACAGCGATAGGACTGCAGATTACAGTGATAAAATGGGTCCTAATTCAGACGGACTGTCACGGATGGGGACGGATATTCTTGCCTTCGCGGCCGGCGACAGATGAAGAGACGTCGACTAATGCCCGTCCTGCGTTTGCCTGATAAGCTGCTTCTTTAGGTGCGGGATCAGCCCGCCGCTTTCCAGTATCTCCAGGACAAAAGGCGGCAGCGGACTCGCCTGGACGACGTCTTTGTTCCGCAGATTCACGACTTTCCCACCCAGGAAGTCGATCTCCACTTCGTCGCCTTCCTCGACATGTTTGCTCACGCCCGCGGCAATCACGATCGGCAAGCCCAGGTTTATCGCGTTGCGAAAGTAGATGCGGGCGAATGATTCGGCGACAACCGCGGCGATTCCAAAGTACTTAAGGCAGAGAGCGGCCTGTTCCCGTGACGACCCGCAGCCGAAGTACTTGCCGGCGACTATGACATCGCCCGGTTTGGCTTGTTTCAAGAACCAAGGGTGAACCAGTTCAAAGGCGTGTTTGGCAGTCTCGGGCGGATCGGTGATGGACAAGTACTTGCCTGGGTAGATGACGTCGGTATTGACGTCGTCGCCGAATTTCCAGACCCGTCCCTTGATCACCTTCAGCACCGTATCTTTTCCCAGGCTGGCGTCAACGACCTATAGGTTATGGCGGAACGACAGCGAAATCCGATGCGTGATCGCGAGCTCTCCGTATGGGGCAACCAGGTAGTCAACGCAGAAGCGCCGGACTTTGATTGCCACACCGGCACTTAAGCCCGTAACCAGGTCAATTGCGCCTTCGCCGGTCTTGGTCTCGAAAAGGTACGAGTTGAATCCTCCCTTCAATCCCACGGCGCTAAGGACCCAGTACTCGAGGCCGGTTCTGAAGTTGGCCGGACCCTCAACCGGCGCGTAGACATCGGCATAGAGGCTGTAATTGCGACCGTTAACGGCGCCGCCGACACCGAATTCAAGGGGCAGCATCTCCCTTTCCTCGATGAAGGGTTTGATGCCCATACCAAGATTTCTGACGACGGCACCGACGGAAAGATTTTCCTTAATCCGGTAAACCGAGCCAAGATCAACGCCCGCGCCGAGCGCCGTGAAGGTATCGATTCGCTGATACTGGAATTTGACACTGCCGCCGAGCGCGAAGACATCTTTGATCCTGAAGCCCTTGCCCACCGCCAGGTCGATGAAGTTGACGCCGAAGGTCGCCGGCTGCAGTTCGTTGCCCATGTTGTCGGTATGTTTGAGGGAACCGCCGTTGAAGTACTTTGCGCCGAAAGCGATCGTCTTCATCTGGTGGCCGAGTTGACCAAAGTGGGTGCCGCCGACGTAGTTGAAGTAGGAGATCGTCGAAATCCGGTTCTCGGCAAAACCCAATGCCGAGGCGTTGTAGACAAGCTCGTAACCGTCGCCGAGCACGGCGATACCGCCCTGATTACGCCGGGCGACCGGGTCAACACTCAAAAACTCAAAACCAACAGTTTGAACGATTAGCAAGATTGCAAGCATTTAACCTCCGGAGCAGGCACATTATATGCTGCGCAGTGCCGTTGTCAACAGATAATGCTCGATGCAGGATAGCCTGGAATATGGGAATGACGGAGTGATGGAATGATGATCATCAACCCTCAGTAGCTCAATTACCAAGTTGCCCGACTGCTCAGTTGCTCGTTTCGTCTACGCCTTGCGCAGAGTGGCACCGGTTTTCTCCAGCGCCGTCTGTTCGATGTGGCGAACGATGCGGTCGACATCTTCGTCGCGGAGGGTTCTCTCTTCGGACCGGAACACCAGCCGGAAGCCAAGGTTCTTCTTCCCCTGCGGCAGGTTTCCCCCGGAAAAAAAGTCGAACATCTGCAAATCCCTGAGCAAGGGTCCGGCCGCCTTCTTTACGACAACCAGCAGGTTGGCGGCGGGCATGCCGGCATCAACCAGGAAGGAAAGGTCGCGGGTGACGACCGGATACTTGGGCAGGGGCATGAAGATCGCGCCGATGATGCGAGCCAGAACTTCGTCAAGGTTGACATCGAAATAGTAGTATGACCGGGACGCCGAAGGCAAATCCAAAAGTCCGATCGAGCCGACCGTCTTGTTGTCGATGACGATCGTCGCGCTGCTGCCGTCTCTGAAGTACTTGAACGAGCCCGGCACATAAGCAACATTCCCGATGCCAAGCATGTCAAACAGCCCGGACACAAACCCCTTGGCGTCGTAGAAGTCGTAGTCCCGACCCCGCTCCCAGAACAACGGGCGATCGCTGCCCCCGCACGCTGCGCCAAGATAGGCAACTTCCCGCGGCAACTTCTGGCCTGATGGAATGAAGACACGGCCCACCTCAAACAGCCGCAGGTCGAAGTTGGACCGGGCGAGGTTCGTGTCGAGATTGTTCAGCAGATTGACCAGCAACGTCGGGCGGAGCGCATTGTAACGCTCCGAAAGAGGGTTTCTCACCCTGAGGAAGTCAGCAAGCCCGAGACTGACAAGGTCCTGCTCCGAAACCAGGCTCAATGAACAGCACTCATCAAACCCCTTCCCCACCATGTAGGCCTTCACCCGGACCTCAAGCGCGCTCATTTCATCGTGTTTGTGCTCGAACACGGGACGCGGGCTGATCTTTTCCGGAATGCGATCATAGCCGTACATCCGGGCAACTTCTTCCGCAATATCGGCTTCCCATTTCAAGTCGTTGCGATACGACGGCACCGTGATGCTGATGTTCTTGGTCCCCTTGGGCGCCAGCTCGAGATTCTTCAAAATCCTCACAAACTCGGCCGGGCCGATATCGATGCCCAAAAGACTCTTGATCCGCTCAAAGCTCACCTTCATTCGATGCCGCGCCGGAACCCGCCCGACCTTCTGATAAGCCGCCGGCCGAGCGTCAGCATAGTAAGCAAGCATCTGCCCGGCAGCGAATGAGGCCGCTTCCACGCCCTCGAAATCAACACCTTTCTCAAACCGAATCGAGGACTCGGTGCGAACATTCAAGATTTTAGCCGTGCGGCTGACAAGAATCGGATCGAAATAGGCGCTCTCGATCAAGACCGACTTCGTACCCTGGCTTATGCCGCTCTCCGGTCCGCCCACAACGCCCGCCAGGGCAACCGGCCCATCCTTGTCGCAAATCATCAATTGATCCTTAAGTTCGAGCTTGGTGCCATCAAGCGTCACAAACACCTCGCCGGGACGGGCGCGCCGGACCACGATCTTCTTGCCGGCCACACGCTCATAGTCAAAGGCGTGGAGCGGCTGACCGAGCTCGAGCATGACAAGATTGGTCGCGTCGACCACGTTGTTGATGGGGTTTATGCCGTGCGTGTGAAGGCGCCATTTCATCCAAAAGGGCGATTCGCGCACGGTCACCCCTTCGACAAGACGGCCCGTGTAAAGAGGACAGGCTTTCGGGTCTTTCACCACAATGCCCAGGTCAACACTCTTCTCCGTCGGCAAACGATGAGATGGCATCACCAGGGCGAATAGCCGCCCCAGTTCCCGGGAAACACCCAGAACCGATAGCCAGTCGGACCGGACCGCAGTCGTTTCCAGGTCGAGGACCTCGGTGTCAAAAACATCGGCGAATCGCTGTCCGGGACGAACCCGCACCACCCGGCCGGATGGGTTATAGTGCTCCGGTGCGAGCACGATTACGCCGGCCGACTTCCCGGTAAGACCCAATTCCTCCTCGGACACAAACATTCCCTGCGAGGCGATGCCGGCGAAATCCTTCTCCCCGACCTCGGCACCCCTGATCCGGGAACCAGGTCGCGCCAGAAGCACGAGGTCCGTAACTTTGACGTTCTGGGCGGCGGTGACGACCTGCGCCGGCTCGCGCCCGACGTCAAGACCGGCAATCAACAGGTGTCGGTCATGCGGGTGCGGTTTAAGCTCGGAAACCCTGGCGACAAAGACGTTCGCCAGTCCATCACCAAAGTCGCTAACGGTCTCGATCTCGCAGCCGAAGCCAAGCTGGACAAGAAGGTCGATCATCTTCTCGAGCTTGACTTTCTTGCCGAGGTACTGATTGAACCAGAGCCGCGAGACTTTCATCAGAATTGCTCCAGGAAACGAACGTCATTTTCGAACAGAAGACGCAAGTCATCGATCACGTACTTGATGATCACCGCCCGGTCAATGCCCAGCCCGAACGCGTACCCCGAGTACTTCTTCGGGTCGATCTTGCAGTTGAGCAGAACCTGAGGATGGACCATGCCCGCGCCGAAAATCTCAATCCAACCGCTCCCTTTGCAGACACGGCAGCCCTTGCTCCGGCACATAACGCAGCTGACCGCAACTTCGGCTGAAGGCTCGGTAAACGGGAAGTACGACGGCGAGAACCTCACCTTCACGTCCTTGCTGTAGAACCGCCGGCAAAACTCGGCCAGCACCCACTTGAGCTCCCCGAAACCGACCCCCCGGTCGATGTAGAGTCCTTCGAGCTGGTGAAATACCGGCGAGTGACTGGCGTCGAAATGGTCATACCGATAGACCCGTCCCGGCATGATCGACTTGATCGGCGGTTTTCTTTTCTCCATGACACGAATCTGGACCGGCGAAGTGTGGCTTCTCAGCAGGACGTCATGCTCAATGAAGAAACTCGAAAACAAACTGCCCACCATATCCCGCGACGGATGGTGCGCCGGGATGTTGAGAGCCTCAAAATTGTACCAATCGAGCTCCACCTCCGGCCCTAACTCAATGCTAAAGCCGAGCTTCAAGAAAATGCTACAAATCTCGTTACTCATTATGGTTAGCGGATGATAGTGTCCGGTCCAGGTTCGCTTGCCCGGTAGAGTAACGTCAAGCGCACCGGTTACTGCCGAGTGCCCAATCTTCGCCAGCTTGTCGTCGATCATTGCGTCGAGCGAGCGTTTGACCTCATTCGTCAGTGCTCCAATCTTCTTCCGCTCCTCCATCGTCGGCAGAGCGGAAAGCTCGGTGAATATCTTGTTTAGCGCGCCCTTCCGGCCCAGGTACTTGACGCGAGTCGCTTCAAGCTCGGACGTATCCCGGCACCCGTCGATTTGGCTGCGGGCTTCTTTCTCAAGACTGGCCAGTCTTTCTTCCACCGCGCTCCTCCATCACGCCGGTGACGAGCTTCTGGAAAAGCTCAGGCTCTGAGTACGCCATCTCGGCAAGGACCTTTCGATTCAGTTCAACACCGCTTTTTTTCATGGCGTCAATGAACTGACTGTACTTAATACCCATGGCGCGTAATCCGGCATTCATGCGGATGATCCAGAGACTGCGAAAGACGCGTTTACGGCGTTTTCGTTCCCGGTAGGCGGACACCAGCGCTTTCATCACGGCAATCCGGGCGCTCTTGTATAGGCGATGCTTGCCGCCCCAGTACCCTTTTGCCGACTTCAGCCACTTCTTGCGCCGCTGCCGAGTCTGGACTCCTGATTTCACTCTTGGCAATGGAACCTCCTTAGAGTATTGGTAACTCTAGCTTCTGTTACCGACCACTAAATCAAGTCTTCATTTTACTCAGCTTCGGATTGATGTCAAGAGTATGCTTGCCGCGGGCGGCAACGTTACTCGGCACCAGCACGCAGCAAGAACGAGGTTTGGGCGAGCACGGCCCGCTCACGCTTTCGGGCCGAATGCGGTCCGGCTCGTCCCTGGTGGGATTGCGAGGGCCGGTCCGACCGGCTAGACAATTAGCAGTTTAGTCAGGGTCTTGGTTTCGGTCTTGCCCATCGTGGCCGACCGGCGCAGCATGCGCTTACGCTTGCGGGTCATACCCGTCAGAAGATGACTCTTGCCGGTACGCCGACGCAAGATCTTGCCGTGCTTGGTCAGCTTCACTCGCTTGGCTAATGTTCTTTTCGTCTTAAGTTTGGGCATCGTGCCTCCTTTACATGTCGAAGGCGTCGGCGACCAGAGACGTGGCGCCGAAGGCCTTCAAAGCCTTCTCTCAACCGTCTTACCGCCTTGTCTATTTTTTTGGCAGGAACGTGGCGTTGATGAATTTCTCTTCACGCCGGGGCGCGATCTCAACCCGGGCCTTGTCGGCCAGGTCATTGACCATGCGCGCGAAGAGACTCATCGCCAGGTTGGCGTGGAGCGCTTCCCGCCCGCGTAACCTTAGCGATACTTTTACTTTGTCGCCGTGTTCAAGCAGTTCGATCGTCTTGCGTAGTTTCACCTGGTAATCATGGTCACTGATCTTGAGCGACATTCGTATCTCCCGGATCGAAATCACCTTCTGCTTCTTCCGCGACTGGCGCTCGCGGCGCTTTCGCTCGTAGATGAATTTCCCGAAGTCCATGATCCGGCACACCGGCGGTCTTGCCAGGGGCGAGACCTCAACCAGTTCCAGGCCCTGTTCCCGGGCCAGCCGTATCGCGTCCTGAGTATTCATCTCTCCCAGCATTTTCTTTTCATGATCGATGACAACGACTCGCGGCATCTTGATGCCGTAGTTTACTCGGGGTTTACCCTTAATCTTGCCTCCTTGGTTGCAGTTTGGTCTTACATCCAAGCCGGGCGCAAACAACAGCCGGACGGCATCTGCTATGCATCAATCTCAGCCTGGATCTTGGTGATGAAATCAGCGAGTTTGAACCGGCCCAGATCGCCCTTCTTCTGCCGGCGCACCGATACCTCGCTGCTGTTAACCTCGCGCTCGCCGATAACGAGCATGTACGGAACCTTCTGGACCTCCGCCTCTCTTATCTTGGAACCAATCTTTTCGCTCCTTAGGTTGAGCTCGGCCCGGAGTCCGGCGCCAAGCAGTTGGTGGTAGCACGCATCCGCATAGGGAATCTCTTTGTCGGTGATCGGCAGAACCGCCACCTGCACCGGTGCCAGCCAGAGCGGAAACGCCCCGCCGTGATGCTCGATGAGCAAGCCGACGAACCTCTCCAATGAGCCGAGAATCGCGCGGTGGACGATCACGACTTCGCGACGACCACCGTCTCGATCCATGTAAGTCATTTCAAACCTTCGGGGCAGGTTGAAGTCAAATTGAACAGTGGTTGCCTGCGAGGGCCGGTTGAGCGCATCGAGGATTTTTATGTCGACTTTGGGCCCGTAGAATGCCGCCTCGCCGACCATCCTCTTGTAGGTAAGGCCGAGCTTGTCAAGCCCGGCAGCGAGGCTGTTCTCGGCCCGCGCCCACTCCGCTTCACTGCCTAAGTATTTGTTCTTATCGTTTGGATCCCAGACCGAAAGCTCGACCTTGTAGCGCTCGAAACCGAACCGCTTCAGCATGCGCTGGGCGAGACCGATCACTTTCACGACTTCCTCGTCGATCTGTTCGGGGGTACAGATGATGTGGGCGTCATCAATCGTGAAACCACGGACCCGCAGCAGACCGTGAAGTACGCCGGAGCGCTCCTGACGGTATACGGTTCCCAGTTCGGCGTATCTCAGCGGCAGATCACGGTAGCTGCGAACCTTCGATTTGTAGACGAGAATATGTCCCGGGCAGTTCATTGGCTTCAAGAAGTACTCCTCATCTTCAATGTTAAGCGGGTACATATTCTCCCGATAGAAGTTGTCGTGGCCGGAGATATGCCAGAGGCGTCCCCGGGCAATGTGAGGCGAGCTGAGAAACAGGTAGCCCTCGGCCGCATGCATCTTGTACCAGTAGTCTTCGATGATCCGTTTCAGGGTCATGCCCTTGGGAAGCCAGAAGACCAGCCCGGCACCGGCTTCTTCGTACATATTGAACAGTTCCAACTCAACGCCGAGCCGGCGGTGATCCCGCTTCTTGGCCTCTTCGAGCCGCGCTAGATAGTCATCAAGCTCACCCTTGGTCGGAAACGAAATCCCGTAGATACGCGACAGCATCCGATTAGTTTCAATCCCTCTCCAGTAGGCACCGGCTACCGCCAGCAGTTTGAAGGCACCGATCTTGCCGCTGCATGTAATATGGGGACCGCGGCAGAGGTCGATGAAATCCCCGTTCTGGTAGATCGTTACCGCTTCCTCTTCGATTTCGCTCAGCAGTTCCACCTTGTATGCTTCGCCCTGCCCAACGAAAAGATCAACTGCCTCTTTCTTGCCGAGCACCTTCCTTTCAAATGGCATCCCCGCCTGGATGATCTTTATCATCTCGGTTTCGATCCGTTCCAAGTCATCCGGGCTGAAAGGCTTTTCAACATCAAAATCATAGTAGAAACCTTCGCTGATCGACGGCCCGATGGCGAGCTTGACCCCGGGAAACAGATTCTTCGCCGCCTGCGCCATGATGTGAGCGGTCGAATGCCAGAAGACCTCCCGGCCTTCTTCGGAGTCAAATCCGTAGACCCTGACCAGTCCGTCCTTCTCGGCCACGGAAGAAAGATCGACCAGCCGTCCGCCCAGCCCGGCGACCAGCGCTCCGGGGCGCGCCGCGACCTCGGACAGCCGCTGCCCTTTCTTTACCTCAATCAGTGACTTCGAAGCTTCTGCCATAGGTGCATTATAAATCTATCATGTTGATTGTCAATGGAAAACACACCGGATTGCGGTCATAGAACCGCGGGGTCTCTGGTAGCCTAATCGCACCGGAGTGCGCTGTCTCACAAGTAACCTGAATGTAAAGAAACTCATATACAGCACACTGAAGGGGTGTGGGCACGTCTGTGTCTCCCTCAGGGACCTCTGGTCGGAGAGAAAAGAAGCGTCCCCACGCTTTTGGGGTAACAGTGGCCCAAAATCCTTCGTTCCACTCAAGGATAGACTCCGTGAAGGGGCACGCCATAGGGGCGGAGCCCCTTTGTACGACTGTATCTCGTAGAGAGAAGTGTCATGTCCATAGCGTTGAGCTTCTGTAAACGAACTTGTAAGACATGACACTGGCTCAATCCACCAGCGCGATACGGTTCCCGCCGAGCTGCTTGGCAATGTACAGGGCCCGGTCCGCCGACTCAACGAGACTATCCCGGTCCCGTGCATCTTTCGGGAAAGATGCGATGCCGAGGCTGACCGTGACGTTCGGGTCGATCGGATTGGTCTCGATCTTCTGCCGGATGCGCTCACCGACCAGCTTGGCAAACATGACATCGGTTTCGGGCAACACGATAATGAATTCATCACCTCCGTACCGGGCCATGAAATCGATATCGCGAATCTCCCGGTACATCATGCGGGTGAACTCCTTGAGCACGGTGTCGCCGGCCGGGTGGCCGTAGCGGTCGTTATACTCCTTGAAGTGATCGAGGTCGATTATTATCAGGCTCAGGGGCCGGCCGTACCGTTCGGAACGCTTGATCTCAGAATCGAGGATGATATTGAAATGGCGTCGGTTGGCGGTCTCAGTCAGGGGGTCGGTCAGGGACAGTGACCTGGTTTCTTCGTAGAGCATTGATTTCTCGACGGCGATCGACAACTGAGCCGAAATGGACTTGAAAAGGTTGATCTCCCAATCCGAAAATCCGTTGATCACGGGGCTTTCAACATCGAGTACGCCGATCACCTTACGGCCCACTTCCAAAGGGACGCTCAGTTCCGACCTGGTCTCCTTCATGCCTGAAACATACCTCGGCTCCACCGACACGTCCGGCACATAGACCAGCTGTCGGGACTGCACCGCGGCGCCGGTGAGCCCGTGTCCGATCTTGATTCTCATTTTCGTCACCTCGTGGGGATAGCCAAACGAGGAACGGAAATACAGTTCCTGGCGTTCCTCGTCGACAAACAGAATGGCGCAGTTTACGTAACTCATCGTGTCCTTCAGCCTCTGCAGGGTATTGGCGAAAAGTACGTCAAGCTCCAGGGTCGATATTAGCCCCTGCCCAATCTCGTAAAGAATCGAAAGTTCCTTCATCCGGCGTTCGACGTTTTCGTTGAGGCGCGCGTTCTCGATCGCCACCGCCGACTCATTGGCCAGGAACGCCAGCAGGGAAACCTCTTTCTCGGTGAAATCCCGCACGACATGGTCATTGACGAATAGAATGCCGATGATCCGCTCCTTGATCTTAAGCGGCAACCCGAAGACCGAACGCCATTCACCGCCCGCGTCCGCCGGGAACCACTTGCTGGCCGCGGTATCGGGGACGGCCACCGGCTTCCGGCTTACGGCGATGTGGCTGATCAGGTCACCACTGATCGACCCGCTGGTTCTATTCTGCTCAATGGCCCTCCCTGATTTCGTCAGGGAATAGGCCCGATCGACGTCGGTGCCGCCGTTCTTCAACATCATAATACTTGCACCCTGAGCATTGATCAACGAGACCGAGGTCCTTAGCAGCGAATCGATTATCTCATCGGTGGTGCGCAGCGCATTGATCGACCGGCCGATCTCGCTCAACTCCACGATGTTTTCAAGCCGGTCCGCGGTCTGTTTGTGCAAACGGGCGTTCTCAAGCGCGATTGCGATCAGATCACAGAAAAGATTGATCGTATTCACTTCCTCTTCCTCAAAAGCGTGTTTGGTACGATAGTAGATGTTGAGCGTGCCCAGCCCCTCCTTAACGGTCTGAACCGGGGCGCAGATCAGCGAAACGAGCCCTTCACCCTTGATCTTCTCATAGGAAAAGTCATCCCCGATTTCCCGGAAGACGTCGGTCATGTCGGTGATGACCCTCGCTTTTCTCTCCTTCACAACCTTGCCCGAAATCTGCTCGTCCTTGCCGACCTTCACAATCTTGACATAGTCCGGATCGAGTCCGATGCTGGCTGAGATCCGGAGAAACTCCTTGCGCTCATCAAAAAGCAGGAGCGAAGCGGCGTCGCTCTCGAAAAACTCAAGCGCCTTCTCGAGGATACCCTTAAGCACCTCCTCAAGATCGAGGTGAGCCAGAATAGATTGGGCGACTTCGCTGAATATTCTTTCTCTTTCAACATTCATAGGTTTATTAAGTCGCGGGCGCATGAAAGAACTGCTTTGGGACTAACCGGGGTGTATTCAAAGGCGCAAAAAGAGACTGGAGCATGGTTTCCCCGTCGACAATGGCTTTCCACACCACAACCTAATGCCCATCCGTGCTGCCGAGCGTCGAGCCAACACCCGCGAACCGGTTATTATACATGGAATCGGGCCGCTGTCAAGTGCCGGACCGGAGCTCAAGACCGAGGAATTCCAGCAATTGCCTCCAACCCCCGACCTCGGTCTTCTGCCGCTCCCGCAAGATCACAAACTTGTCGCCGGCCCGCTTAATCGATTCAATCTGTCTTCGCTTCGCCTCAATCCTGATCCGCGCCAGTTCAAAGAGATTCTCAATAACCCGGGGTATTGCCCCGAACCGGTCGCGCAGCTCGTCGGTCAGGGTGTCAACTTCCGGTAGGTCATCTGCCTGCATCAGCCTCTTATAGAGCGCAATGCGTTCAAACGGATCAGCCACGTAGTCGTCAGGAATGAACGCGTCGACATTGAGGTCGAGCACCGGCTCACGGCCGACCGTCTTCCCCTTCAGAGTATCCACAGCTTCAGTGAGAAGCCTCAGGTATAGATGATAGCCCACCAGATTGACAAAGCCGTGTTGTTCCTTACCCAACAGGTTGCCCACTCCTCGGATCTCCATGTCTCGTATCGCCAGTCGGAAACCGCTGCCGAGCGACGTGTAGGTCATGATCGCCCCCAGCCGCTTCTTTGCATCGGGGGTGATCTTCCTCTCCTCGGGGACGACGAAGTAGGCATAGGCCTGGATCGGGGACCGACCGACGCGGCCCCGCAGCTGGTGAAGATCGGCCAATCCCAAACAATCGGCCCGGTTGATGATTATCGTGTTGACCCGGGGTAGGTCAAGTCCCGACTCGACAATCGCGGTCGACAGCAGGACGTCGAATTTACCCTCGAGGAACTGGATCATTGCCTTCTCGATCCGTGCCGACGGCATCTGACCGTGCAGGACGCAGATCTTGATATCGGGCAGCAGGCTCTTGATCCGCTCGAAAATTCCGTAGATGGTTTCAATCCGGTTATGGATGAAAAACACCTGCCCCGACCGATTCGTCTCGGCATGGATTGCGGCCCGGATTTCGTCGTCGTTCCATTCCACGACCCGGGTGATGATGCTTTTGCGCCCGACCGGCGGCGAATGGATGACCGAGACGTCCCGAATCCCGGAAAGCGCCATGTACAGGGTCCGCGGGATAGGCGTCGCCGACAGTGAGAGAGTATCCACCTCGGCGCGTCGCGCGCGGATCTTTTCCTTCTGCATCACGCCGAAACGCTGTTCTTCGTCGATCACCAAAAGACCCAAATCCCTGAACCGGACATCGTCCTGCAGCAGCCGATGGGTGCCGACAACGATATCGACCTTACCCGCGGCCAGATCGGCGACCACTTTCTGCTGTTCGGCCTTCGTCCGGAATCTCGACAGCATCTCAACGATAACCGGGAAATTCCGCAGGCGGTCGGCAAACGTCCGGTAGTGTTGAAAGGCAAGAAGCGTGGTGGGCGCGACCAGGCAGGCCTGTTTCTTGTCCAGTACCGCCCTGAGCGACGCCCGAATCGCCACCTCGGTCTTGCCGAATCCGACATCGCCGCAGATAAGTCGGTCCATCGGCCGGACGCTCTCCATGTCTCGCTTGACATCACTAATCGCGGTCCTCTGGTCGGGCGTTTCGTCATACTCAAACGACATCTCCAGTGAGGCCATCGCCTCGGTATCGTCGGAGAAGCAGTGGCCCCGGCTGGCCGCCCGCTGGGCATACAGCCGGAGAAGCTCGACGGCCATGAGCTCGGTCGCATGCTTCACCCGGGCTCGAGTCCTGAACCAAACCTCGCGCCCCAGCTTGGAAAGCCGCGGCGGTCGGTCCTCGCTCCCAACGTAACGTTCGACAAGGTTGAGTTTCTCAACCGGGATATAGACGCGGTCCCCACCGGCGTAGACAATCACCAGGCACTCCTGTTGACTCAAGTCGTGCTTGAGGATCTTGAGTCCCTCGAACTGCCCGATGCCGAACTCCTCGTGCACGACATAGTCGCCTCGTCTGAGCCCCAGCAGATCATCGATGAACAGCCCCTTGAAACGGGAACGCCTGGGCTTTACCGGGATACGACCGAAAAGTTCGCATTCGGTCAGCAGGACGAAGCCGTCGCCCCGCGCCGAGAATCCCTCGTAGAGAAGGCCGGGTATCACTTTGACCCGCGGCGGCAGGCTCGCGTAGATACGCTCCACTACTTCGGGTGAGTTGATCATCACGCGGTATTCGAGGTCGGATTTCTCAACGTCGTTTCTAAGCTCAACGAGGTTGCCGAAATACCGAGGCGCAGGTGATAGGTCGAAATCAATCGTGCCGAAGCTCTTGAGCACCACAAGCGCCGGCCGGGCCGCAAGACGCTCGTCGCGGACCGGCTCTTCAAAAACAATGATCGCATCGGCGGGCACCTGGCTCGCCAGCGTCGTCGGGCCGGCCGCCGTAAACGACAGAGTGACTGCCGCCTGATGAGCGATGGAACGCTGCGTCTGGGCATCGAAAATCCGCATTGAAATCAACTCATCGCCGATGAATTCGAGGCGATAGGGATGCTCCGAATCCTCTACGAAAACGTCGACAATCCCCCCGCGCCGCGCAAATTCGCCTTCTTCTTCGACCGTATCTTCCCGGGTGTAACCGGATCGGGACAGCTCATCGACCAGAGCTTCGGGCGAGAGAGTATCCCCTTTTCGGTAATGCTTGATGACCCGCTGGTGCACGGCAAGGTCGAGGCATTGCTGGCTGGTGACGAGCACTGCGCAATCCCGGTCAAAAAGAAGGTTGTCCGAATCCAGCCGGGATACGACGGCACCGCACACCAAAGAACCGACTTCCTCATAGCGCTGGCGGATCCGGCCGGGATCGGCAAACAGAATGACCGGCTTACCGGGCGAAACCAGCTCGGCGGTAATAACTGATATTGCACTGCCGACCAGGCCGGAAATCGACAGCCTCTCCCCCGCATCCAGACGTTTGCGGATCGGCGTCGCCGCAACGAAAGTCACGGCGAAGACAGAATGCCGAGGGCGATTGAATGAAGTTTGGCTTCCGGCGGGTCGGCACGCGAAAGCATGACCACGCCGTACGATGCCCCCATCACCGTACCGGCCGCCTTGGCCTTCGCAAAATACATCAAGCCTTTGGCCCAAATATTCCCCGCCGAAATATTGGGCATAATAAGAATATCGACGTCGCCGGCGATCTCGCTCTTCATCTTCTTGTGCACCGCGGCTTCCCGGGAGACGGCGACGTCGAAACCGAACGGACCCTCGATCCGGGCCCCGCTGATTTCGCCGCCCTGTGCCATTTTGACGATTTCCACCGCATCCACCGTCTCGGGCATCTCCGGATTGACGGATTCGCTCGCGGCAATCAACGCCACCCGGGGCTCGGCTATGCCCATAGCATGGGCCAGCTCGAGGGCATTCCGGATGATATCGACCCTGATCCTCAAGTCAAGTTTGGGATTCATGCCGCCGTCGGACATCAGCAACAGCTTGTGATAGGCCGGTATCTCGAGCACCGCCACGTGACTCAGGATACGACCGGTACGCAACCCGTATTCCTTGTTAAGAACACCCTTGAGAAAGGTCGAAGTCGCAATCTGACCTTTCATCAGCACGCCGTTTTGCTCCCTGGTCAAGGTATCGGCCTGCCGCATGACCTGTTCTTCGTCCTCGCAATCGATGATTTTCGTGTCGGCCAGGCCGAGGCCCACTTTCCCGGCGATTGCCTCAATCTGCCGCTTCGCGCCGATTAGAATCGGAGCAATCATGTTGTGCGCACCGGCCAGTTTGATTCCCTCGAGCACCGATTCGTCCTCGGCCCTTGCGACGACACAGACCCTCCTCCCCCTGGCCTGCGCCTTGGCAATCAACTCCGCAAAGCCCTTCATGGGGTCAAATCTCTACTTTGAACATAACCGGTTGAGTTCACGCTCAACTCCCTCGTATTCCAATCGGACAATCGGATCATGGCTCACACGCTGCTTCAGACGACGGCGCAACTGGTGCACCGCGCCGTAGTCAATACCGCCGAGCAAACGGCCGATCCCCGCCTCCGTCAAGTCACTGTATCTGTAAAGCAACTCGGCAGCAATCCCCCTGATCTTCCCATGACCTCTTACCCCCGACGCTGTAATCGTTCCCTTTGCAAGCTTCAGAATCCGGGCGACACAATCCAGCAAGGCATCAGGACTGATCGCCTCGGCAACCAGACCGCGATACGACGGTTGATCACGCAACGAGCCCGCCGCGACATGCCGAGCCCTAATGCGTGCTACGAAATCATCGTCACCCAGAATCATCTGTTCCTTGACGTGTTTGAAAGGATCGTCCATTCGCCCCATGAGACCCTCCTGAATATACCGTCGATGGGCCTGGCGTCCGCCGGCCACAGCAAGAATCATCTCGCAGTCTACGAACCCGTCAGTCGGTCTCATCTCTAAATAGCTGAGCAAGCTGCTCCATTGATATCGCTGAACATATCGCCACCGCTCCCCATAGTCATGCTTCGCAAACCAATCCGCTCGCACCGGATTGAGGTGCACATAACGCGACAGCTCCAAGAGGTATCTATCCGCATCGACCAGCAACGCCTTGTAGCGCCCCTGATAGAGATGTCCGCATCGCCCGTGAGCGTAGTTGAACCAGCCCGTGTAACAGATATTGAACCGCCTCATGAATTCACTCAAATTGGCCCGCTTCGTCTGCACGACCAGGTGAAAATGATTATGCATCATTACATAGGCATGAAGGACGACCTGATATATCTCCAATGACTCGGTTAGAAAGTGAAGAAAGCGCTTCCGATCACGCTCATCAAGGTATATCGGCCTTCGCTCATTGCCCCGACACATGACATGATAGTACGCACCCGGATACTCAATCCTCAGCGCTCTTGCCATGAATGAATATTACGACCAGTCAACGGTCATTGATGTTCAAAGTAGAGATTTGACCCCAGGGGTTAGAGCGTGTCGCCGAAGTCCTTCTTGAAAGCGTCGGTCAGTTTCCGGCCCCAACCGTCAAGCGCCGCCAGCTTACCCAGGAAGAACCTCAGCACCGGCGGTTCGGAGGTGAACTTCAGCCCTTTGATCAGATTCTTGTTCTTAGCCAGCCAGCTGATGCGCTCGATTATGTACTCGATATGCCCGACCGAGTAGACCCGGCGCGGAATAGCAATGCGGGTTAACTCGAGATCACAGAAGACCTCGTTACCCTTCTTGTCACGGTCCATCGATATCGTACCGCGCTCCATAGCCCTCACGCCGGAAGCGATGTACAGGGCGGCGGTGGACGCGCCCGCGATGTACTGCTCCTTGGGTATGTGAGGTAAGAACTTCCGGGCATCGATGTGACAAGCCAGGCCACCGGCCGGTGTCACAACCGGGATACCCATGGCGTCGAGCTTCTCGACAAAAAAGCGAATCTGCTCAATCGAGCTTCCCGCCATGCCCGGGTCGGTCATCTCGCGCAAACCAACCGCCATGGCGCCGACCTCACGCATCGACATACCGCCGTACGTGAAGAAACCTTCGTAGACCGGCAGCCAGGGTTCGATCACCTCAAACAGCTTCTTGTTGTTCGTCGCGATACAGCCACCCCGAACGCATGTATTCTTACGGCCGCTCATGTAGAAGATGTCTGAAAGGGCGCACATCTCCTTGATGATTTCGCCAATCGTCTTGTTCTCGTAACCCTTCTCCCTCTTCCAGATGAAGTACGCGTTCTCCGATATCAGACTGCCGTCAAGAACCAGCATCAGGCCGTTGTCATCGCAGACCTTTCGGACCTCGAGCAAATTTGCCATCGAGAACGGCTGACCGCCCAACAAGTTCGTGGTTGCCTCCATGCGTATATAGGCAATCTTATCCCGGCCGTACTTCTTGATTGCATCCTTCACCTTCTGGATGTCTATACAACCCTTGAACTGATGGGTGCTCTTGGTCTGGAGCGCCTCATCCATGAAGAGCTCAAGGCAGTCCATTTGGCCGGTCACTTCGATATGGGCCTTGGTCGTAGTGAAGTGATAGTTGGTGATCGTGGCCCCGCCCGGCTTGGCAAAAACCTTGGACAGCAGGTGTTCGGCCGCCCTGCCCTGGTGCACGTTCATGACATGCTCGTAGCCGAGCACATCCTTCACCGCGTCAGCAAACTGGTAGAAGGTCATACTGCCAGCGTACGCATCATCGGTGGTAATGAAACCGGCAAACTGGTGGTCGCTCATCGCGTTGACACCGCTGTCGGTCAACATGTCCAGAAAAACGTCTTTCGTCTTTAGGAGAAACGTATTGTAACCCGCTGTCTCCATCGCCTTGTACCGCTCCTCAGCCGGAGCCAGCCCAATCTTCTGGACCATGCGCGCTCGGTGCATTTCAACCGGCATGATCCTGCCGTCAGCCAACTTAATTTCCATCATTACCTCCTAATGGGTTGTTGTATTTCCTGAAATAACTAATGATATTCACTAAACCTAAAGTATCTTCTTAAGTGTTCTAATCAGCCTGTTGTTCTGCTTCTCAGTACCGATAGTAATGCGTAGGGCCGTCGGGAAGCCATACTCCTTGATGGTCCGGGCGATAATCCCGTGCCGCTGCAACGTCTCGAAAACCGTCTGGCTATCCTTGTCAAAATCGACGAAGACGAAGTTGCCGTACGTTGGAAGATAGAACAGCCCCAGCTTCTTGTAGGCTTCGTAGAGAAAAACCTTTCCTGCTTCGTTGAGTTCGACGCTCTTTCGTACGTGCTCGTGATCGTCAAGCGCGGCAATGCCGGCGATCTGAGAAATTCGGTTGGCGTTGAACGAAATCCTCATCTTCATCAGATCGTTGACAATCTCTTCACCGGCAAAACCATAGCCCAGTCTCGGCCCGGCCAGACCGTAGATCTTGGAATAGGTCCGGAGAATCAATAGGTTCTTACCCGCCCGCAGGTAAGGAAAAGATTCCGGATATACGGGATCGTGAATATACTCGCAATAGGCCTCATCCATGACAACTAAAATGTGCTCGGGCAGCCGTGTCATAAAACAGTCGAACTCATCTTTGGTTACAATCGTCCCGGTCGGATTGTTAGGATTGGCGATGAAGACGAGTTTTGTGTTCGGCTTCACCGCGGCGAGCATCGCCTCAAGATCGTGAGCATGGTTCTTCATCGGCACTTCGATCAGCTCGCCCCCGGCGATATTGACGGCGATCTTGTACCAAATGAATGCGCCCTTGGCGACAATCGCGCTTTCGCTGGGAGCAAGATATGCCAGCGTGACCAGCGGCAGAATCTCCACCGAACCGTTGCCGACGATGACTTCGCCCGGTTTGACGTTGAATTTCTGGGCTAACGCGTTTTTCAGGTAGAAACAGCTATCGTCCGGGTAAAGATAGGACTCCTTCAATGCCTTGCGCATTGCCTGGAGGGCAAGGGGCGACGTACCCAATGGATTCTCATTGGAAGCAAGCTTGATGACTTCCCCGGTCAGTCTGAGCTCCCGTATGACCTCTTCAATCGGCTTGCCTGGCTTGTAGGTCTGTATTATCCTTACGTTATCCTTCGGCTTCACTGCCATCTAACCTCCTGTTAGCTCAGCGGTTACGAGACCGGCCACGAGGTTCGCCGTTCAGGCCGAGCAAAGGGAATAGCCGTCCACCCATCTCGACGGAGCGACGGCTCAAGACAAACAGGGTTTCCCGGATATTGAGGGTGCGTCAACACTTCGTCCCATTCTATCCGGAAAGCATCCAGAATCAAGGGAAATCTTTGGCAATCATGTGCTTTGTCTCATCGTAGCATCGGGCCTCGTGCCCGGCATTGCCTTCGTAGGGTCGGATTTTACATCCGACCGCCGGCTTTGTCATCCTGAGTCCCATCCGGGACGAAGGATCCCAATTAGATTCTTCGGCCGTCCCGCGCAAACGGGACTCCTCGAAATGACGTACGGCTTCCCATTCACTCATTTCCTCACGTCAGCCTTTCATATTGCCCTTGGCCATTTGCCACGAGCCATCAGCCTCTTCTGAAGGCATGTGAAATGCCACCCTACATCAACAACCTTCATAACAAAAAAAGGGTGGCTGCTCATGCCGCCACCCTTTCCTGTAATGCTGACAATCAGTGAATAACCGTAATCCGGCCCTTCAAGTCACCCGCTCTCACGAAATACACACCGGATGAAACCAGCTCGTTTCTGCTATCCCGAAGGGTCCAGACCGCCTGTCCATTCCGCACCGCGAGGGTACGAACCAGCTTGCCGCTCATGTCGTAGACGGAAACCGTGTTGATAGCCTGGTTTAAGTTCGACACGGCCAGGGTCGTCTTGGTGCCCAGGCGCACCGGGTTGGGGGCAACCGTTAACCGGGCGACCGGCTGCGCAACCATCTGGGGTCTCTCCTCCTTCACGCCGACACCCCGATCGATTCTTAACTGCAGACGGTATCCCTGGTTCCCGGTAGTTCCGCTCGTTGCCTGGTCATCAGTCATGTTGTAGACCCGCCTGGGTACGCTCTCGGTCGTCCGCCATATCGTGACGCCGACACCGTTGTCAGTCCGCCACGTCACCTCGGCCAAAAGATTCGAGGTGTTATTGTAGTTGAAGCCGACCGGCCATTCGATCCACGTATTGGCTGCTCCAGTTACGGTGAACGAGGCCGAGTCAATGAGCAGTACCGGAGTATTGCCGCCGTAGTTGTCGGCAAAGACCGTACCCAATTGACTTACACTCGTGTGGCAGAGGTAGAACTTGAAGTTGTTGAAGGTGCCAGTAGCCGCTGTGGCCCCCATCTCGAAGCCGAAGCTGATGATACGGCCCACCGTATTGATCTCAGACTGCAACCATAGGGTCTGTAACCGGCAGGCGTCGTAGCTATTACCCCAGAAAGGGATGTAGTTGCTGGCTGCCCTGGTTCCATACGTTACTACGGTCGTGTCTGCAAACATGATCGCCGCCGCGATCAACACAAGAACTAATGCCTTCATGGTTTGCCTCCTTTTTAAAGGCTTACGTCGTAGTTTAGCACGAATTCGGCCGTTTGTCAACCATTAACCACTGCC
>CAYGYG010000021.1:0-44646 GCA_964354155.1 uncultured bacterium | reverse complement strand
GGAAAAGAAAACCAACAGCAGCCCCAATGCGAAAAACAGCAGGGCGGTAAGGATTTTGATCGCGGCGATTCGATCTTTCAGGAACTGCCCCACCTTCTCGCTTGAGAATGCTACCCCCATCAGGCTGATCACAATCAAAGGCAGGATGAACATCACATTGTACAAGACAAGAAGGCCAATCGCCCTGGGACGCAGCGCGGGATTTGAAACCACATATGTTATCGTCGGCAGGTAGACCTGACCGGTGCACCCAAACTCAAAGAGTGAAATGAGCACGCCGACCACGAATGCCCCAACGCCGATTCCAAGACGGCCCGTCTTCTCCTTGATCGTCTCATGGATCTTCTGCTTGACCGTATGCGGCAGTTGCAGCTTCATCTCCCCGAGCTTGCCCTGCGCCGCCTTGACAAAGTCAAAAATGCTCACCGCACCGAGCACGAACGCGAATACGCCAAACCCGATAAAGATAATCCGGGCCACCGTTTTGAAGCCGGCCGCGAACGACAGCGCCTGGTAGAATCCCAGACCGATCACAAAGTATGCCAGAAAAACGGCAACTACGAAGCAGATACTCATCACGACAATGTCTCTTCTCCGGCGCCCGGCGAAAACCAGGTAGCTGACAAAGAAAACTATCGTCGCAAAAGCACAAGGATTGATGCCATCGAGCAGCCCGGCGCCGGCAACCGCGGCCAGGCCGAGGGCGGAAAACCGGTGGATGATGGACTGCTCGGTCCGTGCCCCAATGTCAGGATAGGTTGCGGCTAAGTCCGGACTGCCGAATGCATGGCGCGTCAAGGCCTCTTCGAGAGCCGACAGCTTAATAGCGCCCTTGACATAGTACTCATTGCCCAGAAACACCGTCGGCGCGACCAGCCGGTCTTGCTCCGGCACACCAAGGCTTTGACTGATGGCCTCGGCCAGCAGCTTGTTCTCCTTAAGGTTGAGATTGTAGCTGTGGATCACGACCGTCGGATGCTCACGCGCCAAGACCTTCAATATATTATCAACCCGGCTGCACTCGCGGCAGCCCGCCTTCGTGAAATACGTGAGGTAATGCTTCGCGTCACTCCGGTATTTCTCTATGATATCACGAAGCTCTTTGAATATCCTTTCCGACCCGTAGATGACCGAGTCTTTGAAAAAGACCGCCGGCAGTTCATCCCCGACTTCCTTGACGTTCTCTTCCAGCTTCTCGAGAAAGTACAGGTTCTTGGCGATGTCGACGTTGAAGGTCTGGATCCTGATGTCGAAGTCCTTCTCGATTCCGGGCAGAAACTCGCCCAGCATGTATTTGCAGTAGCGGCAATCCGGTGAATAGAAAACCAGGACGCTATCGGTCTGGGGCTGAGAAAACAGAGGCGCGATCAGCAGCAGCAGCACAGGAAACCCTATCCTTCTCGTCCTCCGGAACTCGCCTTTCTGACAGAGGGCTCGCGTTTTAGGTGCGGCGAATTCTGGGAGCATAATCCCGACCTTTTCTGCCCGCCCCTACGAGCCGGGACACACCCTCAACTCTTTCCCTACCGCCTCGATTGTATCCAGCGCCCGGTTCAAATCCTCTTTCGTATGGACCGCGGTTACGACCGCTCTGAGACGTGCCCGTCCCTGCGGCACAAAAGGCGAGACAAAGCACGGCACGTACACCCCTCTTTCAAAGAGTCGGTCCGAGAAAACTCGTGCCGTCGAATCTTCTTCGACGATAATAGGTATGATCGGGGTCTGACACATTCCCGTATTGAGGCCGATCTGTCTTAGGCTCGTCCTGAAGTACTTGGCATTCTGCCAGAGGCGCTCAACCAGGACCGTCTCCTCCTTTACGACCTCGAGTGCGGTCAAGGCCGCGGCGACGGCAATGGGTGACGGTGCGGTCGGCATGGAAAAGAAGGGTGAGTGCTCCAGGAGGTACGTGGTCAGCGCTCTAACGCCGCCGACGTATCCGACCTGGGCGCCAAAGGCCCGGGCCAGCGAGCCCAGGTCGATGTCCACCTGACCGTAGAGGTTAAAATGGTCGACCACGCCGCGGCCGTTACGTCCTAAGATGCCCAGTCCGTTGGTGTCGTCGACGACCAGCACCATCCGGTGCGCCTTGATGTCGCCGGCCAGCTCGTTGAAGGGAAAGATGTCGCCCTCCATCTCGAAAACACTCTCGCCCAGAAAGATGCGCTTCCGGCTTTCGTCGCTCTTTTCCAGAATCGCCCGGGCCTTAGCCAGGTCCTTGTGCGGAAATACTTTAAGGTTCGCACCGACAAACTTGTATATCTTCTTACTGCTCAGCTCATCCATCATCAAGAGATCGGTACCACCCAAGAAAAATGAGAAGACGGCAAAGGCGCCGGAAATGTCGGAGGGGAACAGGAGTACGGAATCAAGCTTCTTGAACTCGGCCAGCCTCTCCTCGAGCATCTGGTGGAGATAGGTATTGCCGCCGGCCGAGCGGGGGGCCACCACGTCCCCACCGTACTTCTCGAGCGCTTCTTTCATGGCTTCGATAACCCGCGGATGGTTGGCCAGGCCCAAGTAGTTGAAAGACGAAAAGTTGATGACCTCCTGGCCGTTGTAGACCGCTCTCGGGCCGTTACCCCCTTCGAACCGCAGCCAGTGGGTCTCCCGCTCCTCCCGCAGGAGCTCTTCAAATAGCGATAGTTGCTGCATCACTCATCCTTGGTTCAAGCGCCCCGGCCGCAGCACTTCTTGTACTTCTTGCCGCTGCCGCATGGACACGGATCGTTACGTCCGATCTTGTCGGGTTGAGACAACGGCCGCGGGGCTTGAGTCTGGGCCACCCCAGCCGTCGGCCGGGCACCGGGCTGACCTGCCACCGCGGGCTTAAACTCGGTCATGCGCACCGGTCGGCGGACTTCCGGGCGGAGTTGGGCCCGGAAAAGGAGACCGGAAACCTCCCGGGCCAAGTTCCTGAGCATCTCGTCGAACAGCTTGAAGGACTCCTGTTTGTATTCAATCAGCGGATCCTTCTGGCCGTACGCCCTCAAGCCAATGCCCTCACGCAGAGCATCAAGGCTGTGGAGATGGTCGCGCCAGTGCGAATCGATGATGTTGAGCATGACGAATTTCAGCAATTCCGGAAACAACTCAGGCCCCAGCAACTTCTCCCGGTCGTCAAGCCGCCGTCGGGCGACTTCGGCGAGCCGGTCCAGCAGGGTCTCCTGCTTTGCGTCCAGAATTTCATCTTTGGTCAGGACCAGATCGGTCAGGAAGAGCAGCCCGAACTCACCTTTGAGGCCATCCCAATCCCAGTTCTCCGGATGTTCCTTCGAATTAGTGTATTTAAGAATGATATCTTCAATCGCCTCTTCAAAAAACGATGCCGCCCGCTCTTTAAGCGTCCCGCCCGCAAGAATCTCATCACGCATCTTGTACACCGCTTCGCGCTGCTTGTTCATCACGTTGTCATACTCGAGTAAGTGCTTGCGAATCTCGAAGTTGTTGAGCTCGACGCGCTTCTGGGCGTTGGCAATCGCGCGCGTCACGAGAGGGTGAGTCAGGGGCTCGTTCTCTTTCGCACCGAACCGGTCCATAATCCCGGCGACGCGCTCGGACCCGAAAAGACGCATCAGGTCATCCTCGAGCGAGAGGAAGAATCGAGTGAACCCCGGGTCACCCTGCCGGCCGCTGCGGCCGCGCAGCTGATTATCGATACGCCGCGCCTCGTGTCGTTCGGTACCCATGATATAGAGGCCGCAGGGCACCTCTTCGAAGCATTCCTTCTTATACTTGTGGGCGCATTCGGAACACGCACGGTCCTTGCAGAAAAGGCAGCACTTGGCGCACTGGACGACGCCCGGCCCCAGCTTGATGTCGGTACCGCGTCCGGCCATGTTCGTGGCGATCGTCACCGCTCCGGGCTGCCCGGCCCGGGTGATAATCATCGCTTCCCGTTGATGATGCTTGGCATTGAGCACTTCGTGGGGAATGCCCCGCCGGCCCAGAAGCCGTGACAGGACCTCAGAGACATCGACCGAGGTTGTGCCGACCAGAATCGGCCGCTTCTTGCCGTACCACCGGACAATCTCGTCAATGACCTGGTTATACTTCTCGCGCCGGCTCCGGTATACGACATCCTCGCAATCAATGCGCCGGACCGGTTCCTTGGTTGGGATCTCCAGGGCATCGAGCTTGTAGATTGTGAAGAATTCGTGCGCCTCGGTCATCGCCGTGCCGGTCATACCGCCCAGTTTTTCATACATACGGAAGTAGTTCTGGATCGTAATCGTCGCCAGGGTTTGGGTCTCTTCCTGCACGGCAACGCGTTCCTTGGCCTCCAGAGCTTGGTGCAGACCGTCCGAGAATCGTCTCCCGGGCATCAGCCGGCCGGTGAATTCGTCGACAATGATGACTTTCCCGTCCTGTACGACATACTCCACGTCTTTCTCAAAAAGCGCGAACGCCTTGAGCAGGGCGCGGATATTATGCAGGACCTCGCTCTTCTCGGCATAGTTCTGGTAGGCGGTCTCCTTAGCCGCAACTCGCTCTTTCGGCGTCAAACCGGGATCGTTGTCGATCCGGCCCAGCTCGACGCTCAAATCGGGCAGCACAAATGTCTCGGGCTTCTGAGGTGAGACGAACTGACGTCCCTTCTCGGTCAGGTCGACGACGTTGGCCCGCTCATCAATCACGAAGAAGAGTTCGTCATCGATGTCGTGAAGCCTTTTGTCCCGCATGTAGCTGTGCTCGACCTGTTCGACCAGCTTCTTGATGCCCTGCTCCTGTTCAATCTTCATCAGCTGTTTGTTCTTGGGCAGGCCGCGCCGGGCCCGCAGAAACTCAGTTCCGGCTTCGGTCTCCTTGCCCTCACCCAGGAGCCGCTTGCCCTCTTCGACAATCCGGTTGACCAGCACGGTCTGACTGGAGACCAACCGGGATACGACCGAATTGAGCTCGTCGAATCCCTTGGTCGTATGTTCCACCGGACCCGAGATGATAAGCGGCGTTCGGGCTTCATCGACCAGGATGCTGTCGACCTCGTCGATGATGGCATAAAAGTGATGGCGCTGCACCTTGTCGGCGCCGTGCACGACCATATTGTCGCGAAGATAGTCGAACCCGAACTCGTTATTGGTGCCGTACAAGACATCACACTGGTATTGCTCCTTGCGCGGACCCGGTTCGATCCCCTGCTGGAGAACCCCCACCGTCATGCCCAGTGATTCGTAGATCGGCCCCATCCATTCGCGGTCGCGCCGTGCCAGGTAGTCGTTGACGGTAACAAGCTGTACCCCCTTCTTGGTCAAGCCGTTGAGATAGAGCGGCATTGTTGCCACCAGCGTCTTGCCTTCACCGGTTTTCATTTCGGTGATTTTGCCTTCGTGCAAGACGATGCCGCCGATGAGCTGAACGTCAAATGGAATCATATTCCATTCGGTCTCGATTTCGACCACCGGCCACTTCTTGCCGACCAGCCTCCGGCAGACCTCTTTGACCAGCGCGTAAGCTTCAGGCAGGACATCGTCAAGCGGTTCGCCCTGTCCTACCCGCGTCTTGAGATCCTCGGAAACCCTTAGGATATCGGCGTTTTTCAGCTTGTCAAAATGGACGTTGATTTCGTCAACCACAGGCCAGAGACGCTTAAGTTCACGCTCGGCCTTGGTGCCGAATACTTTGGAGATAACCTTCGGTAACATCAAATGCTCTGAAGGAATTGTATCCGCATTTCTTGCCATGTCAAGGGCTTACGCCCCTCCTCCCCTCGCCCTGGCGTCTATTTCTTGAGACTCGAAACCGAGAATAACTCAGTCATCAAGAAACCTATCGGGCTGGAATAGTTTTCAGGCAGATACCGCTCGAGATCCCCTTACCATTTCTTCAACCGCATCTGTCCAACAAAGCATTCGATCTCTTTTATGATCGAGAACAGGGTCGAGTCTTTCACGAAGTAAATCTTGTTCTTGTTAACCGTATCATAACGCACAATATCGACATTGCGCAGGTTCCTCAGAGTGTCGGAAATAGTCTGGACTGACAAACCAATTTCTTCGGCCAGATCCGAAGGCGACCTCGGCTGCCTCATCAGGCAATGCAGAACCTGATACGCAGTTGGGTTGCCCAGCACCCGACACAGCCGGGATCCGCGATACTGTGTTTCCGGCAATCGCTTTCTCATGCCTTCCCCATCGTCCATCATACACCAATATCTCATTACGTCAATACGAGAATTGTCGAAGTGACGTAGTATTGACTTTCAAAAATAGAGCCGGCGCTTGCTATTCTCGCCATTTCTCGGTTGGTCATTGACTTCTGCCCCCCCAGGACTAAGATACATTAGCGTTCATGAAGAAAGGACAAATCAGAAACGGAAGACGTAACCACATGCATTCGGCCATGGCCCTGTCTTTGCCGATAGGAATCCAGTTGCCGGGGACCATTCTGTGTACGAATTATTCCTTTGTACTCCGGATGCTTCCGGCTACGATTGGGCTGGGTGTCCCGCAATGAGCTTGGCTCTTCTGGCCCTAGCCATCCTTGCCGAAGTCGATCACGCCACCTATCCAAGTCCGTTATTCTTGCTCCACTGGCCCGAAGCGAGGAACGTCGCATTGGCCAGAACCGGTTTGAATGATGGTGCGTCGTTGACGTATGCACACCAAGCAGCTCTCGCTTTCTTGGAAAGACCCGCTGCTTCTCTGTCGTTCAGTTGCAGCGATGTCGCAGGTCAAGGCGAATACCGACTAGCTGCGGCGGCCTTGCCGGTGCGTACCGGACTCGGCTTTGGCGCGTACGTTAACATGCTTGACTGGGGATACGATCCGGCGGTAGGTCGACTCTGCCAGTACACAGTTGCGATCGGTGCTGGCTACAGTGTTTCGTCCAAAGCAGGCATCGGCACCGCGGCCAAGTACATCCGTTCCCACCTTCCGTCTGCTCCTCCAGGGTACGTATGGACGATTTGGCCGCCACTCTACGACGGCGTTGGTTCCGCGCTTGGGTTTGACTTCAGCGTGGCGCTCAGGCCCACACGTGGTGTATTAGTCGGCCTGGCTGTGCAGAACGTCGGTTCGAAGATTCGCTACACCTACGGCATGGACTATGCGCGGATTCATCCTCTGCCGCGTGTGGTCAGAACCATGGCCAGTATCAATCTCATAGATAGGGAAGCTTTCAAGGCCACGGTCACGGCGGCCGATCTGCGTGATGCCAGCCACGCCCTGTACAACCTTGGGTCACACATGAGTACTGGAGTCGGGCTGGAGTTGGCCCTTTTCGAGCACTTCTATTCGCGGGGCGGGTATTATTACAGCCCTGACGCTGAACTGGCCGGTCCCACTTATGGCTTTGGCCTGAAGTTTCACGGCTTTGAGCTCGATGCCGGGACCGAGCAGGAGATCTACAGGTACGATACCGTCGAGTGGGTTCTAAGCCTGAGTCATTGTTTCAGATGATTTTCAAGGGTCTTTCAAAGGACTCTCTTGAATATCGTCGGGATTTCTTTGAAGAGCCTTTTGAGATTGAAAACTCCTCGCCTCTCTCGAGGCGTAAGGACGGAAGCGGCAATTGACTCTAATTCCCGGTCTTCGTCGATTGCCCGGAATGACATCGCCTGGACCATCTCGTAGGCCCTTTTGGCGTCGATCCCCTTCTCGACCAGCTTCATGAGCAGCGCCTGGGAAAAATAGACACCGCGGCTTGCTCTCAGATTCTGCATCATCTTCTTCGGGTAGACGGCAAGATTCCTGAGAATCCCATCCAGAATCCTGGTCATGTAGTGAAGCAGTATCGTCGCATCCGGCAGGGTTATCCGCTCCAGCGAGGAATTGGAAATGTCCCTTTCATGCCAGAGCGCAATGCTTTCCAGCGACGGAATCAGGTAGCCCCGTACCACTCGAGCCAAACCGGTCAATCGTTCGCAGTTGATCGGGTTCCTCTTATGGGGCATCGCCGACGAGCCTTTCTGGCCTTTGGCGAAGGCTTCGGCGATCTCACCGATTTCGGAACGCTGTAGGTTTCTGATCTCGGTCGCAATCCGTTCATAACCGCTGGCAATTATGGCCAGTGCTGACAAGAACTGGGCGTGGCGGTCGCGCGGTATGACCTGGGTCGAAACCGGTTCGGTTTTGAGTGCCAGCTTCCGCAGAACGCGCCCCTCAACTTTCGGGCTGATGTTGGCGTAGATTCCCACCGCACCGGAAATCTTGCCGTAGGACATCTCTTCAACGGCATATTCCAGCCGCTGTACGTTCCTTGATATCTCCTCGTACCAGGAGAGGACCTTGACGCCGAATGTGATCGGTTGGGCGTGCATGCCATGGGTTCGGCCGATCATGGGCGTAAATTTGTATTTGATGGCAAGTCTTCGGGTAACCTGCTTGAGCTCTTTCAGCGAATTGAGGATCACCAGTCCGGCATCTCGCAGCGTCATGGTCAAGGCGGTATCAACCAGGTCGTACGAAGTCATTCCGAAATGCAGGTACTTCCCTTCCGGCCCCAGCTGTTTCCTGACCACCTCAAGAAAGGCGATCACGTCATGCTTGCTCCGCTCTTCGGCCTTGTCAACGTCACGCGGCTTGACTCTGACTCCGGGCAGTCGGTGCGACAACTTCCTGGGTATTATTCCGAGTTCTTCCTGAACGCGGGCTACCGCCCCTTCCACGACCAGCCACGTCTCATACTTCCTGGTTTCAGACCAGACCTCTTTCAATTCACGGGTCGTATATCGTTCAATCATACTCTATATCCTCCACGATACTTCCAGCAGCATACCCTTGCGATCAATGATAGTCGTGATATCCCCGGAAAGCTCGCGGGTGGCGCTGAGCAGGTCATCCGTGTTCCGGACCGGCTGACCGGCCCACTGCAGGATAACATCGCCCTCGCGCAGACCGATACGCTCGCCCAGGCTGTTTCGTTTGATTGCCACCACGACCACACCGTCGTCGCGCATCAGGTTATGACTCTTCTTGAGCAACGGGTTGACATTCTGCACCGTTAGACCCAGGCTCTCCAATCGTTTTGCCGCGACCTGCGCCGAGTACTCCCGGACCACGAACTGACCGGACAACTCCTTGCCGCCGCGCAGAATTTTCAGACTCAACGTGTCACCCACGACCAGCTTGGCCTCGACCCCTTCCCAATCCGCCGGCCGGTTCATGGGCTTGCCCGCAGCCTCAACAATCTGGTCGCCCGGTTTCAACCCGGCCCGGTCCGCCGGGCTTGCGTCTTCGACACTGCTGACAAGAATTCCCTTCTTGTCAACCTTGAGGGCCGCGGCCAGCTCCTGGGTTAATTCCTGGACGTAGATCCCGTGCCACACTTCACGCCGCTTCCCGTGGGCCTTCAGTTCGATGATGATGTGCTTCACCGAGCTTATCGGCAGCGCAAAACCCACGCCTTCGGATCCGCCCCCGGAGGAAAATATGAACGTGTTGATGCCGATGACTTCACCCAGGATATTGGCCAGCGGTCCGCCTGAGTTGCCCGGATTGATCGCGGCATCGGTCTGGATCATATCCTTGTAGATCCTCTCTTCACGCCCCCCACCACGGCTTGATTTCATGCCCCGGCGCAGGGCGCTGACCACACCTACCGTCACGGTCGGGTGCGCGTCCTCGAGCAAGAACCCAAATGGGTTGCCCAGGGCGATCACCCACTCTCCGATTATCAGGTCATCGGAATTGCCCAAGGTCGCGTAGGGCAGATCTTTACCGTCGATCTTCAGCAGTGCGATATCGCTGCTTCGGTCCGTGCCGATGATACGCGCGTCAAACTGGCGGGAATCCGGCAGGGTCACCTTGATCTCCGTAGCATTGGCGACGACATGCTCGTTCGTTATGACGTAGCCGTCCGACGACAAGATCACCGCCGAGCCCAGGCTTTGGATCTTTTCCTTGTACCGGCGCGGCGGGAAGAAGTCGCGGAAGAAATCATCGAAGAACTGGTCGGAAAAAGGCGATGAGAAGGGCCCGGAGGTCACGACCCGGGTCTGGATGACCGTCACCGAGGCGACCGCCGGCCCAACCCGGCTGGCGGCCACGACAATCGCGTTCTTGCGCTGGTTCGAGATCTCGTCCTGGAGGTCGTTGACAAATCTCGCCCTGCCGCGGGTCCCCGGCTCGGTCCAGAAATAGGCGGTCCGCGGCCGCACCAATCCGTAGACTTTCAAGGCAACAACGCCGAGCACGACACCGCAAAGAATCAGCAAAGCGGTTCTAAGCTTCATCTCTTTTCCCAATCCTTCAAGAACCGTTCAATGCCGGTATCGGTAAGCGAATGCTTGACGAGCTGGGCGAATACATTGTAGGGGACAGTTGCGATATCGACGCCCATCAAAGCCGCCTCACGCACGTGGTCGGGGTGCCGGACTGACGCAAAAATGATCTTGGTCGGAAAATCGTAATTCTTGAGCACGGCGAGGATCTCGTTCACGATGTCGGTGCCCTTGTGACCGATATCATCAAGCCGGCCGACGAACGGACTGATGTAGGTTGCGCCCGCCTTGGCCGCAAGCAGAGCCTGGTTGGGAGAAAAGACCAGAGTCATATTGACCTTCATGCCTTCTTTGACCAGGGTCTTCGTAGCCTTGAGGCCCTCAACGGTGCAGGGAATCTTGACCACGATATGCTCGCTTATCTTCGACAATTCGCGGGCCTCGGAGACCATCTTGTCTTTTTCCAGGGCCAGCACCTCGGCGCTCACCGGGCCTTTCACGATGTCACAAATCTCCTTGAGTATCTTCTTGTAGTCCCCCTTCTCCTTCGCCATCAGCGAGGGGTTGGTGGTAACGCCATCTAGAATTCCCCAGCCGGCGATTTCCTTTATTTGATCTACGTTAGCCGTGTCAAGATAGAGATGCATAAAGACTCCTCGATTGAAGCAAATTCCTAAACACCTAAATTCCTAAACACCTAAGGCAAGAAACAATCAACTACCTAATTATACCACGAATTAGCTGTTTTTCAAGACTATTTTAACAAAGTCAAGCTCGAGAAAGTCCCCCCTCGATCTCTCGACAGGCTCGAGACGGGGCGCACCCTAGTGACGAAACGCCATACAGAGCTACCCGGCGAGTTGCTGCAGAGCGGAATCGACATCCCCCCGTACCTCGGGATTATCTTCGGCGCGCCCTGCCTTCTCCAGCGCCGCTTTTGCCTTCCCACCACCAACCCGGCCCAAAGCCCAGGCCGCGTGGGCACGCAGCATCGGTTCTTTATCCCCAAGGCATTCAGTCAGAGGCTCAACCGCCACCGGGTCGCCCGCATTACCCAGAGCAGTAACCGCGTTCCGGCGAATACAGTCGAAATTGATCCACGCCGCACCCATCTGGTTCTGACGGAATCGGTCGAAATACTCTTCGCGGCTCATCCTCAGAATACGGAGCAGCGGAAACGATGCACCGACATCGCCGCCTGATGGACGGCTCGACTTGGGCTTGACCTTCTTGTTCTTGGGACAGACATCCTGGCAAGTCGTGCAACCGTACAGCCGCTTGCCCCAGAGTCCGCGAAACGATTCAGGCAGGATACCGTGCCAGTTCGTCAGGTACTGCAGGCACTTTGACCAATCCAGGACGTACGGTTCGACGATCGCCCTGGTCGGACACTTCGTGATGCAAAGCTGGCATGGCCCGCAGTCATCGGTCACCGGCGTATCTGGTTCAAGATCGATATCGGTGATCAATTCACCCAGTACAAACCAGGACCCGAGGTCCTTGTTGACCATCACGCCATGCTTGCCGTAGAATCCGACCCCGGCCCGCCGGGCAAGTGGTTTCTCGGCAACCGGCCCATTGGCATACGCGCGATACTGTCCTCCGTGCTCCTTCTTCAAATGCTTGGCCAATCGGATCAGCTTCTTCCTTAAGTCCCGATAATAGTTGCGCCGCGTGTAACGCGCGATCAGGCCATGCGGCTGCCCGGATTCGGAAAGGTCTTCGGGTTCCTCGATGAAGTAAGCTCCGGCCCCGACGATGACCGACCGGGCCGAGGCCATAGCTTGCTGCGGACCGCAGAACTTGACAATGTCTTCGAGCGCCGGAAACCGGCTCGGAGACCTTTGGATATAACCCCGCTCGATGCTCTCGTTGATCTTCACGGCCACGTCCAAGACCGGCTCAGCCGTGGTCACTCGCAGAATATCGATGTTAAATTCCGGCGCGTGCGCCACGAAGTTCAGCCGGTGGGCCATGATCCCTAAAGCAATTCTCCCATCTTGAGTCTGAAATAGGGCGACAACTGTCGGTCGCTGCGGACAGCCACCCCGAACACCGGCGCTAACTTAACCCACCCCAACAATACGCCGATCTCCTGCTTCAGTTCCACGCCGGCTGAATAGGCATGGTCCCCATTCCGGGAAAAGCAGCCGTCGATGAAGATCACGCCGCAGAGATCCTCGAAATAGATGTTGGGGTTCCACAGTCCCTTCCTGATCCGGAGCAGCGGATGAGAGTACTCCAGGGTTACAATACCACCACTCCGGGCAAGCAAGGAATCGCCTCGAATCATCATCCAAGTCAAACCGGGTTCCCTATTGAACCCGCGCACGATTGGCCGGACCTCGCCTCCGGCCAAGTACTGCCGGATCGAGATGTTTGCATATTGAGCCGTCCGTTCAGCATCAGAACCAAACGCTTCCCGCTCCAGAGGAAAACTCGCGCTCAAGTCCAGCTCCGTGCCCGGGAAGTCAAAACCGACCGCTGCGTAGGGAGCAAGACCACGCCGCGCAAGAATGCTGTCCTCCCAGGCCGCCGCCGTCAGGCCGCAGGTAACCGATGTCAAACCTCGATTCAGCTGACGGTACAAAGGAAGTTCGAGCCCGATCTCCGTCGAGTTACCGTGGTCATACGCGAAGCTCAGCTCGACGGGCAGGAAAAGAAGCGACTGGAAGTCTGTGTTCAGTATCAAATCCTCGTTGGCCCAATCGTAGCCAAAATAACTTATCGCCACGTTCTCGTTCGGCGCATCGGTGTTGACCAGCACCGCACCCAAATACCAGCTTCTCAGAGTACTATCGCCCGGGAAGATCACCGGCACCCTCACGTCCGGATCGAGAAATGACCCGGCAACATCGAGATAGTTACCCGGGCGCGGAGTCGGATCGATTTTCGGGATATCGGGCGGTGGGCTCGCAGGCCCATCACCCAGATCGAAGGGCTGGTACGCGACTGCCTTCTCGTAGACATCGAATCCTTTCGGATTCAGCCCGATGAAGTAGAGCGTATCGCCAGCGGTCGCACCGTTTCTTGAGAATCCGCCTTCGGTCAACCGAGCGAGCGTTCCGGAGGCAAGGTCAATGCGGTAGATTGAATAGATGCCGTCGTAGTTCGCCGTGAAGTACAACGTATCCTTCCTCAAACTGATGTCCGTCTCGCTCCAGGGCGTTGTCAGCATCGAAGTCAGATCCCTTTTCTCGACATCCAGCGTAAACAAGTCCCAGTTTTCGTCGTCCCGGCGGGCCGAAACCACCACGATATCACCGTTGGTCTCAATCTCGCCGATCAGCAGATCGAATTCACCAACTTTCTCTCTCTTGCCTTCCTGGTACCGCCAGAGTTCTGAGCCAAAGGCGTGGCTGCGGTCCTTGCTGTAAATGATTTCGTTATCCTTCAATGGTGCAAACGCCCGTATCGCGTCCGAGAACAGTTTTGTCGTTGATCGGCCCGCCAGATCGCGCCGGTACAGGTTGGACTTGATGCCATACCCGCCCTGGCTCACGTTCGCATATCCGCATTGCAGTTCCATCGTCGCGTAGTAGAGCTGCTGACCCTGGAGCCTGATCGGCGCCGACACCGAACTGGTCGTCCGAACAATCACCTGCTCGCGCCCTGAAGATACGTCGTGTTCGACGATCTCGGTAAAATAGAAAATAGTAAGGGCATCGGTCTTTTTCGGATAGTTGCGGACATAGTAAAGCCGGCCGGCCGAAGCAACGAGATACGTGCAAAACCAGCCGGCGTTGGTGCGCTGCCGTCCGTCAACCTTCCAGGATGCGCTACGCGCGGTCTCGACGCGCCGCCACTCGTTGAATAGAGAAGAAAGACTCCGGCCATAGACCTTGGACGCCGCGACCTCAATTCCCAGCGCTGGGGCCAGGCAGCTGGCCGGCGCTGTGACCGGACACGAGCCGTACCTCTTGAAGAACTCCCCGAACGAACTTTCACCGTACTTGCCGCCAAGATAATCGAAGAGTTCCCCGCCGTAGAGATAGATTCCGGTACCGTACGGGAATTCAAGCGGCGTATAAGTGGCGTCGGCTATTGACGGCATTTTGTTCTGGCTCGCCCGGCACGCAACATACGCATCGAAAAAGCCGTCATTGAGCCGGCCCTCGTAGGGCGAAAGCTGCGATTCGCTGTAAACGGTTATGCCTTCGATGATCCATCCTGGAGAATACATGTTGGGTTGAAAGATCGTGCCGAAGGCGTCGGCAAACAGTTTGGCCAGACCCGAGGTCTTCCGCATGTGCGCCAGGTGGATGTATTCATGAAACCCGACCGCTCGATACCAGTTCTGGGTCATGTCCATTTGCCCCCCTTGCGGGGGATAGGTGAAGAGGTGGATGTCACGGAAAACCGGGTTGGCAAACCCGCTGGGTAGGGTGCCGACATCTTCGATGACTACGGCCGTGTTGCCCAGTCCATTTCCCGTGATCCCGACGGCCCGGTCCCGATACCGCTCCAGGTTCTGCAGCGCCTGGCTCGCTTCCCATTCGTAGCCCGGCTTGTAATAGACGGTAAAATTATCGGTCTTTAGCGTCTTCCAATTAAACCACGAAAGTATCGAAATAACCAAGAGCATCTGCATATGACCTCCGCAAAATTCTTTTGACGCCCCTCCGCCATGATACTCGAATCGCCCCGAGCGTCAACATCAATCGCAAGAGCCCGGGTTCGCACCGGTCGAGGCTTGACAAATAGTCCCGCAGCGATAGAATAAGCTGGGGAAAATAGGAATCAGCTTCTAATATGCATAAGCCATTTAGGAAGGTCTTGTCACTCTGAGTGAAACGAAGAGTCTCAATTACTCAGGATGACAGCCCCCGGTGGCTACGAATAAAGTGCATGAACCATTAGCTTCGAATATGAATCAGCTGCCCAAAACTCAGTTAGTCATGATTGATGGTGCACGATGAACGCCGACGGAACGGTCCGCGCCGATATCCGGCCGGGCATGCACGTAGTCATCGTCCAGAAGGCCGATCAGGTTTCCGGCAAGACCACCCAGGGCATCGTGAAGGAGATACTCACCAACTCTCCGACTCATCCCCACGGCATCAAAGTAAGGCTTGAGACCGGCTCCGTCGGCCGGGTCAAACGCATACTCCACGACGTTGTCTCACCCAGGTCTAAGGCCCCTTGATGGGGACACCGGCGTGTCGGAGAAAGAAGGAGCCGCCTGAACGCCTCGGCTTTCCCATTGACTAAGCTCCGGGCCCGATATATAATCGGCCAGGAGGTTGCACGATGAAGAAGTTGGCGTATTTGACCGGCATTCTTGCCGTCGTAAGTTTCGTACTGGGTTTTGTGGCCCGATTCTTCTTATTCGACAAGTCCCTCATCGGCCTCCACTCGCTGACCTTCCTGCGCTTCACGAACACAATGCTGCTCTTCACAATTGCCTTACTGCTCTGGTGTTACCTCGACCGGAAGTAGGAACACATCGCCCGCCCGACTGCCCACATTGACGTTGACAAAGCCTGGAAAATACTTAGAATCAAAATTCACGGGGCAGTAGCTCAGTTGGGAGAGCGTCTCGTTCGCAGCGAGAAGGCCGCCAGTTCGACTCTGGTCTGCTCCATCTTCATAAAGTAGATTGACGAACGTTCCGAATGACAGCGAATGACGTGAATCTTGAAAGTAGGCATCTTTTTCTAAGGAGAGAATAATGATCATTCCCAAACGGCTGTTCTTGACCAAAGGAGTTGGCAAGCACAAGGAGAAACTGGCCAGCTTCGAGGCCGCATTGCGAGACGCCGGTATCGCACCTTTCAACATTGTTCGCGTCTCAAGCATCTTGCCCCCCAACTGCAAGCTGGTCTCAAGGGCCAAAGGACTGCAGTATCTTTCTTTCGGCGAAGTCGTGTTCTGTGTTCTGGCCGAAAGCTCGACCAACGAACCGCACCGGCTTATTGCATCTTCAATCGGCGTGGCCAAGCCCAGAGACAAGAATCAGTTCGGCTATCTTTCCGAGTATCACTCTTTCGGTGAGACCGAACCAAGGACCAGCGACCGGGCTGAGGATTTGGCGGCACAGATGCTGGCGACTACTCTAGGCGTTGTTTTTGACCCGGATACGAGCTATGACGAACGCAAGGAGATCTGGAAAATCTCAGGGCGGATCTTCAAGACGGCCAACATCACCCAGACCGCCATCGGCGATAAGCACGGCCTCTGGACAACCGTAGTCGCGTCCGCCGTGCTGGTCCCTTAGTCGATAAACAAGGCCTTCCCCAAGAAAACCCGGCGGCTACTTCAGCAGTAGGAGTTTCTCAACCACCGCGGCTCCCCCATTCTCCAGCCGGACAAAGTATGCTCCCGCCGGCATAGCGCCACAGTTCCACTTCACCACTTCAGAAGGTGTGCTGGCCTCCATTCTGAACCGCCCTACTTCCCGGCCGACGGAGTTGAACACGACAAGATTGCGTTTCTCGCTTGACGCGCCACTGACTTGGAAATCAACCACGGAACGCGCCGGATTCGGCGCAATAACGAGTCGCGGCCTCGGACGATCGGACAACGAAATAACCGCCGGCTCGGCAACGCCGAGCAGCGGGTAGCCTTCGACCGCGTCGACCTCAAAGCCCGCGGTCGGCGAACTGCCGGTCCCATCGCCGTCGTCCCGGAGACGGACATAGCGCGCCTGACTCATTCCGCCGGTTGCCAGATCGAACTCGGTCGTGCCGTTGGCCAGGCCCAAATAGGTCCACGGTCCGTTCCAGTTGTTGCTGACCAATACGGTACACCTCTCCGCGTCGGCGTCGCCCTCGACAACCACGAAGTCGTTGCCGGAGCGATTGACAATCGGCGTACCCATGTCGATGTCAACCCAGCCCCGGACGCCGATTGACAGGCGGCGGTTGTCGCGCAGGCCCAGCGCCCAAAAAGACAGCGAATGGTTGGCATAGGCCTGGGTCGGGTCGGTGACGTTACAGACAGCAAACTTGTGCGCGAAGGTACGCCCAACCGGATTCGGTGACAGCGGAACGTTGACGACCACCGAACTGTCGGTCGGCACCACGATACCGGAAACCGTTTTGCTGTTGTAACCGTTCGCGCTGAACCTGATCGAGTAGGTGCCTGGCCTCAGAAACCGGTGATAGTCGCCGTTGGGTGAATCGTTGTAGCTGACCCAGCGCGCTGGTGCCACCGGCTCAAGCATCGCCTTGGTGATCGGTTGTCCGGTCACCGAGTCGGTGATAGTGCCTTCAACCCCCCATTTGGCGTAGCGCATCAAGTCGAGCATCGGATCGCGATTCCGATTGAACAAAGGATCGATTTCACTGGCCGGTGGGGTTTTGGTCGCGTGGACCTCGGCCGCGATGCCGGTGATGCCCTCGGCTCCGTAGAGATGGTCAATCGAACTGCCTGGTGCGTAGTACATCACCACAATGATCTGCCCGTAGCTGTTGTTAGTGGCCCGGGCGTAGGATGCTGAAGCATACTTGAGCTCGCTCGTGTCGAGCGGTACATCGCGGGTCCATCCCCACGGATAGAGAGTAACCACGGCGCCGCCGTGATAGGACATCCAGAACGAAAAGGCATCCCGGTTGAAGGCCTTTCTCATGGCCTGGGTTTCATTCTCCGAAAAAGTAGCCGACCCGCTGGTGTTGCGCCACATATATCCCCAGTTCCGGTTCAGGTCAACACCACGGCTGTTAGCGCGGACGCCATTCACAAAGCCGTACGGGTTGGTCATCGGGCAGATCCATATCTCTCGTGTATTGACCAGATTCCTGACCAGGGTGTTGCTGCCATAATTCTGTACCAAGTACTTGATCATCTCGAAGGCCACGGCCCAGCCGCATTTTTCATCGCCGTGGATGTCAGCTTCGAAGAAAATTCTCGGCTCAGCTTCGTTCACCTGTGGATTGTCGCTGATCTTCATTGCCAGCACCAAATACCCGGTGGCGGTAGTGTTGAGCGTATCGAGCCGGCAGATGGTCGGATTGTTCTGAGCAATGATTCTCATGGTATCGACGAACTCGGCATAAGTTAAGTACCTGCCGAATTCGGCGTTTTCTCGATAGACAAAGTCAATATTCGGCGTGATCGTCTCGAAAGCATAGCCGAGCTGGTCCAAGAGAATCCTCTGTTCAGCCGAGATCTCAGCGACAACGTCGTTCGACGATACCGAATTGATGATGATTCCCAACTGGTCGAGAGTCACTGCATCATTGCGCGAGTCAATCCTGATTCGTACGAGGTCAAGCGCCGCGTGACCGAAAGTGATGACCAGAAGGATTAAAAGACAAAACCTGAGCTTCATTCTTCCTCCTTAGTTTAAGTCTACATGAGCACATCAATATTCTGGACAGCAATTGAACTACCGGTGAAATACTATCGCCAAATCCGGCATTGTCAAGCCAGAATCTGCGACACGGCGTAGCAAAAAAGATACCCACCTGGGTAACACGATACCCTTTTTTCTTGACGCAGCACCGGCTTATCCGGCCCAGCCGAAGAACCGTCGTACTATCGGCGGTTACAATGGTCGAAAACATGGAATTGGTATGGTTTTTGCACTGTATAATAGTGTAGAAGTAACCAGGAGGTTACCATGATCAGCGGTGAATGCGCATATGCTTGCAGTACGAAAGAGAAGAACGACACCGGCGGCTATCAAGATAACGGCGGCAGCAACGGCGAAAAGAAGCTCTACCTCTGTGTCAAAGAAACCAACCGGAAAATGTGCCCTTACGTCAATAACTACTGCGCATGCGTCAAGTACGAACCTCGATGAATACTCTGGGAACCCGGTGCGTTACTGAACCTTGGTCTTGATGAAGTCGCTGATTACGGCAAGGTTCTCGTTGATGGCTTTCAATTGCATGACCATCTCACCCAACGCCTTCACTGCCAACCACATCGGCTCAGGACTTTCGTAGAGCCGGATCGTTTCGATTTCACGTTCGGCAAATATCTTCAAGCCGTCATACTCTGACATTAAGACGCCTCCTTGCGGCTAACCTGCCGGCATCGTCTCAGCATTATAGACATTTTTCCAACCCTGTCAACGACTACGATTCTGGTGCGGGTCAGCATCACTTCCAAAATGCATCCTTGATATGCTCAAGATGCATCGCTCGCCCATCCTGGTAGATTGAGAGCACATCGAAATGGCAATCAACTTTCGACCAGAGGTTCATTTCTTTGAGGAATATCGTCGCAACCTTCATGATCCGCTCCTGTTTTCTCTTGATGACCGACTCCTGGGGAAAACCAAACTCCAATGACGAGCGGCATTTTACTTCGACGAAGGTGATGGCGCCTTTCTTCTCGGCGATCAAATCGATTTCGCCGCTGCGGCGCCGGTAGTTCTGCGCCAGAATCTTGTATTTCTTCTTCTCGAGGAAGCGGCGGGCCGCTGCTTCACCCTGTCTGCCCAATTCTCGACGATCCATGCGATACCTGCTGCTTTAACCGGGGTCGGGTCGTTGGCCGGTCGGCATCGCGCGCCTCGCTACAAGAGCTTGAAGCTCTTGCGGTGGATCGGGCATGGGCCGTAACACGAAATCGCGTCACGGTGCTTCCGGGTCGCGTACCCTTTGTGCTTGTCAAAACTGTACTCCGGATAGACTTTATGGAAATTGACCATGATCCGGTCGCGCCGGACCTTGGCCAGAATCGAAGCAGCCGCAATCGAAATCGACCGCTCGTCGCCCTTGATGATGTTCTCCTGGGGATAGGGCAGGTTCGGAATCCAAACCGCATCGGTCATGACCAAGTCCGGTTCCCGCGCCAATCCCAGGACCGCCTTGCGCATCGCCGTGATCGTCGCTTGCAGGATATTGACCTGATCAATCCTCTGGTGATTGACCAGACCAAAACTGTAGGCCAGGGCGTTTTCGACAATCAGGGTGAATAGCTCGCGGCGTTTTGCCGGGGTCAGTACTTTGGAGTCGTCAATCGCGGCGTCGTAAAAAAAAGGCGGCAGTATGACACTGGCCGCAACCACCGGACCTGCCAGGGTGCCCCGTCCCACCTCATCCACCCCGCAGATGTATCTATTAGTCTGCCACAGCTTCAGATCCAGGTTTTCTTTCAACGCCGGCCTCTCTTATCTTGGCTTCCTTACCCTTCTTACCTCTCAGATAAAAGAGCTTCGCTCTCCTCACCTTGCCCTTCTTCTTCACCTCGACCTTGGTGATATTGGGGGAGTCGAGCGGAAAAATCCTTTCGACACCAACGCCCCCCGATGTCTTCCGAACCGTGAAAGTCTTGCTGCGGCCGGCTCCCCGGACCTGAATAACGACCCCCTGAAAGCTCGTGACTCGTTCCTTGCCGCCTTCGACTATCTTCGAATAGATCTTGATCAAATCACCGGCGCGAAACTCAGGCAACTTCTCCATTGATGACCTCCATCATGGTCGCAAACTCCTTCCGGGCGAAAACCTTGTCCGCAAGAAGATCAGGTCGTTTGTTGATCGTGTTGGCCAGCGATTGTTCACGCCGCCAGGCCTCGATCGCCGAATGGTTTCCGGACCGAAGCACCTTGGGTACGCTCAAGCCTCGAAACATGCACGGCCTGGTGTAGTAGGGAGCATCCAAGACCCCGGACTGAAAAGAATCGGTCAGGCAGGAATTGATGTCGCCGAGCACGTCCGGCAGGAATCTGCTCACCGCCTCGAGCAGAACCAATGCCGCGGGCTCACCGCCGGGCAAGACATAGTCTCCAACCGATATCTCCGTCGGCTTCAACATTTTTTTGAGTCGAGCATCAATACCCTTGTACCGGCCGCAGATAAGGACGAGATGCTTTTCCCGGGATAGTTCCTCGACCCGGCGCTGAACAAGCGTCTCGCCCTGCGGCGTTAGGTAGATCACTCTCGCCGTCGCGCTCCGGCAGGCCTTGACCGCCCGGTAAATAGGCTCAGGCTTAAGAATCATGCCGGCACCGCCGCCGTAAGGATAGTCATCAACCACCTGTTTGACCGCGAAGTCACGCAGATTAACGGTATTTACCACCAGTGATCTCTTTTCTATGCCAATCCGGATAGTCCCAAGCTTGAGTGCGGTCTTGAAGTAGTGCGGGAAGATTGTAAGGATATCTACTTGAAGCGGGGCAAGGGACAGCTTCACTGACTCGCTATTCGAGGATTTCCAGCACCGCGCGCTTTCCTTGTTTCATCGCCGCGGCTGTGATTATGGTCCTGATCGCCTTCGCGGTTCTTCCTTCCTTACCAATCACCTTTCCTAAGTCGCCTTCGCCGACCTTGAGTTCGAAAATGATGCTCTTCTCGCCGGCGATCTCAGTAATCACGACTTTGTCCGGAGTGTCAACCAGGGCCTTTACGATGAATTCAATTAGCTGTTTCATCTTTGCCTCCTTCTGATTTGGATGCTGTCGCGCGCAATAGCCTCAATAGTGTGTTCGATGGCTTTGCACCTTTGCTGATCCAGTAGTCTATGCGATCCCGATTTGCGTTGAAGATCTTCTTGTCCCGGGGATCATAGTAACCGACGCTTTCCAGGTATTCGCCATCCCTTGCCTTCCTCGAATCGAGCACGACAATTCGGAAGAATGGTCGATTCTTTCGGCCGGATCGTCTCATCCTTATTCTTACCATAAGAACGTTAATTTTATCTAAAATAACACTTTTGTCAAGATATAAGACGGCTTCTTTGTGAAATTCAATCCGAAGGTGCCTTCAGGCGCGACGAGCGCCCGCTGAGCCGGACCGCAACTCAAACCGCCCGGCTAATCGGTTCCGCCGCCGCCGTCTTATCCTGGAGCCGACCTTGACTACTTGGCAAAAAAGACTATATTTAGCTGATTTGTTTCAGTTTGCGCACCAGCACCAGCAAAGGAGTCGAAAATGAGGAAAATCGTCACAGTTTTCATCGTCGGGGCCATTCTCGTCGCCACCGCCGTCCTGTTGGTCAGAATCTACCCCCGGCTGGCGCCCGCCCAGACCACCCGGGACACCGTGCCCGGACCCGGGGCCGCCGCCGAAGGCGCTGAATGGCTCGGCATATACTTCCAGGGCAAGAAGGTGGGTTATACATCAACGAAAACGTCACAGACCAGCGCGGGGCATCGATTCGAAAGCATCATGAAAATGTCCATGGTCGTCGCCAACGAGTTGAAGGAAATAAAGATGGTCGCCCAGGTCAACACCGACGCCGACTATCGCATGAAAAGCTACTATATGAATATGCAGACATACGGTCATGCCGTCGTGACCAGCGGCGAGATAACCGGTAAGAAGATTCGGATTGTCTTGAACACTCAGGGCCTCACCCGGACCCAGGAGATTGAACTGGACAGCGCGCCCTATTTTCACGACGCGATCGATGTCCTGATAAAAAAGCGAGGCCTCAAGGCCGGCGACAGCCTGACCCTGCCTTTCTATGATATCGCGACCCAAACACCGTCGACCGTCAAGATCAAGGTCCTGGGTGAAGATAGGCTCGCCCTAGGCGACCGACAATACGATGGCCTCAAAGTAAGCATTACCGTGCTTGGAATGGAGTCGTTCATCTGGCTTGACCGGGACGGTCGCTTCCTCAAGGAATCCTCGCCCCTGGGCATTGAGATGATTCGTGAAGACCGCGCCCAAGCCCTGGCCGCGGTCAATCCCGATGAGCTGGTTGACATCCTGACTTTCGTCTCGGTGCGGCTGGACACGGTCATTCCCAACCCCCAGCAGGTAACTTATATGAAAGTCGCGGTCACCGGTCTTGATACCGTGGATCTCGACTTAAGAGATGACTTCCAGAAGGTCATCACGACCACCCCGCTGGTCATTGAATGCCGTTCGCCTGAGTTGGCCGCACTCTCCGGCACGTTCACACCGGGTGTTGATGAGATGAATTATCTCAAGCCTTCGATGTATATCCAGTGTGAAGCCGGCGAGATTGTCAGTGCCGCGCGGCGGATCGCCCGCAATGAAACGGACAAAAAGATTCTGGTCGAGAACCTGACGCACTGGGTGTATGATAACTTGAAGAAACGGCCGACGGTGTCGATGCCGTCGGCGATTGACGTGCTCAAGACCATGGAAGGCGACTGTAATGAGCATTCGGTGCTCTTTGCCGCCCTGGCGCGGGCCCTCGGCATCCCCACCAAAATATACGTCGGCCTGGTCAACCTGGGCGGTGCCTACTACTATCACGCCTGGTGCAGCGTCTACCTTGGTCGCTGGGTGCCGGTTGACCCTACGTTCGATGAATTCCCCGCGGACGCGGGTCATTTCAAGCTCAAGGAAGGAGAACTGGCCGAGCAGACCAAAGTTCTGAAAGTCGTCGGCCGCGTGGGCATAAAAGTCCTTGAGTACCGATGAGTCGTCTCAGCATCACTTCGCTTTCCAAAAGCTTCAACAAGGTCAAGGCGGTCGATGATCTGACCCTGGACCTGCCGGGCGGCGAGATCTTCGTCCTGCTCGGCCCCAACGGTGCCGGCAAGACGACGACGATGAAGCTCGTTGTCGGCTTGTTGCGGCCGGATCAAGGCGAAGTCTTGATTGACCGGGTCGATGTCCAGAAACATCCGGAACAGGCCAAGGCGAAACTCGGCTACATTTCCGACAATCCGTTCATCTACCGCCGGCTGACCGGCCGCGAGTTTCTCCATTTCGTGGGGGGCATCTTCAGCCTGCCCAAGAAAACATATGAGAGCAAGATCGAAGCGATTCTCGAGATGCTCGAGGTCGGCCCATGGATCGACCTGCCCTCCGGAGAGTACTCGCACGGCATGCGCCAGAAGGTCATCCTGGCTCAGGCGCTGCTCCACGACCCCCTGCTCTACCTGATCGATGAACCGCTGGTCGGACTTGACCCTAAGAGCAGCAAAGACGTGAAGCTGATCATCCGGCGCGAGCGTGACCGGGGCAAGACTTTTCTGATCTCGACTCATCTACTTGGCCTGACCGATGAGATCGCCGACCGGGTCGGCATCATCGACCAGGGACGCCTTCGGTTTGTCGGCACCATCAAGGAGCTGAAAGAGCAGGCCGGGGAACAAGACCTTGAAGAAGTCTATCTCAAGATGACACGGCAAGGGGACACCGGCACAGGATCGCCGGCCGCAACAACGTAATCACCGGACCCCGCGCCATGGGCAGCATCGAGATCTTTCGCAACCGACTGAGAATCATCCGCAGTCGCCTGACCCCGCGCAACGCCGCAGAGTGGGTACGTCTTTTGAGTTTCATCGTCGTCATCAGCGCCTTTGCCCTAGCCGGCTTCTTCTTCTTCTTCCGCATTTTCAAGTACTTAGTCGGTATCGAGGTGATTGGGATCGCGCTTATCAACAAGACAATCGAGACTGCCTTCTTCATCTTCTTCAGCATGCTCTTCTTCAGCAATATCGTAACCTCACTCTCGACCTTCTACCGGAATGACGAATTGGAGATGCTTTTTGCTTTTCCCGTGGCCCCCCGCAACATTTTCATTTCCAAGATCATCGAAAACGGCTTCTATGCATCCTGGGCGACCCTCATCATTTCCCTGCCCCTGGTGCTCGCTTTTGGCCTGGTCATGAAAGTGAGCTTCATCTTCTACCCGGTCGCGGTCGCCGCCTTGCTCGTCTTCATGGTAATACCGTCGGTCGCCGGCAGTACGACGATCGTCGCGCTGTCACGCCTTTTCCCCCGCCTCAAGCCACGGGAAGTCGTTATCTTGAGCCTGCTTTTGATCGGCACCCTGTCGGTGCTCTACGTCAAGGCCAATAACCCCAACATTTTCAAAGTGTTTGAGACTGAGAACGAAGAAGAAATCATTCAATTCGTAAACAACCTGAGCACGGTCGGCTCGGTCTACCTGCCCAGCAACTGGCTCGTGAACATCATCAAGGACCTGCTCCAGCCGCCCTACGCAACCGCCTTGCTCCATCTCGCGGTCCTCGTCTGCACTTCGGCTTCGCTTGTCGTGCTCGCCATGCTGCTGGCCGATCACATCTATCGCCGGTCCTGGCTCCTCATTGCCGAGAACAGCGGTGTCGTCGTTAAAAAGAAGGGCAAGTCGCTGCTTATCCGCCACGCGCTCTCGCCCGGACGCGCTATTCTGGCCAAAGATATTCTGACATTCATCCGCGACCCGTCTCAATCGGTCCAGCTCTTGATATTTTTTGCGCTCATAATCATCTACATCTTCAGCCTGCGCCGTACGCCGATCTATTTCAATCTGCCCATGTGGCGAACCATCATCGCGTTCGCGAATCTCGGCTACGTCAGCTTCGTCTTGGCGACACTGGGCGTGCGCTTCATCTTTCCGTCCATCAGTCTTGAAGGCGAGGGCATCTGGCTGTTGCGTGCCTCTCCGGTTACCGTCAAAAAAATCTTCCAGATCAAGTATTTATTCAACTTAGTCGTGGTTTTCGTCCTCATCGAGCTGTTGGCCTTCATGTGCAACTCGGTGATTCAGACCGAAAGATACTTCATGGTGCTTTCGGCTCTTATCTTTGTCTTTGTCGGTACTTCGTTCGTATCCATCAATCTGGGGCTGGGAGCCATTTTTCCGCAATTCAACGAGGTCAACCCGTCTAAGGTCGCTTCCGGGGCCGGCGGTGTCTTCGCCGCTTTGGCAAGCCTCTCCTACGTGGGAATTCTTATCACCATCCTGGCCGCGCCAACCCACAGCATCATCACCAGCCACTTCTGGGGCCGTCACATGAGCCCGGCAATGATCACCCTCTCGGTCGTAGCGTTCATTGTGCTCAACTTCGTCGCTACCGTTGTCCCGGTAAGGTTCGGGATCAGGTCGCTTAGCCGGCGCGAATTGTAGGCGGCGCGCCCCACACGCCCCAAAAGGGCGCGACCCACCCTACCCTACTTTTCGCTTCTGACCACTTGCCTCCCCTGTGATTTCAGCTGTTCTGGACATTTAGGTATTTAGGTTTTTTCTTATTTTTCCCCTTGACAATCTATATATAGTGGGTATAATGACCATTCTACTAGATATAGTTATACTATATATAGATATGAAAAAGCGTGTAAATCAATGAAGTGTCCTAAGTGCACCAAAGATGAAGACCGGGTGGTGGATTCGCGGTCGGCCAAGCAGGGCTCGGTTATCCGGCGCCGGCGCGAATGCATGAAGTGCAATTTCCGGTTCACCACCTACGAATATGTCGAGCGGGTTCCGGTAACGGTGATCAAGCGGGACGGCAGCCGTGAGCCATATGACCGCAACAAGTTTCTGGAAGGAATTGTCACCGCCTGTCGCAAGCGGCCGATGCCGAGGGAAGAGATTGAAGCTCTCGTCGACAAGATCGAGAATGCCCTCGCCGACGAGTACAAAGTGGAAGTAACTTCGGCGGAACTCGGCGAAAGGGTGCTAGCTCATCTTCTCCGCGTGGACCAGGTGAGCTATGTGCGTTTCGCCTCCGTCTATCGTAAGTTTGAAGACATAAACGAGTTCTCCAAAGAGCTCAAGAGACTGAAGCGCGCGTTAGTCCGAGTTCGTTCTAAAAAGGTCAGCACGGAACGGAATCGAGCGAGGAAGACCAGGAAAACAAGGAGGCATTGATGGCTGACGGTCTGTTCACAGCCCAAGAGCGCGGTTTGAAAATCACCCTGGACGAGGGGCCGGTCCGAACCAAGGGCATCTACGACAAAATCAAGAAACGGAACGGCAAAGTCGTCCCCTTTGACCGGGGGAAAATCGTCAACGCAATATTCAAGGCGGCCAAAGCCGTAGGCGGGGAAGATCGGGAATTGGCCGAAATGCTGGCCGAGGACGTTATCCTTCACCTCCATTCGGCAATCGGTGACCGCACGCCGCAGGTCGAAGAGGTACAGGATGCGGTCGAAAAAATGCTGATTGAACGGGGCCACGCCAAGACGGCAAAGGCCTACATTCTTTACCGGAAACAGCAGGAGATCCTGAGGAAGAAGAAAGTCCTGCAGAAGCGACCCGAAGAGCGCGACACCACTGATTTCGCACTTTTTGTCCGTACCTCGGACGACGACTATGTCACGTGGGACCGGCAGCGCATCATTAATGCCCTGATCAAGGAAACCGGCCTTGCGCCGGAAACCGCGCAGAAGATAGGACAAGACGTTGAAGATACCGTTCTCAATTCGAACATCCGGCTTTTGACCACATCGTTGATCCGGGAGATAGTCAACGTGCGGTTGGTCGAGATGGGCCTCGAAAGGGCCCGGGTACGCCACTCCCGGCTCGGTGTCCCGCTGTACGACGCCGAAAAGATCATCTTCTACGCCAATCGCGAGAACGCCAACATTCCGCACAATCCGGAAGCAACCAATATGACTCTGGCCGAATCGATCAAGAAACAGTATATGCTGAGCGAGGTTTTTCCGCAGGACGTCGCCGATGCCCATTTGTGCGGCGATATCCACCTGCACGACTTAGGTTTCGGCGACCGGCCGTATTGCTCCGGGCAGAGCCTCGAGTACGTGAAGAAATTCGGACTTAACCTTCCGAACGCCCTTTCGATTGCCCGGCCGGCCCGTCATGCGGATACGCTGCTCGCGCACATGGTGAAGTTTTCGGCCGCGTTGCAGGGCCACTTTGCCGGAGCGATCGGCTGGGATGCGGTCAACATCTTCTTTGCGCCTTTCCTGGTCGGCATGTCGGATAAAGAGGTGCATCAACTGGCCCAGATGCTCGTTTTTGAGTATTCTCAACAGAGCGTCGCCCGGGGCGGCCAGGCGATCTTCTCGGATATCAATCTCTACTGGGAAATACCCAAGCACTTCCAGAACGTCGAAGCCGTCGGGCCCAAAGGCGAGTACACCGGCAAAAAGTACGGAGAGTATGCTGATGAAGCGCGGCGCTTTGTCTGGGCCATGTTCGATGTCTACCTTGATGGCGATGGTACCGGCCGTCCTTTCTTCTTCCCCAAACCGCTCGTGCACATAACCGACGAGCTGTTCCGCACTCCGAAATGGGAGGATTTTCTCAACCATATCGGCGAGGTCTCGTCCGACAAAGGCAACCCCTACTACGTCTTTGACCGGGGCGAGACGGCGAAGATATCCGAATGCTGCCGCCTGTCCTTCAAGCTCGAGGCCAGCGACATCGAAGATGCCAAGACGCCGTGGAAAATGCGGTACAGCGCCCTCCAGAATATAACGCTCAACCTGCCGCGGGCCGCCTACCTGGCCCGGGGCAGCGAGGAACAGCTCTATCGTAATCTCGACCGTCTGCTGGACCTCGCAGTCAGCGGACACCTGACCAAGCGGTCGTTTATCGAAAAGCTCCTCAGTTACAAGGCCGAAGGTCCCCTTGCCCTTCTGACCATGGACCGTGATGGCGAACCTTACCTGCGTATGCGCCGGGCCACTTACCTTGTCGGACTGCTTGGCCTCAACGAGCTCGTCCAGGCCCATACCGGGCGCCAGATGCACGAAGACGAATCAGCTCTCAAGTTCGGTTTGAAGGTGGTCGCCTATCTGTACCAGAAACTGCGACAGCTTTCCGAACAGCACGGCTTGCGGCTCGTGATGGAGCAGACCCCGGCCGAATCGGCGGCCTACCGGCTGGCCCGGCTTGACCTGGAGCACTACCCGGCCGACACCGAGAAGGTCGTGAAAGGCAATGTCCAGAACGGCGGCGTCTACTACACCAACTCAACCTATCTCAACGTAAGTGTGCCAATGGACCCGATCGAAAGGGTCAAGACCGAGGGCAAGTTCCACGACTTGATCGAGGCTGGGGCCCTCACCCACGTGTGGCTGGCTGATTCCAAGCCGCCCAAAGAATCGATCGCCCAGTTCGTCTTGAAGACCTTCCGCAATACGCGCAACGCCCAGATCGCCTTCTCGCCCGAGTTCGTGTCCTGCAACGACTGTTTCCGCACCGCCCGGGGCCTGGCTGAGAAATGTCCATACTGCGGCAGCAGCAACGTTGACCACATCACGCGCGTAACCGGTTATTTCTCCCGCGTGTCCGGGTGGAACAAGGGAAAGAAGGCCGAACTGGTGGACCGCTTCAAGAAAGGCGTAGTTTGATGGTCAAGACGGCCGCCGTCATCTCATTAGGCCTGGTTCTTGCCGTGCTCGGCTGTCGCCGCGAAACAGAATACTACTATGCCGACATTCGAGGCTGCATCAAAGACTCAGTCCTCGGCGGCGTCAACAACATCATCGTTGACATCCACGACTATAATCCCGACAACGATATGCGCGGACGGTTTCGCGGCTCGGATACGACCGAAACACGCGATGGCGCGCCGGGTTACTATGAGATGAGCCAGGTTTGCTACGGCACCAACCGCGGCATCCTATTGATCGGCGTTGCCGTTGACAGCGTAAAGAATCCGACGTATCAGAGTATCAGGACGCTTCAGCCGATCGCAAGCTCGGTCGAGACCCTGCCCGACATCTACATAAGGAGAAAGTGATCGCGGGCAAGTCCGTCTCGGTACGGACTGCTATCGCGTAAGGGAAAGCTCGGTCTCCCGACAACCTTCGTCACGGAATTGCCGAAGACTGTGGTCAAGCTTAACAAGAATGTCGTCTATCTCGGCTTAGTCAGTTTCTTTACCGATCTTTCGACCGAGATGAGCTATCCGCTCATCCCGGTCTTCTTGAAAGAAGTCCTCAAGGCAAGCGTCGGTTTCATCGGCATCATCGAGGCAATCGCCGAAAGCACCGCCAGTCTCACCAAGATACTCGCTGGATACCTCTCGGACCGTCTGCGCAAGAGGAAACTCCTGATATTCCTGGGTTATACCCTGTCGACTTCGGGCAAGCCTTTTCTCGCGGCCGCGACCGCGGGATGGCACGTTCTGGCCGTACGATTCGTCGACCGGCTCGGCAAGGGAATCAGGACCGCACCCCGGGACGCCCTCATCGCCGACTCATCCGACAAGGGTTCGATGGGCCGCGCATTCGGTTTTCATCGGGCGGCCGACACCCTGGGTGCCGTTGTCGGGCCGCTCTTCGCGCTGGCCCTCCTCCCTCTGTTCCATGGTAATTACCGTCCCGTCTTCTTGCTCGCTTTTATTCCTGCACTCGTTGCCGTGGCCATCATCTTGCTGCTGGTTCGCGATACCCGGCTTGAGCCCGGGCCGGCGGACCCGGCCGCGGCGAAAATAACCAAGTTCGACCTGTCTGGGTTTGACCGCAGGTTCAAGCTCTTTCTGTTCTGCACCGCGGTGTTCACCCTTGGCAATTCGTCCGACGCCTTCTTGATTCTGCGGGCCCGGCACCTGGGCGTTCCCGTGGGACTGATACCGCTCCTCTGGCTGTGTTTTAATGTCACTTACTTTGTCTGCGCCTACCCGGCCGGAATGCTATCGGACCGTGTGGGGCGGCAAAAAATAATCATCACCGGATTCCTATTGTATGGCGTGGTGTATGCGGCGCTGGCCTTTGCCCGGATCCAGCTTCATGCCTGGCTTCTCTTCCCGGCCTATGGTGTCTATTACGGTCTGACCCATGCCAGTCTCAAGGCCTTCATCGCCGACCTCATTCCCAGCGATAAAAGAGCGACCGCCTACGGTGCTTACGCCACGGCGGTCGGCATCACCGTTTTGCCGGCGAATCTACTGATGGGTTTTTTCTGGCAGTTTCTCGGCTTCCAGTTTGCCTTCCTCTTCAGCGGCGCCATGGCCCTTGTCGCCGCCATCCTCTTTGTCCTTTTGCTCCGGCGCTAACGGCTACTGTGATGCGTCTAACAGATCTTTACATTTGGAAATTCATCTCATAGTCGATCATTGCGTGGCAATCCCCCTTTACTTCCCCCTTTCGTAAAGGGGGACATCGGGGGATTTGAGATCGCTTCTCCGCCTATGGCGGGTTGCACATCTGTGTCTCGTAGAGAGAAGTGGCGTGTCCATAGCGTTAAGCTTCAGTAAACGAACTTGTTAGACACGACACTGGTGTGCTGCCCCATATATACCTTACCTGCAAAATAGCTCATGTGCAGCACACTGAAGGGGTGTGGGGAAGAAACGTCCCCACGCTTTTGGGGTAACAGTGACCCAAAATCCTTCGTTGCACTCAAGGATAGACTCCGTCAAGGGGAACGCCATAGGGGCGGAGCCCCTTTGGAAGTGTCGTGTCCATAGCGTTAAGCTTCGGTAAACAAACTTGCAAGACACGACACTGGTGCTTACTGCTGAATGTCGACCCGCCTCTTGAGCTCCGCGGCGAGCTCGCCGGCCTTTTCATAAGCCCCGACCGGAATTACGTAGAAACCGTGAACCAGGCTTCTAATGCGCTGGGCGGTTCGGACTAAAAGATCGGTCTCGTCCCGCTCCAGCGAGTTGATATAGTCATAGGGAATCCCCAGATACTTCTGCAATTTCATCGCCAGCTTCTTGCTGTGAAGATACGAGAGTCCTGCAATGACCTTGGATTCGGGTGCGAAGGCGCGCAGAATTCCGACCGCGTCGATGAATTTGTCGACGTCGAATACCGGCTGCGTGAAGAAAACGCGCGCGCCGTTGGCGTGCTTCTCAAGCGCCTTCCGGTTTTCAGCGTCGATGTTGGCCACATTCGGGTTGTAGTCGGTGCAGAGCAGGAAACCGGGCGGCGTCTTGAGCGCCTCGCGTGCTTCGGTAAGCCCCTGATTGAGGTTGCGGGCAATCCTCAGGAGGCTTATTGAGTTCAGATCGGAGAACGCCTTGCCCTCGAGCGGCCGGTCACCGGTCACGCAGAGCACGCTTTTGATGCCCAGCAGGTGCGCCCCCAGCAGCTCACTCTGGAAACTCAGCACGGTGTGGTGACGCCCGGTGATGTGAACAATCGCCTCGACCGACAGCTCCCTCTGGAGAAGGTAACCGAACGAAAGCGCATGGGCGCGGAGCCGGCCCAGGGGACACGACGGCATGTTGAAACCATCAAAATGCTCCGCCAGCCCCCTAAGCCTTAAGCCGATTTCCTGATGGCTACCGTCTTTCGGCGGAAGGACCTCGCAAGTGTAGACAAACTGGTTCCGACTAGTCTTATCGCGGAACATCTTTGATCAGCTCATCGACCACCCTCAGGGCGTCCACCGCGTCTTTAGCGTAAACCGCGCCGATTTCATGGGCGAAACCGGCATCGGTTGGCGCACCACCGATGATGGTTCGGACCTTCAACTTGAGGCGCCGGATCTCGCGTACGACCTCCACCATTGCCGGCATCGTCGTTGTCATGAGCGCGCTCAGACCGAGGACATCCGGCCGGTATTTCCGAAGCGCCTTGATGATTTCATCTCGTGACTTGTCTTTACCCAGATCGATGACTTCATAGCCGCTGCTCTCGAGAACCGTTCGGACGATATTCTTGCCGATATCATGAATATCACCCTTCACGGTAGCCAGCAGAACCCGACCTTTGACCCTCTTGTTGCCCGGCAGGTGCCGTTTGACCACACTGATGACCGACTTGGCCGCGTCTCCGGCCGCGAGCAGGTGCGGCAGGAAGTACTCCCCCTGCTCGTACTTCTCGCCCACCACCTTGAGGGCATTGCCCAAGTCCTTTTCCACGAGTTCAAGCGGAGCCGTTCCCCGGCGGAGCCTAAACCGTGCCTCCCGCATCGCCGCGGCCGCCTCCCCGCGGATGATGAATTCGGCAAGACTGCGCCGGGCCGCAGGCAGCGGGGCGCCCGTTTCTCCCGCCTTCTTCGGTTTCAGAAAGACAAGGGACTCGGACAGCCAGTTTTGGTATAGGGCGCGTGCCGCCCAGACCGTATTCCGAATGACCTCGTCGGCCGGATTGGCGATCACAAACGTCGCGCCGGCCTGGATGGCGGCAGTCAGCAGTGCTGTGTTGTAGAACGTCCGGCCGGGTAAACCGTATGAGACATTGGATATGCCCAGAATCGTCCGAAACCCCAGGCGCCGGATCGCCGTTACCGCTTCGATTACCTTGTTGGCGGCCCCGCGATCCGTGCTTAACGCATAGACCAAGGGATCGATGATGACGTCGTCTTTGCCAAGACCGGCCCGCTTCAGTTCCCGGGCCGCGATCTTGAGGTTGACCAAACGGTCTTTCAAGTCTTTCGGAAGGTACGTGCCCACGAGCGAAATCACGGCCCGGGCTCCATAGCGGCCGACCAGCGGCAGCCACCGCCGCAACTCCTTGCTGCGCGCCGGAATGGAGTTTAGGACCGCGATTCCCGGGTAGAATCGCAGTACCTCTTCCGCGGCGGCAAAGTCCTGAGTGTCGATAAAGAGCGGGCGCGACGATTTCTTATAGACCTCGAGCACGGCTTGCCGCAACGCCTTCTTCTCGTTGCCGGTTGGGCTGAAGGCGTTGACGTCCAATGCGTCGACCCCGGCTTCTTCTTGCTGGCGCGCCTCGCTTCCGTAGATCTCGAACTTACCCCGGGCCAGGGATTCCCGCAGGACCTTGCGGCCGGACGGGTTGAGCCGCTCACCCACGAGCAATGTCGGACCGTTTTCGCCCAGATTGAGGACGTGGCGCGAAGAACAGATATCAACCCCTCGGTATTTCTTCCCAAAATCGCCCAGCGCCTTTTGCCGGCATATCCCCGCTACGTACGCGGGGGTTGAACCGCAGCAGCCGCCGATCATCGTCGCGCCGGAGGCAACGTACGGCCGGTAAAACCGGGCCAGCTCCTGGTCCGAAAGACTGTAGACGGTTTTCCCGCCGAGGACTCTCGGAATCCCCGCATTGGGCTTGGCGACGAGCGGTAGGTTCGTGACCTTCCTCATGCGACGCACTATGTCAACGGCGGTCTTGGGTTCAGTGCAGTTGGCGCCGACGGCAAGCGCGCCGAGTCTTTCGAACGACAGCGCCCAGGCTTCGGGCGTATCGCCGCACACGGTTCGGCCGTCCTTCTGGAACGATCCGGTAACCACGATCGGCCGGCCGACCCGACGCAGGGCAAGAAACGCGGCCCGCGCTTCCAACATCGAAGTGAAGGACTCGATAAAGACAAGGTCGGGACGGGCTTTCGCGAAATGCCGGGCTACAATTGCGAAACGATCGTAGGCGGCATCGAACAGGAAGTCTCCGAAAGGCTCAATCAGCACGCCGAGCGGGCCGACGTCGCCCGCGACGTAAATCCTGTTGCCGGCCGCCCGCCGCGCAATCGCCACGCCCTGCACGATAATCTTCTCAAAGTCCGCCGGCTTGTAGCGGTCCGGGTTCGATTCGAAAGTGTTGGTGAGGATGACTTCGGCGCCGCTGGCCGCATACCGGCGATGGACGTCACCGACCTCATCGGGCCGCTCGATATTCCAGAGGCAAACCGATTTACCCGGCTCGATACCGCGGGCCATAAGCAACGTACCCATGCTGCCGTCCAGAATGACGATGCGCCGGCTTTGCACCCTTTTTTCGAACGAAACCTTCATAGGCCAATTCTATTCATAAATTCCTCCGTGTCAATCTTGAGAAATTACGGAGCTTCGTGCCGCCGCGGAATTGAAAATTGTAATCACACGACTCTTGTAAAAATAGAGAATAAGGATAGATCTTAGGTGAAGTGAGGCTCATCTGAGCCACGGGTAGAATCTAAGCCGCCCTGCTGGCTTGAAAAGCGGCACGCTCAGGAAGGCGCCCTAACTTTCGATTTAGTGATACTAATCGCAAATGGACCGAGCCTCATCTTGAGACTTTCCTTGGGCGAATATGAGCCCACGAACCTAAAATCTATCCGCATTATAGAAGATGCAAAAGTCGTGTAATCGCTTCAGAACACCTTCTTCATTTCTCACTCATTCGTCCCATTCGCTTTCATTCGATGCATTCGTTGACGCATAATCGTCTTGACTTTGAAGCCGTTGTCGTTTACAATTGCCGGCACATCAGCAAGGAGGCTCTATGCTTAGAATCCTTCTGTTCATACCGATGATCGCCCTGGGGCTGCAACTCAAGCTTGTCAAGACCGCCCCCGTGGATAAGGACGCCAAGAAGATATCATCGGAGAATGATCAGTACCGGGCCGTGATCGAATACGACCACGGCAATTTCGAGTACGTGCCCGTGAAACGTTTCAAACTCCAGAATCAGGAAGGGCGCGTCATGTTCGAACTCGTGAATCAGGCCCACACGCTCTTCGACGTTGCCAATTCCGGGGTGGTTGTCGGCCTGGATTTTGACGGCCCGGTGTCCGGCCAGGCCATTCTCAACTTCTACAGTCCAACCGGCGGCCGCCTGGCGACCGCGCCCGTCGGATTTCTCGGCGAAAGAGGTTTCTCCCGGGACGGCAGCGTGTACGCGGTCAACGACGGTCATGCTGGACTGAGAGTATTCACCGCCCAGGGGAAGGAACTGTACAATCCCGGCAAGGGAAACTGGTTTGCCCTGTCGGGTAACGGCCGACGCGTCGCGCTGGCTCAGGATGCGGCTATCCTGCTCTTTGACGACGGCAATCCCGCCGGCGAAATCGCGCTGACCACGCCGTTCCTTCGTGATATGAGGCTGTCCGACGACGGTTCGGTCCTGGCCTTTGCCGATCGCAAGGACATCCACCTCTATCGCGTCGCGGAAGTGAAGAGGCTTTTCTCCTACCACGAATCCAATGCGCAACTCAACTTTGTTTCGCTCGACATATCGCGCGACAACAAGACGGTGATCGCCGGAATCGCCGAAGATAAAGGTCGGGGTGCGCCGGAGCGCAATACCCGCGGTTTCATCTACCTTTTTGACGGACGGGGCAAGATCAAGTCCCGACAGGAAATCAAGTACGCCAACTGGAGTGCGTTCATTCCCGACGTCTCCTTCTCGGCCGATCAATCGATCAAGGTCAAAACCGTGGATGAAGTTCACGAGTACACATACTAGGGAGGAGAAATGCGATTGACAATACTTCTGTTTAGCGCGGGGCTGGCCTTGGGTCAACTACCCTGGCCTCATCCGCCCCAGAATCAAGTCCATCCCCTGGGCAATTCCTGGGGCATCTTCCAGAACTACGGCGGCAACCCCTATTGTCACAACGGTGCGGATATCATGACCGTGGCCCGTGCCCCGGTCACCGTGATAAAATATGGATACGTGAAGGCTTTTTTCCAGAGTGGCGATCCGTACAATGGTGTAACCGTAGCCGATTCGGCCGGAGCCGCCCTCTGCACCGGGTACATGTACTACCATATCGAGGCCGCGACAATCCGGGTGCGGGTCGGCGACACTGTTCACGTCGGTGATACGATTGCCTTCATCTGCACCTGGCCGGTAGCCGGGTTTCACCACAACCACTTCTCCAAGAACCGCCGGGCCGGTGTAACCTGGCCGGACTACGGCGGCTTCATCAAGAACCCGCTGGCCGAGTTCACCCCGGACAACGATTCGATGCGTCCGGTCTTCACCAATGCCGTCTCCGGTCAGATCTTCGCCATCTGCCGGAACAACACGAGCAGCTACCAGAGCCGCGACAGCGTCTACGGAGATGTCGACTTCATCTGCCGGGTTGAAGACAAGGTGAACCACCGGCTCTGGTGGGTGGCGCCCTTCAAGCTGATCTACACGATCCGCGATACTGCCGGCACGGTCGTCGTCCCGCCGCGGATTGTCCAGCTTTCCGAGTCGCTCAATGGTTACTCCTATCCCGAGGCCCGGACGGTCTATAAGTATGACGGGACCTGCAACTCCAACTGCAATTACGACTCGCTCAATAGGCGCCTCTTCTTCATCTTCACCAACACCGACAATGACACTTTCATCGAAGTGACCGATTCGCTCGAGTGCTGGCGGACAACTACCGTGCGCAACGGCCCCTACTGGGTCAAGTGCACCGCCTACGACGAATACGGCAATAACCGCCCCGAGTCAATGCTCGTTCGGGTTAAGAATCCGGTCGGCGTCGAAGAAGGCCCGAGCGATCAACCGCGCACCATTGCCTTTGGAGCCTATCCGAATCCCGCCGGCGCTCAGGTCAGGTTTCTCTTCTCCGCCAACCGCAATGAAACCGTCCGTCTGACGATCTACGACGCAACCGGTGCGGTGGTGCGGCGATTCAAACAGGCCGTGATCCAGCCGCTCAATCAGATCCTCTGGAATCGCCGCGATGCCGCAGGGCGGACCGTTGCCGCGGGCGTGTACTTTGCCGAAATCAAAGGCTCTTCGATCAACCGGCGCGTGAAGGTGACTCTGCTGCAGTGAAGAGAATCGCTCTTTTCGTGCTTGTCGCCCTGGCCGGCTGCGCCCGGCTCAAGATCTTCATCCTGGAGGACAAGTACTTTGCTGAGACCAAGTATGATATGAGCTTCGAGGCCGGCCAGGAAGTCGACCTGGTCGGCCTCTACGAGCTTGATAGCGACTCGACCTCCCGCCTCTACATCTACGAACTCGCCCAGAAGAAGATCGAACTCCGGGCCCGGGTACCACTTCGGCAGAGATTCTCCAACCTGTCGGGGCGATGGCTGAGAGTCTACGGCTTCTACAGCGGCACCCAGATCGATGCCCAGTCAACCGAAGAGATCAAACCCTCAAGCCGAGATCTTACCCGGGTCAAAGGAATAGTAAACAAGAACGCTCCGGTCATTCACCAATCGGCCCAGCTGATCAAGAATTTGCCGCCGGACTATCCCCTGGCGCCCGGCTTTTTCCAGGACGCCGCACCCGGCCTTGCCTATGTCGATCGGTATGGCCGGTACTTTGTCTTCGCAGTGCGCGGTCCGGTCGTGCCGCCGGAAAGCGTCGCGGCGGTGCTGCACGAGTACGTGAGCGTTTATCTCTTGTATGAAAGGAAACCCGAACGCGTGACCCAGGTCTGTGTGCTCAAAGAAGGGTGGGTAGAGGAATAAGTCAAGATAGCCGATTAGTCTCTGATGATTATCGCCTATATTTATATGTGGGTGAAAAATAGATTGTTGTTGGTGTTAAAAGGAGGCGTTATGCAGAGCAGAACAGTGTTGATAATCATTACTTTTATGATCTCTATTTCTGGAATCTCTGTCTTTGCTATAGAACCACCTATCGGTTTTATCCGCAACGATGATGTGATCTATCCTGCCCAATGGGAAAAAATCAGCAAGATCGGCCCGGACAGCTTAACTATAAAGAGACTCCGTGGCCAAAAGAAGGGTATTGTCATTCTTTATCAATGGCGGAATCGACGAGCCGACACTTTGAAGCACCGACGAGAAAATTATATGGATATCTTCTTCTCCACAGGAGTTCATCCTACCGGGAGCCTTAATGATTATTTCTTGGAGAATTCTTATGACAACTTCGGGATTGCCGGTAATGTAACTAAATGGTATACTGCGCCCGACACCTATGACATCACTTATGAATATGGATGGATGAGCCAAGCCGTCATCCTTGCCGATCCTGATGTTGATTTTTCTCAGTTCGATTCTGATAGCGATGGTGTAGTGGATATTGCTTATCTTCTCCATGCCGGGGCGGGCGGTGAGGAGACCCGAAATCCTGATGACCCCTGGTCATGGGCGTGGGTAAGTGGCGCCAATATTCCCACCAATGACGGCGTCATCGTCGACGGTTATTCGCTGCAGCCAGAATGTCACGCCGATACTGATAGCACTATTATGGGGATGGCTGTGACACGACATGAATCTGGTCACATCCTCGCCTGGCTTCCCGACCTATATGACTCCGATCGAAAACTGGATACCGTAACCTACTTTACGCCAAATGACTGGAACGATCATCCGGTTCAGGACTGGTGTGCTATGGGATATGGCGGCTATGGTCTTTTTTCCTACCGTTATGGTCTTGGTCCAGCAGAGCGCCCCACGCACTTCTGCGGATTATTCAAGACAATGGTTGGCTGGAACGAGCCTGCCACGTTGACCCGTTCTCAGCCTGGAGTGACCATATATTCCATAGAGCGGCATGACTCTGCCAGTCTCTTTAAAGTCGCCATTAACGGTTCAAGGTGGGAATATTTCATGATCGAAAATCGACATTCTGTTCATTCTGGTCTATTTGACCATCTCGATTCAGATTACTCGGCATTTTTCAAATCCTTTACTCCTGGCTCTAATCCATTAGATGCCGGCATTATCATTACCCATGTTGACGAGACACTTCCGCAATGGGGTTTCAACAGGGGTACCCCAACCTATCCTCATTATGGAGCCGTGATCGAAGATGCCGGATACAATCCGGCCAAGCCCTGGAATGGCCGTGAATTTACGGAATTTTGGTATCCTTATGAGTGTCAGGTCGGTGCTGCTTTCTGTAGAGAAGATGCGCAGACTGCCTTCACGCCTTATACAACGCCCAATAGCAACGGCTATAATGGCCGCAGTGGAATATGGATCACAAATATAAGCCAGTCGGGTGACATAATGACTTTCGATTTCTTTTTAGAAAGCGATCCACCAGTTTTCGCCGATGTTTATCGATGGCCCGACACTATCTTCACCGGACCATATCCAGTCTATGCCGTTATCCTCGATACATTCGGAATAGCTTCGGATTCACTATATTATTCTATTAATAATGGCGGTTTTATTCCTGTAGATAGGGATAGTATTCAAGGAGACAGTATATACTGGTACAAAGTCCCTTATGTTGTTTCTCCTGGCGATTCAATCCGTTATTATATTGTTGCTAAGGACAACGCAGTCCCGCCCAATCGGGGCATTTCTGGAATCTACAAGTTTAACGTAATGAGCACGGGCCTCAAGGAAGTTAGTTGCGAGCTCGTTGAACATGTTACAATCAATCTCTGCCAAAACAACCCAAATCCTTTTCAAAAAGCAACCTACATAAATTATCAATTATCCACTCCTTCATTCGTCACTCTCAGAGTATACAATGTCTTGGGTGAGTTGATAACATCAATGATTAACGACTTTCAAGGTGCTGGCAATCACCGAGTATGTTGGAAAGGGCTCGACTCAAAGGGAAGCCAAGTAACTAATGGAATCTATTTTTACTGCCTGGAGGCGAATGGGAGATTTTTGACCCGCAAGATGATTCTTGCGGAATAGATAGAAGTTCTTTAGTCCCGCTATTTTTTTGACTAATATTCTGGTTTATCTTTCGATCTTGACAATTAGTCAGTGCTGAATATAATAGCACGATTTTTTTGTTCATTTAAACCTTAATTTGCTCCTCATCCAGAGAGGCTGAGGGACGGGCCCTGTGAAGCCTCGGCAACCCGCATGGCGAATCTTTGACGGCGCCAGGGGCGGGTGCCAACTCCCGCCCGCAAAGGGAAAGATGAGTGTGGCCATCCACCTTCCCCCTCGGGAAGGTTTTTCGTTAGTAAGGGAGATGCAAACAGATGAGTACTGATGCACACGGATGCACCGGAAAGATCTGCTTCAATCCGTCGTCATCAGTCTGCATCTGCAAGTATCCGTTTGCATCCGCAACAAAATCGCAGGTTACGGTGATGCTTGTTTGCGCTCTCGTGCTTATGCTGAGGGATTTGTTTAGGATTTAGTGCTTCGCATTTAGGATTTGGAACGGATATCCGTCTGCATCCGCAGGCATCCGTTTGCATCGTCTCTACAAAGGAGGTTTTCATGAACGTCTCAAAAAGAATTGTCCTGCACTTTCCGCCAAAACTGACCGAGCAGCCGATAACATACCACTTGGTCAAGAAGTACGACATCATGTTCAACATCCTGAAGGCGCGCGTCTCGCCCGAGGACAGCGAGGGTCTCTTGCTCATGGAGCTGAGCGGAACCCGGCAGAATGTGCAGAACGGCCTCAAGTACCTCAAAGACATCGGCGTCAAAACCGAGTTTCTGAGCCAGGATATCGTGCATGTCCAGGACCGGTGCGTCCACTGCGGACTATGCTCGATTGCCTGTCCGAGTGCCGCGTTTCACATCGAGAAACCCAAGATGCTCGTCAAGTTCGAGGCCGCCAAGTGCATCGGCTGCGAAGAGTGTATCCGGGTCTGTCCTTATCAGGCGATCAAGATCAATTTTGGCTAGGCCATGAAGAGTCCGGGTTACCAGCCCCGCACGTACCAGAGCATCTGCCGACACGGCTCGTTGGTCAATTTCCGAGTCGCCGTACGAGAAAGTGACCTCTTCATCCGGGCCCAGGCCGATCTCTCTGGTCCGGCAGCGGAAAAGCTCAAAGAACTCAGGTCTGACCTCGATCGTCACATAGGCGACAACCGGGAATTCCGGACCTCGCTCGCGCCGGTAATGATCCTGGAAGGTTCGCCTGAGATCGTCCGGGACATGGCCCATGCCGCGGCCCGGGTCGGGGTCGGTCCGATGGCCGCAGTCGCGGGCGCGATTGCCGAACGAGTGGCTCGTCACCTGGCGCGCGTCTCGAAAGAAGTTGTCGTCGAGAACGGCGGCGACATTTTCATCATCAGTGAAGAGCCGATGATCGTGGCCATCTATGCGGGCGCTTCCCCCCTGTCCATGAAACTCGGGGTCGAACTCCCTCCTGCGCCTCAGGGACTGAGTATTTGCACCTCATCCGGCACGGTCGGCCATTCGCTCAGTTTCGGCAAGGCCGATGCCATCGTTGTCGTCGCGAAAAGTGGGAGTCTCGCCGATGCCGCGGCCACGGCCTTCGGCAACATGGTCAAGACAGCGGAAGACATCGGGTCGGCGCTCGATCGTGCCCGGCAACAGAAAGGCATTCTCGGAGCAGTGATTATCGTCGGGGAAAAAATCGGCTTTTTCGGAGATGTCGTCAAGCTTGTCGAACTCGGCCCCGGGGACGGCCCCGGGGGTCAGGCTGAAAAATAGAAATAACTCGAAATGCCCAATGCTCTCAATGTTTTTGAGTACCGCAAAACTCTTGACTTTGTAACGGAAAAGACTATAATCTCGTGAAAAGTATGAGAACTATGGTAATGATGTTGTTTCTTGCCGTCGCGTCCCTGCACGCCGACTGGGTCCCGGTCGGACCCTATGGCGGCTACTTGTACGCTTCGGCCCAGAGCCTGAGCAACCCCGCAGTTCTCTATACGGCTCACTATGGTAACCCCTGTCGGATCTACCGTTCAACTGACCGGGGTCTGTCCTGGCAGGCCGCGGGCCAAGTCGCCGCGTATCTCTATGCGCTGGCCGTCGACCCGACGAATCACAATGTTGTCTATGGCGGCGGCATTGGATCGGCGGTGTACAAGACTGCCAACGGCGGGATTTCATGGGCCACCTATTCAGCCGACGGCAACTCGATCTACGGGATCGCGGTCAGCCCGGCGAATCCAGACATTGTTTACCTTGTTGGGTCCAAGCTGGTCGGGTCTGACTATCGAATGATGGTCAGCAAATCATTCAACGGCGGCGCGACCTGGAGCACTACGACCTTCGAGAATGCTTCGGGCTACGGTTTCTCCATCGCCGTTGACCCTCTTGCGCCGAACACCGTTTATGCCGGCGGCTACATCAACACCGAGACGCGCCTGTACAAATCCACCGACGCCGGCGCCACCTGGAACAATTCGACCAACAACCTCGGCGGCTTCTACCCCTATTCGATTGCCGTGCATCCTCAGACCAGCAGCACCATCCTCGTCGGAACATACTACGGAGGCGTCTACCGAAGCACCAACGGAGGCCAGTCCTGGACGCAGACCGGGAACTTTCCCACGGTGCAATCGGTGGCTATCTCCAGGGCGAATCCGGACGTCTGCTACGCCTCGAGCGATACGTTTTTGTACCGAAGCACCGACCAGGGGACATCCTGGCTCCGCTGTGCCGATGTTCCGCCCGGCTATGAGTTTCGCAGCGTTCTGGCCGACCCTGCCTTGCCGCAAGTTGCCTACACCAGCAACAACATCGGCCTGTTCAAGACCACCGACCAGGGCACCAACTGGCTTGAATCTCAGGATGGAATTGCGCTTGCCCCGGTCAACGTGATCAGCCCGGCCCCGTCCTCGCCGTCGACCGTCTACGTCGAATACCGGGATAATGGAATATACCGAACCACCAACCGCGGGCAGTCATGGGTTAAGACGGCCTTCTTCCTATCCTGCGGTGTTGTCGCCGGTATCGGTGTCCACTCGCAGAATTCGAGTACCGTCTATGCACTTGAGGGCGCCGGCTGAGGCAACGCCGAGCTCTACAAGAGCACCGATGGCGGGTCCGCCTGGCAGGAGATAGATTCGTGGCACAGTGACGGGGGGGCGCTCGCGGTCGATCCGCGCAACGGGAATACATTCTTTACCGGTGGGGGTTCGCCGGATGGCGAGATGGCCGTGGCTAAGACGACCACCGGCGGAACTTCCTGGTCGCGCCATATCCTCGAGTCCTCGACCGTCGGATTTACCTACAGCATTGCCTTCGACCCGTCCAATTCCAGCGTCGTCTATGCGGCCGGTCATGTGAACCTGCTGGCTGCCGTCTTCAGGACAACCGACGGCGGTTTGACCTGGTCGCGCTGCAACAGCGGCATAACCGGCATGGTCTACTCGATCGCGGTCGATCCTGCCAACTCTAGTATTCTCTATGCCGGTACGGTCGACGGCGTTCACAAGTCGACCAACGGCGGGGCAACATGGGAGAATGTCGGCGCCTATGGAGTCGTGAGTGTCGCGGTCGACCCCGCTAGACCCACGACCATCTATGCCGGCACCTCACTCGGTGTCTACGTATCGACTAACGCCGGCGTCGATTGGTTTGAGCGGAATCAGGGCATGGCGACTAAGAGTGTGCTGTGCGTGTCGAAGATTTCCGGCGCACCGCTCTATGCCGGCACCGAGGGTTACAGCGTTTATGAGTGGCAGGATGTGACGGCGGTCGATGCCGAACTCCCAAACCACATCCATAACGCGATGCTGAATATTCTTCCCAATCCGGCCGCGGCCCGGACTGTCCTCCAATACTGCCTCGACCAACCAGGTCAAGTCAGCATCACGCTGTTCGATCGGGCGGGACGTACGACCCGTATGGTTTTTGCTGGATGGCAAAATGCTGGTGACCATCGCCGCGCCCTTGACCTCACCATGTTACCCAGGGGTGTTTACTTCGTGAGGCTGGTGACTGCCCGCCGTACCGTCTGCAAGAGTCTGGTCATTGCCCGCTAATCTGCACCAGACCCTCCGCATCGAAATCCGCGTCATCACCAACACCCGTGAAATCTCAGTCGAGCGATTGAGCCCAACCGAGTACCGGGTTAAGCTTCGTGCCAAGCCGATCAAAGGCGCAGCCAATCGGGAATTGATTACCGTTCTCGCGAATCATTTCAAACGCCCGAAATCATCCATCCGCATCATCCGTGGTGAACACGCGAAGAACAAAACCGTTGAAATCAACGGTTGATGCAGACGGATTACGACGGATGCAAACAGATACGACGGCCTGATCGGAACTGCTTGGCCTTTAGAGTCACCGCTGACCCATTGTCATTGCGAGACCGCCACACCTTGTCCACACGTCAGGCTCGCGGATTGGCGGGCGTGGCAATCTAATCGGCCGTTGAATTGCCACCTGATCTTCGGACTGCTGATCCTCTGCCTACCGATACCCTGATAACCTGATATGCTGCCCCCTCAGAGCCCTGTTCCCTCTTCCCTGTATCCTGTGCCCTAACAAATGGCGGAGGCGCGTAGGAATCGAACCTACCGATCCCGAACCCGGGATCATCTGGATTTGAAGTCCAGCAGGCACACCAGCACCCGTTCGCCTCCGCATAAGGGGGTACGATTATAAGGCCGTTGTTGCTTTTGTCAACGGAATTGTACGAAAACCCTGGCAGAGGTCTGGTACGATGACCCGG
>CAYGYG010000020.1:34089-50808 GCA_964354155.1 uncultured bacterium | reverse complement strand
GCTTACGTCGTAGTTTAGCACGAATTCGGCCGTTTGTCAACCATTAACCACTGCCGGAAGTTACCGAGTGTGGCGGCGGCGGCGGGTAAGGTGATCACGGCGTGCGCCCTGATCGCTTTTCCGGGGGACTTGGCTAGCCGAAGCCGGATGAGGACGGTGGAATGCTTCCTTTGGTATTGCAGAATGTTCGGATATCGGAATGGTCGTTCTGATGATTTCTTCAATATTGGTCACGTCGCTTCCCTGGTCCGGTGTGGCAAGGGAAATGGCGTGGCCAATCTGCCCCGCTCTCCCGGTGCGTCCTATCCGGTGAACATAATTGCCCGGGTCATCGGGCAGGTCATAGTTAAGAACAAGTTCAATGCCGATGACATCAATGCCTCGGGCCGCGATATCGGTTGCCGCCAGAATGCGGTATTTCCCTGATTTGAATCCTTCCAGGGCTTCCTTCCTCTGCCCGAGCGAACGATCGGCGTGAATCTCGGCTACGCTGTGCCCCAAGCCCCGGATAAACCGTGTGATTTTAGACGTTCCTCTTTTTGTCCGCGCAAACAAGAGAACCGTTCCCGTGTATTTCTGAAGGAGTTCGGCCAATAATTTTCTCTTCAGGTCGCGGTCTACGACGAATATTTCCTGAGAGATACCTTCGGGGGCAGTTCCGGTCGGAGCAATTTCCGTCCGTACCGGAAGTTTCATATAAGAAGATGCGATGCTCATTATCGTACTCGGTATGGTTGCGGAGAATAGCATTGTCTGCCGGTCTTTCGGCACAAGCCGCAATATTCTTTCAATTTGCGGAGCGAAACCCATATCGAGCATGCGGTCGGCTTCGTCAAGAACAAGGACATTTACATCGTCCACGCGTACCTGTTTTTGTCCCATAAGATCTATCAGCCGCCCTGGCGTGGCGACGATAATGCGAGGATTCTTTCTTAAAGAATCTATCTGTCTTATCATTGATTCGCCGCCGATGACAACCGCCGTTTCCATACCGAAAGCCCGGGCAAACTGCTTGACGGCATCGTTGACCTGGATCGCGAGTTCACGGGTAGGCACCAGTATTAGTCCTTTGCCCTTTCTTTGGGCAAGCCGCTGTATCATCGGGATTCCGAAAGCAATTGTCTTGCCGGTGCCGGTCTGAGCGATTCCTATGATATCTTTGCCTTCAATGGCGATCGGTATTGCCTTATATTGTATCGGGGTCGGTATTTTGAAGCCCAACTTGGCGAGTACGGCAAGCGGTCCTGGTGCTATGCCGAGCCCGTAGAAACTATCGTGTGTTATGTTTGTCATAGATATAGTGTGAGATCCTTGTCCTAAAGGACTCCGTCGGAGAAAAATCCTGTGTTGGTCCGGGTGCAGGGCGAAGATTCGCCCCCGCCTTTACGGAATCGAACTTATAAGTTCGCACTACAAGAACCGATGAAGGACTCTTTCAACCCTAAAGACACAGGCCATAGTGTAGCACAGATTGACTGGTTTGTCAACTACGTTGCTATTGACAATTCAGGACAAATCGCTACACTGATACCCTTAACAAGGAGAATACATGGAAGAATATCCCGTGAAATTCGATGTCGTTCATCCCGAGAAGTCTTCTCGGGGGGTGTTGTTGCTGAGGCTTTTCTTCGGATGGCTGTACGTCGGCATTCCGCACGGCATCTGTCTTGCCGGACTTGGGGTCGCCGCGATGTTCGTTCAGTTCATCGCCTGGTGGGCGGTATTGTTCACTGGAAAGTACCCTCTGGGTCTGTTTAACTTCATGGTCGGCTTCATGCGCTGGCAGAATCGCGTAATGGGCTACCAGTCGTTCCTGACTGACAAGTACCCGCCTTTCAGCATGAAGTAAGGGAATAGAATTCCTAGAAAGAACAGCCCTTGCGTAAAGCAAGGGCTGTTTCGTTTCATGCGGTCTGCCCTACCGTAGAAGGTCCCGAGCTTTCGAGGGTGCAATCCCCCTTTATCCCCCTTTATGAAAGGGGGAAGTGAAGGGGGATTAATTGGCCAAATGCATTGTTGGCATTGCCAACTTGCCCGACGATATTGACACGCGGTCCGATGTATGTAGAATAAGGCGCTTCCAAGGAGGTCGCACGCACAGATTGACTGCTATTGCCATCATGCTTGTGGCCGCATCGATGATGGTCTTTGCCGGCTGTGCGGCCATGATCTTCACCAACCCGGCATACCCGGTGGGCGGCATCTATACCGACATCTCGGGCCCGCTGTTAGCCACCGGTAACAACGCACCGTCGAAGATGGGAACGGCCGAGATGGTTTCGGTCCTCGGCATTCTTGCGTACGGCGATGCCAGCATCAGAATGGCGATGCGCAACGGCGAAATCACCAAAATCCATCACGTCGACTACAAGATGACCAATGTCCTGGGTATCTACGCCAAGTATACGGTTGTAGTGTACGGGGAATAGCCCGGTTTCCTTGATTGTAAGAGGCCCTGTTCCAGACCGGAGCAGGGCTTTCTTTCTGCGACAGGTGTTGACAAAAATTTAAATCTGAACATAATAGTTGCTATGCAACGCAGTGAAGCCCTCGATCTCGTAAGATCAAACGTAAAAAACAAGAATCTCATCAAACACATGATCGCAACCGAAGCCTGTATGGCGGAACTGGCGCGCCACTTTGGAGAAGATGTCGAGACCTGGGCTCTAACCGGCCTTTTGCACGACATCGACTATGACAAAACCGCTAACGACCCGGGCAATCATGGTCGCATCGCGCTGAGCATTCTGAAACCCTACAACTTTGATGAACGCCTGCTGTACGCCATCCAGGCCCATCCCGGCCTGGTGCCCGCGAAAAGCCGCATGGACTGGGCGCTTTATTCGGTCGACCCTTTGACCGGACTGATCGTTGCCGCCTGTCTGATGCACCCGGACAAGAAACTGGGATCGCTCGACGTCGATTTCGTCGTACGACGCTTCAAAGAAAAACGCTTTGCGGCCGGCGCCGACCGGGACCAGATCGCCAAGTGCCAAGAACTGGGGCTCTCGCTCGACGAATTCACTGCCATATGCCTTCGGGCGATGCAGCAGGTTCATGTTGAATTAGAGCTTTAATATGCAGAAGAAACTGTTGACATTTCAACAATTAATCAGACGACTGGAGGACTTCTGGGCGAACCGCGGGTGCATCATCTTTCAGCCCTACAACTCGGAAGTCGGCGCCGGGACTTTCAATCCTGCGACCTTTCTAAGAGTTCTGGGGAACAAGCCCTGGAATGCTGCCTATGTCGACATTTCCAAGCGTCCGCGGGACGGACGCTACGGCAAGAACCCGATCCGGATGCAGCAGTTCTACCAATTTCAAGTAATCATGAAGCCGGCGCCGGCCGAGGTCCAGCTTTGGTTTCTCGACTCCCTCAAGGCCTTAGACATTGATTTGGCGGACCATGAGGTAAGATTCGTCGAGGACGACTGGGAATCGCCCACCTTGGGCGCCGCGGGACTGGGCTGGGAGGTCTGGCTTGACGGCATGGAAATCCTCCAGTACACGTACTTTCAGCAGGTCGGCGGCATCGACCTCGAGGTGATTCCGGTCGAACTCACCTACGGTCTGGAGAGAATCGCGATGCAGGTTCAACAGGTGGCTTCATTTGCCGAAATAAAATGGAATGAGACAGTGACCTGGGGCGATGTCTATCTGCAGAATGAAGAAGAGTTCTCCCGATTCAATTTTGAGGAAGCCGACATTGATTTCTTGAAGATTCAGTTTGATCGATTTGAAGCCGAAGCGACGAAGCTTCTGGCCAAGAAGCTGGTCTTCCCCGGTTACGACTGCACGATCAAATGCTCTCACGTCTTCAATCTGCTGGAGGCGCGCGGCGCCATCAGCATTCAGGAAAGGACCGGTTTGATCGCGCGCGTGCGCAAGTTGGCCCGGCAGTCGGCGCTGGCCTATCTCGAGAAGCTAAATGGTTGATTTTCTGCTTGAAATCGGATGCGAGGAGATCCCGCCCGGCGAGCTCAGCCGCGCCGCCCAGAAGATAGAAGACGACCTGCTCGCGTTTCTCAAAGACAACAAAATCTTCTTCCGTTCGAGCCGCCTCTTCTTTACACCGCGCCGGATCGGCATCGTCATCCTCGGCATCGCACGCCATCAGCGCGAATCGGTTGTCGAGATCCAGGGCCCGCCTAAGAAGTTCGCGTATGACGAGGACGGCCAGCCGACCGAAATGCTGCACGGCTTTCTCCGCAGCCAGAACCTTCCCCTTGGCGCGGCGGTCGTCCGGAAGACCTCCAAGGGCGAGTATGTTTTCGTGCCGAAGCCGAGCGCCGGGAAGGAGACCAAGGAACTCCTGAAGGATTTCCTGCCCAAACTGATCGGCGCGATACCCTTCTCCAAGACAATGATGTGGGATGAGAGCAAGGTTCGGTTCTCGCGCCCGGTCCGCTGGATCGTCGCGCTGTTCGATACCCGCATTCTGCCGGTTCGTTTCGGCGACATTGAAGCCGGCAAGAACACTTACGTGTTCGACCGCGGCGTGAAAATCGCGGTAAAGCTGGGCAAGCCGCGCGACCATCTCTTGAGTCTGCGCAAAGAAGGCGTTATTACCGAACCGGCCGAGCGCCGCAAAGTAATCCTGCAGAAAATCGCCCGGGTCGAGAAACGGATCAAGGCAAAAGTCGTCCCGGATCCCGAGCTTGTCGAGGAACTCGTCAACATGACCGAGTACCCGGAAGTCGCCGTCGGCGAATTCGCCGAAGCGTACTTGGCACTGCCCCGGGAAGTTCTCACAACCGCACTCAGAGCGCACCAGCGTCTCTTTGCCTTCGACAAGACCAATTGCTTCCTGATCGTGTTCAACGGCACGAAAAGGATGGCCCACGCCGTGAAACGCGGCTTCGAGATGGTGGTCAAGTCCCGCCTCGACGATGCTCTCTTCTATTACAATCAGGATTTGAAACACGGGCTGGACCGCATGGTCGAAGAGCTCAAGGGCGTAACCTGGATGGAGGGGCTGGGTACCCTCTATGACAAGACCGGACGCCTGCTCAAACTTGCCGGACTCATGGCCGGCGAGATCAGCACCAAGAGCAATATCCGGCTTGACCTCGAGATCCTGAACCGGGCCTGCCGGTACGCCAAGGCGGACCTCGTATCTCAGATGGTACGCGAAAAGGAATTCACATCGCTCCAGGGGGTAATGGGCAAGCACTACGCGATCGCCCAGGGAATACCGAAGAATATCGCCGCCGCGGTCGGCGATCAGTATCTGCCGCGGCATGCCGACGATACCCTGCCCAAGTCGGGCGAAGGTGCGATACTGGGGCTTGTCGACCGCATCGACTCGATAAGCGGTGCGTTCATCTCCGGTCGGATTCCAACCGGCTCGCAGGATCCTTTAGCCTTAAGACGCCACGCTTACTCGATCGTGCAGATTGTAATCGAAATGGGACTCCACTTCTCGCTTGGCAAACTCGTCACCGAAAATCTCAAGCTCTATGACCGTGACGTAAAGCTTGCCCAAGACATAATAGCTTTCATCTACGACCGGCTGGACCGGTATCTTGCTGAGCACGGCATCGCCTACGATGAAGCCAAAGCTGTGCTGGCAACCCGCCCCGACGATTTGAGCGACACGCTCAAGAGGTGCCAGGCGCTGAATGCGTTCCGGGCGCGCGAGGACTTCAGGGCGCTGGTCATCGGCCAGAAGCGCGTCGCCAACATCCTTAGCAAGGTCAAGTTCGGCCGTACGGTCCGCGACGACCTGCTCAGCGAGACGGCCGAGAAGGGATTGTCGGCGAAAGGCAAGCAGGTCGCGGCCGCACTGGATCCGCTGCTGGCCGATCGTGACTACCATGGTGCATTGGCGTTGCTGCTGACCCTACGCAAGGAAATCGACCAGCTTTTTGATGACGTCATGGTGATGGTTGACGACAAGACGATCCGCGAGAACCGGCTTGCCCTAGTGAGTTTCATCCACGACCAATTCACGAAAGTTGCCGATCTGTCGCAGATTGTGCTTGAAGGTGATGGCAGTAGACCGGCAGACCTCAGCGCCGCACGCAAACTACTGAAGTAATCCCTCCCCCCTGTTTCAAGGCCCATTGACGGCAAAGCGCAGGAACTCATGCCGCTTAGGGTCTGAATCTTTCCCCGAATCGTATTAGCGAGTCGTAGCCGCCGATCTCCTGATGTTAAGCCAGCGCTGTGTAGTCTCCCAAATCACGAATCCAGCAACGACGAGCAGTGCGCAGGCAATCGCACCCACCAGGATCTTGCCGGCGGAAAAGAACGTGACCGCCTGATACACGAGGGCCGTAATGGTAACCAGCAGCATGAAGATCGCGGGTATTAGTGTGTATCTTATCGATTTGCCTTTTGTCAACAACCAGGCGGTAGCCACCAATAGCGCCATTGCCGCAACGAGTTGATTCGACGCGCCGAAAATCGGCCAGATGCTCTGCCATGGACCCAGGGCAAGAAAGGTCGCGAGCCCGACCACGACTGCCGTATTCAAATACATATTCTTCATAAAATGAATCCCGAACCGCTCGGCGAATAGTTCGGTTCCGATGTAGCGCCCGATCCTCGTCGCGGTGTCTAAGGTCGTAACGATAAAAGTCTTGAGCATGGTAATACCAACAAACATTCCGAGCGGACCCAAAATTGGCTTGGTTATCTCTCCGTAGCCCATGCCGAACGCGGGTATCCACTTCCCGCTCTTGATCAGTTCCGGATAGATGAAACCGTCCGGACCGCCATACCAGTACAACCCGGCGCAAACCGAAATCACGGCCAGCACACTCAGAACACCCTCGGTCAGCATCGCACCGTAGCCGATCTTCTTTGCATCCCGCTCATTGCCCAACTGTTTTGATGTCGTCCCACTTGCCACGAGCGAATGAAACCCTGATATCGCACCGCAGGCGATCGTAACAAACATCATGGGCCATAAATAGCCTTCCTTGCCGGAGAAACTGATGAAATGCGGCGTATGTATTGCGGGACGAGTAATGAGAATTCCAATATACCCCGCGATCAAACCAAAGAACAAAACGAAGAACGAAAGATAGTCGCGGGGTTGCAGAATTATGTTTACCGGGAGTATTGCCGCCGAATAAGCATAGAAGATCAACAGAAGAAAAAGCCATAGACGGTAACTGCCGACTATCGGGAAGTGCCAGCCGATCAGAATGAGTAAGAACAGTATCGCCACTCCGGCGACGGTCGAAATAATCGTGTTGATCTTCCACTGATAGAGCATAAGTCCGATGATTATGGCAACCGGTATGATGCCGAACGTCGGGATTACGATCTGGGGCGTGGTTTCAAGAGTCTTGGCAGCCGATGCGGCAAAGACGGCGATTACTAGAATAAGTGATAGCCAGACAAACAGGGAGAAGACAATCTTCGCCCTGACCCCAAGCGTCGATTCAGCCGTATCGCTAATGGAGCGCCCGCCGCCTCGGATCGAGACCATAAGGCATGAAAAATCATGGACCCCGCCGATGAATATCGAACCAAGAATGATCCACAAGACAGCCGGTCCCCATCCCCAGATCGCGCAGGCAATCACCGGGCCAAGAATCGGCCCGGCACCGGCGATCGAGGAGAAGTGGTGGCCAAAAAGTACGAGCCAGTTCCGGGCCGGCACATAGTCCACCCCGTCATACTTGGTGTGGGCCGGGGTCTTGTTCTTGGGATTCGTGTCAAAGAGTTTCTCCAGCACTCGGCCGTAGAATCGATAACCCAGCAAGAAAAGAAACAAGGCGATCACCATCAGCAAAATCGAATTCATTCAAACCTCCTGGATTCTTTCCGCGTCGGGCATGCCGTTGCACGGCTCATCATGACCATCGTGTCTTGGCCACAATATATTCGTTCCGCCTTATGTGTCAACTGCATTATCCACTCCCCGGCTGCGGGTTGACCGACCAACCAGCCAGAGGTGTCACAAGAAGAAGGGACATTCGTCACTGGCGAATGCCCACCGTTTCCAACCTTGGAGTTATCAGATCCAGCCGCGCAATCTCATCGCGTAGACCACGCTGTCGATGGCCACCATGTACGCCGCGTTTCTCATGAAGACCTTCTTCTCTTTCGCCATCCTGAGTACTTTATGGAAAGCCGTCGTCATCTTCTCGTCGAGACGTTTCAGCACCTCATCCTTGGACCAGTAGAAGTTCATGTTGTTCTGGACGCCTTCGAAGTAGGAACAGACAACGCCGCCCGCGTTGCACAGGAAATCAGGAATTACGAAGATCTTGGGGTCCAACTTCAAGACCGCGTCCGCCTCGGGCGTTGTCGGCCCGTTGGCCCCTTCGGCGATGATCCGGACCTTGCTCGATATGCTTTTGATGGTATCACCAGTCAAGACGCCTTCAATCGCCGAAGGCATGAGCACCTCGACATCTTTCTTCATCCACGCATCAGCATCTTCTATTTTGTAGCCCTTGGCCTCGGCTTTCTCGTTGTCAATCGCACCGTACTGGTCAGTGATCGTCTGGAGAAACACTGGGTCGATGCCGTCGGCCTTGGAAACCGTATACGACTTCCTATCCTGCCGGTTCCAATATGAGACCGCCACGACCCGGCCACCCAAATCGATAAAACCGGCCGCCGCGTACTGGGCAACGTTGCCGAAGCCCATAATCGATGCCGTGCACTTTTTCGGATCGAGACCGAGCTCTTTCAGCGACTCACGTACCGTGTAGATCACGCCGAATCCCGTTGCCTCGGTACGCCCCAGAGAACCGCCGGCACCCAGTGGCTTGCCGGTGATCACGCCCGGATAGAACTCACCCCTTAGCTTCGAATATTCGTCCATCATCCAACCCATCATCTGCGCGTTGGTACCTACGTCCGGAGCGGGAACATCCGTCAGGGGCCCGATATTTTTCCACATCTGGTCGACCCAACCCCGGCAGAGACGCTCCTTCTCGGTATCCGAAAGGGTTGCCGGATCAACAACCACCCCACCCTTTCCGCCGCCAAGCGGGATATCTGCGACCGCGCATTTCCACGTCATCCATGTTGCCAGGGCCCGCACCGTATCAATCGTCTCATTAGCCGCAAAACGAATGCCCCCTTTGCATGGTCCCCGGGCATCGTTGTGCTGGACTCGGAAACCGCGAAAGACCCTCAGTTGTCCCTTATCCATCTTGACTGGAATGTTGAAGTGATATTCTCTCAGCGGCTCACGAAGAATCGAACGCACACCGGCATCAAGCTTCAGCTGGTCAGCAACTTCGTCGAACTGCTTCTGAGCCATTTCAAATGGGTTTATCTCGTGCTTCATTCATGCCTCCTGGCTATTGTCGGTAACAGAGCTTGCTTTCCTTCGGGGTCCGAAGTGGACCGCACTCCACGGACGGTTGATAAAGAATGAGACTTCTCCGAGTACCTGCCGGGCAGGCACTGGACCTATCTAGCCGAAATCGTGGGTATCGATAACTTCGCTGCGGGTATCACTGAGCGACACTTACTATACGAATTTAACAACAGAATTCAAGCCAAACGTTTCGGGACCGCACGGAAGATTGACTGGACTCGGTATTGTCTCAAATCAGCCTCCTTCTCAATGCGTGCGCTCGCTTCCCAAAGCCAAAGCGTACTCGGTCACGATGCTGCCTTTCAATATGTGCTCGTTCAGGATCCTCTTGACCTTGTCTTTTGTCAGGTCGACATACTTCACGGGCGGCGTGCCGTGGATTTCAACCGTGGCCATCGGCTCACGGCTGCACAGCCCGGCGCAGCCTGACGTGCTCACGATGATATCCTGCACCTTCTTCTTATCGATCTCGTCCAGGAGGGCCGTCATTATCGCGCGGGCACCGGCGGCGATGCCGCACGTCCCCATGTGCACGGTGATCTTGGCGCGGGCCTTGCCTTCTCTTAAGACGGCGGTCCTTCTCACCTTGTCTCTAAGTTTTTCCAGATCGCCGATTTTCAGCTTCTTCATCTTGCGCTCCTTTTAATTCCTGCAACTTCCTGCCTATTTCCTTTCTGATATGCCGAACTACGGCCGGGTGGCTCATTTCGACCCCGGCCAGATCCTTCTTGATTGACCTCGTGTCAAGCGAGAAAACCCGGTCGTTCACCCGGTGCTCGTAGACAAAGTCGATGTTGACCTCCCGCACCGGAGTGATCAGGGCCAATATCGTCTCCGCCATATTCCCCAGGGGTCTACGGTCAATATGGTCATAGACAAAACGGGCGACCACTTCCGTCCCCTTGCCCCGGGCCGACTTGATGGAAAAATTACCATCCGCTTCTTTTGCCGCCTGCGCCAGCAGTGAAAGCCCAAGCCCGACCCGCCGCACTTTCTTCGTCGTATAGAACGGGTCCAGCACCCGAGCCAGCGTTTTCTTGTCCATGCCGCAGCCGTTGTCCTTGACCTTCACCATCAAACGATTATTGAGAATGTCTTCATCGATCATGATCTTGATCCGGCGCGCGCCAGCCTCGATCGAATTCTCCACAATGTCCAGAATGTGAAGCGAGAGATCTTCCACCTTCAGACCTTCTCATCAAGCGCAACCTGCCTTCCCTGGCGCCCGGTCAGCGCCAGCACCAACTCCTCAACCGTCGGCGCTTCCAGCAGGTAACGGGTCGAGCGCTTGCCGATGTCGTTCAGATAGTGGGCATCGGAAGAACTGACGATTGGGAAAGCAGCAAGCTCCGGGAACCGACGCAGCGCCTCGGTCCGCCCCACGGCGGACGAAATCTCGACTGCGTCCAGCGGCAGTCCCGGGGGAATGAAGCCTAGAGTACCGATAATGCCGAAACTCTCCCGGTCGACGTGGGACGCCACGGCCAGGCCGCCGCATTGGTGAATCGCATCGATCAGGTCCTCGAGCGTCAAGGTCGTCGCCCCGATCAGCATTCGCTTGCTGTAGCCGACAACTGCATCATGCTCGTCGGCGATGATCTGCTCGCCGAACACGTCGGGCTGATTTTCGGCATCGGGCAGGCGCTCGTAGACCAATCGCTGCAGCCCAAACAAGCCTTCTCCGCGATCAAATACTCCCGTCACGTGAACTTCCTCAGCCGACATCACTTCAATGCCCCCGAGCACGGCCAGCGACGTCCCCGCCGCGCACCGCTGTGCGGCAACGACGTTCTCGGCGGAATTGTGGTCACAGACCGCGATCATGTCGAGCCGCTCCTTGATCGCCTTCTTGACCACACGCCGCGGCGACATTGTCAAATCGCCGCAGGGCGATAGGCATGTGTGAATGTGAAGGTCGCCCCGAAACCATCGCTGCATCAGTCCCGCCCGCGCCGGGCGTGCTCATCAGAAAAGGACAGGACTGCCCCGTCTGCGATCTTCTTGACTATTTCCATCAGGCACATCCCCTGATGCCCATCTCGTATAACTTTCCGACCAGCTCAAAAGCAGACAATTCGCTCGTCAGAAGCGGGACGTTCTCGGCCTCGCCTCTCCTGATCGTCTCGGACTCCGGTTCGCGGCCGTTCACCGTGATAATCCCGGCCAATTCCTTCAGCACAGCAACCGCGATGATGTTGGGGTGAACCTGAAGCGTTATCCAAATGTCGCCTTTCCGGCCGTTGGCCATGACATCGCTCAACATGTCGCTGACGATGCCTCCGGTGACGGCCCGCTTCAGGAGTGTCTTCCCGGTTCGTGCCGTGAGGCCAAGCAATTCTACGATCTCAGCCAGATTCGTCGAACTCTTATTCATAGGTATGCTCCCTAAAGCTGATTCAACAGAACTACACAGTCTTTCACGGCGGCCTGGTCGCAAGCGATGTCCCCGGCCAGCGTCTTGCAGTCCGGCGCACCGCAAAGCCCGCAGTCAATGCCCGGAAGCCTCTTGATCATTCTCTCCTTGATCTTCAGTCTCTTGACGGACTCGGCCTTGTCTCGGGCCAGCGCCGGCAGAGGCTTTGGTCTTAACGCCCAATCGAATGAAAAGAGCCGTTCATCGTACAGCCGTCGGACAAATGCCCCGTCGACACGATAGCAGTCACCGAATGCTCTCGTCAGCCGCTGGATAATGCTCTTGGCGACGAACCTGTTTTCGACCGCCAAGGGCCCGCCAACGCACCCGCTCGGGCAGATGAGACATTCAAGGTAGTCGATATCCTTCAGCTTCCCCGACTCCACATCCTCGAGAATCTTGATCGTGTCTCGGACCCCGGAAACGGCAATCGTGACCATATTCTTGAGAGATCTAGTCTCGCCGCCCGAGATGGCCCACCCGATGCCGATCCCGCTGGTATCGCTCTTGGCGTGGCGCATCATGGTCTCCCGCGCTTTCTTCTTGAGCCGCATCATGACCTCATTATAGATTTCGTGGATTGAAATGGCGCCATCAACCGAGGACCGGGCCATGGTTTCGGGCCGGAGGATCGAGACCATCTTGGCCGAGCACGAAGTGATGTTAAAGATACCGATGTCCCCGGGCGCGATCTTGAACTCGGCCGAGATTTCCTTGCGCAGTTTCTTGGCAGCAGTTTCACGAGGAGGTTCAATCGGGACAACCTGCTGACACAAGGCGGGGAAAAGCTGCTGGACAAGACGGATCACAACCGGGCACGCCGAGGAGATAAAAGGGCGGGGCGTGGCGTGCTCCTTCAAGTACTCTTCAATCGCCAGACTGGTCATCTCGCAGACCGTGGCCTCGTCATGCACGTAGTCGAACCCAGTATCTCTAAGTGCTGTCAGGACCTCGATCGGTGAGGCGTACCGGCCGAACTGCGAATACAGGACCGGCGAAGGAATTGCGACCTTGAATTTAAACTTCTTCAAATCCGACGGCATGCTCGTCAACGGCACTACGCCGTGATGCCCACAGATACGGAGACACTCACCGCAGTCAATACACCTCGTGTAGTCAATCCTCGCTTTTCGCTTACGGATCCGGATCGCCCGAGTCGGGCACGCCTTCATGCAGGCAACACATCCGATGCAATTATGCTCATCGATCTTGATCGAATGGATAAGATCAGTTCCCGCTGTCATGGTCCTTGCCATTTAGTGCGATGACGATCAAGAGTTTCGTACCGCCCCCGACGCACGACACGATTTCGAAGGAATCGGCGTTCTTTTTGATGTTTGGTAAACCCATTCCCGCACCAAAACCCATTTCCCTCATTTCATGGGTGGCGGTCGAATAGCCCGGCTGCATCGCCTCTTCAATATCAGGTATGCCCGGCCCAACGTCGTCAACCCGTAGCCTTATCTCGGTCGCGGTCAGCGTACATCTGATCACTCCTCTCTCGGCATACATCACGACGTTCATTTCTGCTTCGTAGGCGGCAACCGCGACGCGGCGGAGGATGTTGTGGTCGATCCCGATTTCCTTTAGCAGGCTTTTGATCGTGCATGACGCCGAGCCGCCGTGGACGTAATCGCCGCCCCGAACCGCGAATTCCCGCTGAAAAACAATTTCCGATTCCATATTACGCATTACCTCGAACCGTCGTAATGCCCTTGCTGTACAAAATGCCGCACGCCTCGAACATCGACAAGCCGGTACTCATTATTGGTATCGAACACTCACGGGCCAACGCCACCGTCTCAACCGGCGGGCGCTTGCCGCGAACGAAAACGACCACGCTGATTCCGGCAACCTCACAGGTTCTGATCGTCTGATTGTTGGCCAGACCGGTGAGGAGCAACTCGCCGGGCCGGCCCAGCGCAAGAACATCGCTCATCAGGTCGGAAGCAATTGCGGACTTGATTTCGCCGCCGAGGTCGGCGTCTTCGGATAGGAGCTCAGCGCTCAGCAACTCTCTTACGTCATTCAGCGTCACTTTAGTTGGGCCGATAATTATAGCCTTCTTTGACCTTTCGTCAACTCATATTTGAACTGACCGCACGTCGCACCAGGGCGTCAGCGACACGATACTTGCACTGGTAATTCATCAATCATCGGCGGTTATATTAAATGACTTGACTTTTCACATTAACTAGCGTCAAGGGCGATGCGCAGATCTCTCCTCATCGAACCCTAAGTCGCGGCTCTCGTATCGCACATCGTGTCCGGCAGGCCGGCCTCGCCTAGGTCACTCCGCACCGATCACTGACTTCAGGGTATTCTCCTTGGGCAAATATTCTTTCACAAACTGGTTTGAATGGAAAACCGAAATCAGCTTCTCCAGCACCAGGATCGCGGCAAAAATAATGAATGAAGGGAACCCGGTACCAGGTCGACCGATTACTTCCAAGAGGGACATGACCACCACGAAAAGCAGGACCCCCTCGACCAGAGCATCACTGAAACCCAGGAAGAAGTGCCCGGTATAGAAGTATCCACCTCCGGGATAGATGATCGCCGCTCGGCGCGCTTCGGCTCTGCTCTTGAAAGCAAGCCGGCAATTCAGGCAAGTGTACACATCGTGTTTCAACTCCTTGGTGCACCGCGGGCAGAGATGAACTCTGGCCTTGGCCTCGCTCGTCTCGCCTGACAACGGCCTGGTCTCCAGCAATACCCGCAGTTTCTTTCGATCACGCCCATCCACGTAATTGAACGCCTCACGCTTACCGGTTTTATACTTGACCTCGAGCCCGCCGAGCATGGTCACCCTTATTGCTTCGCAGTCTCCATACCGGATCTCGGCAATCGAAAACCGGTATGCATAGTTTATTCTGGTTGGTATGTGAAAGACGCGCTTATTGGTGAAGACCAACAGGCAACGCTTGATCAAGACGATGTACCACCCCTGCAAGAAGTGTTCGATGAACGAGTAAGGCGAACAAGCCCGAACCACACGCATGATCCTCTCATCGTCCTCCAAAAAGGGCCGGATGAACGCGATCTTCGAAAGCAAACCGGTCTGCTGCTTTTCGATCCTCGGCCGGTAGGCACCCTTGTCGTCCGAAAACATGAAGTCACGGTCAATCAGCATCAGCAGTGAGTTCAACTCAGGCGATGATGCCGGCAAACGGTCTCTCGTATTCATGTCCACTTCCCTTTCAATCAGTGCCTCTCCACCCAGTCCGCAATATCACGAATCACCGTTGCAGCCACATGCCTGGGTTCACCATACTCTGCCGGCGTCGCCATCCCCTTCCCTTCTGCAAAAAGATGGTTAAGGTCGGCGTAGTACTTAAACGTCACGTTTTCGCGGCCGGCGAGTTCATCTTGCCATATCTTAAAATCCTCGGCCGTTACCTGATAGTCCCTGCCGCCTTGAAGCACGAGGATCGGCTTGGCCAATCGCTGTGCCTCGCGGCCCGGACGGTAGGCACGCAGGTCGAGCCAATAAGCAGCCGGGGTGCCGAACGGAAGATCCGAGGGCTTGACCTTCTCGGACAGCCCCGGGTCCTTGACCCGCGCAATTCGTTTCGCCATCTGGTCAAGCTGGACCTGTTCTTCAACCGTAACCGAATCGTCAAGCCGGCAGAGATACTGGAACTGGTCCAGAATCACGTCTTCCAAAGGACGCGCCATACCGGCCATGATTATGAAACCGGCCGCATCCGGGGCCTTAAGTCCGATCCTTGGTATCAGCGTACCGCCCAGGCTGTGTCCGAGAACGAAGATGCGGTCTTGGTCGATGACCGGCATCTTTCTCAACCGGGCGACGGCCGCCGCCGCATCATCGATCACCTCTTCATCCACGGTCATGCGCCCGGCGTAAGCGGCCAGGCGGTCGCGATGCGTCAGTGTTCTCTTATCATAGCGAAGAACCGCAATCGACCGGCTGGCCAGCCCCCAGGCTAGATCACGAAACGGCCGGTTCGGACCGAGCGCTTCATCGCGATCCTGAGGACCTGAGCCGTGAACCAGGACCACCGCCGGAAACGGACCGGCGCCGTCGGGCAGCGACAGGACCGCGGGCAATGCCCATTCACCATCGCCGACTTGCGCCTCGTGTTCGGCAAAACGCGATGTATCAACGTACCCGGGCGCCTCGTATTCATGGGCCGGCTGGGCCGGCCGGAAAAAGAGGCCGCTAATCCGCGCCTTTTGGTCAAAAGCGAGCTGAATGCCGACGGCGCCCTTTTCAAACTGGCCCGTCACAATCGCCACTTCGTATTGCATCACTCGTTGAGTCCGCACCGAGGCTATGCCGACGAACGAACCGAACTGGCCGGTCACCGACTCCCAGACTGCAACCAGCTTGTCCGCCGGCAACGCCGTTTTCATATCGGAATCGAAATGCCCAATCAGTTTGTCAAACTCGCGGCCTTGCAGCAGCTGGACCATCCGAATCGCCCGGGTGGCGGTCGTCTCCCCGGAACCGGTCTTGAACCGGCGGTAGGCTATTGCCAGGCCGATGACCGCGACCGAAAAGACCAGCACGGCAACGTATGAAGACCGGCGGCTCATCGCGCCTATGCCTTTCTTTCGCGAACCTGGATCGTGCGGCTCGGCAAGGGTATTTCGCCGAGCGCCAGACCGGCCAGGATCAACGCTGTCGGCAATACCAGCTCGGCCAAGCGAAAATCGAACTTGCTCATATCGCTCCTTTATCCCTGCGTAGCGCGGGATTTTATATCGAGACCTTCGGCCGCCGACTCCGGCCGGGTGCCGCGAGGACCCGGCCCTCCTAATCCTGCATCGCGACGCTTGTTCTTAATCGTCACTAATCCCCCTATATCCCCCTTTACTAAAGGGGGAAAAGAGGGGGATTTTGTCCCGAGCGAAACGCAGCAATCCCTAGTCAAATCGCCCCTAACCAAACGACACCATGAAAACACCGGCGAAGGCAAGCATGATACCGATTACCCGCTTGACGTTCACCGGTTCACGCAGAAAGATTACGGCAAGCACGAACACA
>CAYGYG010000020.1:0-33989 GCA_964354155.1 uncultured bacterium | reverse complement strand
TACCCGCTTGACGTTCACCGGTTCACGCAGAAAGATTACGGCAAGCACGAACACAAACACGCTGCTGGTCTGGTTGAGCACCGAGGCGACCGAAGCCTGAGTGTACTTCATGCCGCCCAGCCATATCACCATTGCCAGGTAGGCGCCGAGTACGGCCCCGGCAATAGGATAGATCCATTTCCTGGTCGAAAACAACGTATTCATGATTTTGCTCCGGCCCGGGTGAAAACCAAGCATCACCAGAAGCGCGGCAACCCCTCCGACCAGTCTCACCTCGGTCGCCCAGAGCAAAGGGGAACGCTCCAGTAACGGCTTGATCATGATCACGCCGATCGAAGTAGCCGCCGTGCCCAGAGCTCCAAAACCAATCCCCAGCAGTAGACTTCTCTTGGTCACTCCGCCCCGCTCGATTCTCAGGGTGGCAATCAGGATGGCCGCAATGATCGACACGGCACCAACGATCTGCAGCGCCGTCAGAGTCTCGCCCAGATACAGAACCGCGAGCGTAATGATGAACGGGCTGTAGAGGCAACCTACGATACTGGTCAGCCCCGCTCCCAGGTAATTGAGACTGACAAAGAAGAGCGTATCACCCAAACCCAGCCCAAGCACGCCGCTCAACAAAAGCAACAGGTATTCGCCGATTGGAGCCGAACGCAGGATTGGTTGCCCCAGAATCCCCATCGTCGGCAGAAACAGCACAAACGCCAGCAGGTTCTTGAAGACATTGAGCGCGAGCGGGTGGATGGTTTCACCGCTCTTTCGGAACATGATAACCGCCGCCGCCCAGATGATGGCGCAGAGCAAAGCAAGCATTTCACCCAGCAGCGGGAAAGAGGTAGGCACGGCCTATTATAAACGAAAACCGGCAGTATTACAACATTTTCCTCCCACGGCGCGGAGGGCGCCGCAAAAAGTGAATGGTGAAAAGTTAAATGGTTAAATGGGGAATCGCGCAGAGCAAAGCAAATCAGGAGACCAGAATATCAGTGGCCAGATAGGATATTGGAATAATGGAGTGATGGTCAACGGTGTCTGGCACCGAAATCATTCGATAACTTAATAGATATGAACATCCGTCTGCCTTGGTTCTATCGATGAAATCCGATGCTTGCATCGTCCCGAGGGTACCGAGGGATCCCACTCGTCATTGCGAGCGGAGCGAAGCAATCTCATCCGTCTGCATCCGTTTCAATCCGTGTGAATGTTTTCTTATCATCACTGCAATCGATGCCGAAGGCTGGAGATCCGTGCGCATCAAAAGAAGAGGCGCCGGCGTCGACAACGCGAAATCTGAGAAAACACCAAGATAACCAGGCACGCTGGTCAACGGCCTGGCCTCGACTATCTGGAAGATCTCAGCAGATTCGCCCAAACGTCAACGCCGGCATCCTTCTTGCTTTCTCCAGCGAACGCTTTAGTACGGTCAAAGAGCAAGCCCCGGCCCCGGGGAGGATTTTCGAACCGGGGCCGGAACTCAAGAAGAGCTAAACCTTTATGCTCGCGCCGAACTTCACGCGAAAGGACGGTAAGTAGTTATTGGGATCACGCTGGACGAACCGGCGCGCGTCAATGTAGCTGCTGTATCTTTCCGTTCCCGTGCAAATGCCGTCATGATCGAAGTCGGCCGCCGGGTGATAATAGCTGGAAAAGATCGTGAACGCGCTGAACTGATAGGGCAAGTAATTCGCATCCGTGTCATCCCAGTCGGGCTTGCCGGAAGATGGATAGACATTCCTGACCTGGATCGTGTTGAAGAGATTGTAGATCGAGCAATGCAGTCCGACGCCGACCGGGCCGAGCTTAATGTCCCGGCTCGCCCGCATATCGGTATTGACGTATCCAGGTTTGCGGGCCGAGTTCATGTCTCCGGTCCGCTCACCCTTGCTGTTGGTTGGGGTGTAAGGTTGACCCGAGTGGTAAGTCGTCACGGTCGCTACCGAGAAATCACGCAGCGCCCCGATCCCAAAATCACCGGGGAATACAAGACCAAGATCCGCGACCAGCATATGCCGCTCGTCGAAGTCCAGCCAGAAATCGATTGCCGGAATCGGCGGTGCGGTGCCGGTTACCGGGTCGGGACTTGCCGAGATGTAATCGAAGTAGGCTTCCCAGGCATAGGATCCGGTCCCCTTGGCGTACTGGAGCGTGTAGGCGATACGGCCGCTCCAGTAGTCTTTGAGCCTCTTGGTCAGACCGAACTCAAAGCCCTTGACGTTCCCGTAATCGGCATTCGTTATCTGGTTATAGCTCACCGGAATCGCGACAATCTGACGCACCGTCTCGAGGTCGTAAATGTCTTTGAAATATGCCGTCAGGTCGAAAGCCAGTTCATCGGTAAGCTGGTTCTCAAAGCCGACCTCGTACTGGATCGTCTTCTTGGCATGCAGATCAGGATTGCCGAGGATCTGCCCGCCCCGCATGATCGCCAGCCTGACCACGGCAGGATCGGTTGTACCGTAGAGGTTATCAAGCGGCGGCACCTGGAAAAAGTGGCCGTAGTTGAACCGGAACTTGAGGCGATCCGTGATCGGGAATGAAAATCCGAGCCGCGGCGAGAAACGATAACTCGGTGCGGCATAGACCCAGGAGGTGGTGTCGTAGGGGTCGCGCACCCCGCGGGCATTGGCATCAAGATAATCGAATCTCAAGCCGCCCCGGATGACGAGGCCGCTCCAGTCAACCCGGTCCTGGATGTAGCCGGCACCCATGATCGGCTCACGCTGGTAGATATCGTAGAAAGGCAATGGGTCCCACGGCAGGGTGTTCAGGTAGTCCCCCATGTCGATGTAGGAAACGTTGAACCCGGTCTTCACCTCGTGAAACTGCCCGATGTTGTGGATGATGTCGGCTCGTACCCCGTACTCGGTCGAGTAGTAGTACTCCCAGTAGCGGTTGTCACCCCGGAAAAAGAGGCCGCGCGCACCGTAGGGATTGTCGACGTTCTGCGTCTGCATTTCGGAAAAATAGTGAGTCAACGTGTCGATCAGCTCCCGGCGGTCAACCTCGCCGTCATCGATGACAAACTGACCCTTGTACCGGTAGTCCTCGTACCAGCGGCGCGCGTTGAGTCCGTCCGAGAAACGCACGTCGTCCGGGTTGTTCTCCTGATGGGTATCCCGGACCGCGACCCACCGGCCGATCTGCAGGTAGCTTCCCTTGATGGTAAGCAGGGTGCCCTTGCCCAGCGTGTAGTTGAGTCCCGAGTTGACGAAATTCGACTTGTAGGTCCGCGCAACAAAGTGCGGCAGATTATAGTGCCAGGCCGTGCTGTATTGGCGCCACTGCTCCCGCGTGCGCATCGCACCCAGAGTGATCTTACCGCGCTTGAGCAGGCGATAGGTCAGCCGTCCTTCGGCCTTATAGTCCATGCGCGGTCGATCGACCCGGTACCGGCCGAGTCCGTTGTCCGGACCGTAGTCAGCCGCGTTGTACAGTTCGCCGGAGACGAAGTAGCGGACATTCTTCAAGCTGGGAACCGCACCGCCTAAGTACCCCTCGTAGAAGTTATAGCCGTAGTTCAGCAAGTCGCTTGAGAACATTTCATCGGTCGTATAGCGCAGCATCGCCTCGATCTTCTCGCCGCCCTCTTTGGTGATGATGTTGACGACTCCGGAGAGCGCTTCACCATATTCGGCCTCAAAACCGCCCGGGATAATCGACACTTCTTCAACCGCGGACCGGGCAACATTGACCGCGTTGCCGCCGTCGTGCGGCACTTTTGTGACCACGCCGTCGACATAATAGCTGACTTCGTCGGGCCGGCCGCCGCGCAAATGGGTACCCTGATTGTCGGTCGTCATCCCGGCCTGTAGACTGATCAGCTGCGTGATAGTGCTGACCGGCTGACGTTCGATGTCGGCCTGGGTCTGAATCCTCAGCGTCGTTACCCCGGCCGGTCTCACCAAAGGTATGGTCGCCGTCACCAACGTCGATTCCATTTGGTAGACCAGCTCTTTCATCCGGAAATCCTGTTTGCTGGTCTGGTCGGCATTGACAATCACGTTCTTGATGATGACCGCATCGAAACCGATCGAAGTCGCTTTGAGGGTGTGACTCCCGGCCGAGACAAAGGAAATCACGAAATCACCGTTGGCGCCGGCCATGGCGCCGAGCTCGGTGCCCATCACAGCAATGCTGGCGCCGATGACCGGCTGTCCGTTCACATCGGTGACGCGCCCCACGATCTTGCCGTGTTCTCCACCGGAAGCGACCAGTGCCGCAAACACCATCAAGACTAAGATTCTTCTCGTCATCGGACACCTCCTTGGTTGCCGGAATGGCTCCGGCTTGCTGTCCTCATGATGATTGTAGCGGGCTGCGTCACATAACCCTCACAGAACGGTCAACACCGCATAAGGGGCGAGGGGTGGGGGCGAAAGGACGAGGGCGCACGAATGAAGATGGAATAGTGGAATGATGGAATGTTGGAATAATTGTGAAAAAAGGAGGTATCGAGTTGTAGCGCCGGGTTTCACACCCGGCCCGGACCATGTCACTCTGAGTCCGCCTGAGGCGGACGAAGAGTCTCAATTAGATCCTTCGTCCCGCACGGGACTCAGGATGACAACCGCGCTCGGAGGCTTACAAAATCCCGCCCTATGTGGGTCCGGGACGCCTTGCTATTCGGTGGTGAAGCTCCGTTTGTACGCCCGTACCGCCTCCGGGGAAGGCGCGGTTATCCCCACTTCGTTGAGCTTCTTGATCAGCGTCTGGTACTGGGCCTGAACCGCATTCCGGTCCCCCAGCAACTCGTAACATGCCATCAGACCGATATGAACGGATTCGTCATAAGCGTCGAATTCCAGCGCACGTTGATAGTATTCCAGACTCCGCTTGCCGCTCTTCTGCTCATAGTATACCTTGCCCAGCTGTTTGAGCATCCGGCGCACCACGTCGCGGTAGTAACGACGCTTACTCTCGCACCATTCATCGGCGATGTCAACGCAGAAGTCGTCACGATACAGGGTCAACGACTGCTCATACCGCTTCACCGCCGCCGGGCCGTCCCGGGGCTCGTCGCCTTCGGCGCTGAGCTTCTCGAACTCACCGACGTCGGTTCTAATGAGCAACTCCTGGTTCACGTAGTAGCGCTGATTCTGAAAGTCAATCAAATCCCTGGCCGGCACGTCAGACCGGACCACGCTCTTGAGAAGCTTGCGGATATGAGAAACCTCAACCTGGAGGCTGTGCGCCGCTTCGGCCAACGGCTTGTTGGGCCAGAAGGCATCGATCAACTGGTCCTTGGTGCAGCCTTTGGCCTGGTTTAGCACCAGATAGGCGAAAAGCGATTTCGTCTTTTTGGTTCGCCATGCCAGTGGGATCGGCCGTCCGCCCTGGTCGGAAAGCTCCAGGAGCCCAAAACAGCGGACGCCAAAACTGTAGTTGCCGCGCTTCATACTCAACTTCTTGATCAGTTGCCGCGCCTTGTCATTGTCGATCATATTCAGGATCACCGTCAGGTAATCGACATCGATGCCGTTATCCACGGCCCGGGCAATCGGATCCAAGTCGTACCGGCCTTCTTCAATGAAGAACGCATGATACTTGTTCTCCCGGGCAATCCGAATGCTCCGATGCAGCCACTTCATGGCCTCGCCCACCTTACCGGTCCGAAGACAGTAGGCACCCATGCGGTAGCCGACAATCATCTCCTGGAACACCTGGTGGCTACGGCGCGCCATCGAAAGTGCCCGGCCCAGGTACTGCCGGGCCAACCGGTACTTGCCGTCGGCCATCTCGATATCCACCTTGGACATTATGTAGTCGAAAAAAGTCTGGGGGGCGTCGCGCGGGGCAACCAGCGGTTCGATCTTCTGCAGAGTCTGGCGCGCGGCATTCGGATCCCCCAGCCGGCAGTAATTGAGGACAATGCTGCTGAGGTTATAGATATCCTGGAGCCGTTCCTTCCTTTCCTTGTTGGCTTCCAAGGCTTTCTCATGAAAGGCGATCGCTTTCCGGTAATCGCCCACGTATTGGTACACCCCGGCCCGGCAACTGAGGATGTAGGCCACCGCCCGGCGATCGTTGAACTGCTCGGCGATTCTTTCGGCGGCCTTGATGTCTTCCAGCGCCTTGGCCACATCGTTATTCAGGAGCGCGATCTGGGATGCATCGCTGTAGATCTTGGCAAAATCGAGATTGTGCCGGTATTCGCTGAAGTCGGCGATGATCCGGTCGAAGACCTCATCGGCCTTCTTGTAATCCGACTTGGCCCAATAGAGGTTGGCCAGGCTCTTGAGAACGGTGATCTGCAGCATTGCGTCCTTCAGCCGGCGGACCAGTTCCAGGACTTCCTTCATCGCTCTCTCGGCTTTCCCGTATTGATCGAGAACTCGATAATTCGTGCAGAGCCCGATGAGAATCTCCGCTTCCAACCGTGAACGCTCGCCCGCCACCAACCGCAAGCCTCGCTTCATGAAACCCAAAGCGACCTTCGGATTGTTGAGCAGGATATTGGCGTAGCCGACCAGGAAGAGCGACTCGGCCCGACCCCGGGCATGACTCTGCCGGCGGAACTGCCCGATCAGCCCCTGGGCAAGCTTGATCAGCACGTCGTAGCGGCCCAGGTACAGCAGGGCGCGGGCCTTCCGCAGCAGGAGATGCGGGTATTTTTGGATAACCGCTTCCGGGAAACGCTCGACCAAGAACAGAAAAGTGAGGAGTGCACCATTGAGCCGCCACGACAGGTAATTGGCGGCGAGGATTTCGGCGGCACGGCCGTACCTTTCCGAGAGCAGGAAGTGATTCACCGCGGCCGAGTAGTCCTTCTGGCCAACGAAATAGCGCCCCATTTTGGCGTGCAGTTCGCGCAGCCGCTTCTTCGGGTAGTAGTCATTGAAGCGTTTGAGCAGGAACTCCTGGAACAGCGGATGGTACCTGAAGTTGCCGCCGACCTTGGACACGAAGATATGTTCGATTTCAAGGCACGCCAGCATCTCCTTGGACTTGCGCGTATCGAGCAGGTAGTTGCATATTGCTGCGTTGAGAAAATCCAGGATCGAAGTCTGCATCAGGAATTCCCGGATGTTGTAAGGCTGGCTGAAGAAGACTTCACGGGCAAAGTAGCTGAAAATCTCCTCACCCGAAGCGATGTAACCGTTCAGCGTCTCCATCGTCTTGCCCTCACCCGCCGCACAGATTTTTTGCAGGATAAGCTGAATCGCCGTCACCCAACCCTCGGAGTGCTTTTCGATAAGCCGGATTTCTGCCTCGGGCATGTCCAGACCGTACGCCTCCTTGAGCAGAAACTGAATCTCTTCCAAATCGAACTGCAGTTCCTCCTTGTCGAGCTTGAACAGTTCCTGCTTGGCCAGGTAGTGGTCAAGATTCAAATTCGGGGTCGTCCGGGACGCAATGACAAGATGGGCGTTGGCCGGCATATGGTGCAGCAGGTAATCGAGGGCCTGGGCCAACTCCCGGTTGTGCTGAACGCAATGGAAATCGTCCAGGATGATGTAAAACTCTTTATGGATCTTTTCGATGAGCTCGTTGATGAACGTACCGACGATAATCGAAATATCCCGGGTCTGCGGCAGGATCCGCCGTGTCCGCTCGCCGAATCCGGGATAACGCTGAGCGATGCCGGTCGCGATGTAGTTGAAGAAAGTGGCGATGTCGTGGTCCGATGGTTCAAGGTGATAGAAGACAAACGGGACCTTAAGGTCGGCGCACAGTTGCGCCAACAGGGTCGTCTTGCCATAGCCGGCGCCGGCACAGACGATAATGAGTTTCTTGTCGAAGTTCTCTTGAAGCCGTCCCAAGAGCCGTTCCCGGCTGATGATGCGGCCTTTCGCCTGCGGCGGCTGCAGCTTAGTCTGGATGATCAGTTCTCGCGCCGTCATCCGGTCAATCGTTACCCAGGCAAAACGTACGCTCGGTCATGTTGTAACAGTTGAGCCATTCTAAAAAATCAGAAACATAAATCGCTATTCCCCTCCCTCGACGGGAGGGGATAAAGGGGAGGGTGATAAATCGCACAGTCTGTCCACCCTTTTTCACCCCCACCTCACTCCTCCCCCATCAAGGGGGAGGAAATCAAGAAGGGCAACACACCACTTTTTGAGACGCTTACCCATTGCGTCATGTTCGGGGCGGGGGTGGGCACTAACCGCGCCGGCCGAATCCGCCGAGCATGGCCGAAAGCAGGATCGAAGCAACCCAGATCGCCAGGACGATGACGTAGCCGCGCTTCTTGTCCGCGCCGTTGGTCACGGCAATGCCCTGAGCCACGAGAATCATCTCCCAGGCGACGAAAAAGTCGAAACCCGACAACAGCCTGAAGAGGAATTCCTCCTTCGGCAATCCCGGTACTAAGAGGCTCAGGGACGTCGAGACATACGGCGTCCTGGTCACGCCGATCATGATCAGTCTCAAGAACGACGCCGGCACTTTCACCAGAGCGCAGGTCGAGACGAGCGAGAAGACCTGCACGAAATTTCCCTGCCCACCGGCCACCGGTATCAACAGGTTGAGCAGGACGGCAAAAAGCAGGAGCAGGATCACGGTGAAGATGACGGCGCCGATGCCGCCGCTGATCATCATGAACGGACCGCTCATGAATTTCACCGCTTGATCGATCTGCTCGTCGGTCATGCCGCGCTCCCGCATCGCTTCTTCCTGATGGGCGATGATCGAATCGCGCGCCAACATCACGCCCAGCACCGCGGTCAGGGCGACCACGACGACGACGATGAGCAGCGGCACGAACCACGTCGGTTTCTCTTTGAGCTTCTCGAACGCCTTTTTAGGGGCAAAGAAGATATTCAACACGTCAGTCATTATGCCTCCTTATCAATATCGGCCGCAAGGCCCGGCCCGATGGCCTCGGCGAGCAATTCACTGATATCCCTGACTTCGATGCTGGAATTGGTGGTCTTGACGCTGTCCTCAAACATCAGCAGGCAGTACGGACAGGCAACCGCCAGTACCTGGGCTCCGGCATCGACTGCCTGCCGGACGCGCAGGTTGGCCATCCGTAACTCGGTCGGCCGGTCCAGCCACAGACCACCGCTGCCGCCGCCGCAGCACAGACCGTATTCCCGGTTGTGGTTTGTAAACTCGATAAGCTCAAGACCCGGTATGCTGCGCAGTACCGCCCGCGGCTCCTCGTAAACCGAACTTTGCCGGCCCAGCGTGCACGGGTCGTGGTAGATGACTCTCCTTGCCAAAGGCACCTTCGGAACAAGTTTATTCCGGGCGAGCAGTTCGGCAAACAACTGGGTCGTATGGATCGGCTCGAGCTTGAGTCCAAGTTCCGGATAGTCCTTGCGGAACGACACCAGGCAGTGCGGCGAGCTCGTGACAATCTTCCGGCCGGACAAGTCCTTGTAGGCGGCCAGATTCTCGGCCGCCAGCTTCTGAAAGACTCGCTCGGCGCCGACGCGCCGGATATTTTCACCGCAGCATGATTCGCCGTTGCCGATAATACCGAAACGTATGCCGCCCGCCTTGAGCAGACGCGCCGTCGCCCGGGCGACACCGAGCGCCCGGCGGTCAAAGGCCGGGATACAACAAGGCGCGTAGACATAGTCCATCGCCCGGTCGAAAACCGGTACCCCGGAGTCAACGGCCCATCCGCCCCGCTTTTCGCGCGGCTCCCCCAGGGGGTTGCCGACATTGACCAGCTTGGAATTGACCGCTTTGATCTCGGCCGGCAATGCGCCGTACTCGGACAGAACCCGGCGCACCGCGCGCAGGATATCGGCCAGCTTCACGCCGTGCGGGCATTTCGAACTGCAGGCTTCACAGCCGACGCACTTGTAGACCTCGGCGACCTCAGCGTCGATCTGGTCCTTGTCCTCGCTGTTGATCATATCCCCGAGTTTTACCGCCTGGGTCAGGCGATACGTGAAATACTCGACCTTGGGCAACTCGTTCCAGGGGCAAAGACCAAAACACTTGCCGCACTGAAAACAGCCCAGCGCATCCTGGCCGCCTTTTTCGAAAATCATGTCCTTGATTTCAGCGTTGATCGTGCTCTGTTTCATGGCGTGCGGCCTTTCCTGGGTATTATAGCATCTTTCGGCCAAAGGTCAACTATAATGCTGGCAAAAGTAGGCAGTAGCGAGTGGCAAGTAGCGAGAAGGGATGCCGCGGATCAGAGCATCAGAAGATCAGCGGGAAGCACCTCAGGGAGCAGTGGATCAGGGAAAGGCCGAAGTCAAGAGGACTCCGATGCTCCCCACGGGCCTCGCAATGCCAGAGCTGTAGGGGCAATTCATGTTGAAAATCCCGACCGAGGGGAATTGCCCGCAACTCGGGCGGTTCGTGTTGAAAATCCCGGCCCAAGGGAAACCGCCCCTACGCCTTCTCCCCCTTTGCTAAAGGGGGACATAGGGGGATTTTCCGCTCTTGACAACTCAGATTATCTGTATATACTTCTTAAGTAAGCAGACTGAAATTACATGCAGCCCGGCCTGATCATGTCAGGCCCTGGATTTGTATTGTTCAACGATTATCCTCCTCAGGGCTGCCCGGCGACAAGTTTAGTATCCTCACATCAAGAGGAGTGAAAAGATGCGCTTTCTTAGTCTAATATGTGCTCTAATCGCAGTCGGTTTGGCGACCCAGAACGATGTCGCGATTCCAATGACCGACCTGCCGATGCCCACGAGCTTCTTTGCTCCAGGCGACTCGGTAGGTGGATTCGGCTGCAGGCCGGAATCGGTCTACGCAGTCGGCGTAACCTTCTCGCGCGACTCATTCTTCGTATCGCACGGCAATTCTCCGATCAACGTCTACGTGCATAACCACAATGGTGTCTATGTTCGCACCTTCCCGCAGATCAGAGCCGCGGGTTGGGGTTGGAGAGATCTGGCTTGCTCAAACGACACCTTCTTCGGAAGTGATGACCGCAATATCACCCAGTTCGGCCGCGCTGGCCAGGACTACGGTGACATCGCGCTCACCGGCGGCGGAGCCGTTAACCGCGGCCTTGCCTATGCACCCGACTCCAACTTCTTCTATACCGCCGACTTCGCGTCCCCGATCTATGTACATAGGCGCTCGACCGGGGCGTTGGTCAGGCAGTGGGCGAACACATATGCGATCTACGGCCTTGCCTACGACAATAAGACCGCGGGCGGTCCGTACCTCTGGGTCTACCATCAGAACCCGAGCACCCTGAGACAGTTCAGCATCCGAACCGGTGCTTACACGACAGTGAACTGGGCCGTAGGCGGCGCAAACGTAGCGGGCGGCTGCGAAGTGACCGACCTCTGGAATCCCTTGCTCCGAACCGTGGTCTGTCTGGTGCAAGGTACTCCGATCGACTACGCAGTTCTGATCGAAGTCGCGCCTGGGACGGGAATCAAAGAAGGCAAGACGATTACTCTCAACAATGGCAAATCGTCCGTCGCGCCGAATCCGTTGCGCTCGGGCAAGACCCTGACGTTCTCTCTGCCTAATACGGTTCGAGGCGAAGTCAGAGTCCTCGATGCCACGGGCTCTTTGGTGCGTACGCTCAAGGTGAGCGATGGGATTGCTACCTGGGACGGTCGGCTGACCAACGGCAAGACTGCCCAAGCCGGTGTTTACTTCTACACCATCAATACCGACAACGGTATCGCATCCGGCAAGATCGTCGTCGTTCACTAACTGCGGTTATCAATCTCAAGAGCCGAGGCTTCTGCCTCGGCTCTTTTTTTGAGCCAGCGGCACCCCGCGTACGTGCCGTTGCTCCCTCGGGTATGTCCTTCTGCAGACCCGTCCAGCTTCACATGGACATCTGATAATCTGATCTTCTGATACTCTGCCCACTGATCTGCCGATACCCTGATCCACCTCATCTGTTTTCATCGATTTTCCCTATTGACAACTTTCCGGTTTTAGTTATAATGTAAACATTCGTTTACACAGGGTGTAAACGTCGATTACGGTGATAGAGGAATTGAGATCCCTCGCTGCGCTCGGGACGCAAAAGGCAGCGGATTACGGTGATGAACAACTGTAATCGTTAACTTAAGGAGTAAGTTATGAAAAAGACTAAGGAAAAGATCGTCGAGATAATACACTCTTTTATTGAAGAACGGGGCTATCCCCCGACCATTCGGGAAATCGTAAAAGCCCTCGGTTTTAAAAGCACCAAGGCAGTCAAGGTCCACTTAGACCAACTGGAAACTGAAGGCCGCATCCGGCGCCGCCGCCGATCGGCCCGCGCCATATCCATCGAACCTAAAGGCCTGCCGATCGTGGGCCGGGTTGCCGCCGGCCTCCCCAACCTTGCTTTCGAAGATGTTGAAGGCGCCTTCACCCCATCAATCTGGAAAGGCTGTTTTCTTTTGAGGGTCCGGGGCGACAGTATGATCGGCGCCCATATTCAGGACGGCGATATGGTAGTGGTAAAGCCTCAGCCGAACGCCCAGGTCGGCGAAATCGTCGTGGCCATAAGTCAGGGCGAAACAACGGTCAAGCGCCTGGCCCGGGTAAAAAATCGTGTTGTTCTCAAACCGGAAAACGATAACTACCCGGTAATCGAAACCGCCGACTTCGAAATCGTCGGCAAAGTCGTCGGGGTGATAAGGAGATGGTGATGTCTACGAATCAAGGACATCAGATTATCAGGGTATCAGTATGAAGGTTATCAGAACATCAGGTCATCAGGAAATTTTTTTACCTGATCTCCGGATATTCTGATCTTCACTTCCTGATATCCTGGTAACCCGATAACCTGGAGATCCATGATTCTCTGTATCGACATTGATGCTTTCTTCGTCTCGGTTGAGCAGGCCCTAAATCCCCGCCTCAAGGGCAAGGCGGTGATTGTCGGCGGCGTGCCGTCCCAGCGCGGTGTCGTGGCTTCGGCATCCTATGAAGCGCGGCGCTACGGCATCAAAGCCGGCATGCCTCTCTCCCATGCCTACCGCCTCTGTCCCCATGCCGTCTTCTTAGGCGGCAATTTCCGCAACTATCAACATTACTCAGGACAGTTTCATGAAATCTTAAATCACTACAGCCCGGCGGTTGAAATGACTTCGCTCGACGAGGCCTTCCTGGACATCCGGGGTACAAAACGTCTTTTCGGCGAGCCGGTCGAACTGGGTTGCCGGATCAAATCGAAGATTAAAGAACAGCTTGACCTGCCGACGACGGTCGGCATTGCGCGCACCCGCACGATTGCCAAGATTGCCGCGGACCAGGCCAAACCCGACGGGCTTGCCTGCATTCTTAAAGAAAATGAACTGCCGTTTCTCAAACCCCTGCCGGTTAATGTCCTGCCCGGTATCGGACCCAAGAATTTCGAGGTCCTCAAGAATCTCAATATCAAAACGGTCGAAGATTTTTTAAAAACTCCAAGCTGGGTTCTCAGCCTGGCACTGGGTATCCAGTCTCGCTGGATCCGGCTTACTATCTCTACCCCCTTGGAAGAATCCATCATCTGCTCTGATTCTTCGCCCGGCCAGACGACCTGTGGATTTGCTCCTGACACAAATCTAGAGAAAAACGATAAGCTATCCGACCAACCGCGATTTCTGACCGGACGAGTCAAATCGGTGAGCCGGGAGACGACCTTTGAAGAAGATACGCTCGATCTGGATTTTATCAAAGCAACCATCTACTATCTTCTTGAAAGAGCCTGCTTCAGCCTGCGCCAGATCCACCGGCAGGCTCAAAAAGTGGAAATCAAGGTCCGTTTTAGCGATTTCAAAACTGTTTCCACGCAGACCAAAATCCCGGCGACCCATATTCAACAAACCATCTATCCAGTGGCATTGAAACTATTCCGCTCTCTGCTCACCGACCGCAAGAGAATCCGGCTGGTCGGGGTAAGCTTATCCAATCTAACCGGAGGAACGGCTCAGTCTTCGCTCTTTGACCGGCGCGCCGAAAAACTCATCGAGCTCAATTGCGCCCTCGACCAGGCGCGCGGTCGATTCGGCTACGGCTCGCTCTTTACCGCCCGGACCTTCTGCCTGCGCGATCACTACCATGAAGACCATGACGGCTATGTCTTACATACCCCTTCACTCTCACAGTAGTTATACAACCGGCGCCTTCAGCATCAAAGAGTATCTCGAACGCGCCAAAATCCTCGGTTTCCCAGCCGTAGCCCTGACCGACCCGCTCCTCTTCGGCGCGCCCGAGTTCTTCATCTTAGCCGAACAGATCGGCATCAAGCCCATTCTTGGAGCGGAAATCGATTCTACGAATGTATCCCTACGGGACTCCTCTAAGGGGTCTCGTAGAGAAACGATAATCCTCGTTGAAAATGACGCCGGCTACAAGAACCTTTCTAAGATCATAACCCGCAACTGCCTTGAACAGGCCACGCTTCAATTCATCGCCGACCATAGCCAGGGTCTGATATTCATATCCGTCGACGATAATAATCTGCGTTTCTTAAGAAGTAATGGCGTTCCAATGACAAATCTCTTCATCAACGTCAATCCAACCAACCGACACCCGATATCGCATTTCTCACCGGTAGCAACCAACGAGGTTCTGTATTTAAAGAAGTCAGACCACCAGTTCCACTCGGTTGTCAATGCCATCCGCAAGGCTTCTTTTGTTCAAAACAGCCATCCCGGATTCAATTATCTCTTGAAATCTTCTGAAATGTTGGCACTTTTCAATCACATCCCGGAGGCGCTCGAGAATAGCTGCGCGATTGGCCAACGGTGTAATTTCACCCTCAAGAAGACCCGGTATCACTTCCCTGAGAATGATCACCACCTCCTGCTTGAGCTTCTCCAGCCAACCTGGAGCCGAATTGACCCGCAAATGAAGCAAAGATTGAGCTATGAATTAAAAGTAATTGAAAAAACAAGCTTTTCCGGGCTATTCATTACTGCTTATCGGATCGGCCAATTTGCCCGGGAAAAAGACATTACCATAAATGTCCGGGGCTCGGGGATATCCTCCTTAACGCTGCATCTGCTCGGCCTGTCGATCATCAATCCGCTCCGGTTCAATTTGCCCTTTGAGCGTTTTCTCAATTATGCGCGGGCCGAGCCGCCGGACATCGATATCGACGTCGAGTTTCATCGCCGGGATGAGGTTCTGGACTTTCTCTGCGGCAAATACGGTAAAGACAAGACCGCCCAGATTGCAACCATCAACCATTTTCGACTCCGCTCGGCCTTTCGCTCGACCGCCCTTGCCTTCGGGATATCGCCCCGCGAACTTAAAAACATCAAACTCAACAACCGGGAAAAGCTTCTTGAGAAGATAAAAGACTATGCCGTTCGCCTGACCTCCTTGCCCAATCACGTATCGGTCCATATCGGCGGGGTCGTCGTCGCCCCGTCAGGAATCGACGAATATGCACCGCTCTACCCGTCGGAGAGCGGCATCATCACCCACTATGACAAAGACGGCATCGATTATATCGGCCTGGTCAAATTCGACATTCTCGGTGTGCGCGGCCTGCCGACCATTGCCCACCTCGTCCACCAGGTGCCTGATGAGGCAACCGATGTCTTTGAATTGATCGGCCAGGGCAAGACCATGGGTTGTTTCCAGATCGAAAGCCCGCCGATGCGTTCGCTTCTGGTCAAAATGAAACCGAAGCGGATTGAAGACATCGCCTTAGCGCTTGCTCTAATCCGACCCGGGGCAACCAACAGCGGCATGAAAGAACAATACCTCAAGCATTATATGAAGGGTGAGCCGGTCGACTACTTCCCCGCCTCATTGCGGCACATCCTTCAGGACACGGGCGGCGTGCCGGTTTACCAGGAACAGATTCTTGAAATCGCCAGCATCTTCGCCGGCTTCACCCTGGCCGAAGCCGACGAACTGCGCCGGGCCATGACCAAGGCGCACGGCCTGGAGAGAATAAACGCCCTGCGCGACAAATTCCTTGAAGGGGCACACGCGCGCGGTCACAGTAATGTTGATATCGAGCGCGTCTGGGGCAAAATCCAGGATTTCGCCAGTTTCGGGTTCAACAAGGCGCATAGTGCCGACTACGGAACCCTGGCATATTTATCCGCTTATGCCAAGAAACATACCCCCGTCGAGTTTTTCGCCTCGGTCCTCTCCAATCACGGCGGCTATTATGCAACCGCGGCCTATGTCGAAGAAGCGCGCCGCTGGGGAATCAAGATCATTCCCCCGGACGTAAACTCAAGTCAAGCCGCCTTTCATCCGGCGGATGGCGACATCATCACCGGCCTGGCGGAAATCAAAAACTTAAGTGCCCGCACAATCCGTAACATCATCGACCAACGCCCCTTCCGATCCGGTGCTGAATTTTTTGACCGCGCCGGCCCCGACATTGAAGAAGGCATCAGCCTGATCAAAGCCGGTGCCCTCGATTCATTCGGGCTCGCCCCGCCGGCGCAATTCCTTCTGCTGCTAAGTTATCTGAAAAACCGCCGACATGCCGCTCAACATAAGCTCGTTGAACAAGACAGTCTTATCCGCCAACTCGAACTGGCAAGCCGCTCATACGACACCAGGCAAGCGTTCCTGGATCAGTACGCGACCCTGAGCCTGTCCCCTAATTTTCATCCCCTGAAACTACTCAAACCCGGCCGAAATTTCTTCATCAATGATATCAAAGAGAACGTGCCGGTATCGTTCTGGGGTAATGTCATCGTCCGCCGGGTAATCGAAAGCAAGAACAACAAGCTTATGGCGTTCGTCAGCCTGGATGACGAGACCGGCGTAATCGAGGCGGTTCTCTTCCCGGATGTCTACGCAAGGTACAAGCACTGCTTAAACCCAATGCTGCACCTTGCGGGGATCTACAAAGACGGCAGTTTCATCGTGGAGCGCGTCCTGGAATCAGAGCACATCCTCGAATCCGCCTGAGGGGTCAGGTTCACAAAGCGTGCTACCCTGGAAATCAACCGTCATTGCGAATCCGCCTCAGACGTAAAGCAATCTCAAATCCCCCTATATCCCCCTTTACGAAAGGGGGAAGTGAGGGGGGATTGTTCCGCAATGACCGACCTGGAGTTTACTAAATATTCATGATTATGAGAAATATTCCCAAATGGAAAGATCTGTTAGACGCACCGCACTAGTGGAAAATGATGAGATTGCCACACCCCGGCGCTAAGCGTCGGGGTTCGCAATGACAGAGAGACATTTCGGCGACACGCCTACACATCTTACATCTCACTCAACCACTACGGCTTTCCTGGTTATGGTTTGCGTCTTGTTTGAACAAGTCACAAAATACACCCCGGGGTTGAGCGAGACTGACAGCACCCTACCCGCTCCTAATGACTCTGACAGATCGCTCACCATCCTCCCCGCAACATCGTAGATTCGTATCTTTGTATCTCCGCTGGTGACCCCAAGGATTTGTAGTCGGATCGCGGTTTTCGACGGATTCGGCCAGATGCGGAATCTTGTATCCGGGAGAAGACTGCTTGTCACCTCTTCCCCGACCATCGGAATCTGACTCCACTCAAGTAGCTTGGCAAAGATATCCCCGTAGTCATTGACCATGTACCGGCGCCTTGTCCAGACGATATAAATCCTTGAGCTGTCTGAAACTATCCACGGATATTCATGATCGGCGCCGGTCGTGTCGCAGTCGATCTTGTAGTTCGAGCCAACCGGCAGCCAATTGCGGTAGCATTGACCGAACAGGTTGAATCTCTGCTGCCCAAGCAATCGATCATCAGACCAGACCACAAAGAATTCGCCCTCGTTTCTTGCCGCAAGAACGGGATAACGCTTCTTTGCCTGAGCCGGACCCGTGCTTATCATGAAATTACTCCCAACCTTGTCACCGAGAGAATCATATCGCTGACCGCGAACTTGAATGCTGTCCGACAAGACGATGATTGAATTCCGTTTTGTGTCAAATGCGATACCCGGGAAATAGTTGTGATCACCCGCAACACCCGGATCATTGACTCTGAAATTGATTCCAGCCGGGGTGCCGTTTACGTCATAGCGTTGACCGTAGATACTGATCAGCGAATCCCGAAGGTCCTGCCAGACAATCACGACATTTCCAACGTTGTCGCCGGCGACGGTCGCATAATCCTGGTCCCGGCTGGTTGCGTCGTCATTCACCTTGAATTCCGGACCAACCGGTAAACCGAGCCCGTCCAGGCGCTGGCCATAGACATCAAGATCACCGTTTCGGTTATCACTCCAGCATAATACAAAACAACCGCTCGGCAGCGCACAGAGCTTCGGGTAATCGGCTCCCCTACCCGACGGAATATTGCCTATCCTATAATTCGGACCCAAGGTCACGCCGTTTCGGTCAAAACGCTGAGCGCAGATCTGTCTTCGGGCAGAATCTCTCCCATCACACCAGACCATTACGTACAAACCGGAACTGTTCATGGCGATCGACGAAAACTCGTGGGCGTTTGTAAAACTCGTATCGTCATTAACTTCGAAATCGTGGGAAAAGGGGCTCCCGCCGCGATCAAACCTCCGAGCATAGACGTCAGTATGATGTCCGTTTCTGGTGTCCGACCAGGTGATGAAGAAATTCCCATCACGATCATTCGCCACACCGGGCAAAACCTGATTACCGCCTCCACTGTCGAAACTGATGACCTGATTCTGGCCCAGCGGAATCCCGTCGGCGCTGAATGCTTGATACATGATGTCAAATCGGTAGGTTCGGCCGTCGTCGCAACGGTCCCAGGTTATGTAGTACGACCCGGAATGCGCGTTATCTGCCCTCGCCGCCATGCGCAGCCTGAGCGTCGTGTCCCGATTCACTTGTGCGTTATTCCCGATCCGATTGCCCAGGGTATCGTATCGTTGGCAATAGACGAAATTGCGGTGTACACCCTTCGTGTGAGACCACGATACGACAGCGTTCGAACCTGATTGGCAAGTCCAGGGCCCTCGGATTCCAGCGCTTAACGTGTCTTCATTCACGACAAAACGCCCGCCGATGCGATTACCATTTCGGTCATATAATTGGGCCCAGATCTTGTTCCCCTGGCCGCGCCACGAAACGACAAAACCGTGGTTCATCATATGCGATACCGAATTGCCTGACCCACACAACGAGACCGAGTCGTTAATCTGAAAATTACCGCCGACTCTTCGACCGAGAGAATCATACCGCTGTCCCATGACATTCCCGGGCGAACCGCTGCCCCAGGTAGCCACTGAGCCGGAGGCTCGGTCGACTCTAACTGCAGGTATCGGGGCGGTTTGACCCGCGCTATCCGAGATTCTGAAGTTCGCGCCCAGTCGGTTGCCCGAGGAGTCAAATCTCTGTCCATAAACATGTTTGTTGTCCGTGTTCGAGAAGACAACCGTGAAACTGCCGTCAGAATGCTCAACATCAGCCGCACTGTAGTTTGACGAGTTCACCGAATCATCATTCACCCTGAAACCGAGACCGAGCGGCGTTCCGTCAGAGGCAAATCGGCGGCACCAGGTATTCCGGTTGGTCGAATAGACAAGGACGAATCTACCGTCGTTTCGGGCGGAGACAGTCGGATGCAAGACACTAATGAGCCTGACGGTGTCCGTGACCCTGAAGTTACTGCCGACCGGCGTGCCGTCGTAACGCATGCGCTGGGCGTAGAGTTGCGCATAAATCTCACGCACGTCAAACCACACCACAGCTGCATTACCCGCACTGTCGCAGCCGATCGACGCATAATACTGCAGATAATCCGCTGGGTAGTCCTCGTTGTTAACCCGGAAGTCGTTGATGCTCTGGGCAAGTGCAAGAGTCGTTATCAATCCAAAACCAACCGCCAAATCAGCAAGTATCCTCATGGCGCCTCCGGCATTATTATATACTCTTCCCCGGGCCTGTCAACACCCAATCATCCCCACCCCCATCGTTTGACAATTGTAAAATAATCAAATCGTCAAATGATCAGAAGTCGCGGTCCAGCCCCCGTGACATTCTGCCCACAAGCAGATCGCAGGCATTCAGTATCCTTTTCACTTGGCTCGGATACTTGATCCAGTAGGTCGTGCTCCGGCCCCTTCTCTCATAGCGTACGATGTTGGTGAGTCTCAGTTTAGTCAGCATGATGCATAGAGTCGGTTTCGAGCGGCCGGTTCTCGGCACGATCTGGCCAAGCGTCATCGGTCCTTCGGCCAGAAGCATTTTTACGACGCCATAGGATATCGGGTATCCCAGCACTCGACAGATTAGTGATCCTCGGAACTTTCGTTCTACCACTTTCATTTTACCTCCGTTTGATGATTTGATAATTGTAAAATAATCAAATGCCCGATCGCAAAAGGGATCCGGGGTCAGAAGTCGATCCCCAGGCCGAAGGTGTGACTCGTTCCGCACTCGTTCAAGGAAAAGGCGTGGGAAATGTCGTATTCGTCACCGAGCCGAACTGAGCCGCATCACCACCACGACCCGGGGAATCACTAGATAGCCGAACGCAATTACGCCCCAAACCAACCTCATACCCGGGATGCCTTCTTCAAGCTCTCGGCAAGCTCCCGAATCCTCGTCTTCTCCTTTTCGAATAGCTCTCGGTACTGCTTCTTGACCGACGGGGCACGCGGGATCTTTATCCTCAGGGGATTTACCGGCGAGTTGTTGACATAGAATTCGAAATGAAGATGAGGACCCGTGGCAAGCCCCGACCGTCCCACATAGCCGATCACTTCCCCCATATTAACGTGCTTGCCGACGATAACGCCGCCCGAGATCCTTGAAAGATGACCATAACGCGTCTTGTAACCGTTGGGGTGTCTTACTTCGACCATCCGGCCGTATCCGCCCTTGGTGCCGGCAAACGTCACCCGGCCCTGACCGATCGATGAAACCGGGCTCCCGGCCGGCGCGACATAGTCCATGCCGTGATGCGGCCGATAGATGCGCAAAATGGGATGGAACCGGTTCGCCGAAAAGTGAGAGCTGATGCGACTGTACCGAAGCGGCGATTTGAGGAGGGACTTTCTCAACGATTCGCCCTTCATGTTGTAGTAGTCGTCATAACCGGACGGATCATCGAAGTAGACGCCGGAGTAGTCCCCAACGTACCCCTTGTACCGAGCATAGAGAATCGCCGGGTACCCGACCGCCAAACCATCGGCCAGTTCCTTCTCGACCAGGATCTCAAGGGTATCGCCCTGCTGCGTCTCGGTGAAGAAATCGATCTCCCACGCGAAAACATCGGCGAAGTTGTAGACGAGTTCGGGCGTCTCCCCCATATTGAGCAGCGTCTCGTAGATCGACGAGTTGATCCGCCCACGCACCATGATCAGGTGCCGTTCAACGTAGGGGAAATGCATGTAGCAGAATAGACCAAGTGAATCCCTCGCCACGTAATACTTCTCTTTTGGTCCTTTGACATAACAGAACCGCCGGAACTTTCCGTTGACCCGCTCGATGTAGACCGAATCCGCCGGCCGGCAGTACCGGAACGGAAACTTCGCGGTCTTCAGCAAATCCAGAATGCTCACCGCCAGGACGCGATCGATCGTCGTGCGAAAGAGCGCCGCCTGCAGGTGGTCATTGCGCTTGATCTTGACAAGTTCGATGGTAATCACCGGCCCGCGTACCGGCTTCTCACTTTGTTCCTTCTTTCCCCCCGGGCATCCCGCAATCAAGACGCACATCATGAACACGTAGAACTGCCGGCGGATTGGGTCACCAAAGGATCTGCTCACGCCACGATTATAGCCGGCCGCACATCGCAAATCAATGCTTTTGTCCAACCGGTTCATACCTTCACACGACTCTCAGGATGAATCCGAATGCCGCACCGGCGATTATCAGGAAGACGGGGTCGATCCGAAACCTCAACAGAGCGAGGAAGGCCGCCGCACCAAGCACGACATAGCGCCAGTCAACCAAGGTACTGATTCCGATGAACACCGCCGCCGAAAGCAGGAATCCGACGATCGCAGGCCTTACGCCCCGGAAGAAGCTATCAACCATGGGGTGTTGCTTGATGCGGTCATACACCTGGAGGAGACCAAGCAGCATCAAAAACGAGGGCAGGAACATGCCCAGTGTGGCAACCAGCGCGCCAAGCACCCCTTGAGTCTTGAAGCCGACGAAAGTCGAAATGATCGCCACCGGCCCGGGCGTAATCTGAGCGATACCCACCCCGTCGATGAACGACTTGAGATCGAGCCAGTGCCTTAAGTCCACGATCTCGCTCTTGATCAGCGGGATCGCCGCGTAACCGCCGCCGAAGCTCACCACGCCGATCTTAGCAAAAACGGCAAAGAGTTCGATCAACAGCGTCAGAGAAATCGCCTTGAGGGTCGGAATCGTCAGACGGTAGAACACGATGCCCAGAAAACCGGCCAGCAAAACCGTAAACAGGATGTCAAACTTCAGAGTAAGGGCCGCAAAAGCAACGACGAATATGATGAGCGTTTTGGCGTCCCGGATCATCCTCTTCCCCATATCAAGACAGGTGGCCAGCAGGATTGCCGTCACCATCGGGCCGATGCCCCGCAGGATGTAATCAATCCCGGACAGACTACGGTAGCGGCAGTAGAGAAAACTGATGACCATGACCAGCAACACCGAGGGCGCCAGAAAAACCGCGACACCCAGGATGGCACCTTTCAGCCGGTGCAAGCGGTACGCAATGTACTCAACGTAGTTCGGGATGAACGGACCCGGCAGCATCTGGCCCATGCCCACCGCCACCGAAAGCTCATCATCGGAAATCCACCCGCGCTTCTCGACTACTTCACGACGCAACAGCGCCAGCATCGCCGGCCCCCCGCCGAAGCCAAGGGTGCCGACTTTGAGGAAAACCAGGAGGAGGTCACGAAGCCTTGCCGCGTGGTTCACGGCACGAGTATATTCAGAATCAATGAAGCTGTCAACGAGTTGACGCTCACCGTCTGACTTCGGTGATGTCCGGCATGATCCTTTTCCGGCCTGCCCAGTACCGGTCAACCACCTTGGCTGCGCCCAGACCGACGGCTACCCCACCCAGGCCCAACACCGCCGATACCGTGTTGTTGTTGAACTGAATGCCGACCAGCGTGCCCGCAAATCCCAAGACAATCGGCAAACCAAATAGCGCAAGCATCGCAATCACGGCGTGACTGGACTTGATCGTCACCACAACCGTATCACCGACCCCTGCCCCGATTTCGTTACGGGCCTCTATAACCTTCTCCCCTCTGTCGCCGCCCATGCACAGTGTTTTGGCTTCACAGCTTGAACAGGCACCGCTGGGTACAACCTTGACCCGGGCGCCGGGCCCGTCAACTTCGATGACCGTACCGGTTTCTCGGCGCATAATCAGGTTTCCTGGGTAAGTACCGGTGCATGACCGTGGGGTCGCCCCCGGCGGTCAATCGTTGATGTACTCCCGTCCGTCCAGATAGGGTCTGAGGCACTCCGGTATCTTCACACGGCCGTCCCGGGTCTGGTTGTTTTCGACAAGAGCGATGAAAACGCGCGGCAAGGCCACGCCCGAACCGTTGAGGATGTGGGGATAGCCGAGTTCACCGTTCTTGAGGCGGAGTCGGATGTTCGCCCGGCGCGCCTGAAACGCTTCGCAATTCGAGACCGACGAAACTTCTAACCAACGCTTCTGTCCCGCGGCCCAAACGTCGAAATCGTAGGTCTTGGCCGACTGAAAACCCATCTCCCCGGCCGACAGAAGTTTGACCTTGTAAGGCAGCCCCAGCCGCTGCAGAATCACCTCAACGTCAGAAACCATCTTTTCCATTTCCTCGTAGGACCGCTCGGGGGAAGTAAACTTGACCAGCTCAACCTTGTCGAACTGGTGAATTCGGACCATGCCCCGCACATCCTTCCCGTAGGACCCGGCCTCACGCCGGAAGCAGGTCGTGTAGGCCGCGTAGCGAAGGGGCAGGGCATCCTCGGCCAGGGTTTCGTCCCGGTGCAGGTTGATGAGCGGCACTTCAGCCGTCGGTATCAGATAGAGCGGATCGTCCTTGCACTGATACATCTCGTCAACCAGTTTCGGAAACTGGGCGGCACCGACGAAACAGTCAAGATTGGCAAGCACCGGCGGGCTGATTTCCTGATACCCGTGTTCCTTGGTGTGAACATCGAGGCAGAAGCTAACCAGGGCTCTTTCCAGCTGGGCGCCGCGCCCTTTGAAGAGAACAAAGCGCGAGCCAGCCAGCTTGGCGGCCGCTTTCAAATCAATCAAACCGAGCGCCTCACCCAGGTCCCAGTGCGCCAGCGGCTCAAAATCAAGGCTACCGACCTCGCCCCATTCTTTCACGATTTCATCTTTGTCGGGCACCGAGGCGTCCGGGAGGTTGGGAACCCAGAGCATCAGACGGTCGAACTGCTCCGCGATCTCTTTGACTTCGGTTTCCAGAAGGCTGATCCGGCCGATCAGGGCCTTGGACCGGGCGATGATTTCGTCGGCGCCCTGCTTCTCTTTCTTGAGCCGGCCGATTTCCTCGGACAGCAGGTTCTTCTCCTGCTTCAGATTCTCGACCTCGAATATCCTCTTGCGCCGCTGTTCATCCAGCCTCAAAATCTCCTCAATGTCGACGCTCTCGCGGCGACGCCGGACGACATCTTTGAACAGTTCGGGGTTATCCCGGAGCCTCCGCACGTCAATCATGGCACCGCCGGTGCATCCTTACGACCCTTACCGCGCCCGAAAAGCTCGCCGCCGACAATCAACACGATCCCGACGGTCAGCGCTGCATCCGCCAGGTTGTACGTAGGCCAGCGCGCATTACCGATTCCCATGTCAATGAAATCGATGACCTTGTCAATCCGCACCCGGTCCAGCGTGTTGCCCAGCGCGCCGCCCAGAATCGCCCCCAGCACCATCCGGTCAAAGCGCCGTACCGCCACCTTCAACATGAAATAGATCAATGCTAGAATGCCGATTGCATTGACGATGTAATAAATATAGTCCGCCCCAAAGCTAACACTCAAGACACCATACGGATTATAGCGCAGTCTGAACTGAAGGAGGGATCCCACCACGGGCAATACCTCGTAGGGTTTGAGGCAAGCCACGATCAACCACTTGCTGACCTGATCGCTCAGCAGTACCGCCGCACCGACGACGAAGGGGAAAAACCTATTTCTTATTCTCGGTTCCTTTCTGGCACGTGATACAGCAGCGAGCATACGGGACGAGTTGCAGCCGTTTCCGCTCGATCTTCTTGCTGCATTTCTCGCATTGACCGAACGTCTTCTTGGCGACCTTCTTCAGGGCGCGCTCAATCTCATAAAGCAGCTTCTGTTCGGAAGACATCAATTGGGAGGCAATCTCCCTCTGCTGGGTATCCGAACCCTGATCGGCCATGTGCGTTGAATACGAAGAAAGGTCGCCCGACATCTCAGCCTGGGGTCGCGAGATGATATTCACCGAATGTCCCAGTTCCTTGACGATCCTCTCCCTCTCCTGCAGCAACAGCTTTTCGAAACTCTTGGTGTCCAGTTTCTTCATCACACCTCCAAAGCACTCACGCATTTGCCACATAATTCCGGATGCTCCTTGGTGTGCCCCACATCCGGTGAGTATATCCAACAACGACGGCATTTACTCCCCAGTGCCGTGCGATAGTCAACCCCCAGTCCGAGTTTGTCATCGAATATTGCCGCCGGGCCAAGTTTGTCACGGCTGGTGACCTCAACCTGCGATACAATGAAGAAAGCCGGCAATTCGTTCAAATACTTGGCGATTACGTCTCTCGTGTTCTGGTTTTCAGCGACCACCAGCACTTTCGCCTCGAGCCCTGAGCCGATTGTCTTGGCTTGACGTTCAACCTCCAACCGCCGTAGAACCAGTTCCCGAACACCGATTAGCACCCCGATCTCTGTTTCTAGGGCGTCATCCTGACGCTCGGCCCGGGCGGACGGGATGTCATCAAGGAAAACGCTCTCTTGCGTGCGTCCGGGCATGAGCTGATAAGCTTCTTCGGCGGTGAAACTCAGGATCGGCGCCAGCATCATGACCAGCGCCTCCAGCAGTTCCGCCAGCACCGTCTGGGCCGCGCGCCTTCCTGAAGACTTGCCCGGCCAGGTATATAACCGGTCTTTCAGGATATCAAAGTACATCGAGGACAACTCGACAACGCAGAAGTTATAGAGCAAATGATATACCTTGTGGAATTCGTAGTTCTCATAGTACGTGCGGACCTGCGCGATGGTTCGCTGGAGACGGCTGCGGATATACCGGTCGACGAATCTCGTTTCCTCGTCGAGTACCCGGTCCCGGGCGTAGTCGAAATCCGATGTGTTGATGAGCAGAAACCTCAACGTGTTTCTCATCTTGCGATAGGCTTCCACGACCCGGTCCATGATCTCATCGCCCACGCGAACGTCATCATAGTATTCGGAAGAGACCGCCCAGAGCCGCAGCACGTCGGCACCGAATTTGTCCGTGACTTCCGAAGGCGCGATGAAATTTCCCAGGCTCTTGTGCATCGCCAGCCCGTTCTTATCGACGACGAATCCGTGGGTGACGACCCCTCGGTAAGGCGGCGCCCGGCGCGCGCCCATCGCCACGGTCATTGACAGGCTGAACCAGCCCCGGTGCTGGTCCGAACCCTCAAGATAGAGGTCGGCCGGCCAGTGATGGTCAGGACGCCCCTCAAGGACGACAAGATTGGAACACGCCGAGTCGAACCAGACGTCGAGAATGTCTTTCTCGCGCACCAAATCGGTCCGGCCGCACTTGGGGCATTTGAGGCCGCGCGTCAAAGCCGACATCTTATCATCGTCGTACCATACGTCGGCATGATGCTCTTTGACCATTTGTGCGACCCGCCGGGCAATGTCACCCGACAGCAATGCCTCGCCGCATTCCTTGCAGTAGAAAGCAGGAATGCCAACACCCCAGAAACGCTGGCGCGACAGGCACCAATCAGGCTGGGTCGTAATGAAACCCCGGATCCGGTCCAAAGAACGGCCCGGGTACCATCTCAACTTATCGATCACCTCGAGCTCCTTGTCCCGGTGCCCTTCGTGATCAATATTCATGTACCACTGCAAAGTCGTGCGGAAAACGAGCGGGTTCCGGCACCGCCAGCAGAAGGGATATGAATGCTTGATCGTCGCCCGCTTGAGAAGATTGCCCTCTCGCTTCAGCGCATCCATAACGGCTTTGTCCCCCGCCTCCAAACTGAGGCCGGCAAACTCACCGGCTTCGTCGGTGAAGTACCCGGACTCGTTGACCGGACACAATACCGGCAGCTTGTACTGCCGCCCGATTTCGAAATCATCAAGCCCGTGACCCGGCGCCGTGTGGACCAGGCCGGTTCCCGTGTCGCCGGTCACGAAACTGCCCAGGAGTACCCTCGAAGCCCGGTCAAAGATCGGATGGCGGAAAACCAGCCCGTCAAGGTCCTTCCCGGTCAACTGCCGGATCACCTTGGCTTCAGCCAGCCCGAGTTCGGATCGGACTGCATCCAGCAGGCCCTGGGCGAGCAAATAGTAATCGTTCCCCTCCTTGATGACAACATAGGTGAAACCCGGATGGGCAGTGATCGCGAGGTTGGCCGGAATCGTCCACGGCGTCGTAGTCCAGACCATGGCGAATACCCGGTCCTTGGGCAGACTGCTAAACAGGCCGCGCGGGTCGTCGACCAGCGGAAATCGGATCCATAGCGAATGGGAAGTCTTGTCCTTATACTCTATCTCGATGTTGGCCAGCGACGTGCGGCAGGTTATGCACCAGTGCACCGGTCGGGGACTGCGGTAGACATATCCGCGGTCGACCAGTTCGGCAAAGGTTTCCAGAATCTTGCTCTCGTATTCGGTCGACATCGTCAAATACGGGTTCTCCCACTCACCGATCACGCCCAGTCGTTTGAACTCGCTCCGCTGAACGCCGACCCATTCGGCCGCGAACTCCCGGCACCGCTTTCGTACCGCAAACCGCTCCAGCGGGGTCTTTTTCTCACGGAACTCACGTATGATCTCGTTCTCGATCGGCATGCCGTGGTTGTCCCAGCCGGGAACCATCGGCGCCATCCATCCGGTCATCCCTTTGAACTTGACCACGATGTCTTTCAATACTTTGTTGAGGGCCGTGCCCAGATGAATGTGCCCGTTGGAATACGGCGGACCATCATGCAAAATGAATGTCGGCCGGCCCCGGTTCCGCTCCAGGAACTTCGGGTAAAGCCCGATTCTCTCCCAGAAGGCAAGCATTTCCGGCTCCCGCCGGGGCAGATCGGCCTTCATCGGGAATGGTGTGTTGAGGAGATTCAGGGTCCGACGGTAGTCTTCCATATCATACCCTTACCGCTTGAGCATGTTCAGATAGGCTTTTGCCTTTGTGTTGTCCGGGTCCTTCTTAAGGACTTCTTCCCAGAGGGCGGTTGCTTCGACAATTTTGTTGCGCTTGTAAAGACATAACCCCAGGCTTACCTTCGCCTCCGCGTAGTTCGCGTTCCGCTTGAGTACGTCGCGCAAGACATCTTCGGCACGCTTGTAGTCGTGCAGGTTGATGTTGGTCCGGGCGAGCTTCAGTTTGATATCCAGATAGTTCGGGCTGACCTCGACCGCCCTTTCGTATTCATCGCGTGCCTTCTTATAATCGCCCAACTCGGTGTAGGTATCGCCTAAAGAGGCATAGGTGTTGGCCAGTTTAGCCCGCAGCTGCGGCGAAAACCCGCGGTCCTTAGTTTCCAGACGCGCCGCGGTTTCAAAGGACTTGATCGCCTCTTCGAACTTGCACTGCTCGTTGTAGACGATGGCCAGGTTGACAAAGGCTTCGATGTAGTTGGGGTTCAACTCCACCGCCTTCTTGTACGAATCCGAGGCTTTCTCGTAATCTCCAAGCATCGCATACACCAAGCCGAGCGCATTGTGCACATCGGCGTAGTCCGGATAGAGCCTCGCGACTTTGGTCAGTTCGACCAGAGACTCCTTAACCCGCCCCTTCTCATATAGCTGCAGACCGGCATCGAACATCTTTCGCGTCTCTCGATCCATAGGCTGCAAAGTATACAAAGAATTCCCTCTTTGTCAACGAGAAAACGGGGCCGGTACGCGTGCGTATCCGAGCATCAGGACATCAGTTGGCAGAAGATCGGCATATCAGAAGACCAGATGACTGTTACGAGCCACGGCCACAAGGCGATTTGCCAGATGGGCTTAGCCATAAGCTGTGACGTGTGGCATCCCTGATGATTCACTGCTACGCTGATACCCTGCTATCCTACCCACTGATCGTCTGATATCCTGATCCACCATTCCATGTAGGGTCGGGTCTTGCATCTGACCCGTTCGTAGTTTTCCGGTTGACTTATCACCCGGCTCTGCTATGATGGGCAATGTTTGGCCAGTTACTGTTGCCCATTCTCACGGCGCTGATTGCAGCCAATCCGGTGCCGGACCAGTACCGAGCGCGGGTCGATTCAAACCTGAACCGAGCAGGGCCAAACGGGTCGATGCTGCATTCGGCACTGCAGGAACTGACGATACAAGAACGGGTCGGAGCCGCCTTCTTGATCGCTAACATGCCGACCGTCGATCTGGTCGAGATGGACGCAGCGACTTTCACCGAACACGTCCGGTATGCCTATCGAGCGCGCCGGGAATTCGCCTGGACCCGCGACCTGCCCGAGGATGCCTTCCTCCATTTCGTCCTCCCCTATCGGATGTCCCAGGAGCCGGTCGAAAGGTGGCGTAAGTTCTTCTACGACAGCCTCGCACCCCGGGTGAAAGATGCCGGCAATGCCCCGGCTGCGGCCCTTGAAGTCAACCGCTGGTGCGGTGAACGGATCAAATTCAAAGCGACCCAGCGCCGGGACCAGGGACCGTTCGAGACGCTCAAATCGGGATACGGCCGCTGCGAAGAGATGATGATATTCTATGTGGCCGCGGCCCGCTCGGTGGGAATCGCGGCGCGTCAGGTCTGGACCCCGTACTGGCCGATGATGGACAACAACCATGCCTGGGTTGAAATCTGGGACGGGGCGCGCTGGTCGTATCTCGGTGCGTGCGAACCGGCCCCGACTCTCAATCAGGCGTGGTTCTCCAATACGGTTAAGAAGGCCGCGCTCGTGTATGCCTCGTGCTTCGGATCGGGATTGCAGTCAGAAGAGATCTACCGCCGCGAGAGTAATGCCGCCATTGTCAATGTTACCGCGCAATACGTCACGAACCCGTGCACGCTTGAGGTGCTGGCCCAGAACGCAACATCAGAGCCACTTACGCAGACCCCGGTCCACGTCTACGTCTTCAACTTCGGCGGCCTGCGCCCGATCGCCCGCCTGGTCACCGGTCAGGACGGGCGCGTTGCCCTAACCATCAACCAGGGTGAGTACTTTGTCTCCTTCGCCGCTGGTAATAGCAAGTATTTCGGCAAAGTCGTTTTATCTAAAGACGGGAAGCACACCTACAAGCTGACGGCAACTGACTCGCCCGTTACCCGGCAAACCAACTGGCTTAGGTACCAATGAACCTATTGCTACTTGCGTTCGTAGTTTTTGCACAGGTGAGTACCGAGTACTCGCGCGAACTGGGTCAAGCTCTCGAAGATGCCGGCAACAATCGTGTGGCGCTTGACTCAGCGATCGCCGAGGCCCCGCACGATCATAAGGAAGACGTGATCTGGCTCATTATCAAGATGGACCATCTGGACCGGCTCGAGATGAAAAAAGAGATACTGCTCGACAATGTCAAGTACGCCCATCTTGCGTACCAAGCCTGGGGCCTGCCCGATTCGTTCTTTCGCGAATATGTCCTCCCCTACCGTTTCCATGAAGAAGCCATCCTGCCCTGGCGCAAGGAGTTCTACGCTTTTTTCGGCAGGTATAGGTCAAAACAGATTTTGAAGACCGCGCTGAAGATCAACCGCGACGTTGCCGCCAAGTTTGATATGAGAGATAAAAAAGACCTATTCGGCCCCGAACCATCTCCGCTCCATTTGGTCCGATCAAGAAGCGGCACCAATGATCAAGCCGGCGTCCTTCTAGCCGCGGCCTTGAGGTCTGTCGGTATCCCGACCCGGTTTGTCCGTTGCGCCGTTCTCGGAAGCGAAAAGGGCGGCTTGTCCTGGGTCGAGTTCTATGACGGCGCGAATTGGGAGCCAGCCTACCCGTTTCACCCCGAAGCCCTGGGCGATTTCCGCTTTGTCGAAAAAGACAGGCCGGACAACCTGACCGTTGTTCTTGCAAGATCCGCGAGAAGAAACGAGATCGTAACGCCTTCGTATTCAGCCTGGGGGACGTTGAAGTTAAACTTCATTCGCAAGGGCGTAATTGTTGATAACTTTGAACATTTCTGTATTGCCAAACTCAACGATGGAGCTTTTCTTCCAATCGATGATCTGATCGAGTATTCTGACGATGCTGATTCCCTGATCTTAGGTGACGGCGAATACTTGCTGGAAGCCGGGGTTCGCACCAAGCGGGGTGATGTGCGCTTTCAGATCATACCAGTTCACATTGACTCAGGTACGGTTGTGACCAAGACAGTTAATCTCGACATACCGGTCAATGAGCGCGGGCAAGAAGAGCTTCTAATCAGAAAACTCGACTCAATACCCCGGCTGGTCTTGAAGGATTCTGACGGCAAAAACCTCAAGCTGGCGGATCTGGTCGCGAAGCGGGCAGTTCTCCTTTACATCTTCGATTGGCAGACCGAGCCGCCCAAGCGGATGCTGAGTCAGATCGTGTCGCTTGCCGACAAGAACGAACTGCAGGTTTATGCCGTATTCATTGACACTCTTGCCCGCTTTGACCATAGTCTGGCGCCCAAGCTGGAAATGCTCTCGGCTGAACCGGGCCGACTGAAGGCAGGACTGCGGATTGAGTCCATGCCCAGCACCCTGCTCTTCAATAATGGAAAACTTGTCTATTGGGATGAAGGATACAATCTGAATATCGAAGCCGAACTGGAGCAGGTGTTAGAGCGGGACTAATGCAGACGCACTAAGTCTCATGACACTGTCATTGCGAGCGAATCCGCCACTCTGTCTGGCGGAGCGCGCGGCAATCCCCCTTTACTTCCCCCTTTCGTAAAGGGGGACATAGGGGGATTTGAGATTGTGGAGACGGTTCCGAGCGTAAGCGAGGAATCTCGCTCTTCAGAATAACAATTCGGCTAATGCGTTTGTATTAGTTCAAAACCTCCACCCTCACCTTCGTTACCCCCATCTCGACCAATCCTATCTCCTTCGCCGCGGCGTAGGACAAATCGATAATCCGCCCGTGGACAAAAGGACCACGGTCATTGATACGCACCACGACTGACTGCCCGTTCTTAAGATTCGTCACCCGGACTTTGGTGCCGAACGGAAGCTTTTTGTGAGCCGCGGTCATGTCATACATGTTGAAGGTCTCGCCGCTGGCCGTCTTGCGGCCGTGGAAGTCCTTGCCGTAGTATGAAGCCATGCCGTACTCCAGGCGACGTCCACCGCTCGTCCCACCGCCAAGGCAACAACAGCACGCGCAGCCGCCATATGCGATCACCAGCAAGGCCAACAGAACGCCCAAGCTAATGAATCGAACGAATCTCATAGCAACCTCTTTTCCGCGAAGCTATAGAAACCTTCTTCGGCGACAATGATATGATCCAGTATCTTAACCCCCATTATTTCGCCGGCCTGCGACAGACGCTCGGTCACTTTCAGATCATCTTCGGACGGTTTGGGACTGCCGCTGGGATGGTTGTGAACTAAGAAAATGGAACTGGCCCGCTCGGCCAGGGCCAAGGCGAAGACCTCGCGCGGGTGAACCAGAGACGCATCGAGCAGGCCCTTGGACACGGTTGAATCTTTGAGCAGCCGGTTACGCCCGTCGACCAGCGCGACTTTGAAGAGTTCGTATTTCAGATGACCAATCAATGGAAAATAGTGGTCATAGACGTCGGTTGGCTCTTTGAAGACCTGGCGCGGCTGGTCGCGTTTCACAACCGACCGGCGGCCGGCCTCAAGCGCCGCCAGTACTGCAACCGCCTTGCTCTCCCCCAGTCCCTTCATTTCGGTCAGCTCGGTAACCGAGCGCTGGGTAATCCCCTTAAGACTGCCGAACTTGTTGAGGATCTCTTTGGCCAGATCCATCGCGTTTTTATTCTTGATACCCTTGCCGATAATCACTGCCAGCAATTCCGCATCCGATAGATAGTAAGTGCCATGCTTGGCCAGTTTCTCCCTTGGCCGCTCTTCCTGCGGCCAGTCCTTGATTCTCATGTACTTTTCCAGGTATCCCTCCAGATTAATAATAGCTCATATCTTATTTGTGAGCAAGAACAAACTTTCTCAACAGGTAGATTCCAATGACAACGACGATTGGCACAAGAATCACCAGCCAGGCGGCGATGTTGTAGTGCCTGAGAAACTGATTGGCCCGTGCCCAGTTCGAACCCACCGCGAAACCCACCGGGATGAGGATTGCGTTCCAGACCGCGATACTGACAAGGCTGTAGACGGCCATCTTATCAGTTCTCATGCGCGACAGGCCGGCGACAAAACAGATCGGTGCGCGCAGTCCCGGCAGAAAACGGTTCAACAGAACGATTGCGTCGCCGTAGCGGCTGAAGACCTGTTCGGTCTGTTCGATATGCCGGCTCGTGAAAATGCGGGTCAGCAGAACCAGGCGGCGGCCCTTCTTAAGGCCCAGCCAATAGACAACCATGACCCCGAGGAAGCTTCCCAATACCGTGAAGACATACACCAGGTATGGGCTGTACCTGCCGCGGGCCGCGGCAAAGGCAATGACCAGAACGATTCCATCGCTGGGATATGGCGGGAAGAGGCTTTCCAATGCAGCGTTAAAAAAGAGGAAACCGTAGATAAGCAGCGGGCTCCGGCCCGAAAGCCAGCTGAAGACAGAAGATAGCCAATCCGGCATCATGCCAGTCTAATCTGTTTTTCCACCCTGTCAAGGCTGCGCTCCGAAACCATTGCCCCCGCTATGACCAATCCCCCCTTTCAACAGCAATTTGACCATTCGATTATTCTGGAATAGTCGAATAGACGAACGGTGACAATGATACCCGGGAGCAAAGAGAAATCAACTGAAATCAACCGGTTTCCTGGGGACAACACGTACCGGCCTCGGTAAATTATGATGTGGGCACTAGCTCAAACCTTGAAAACGCCCCATCGATCTTCTCATCCAGATTCCGCGTTGATAAGCAGCTGTTATTACTAAGTCAATATGTTAATATTTTCCCAAGGGAAAATGTTAAGGTT
>CAYGYG010000019.1:0-54608 GCA_964354155.1 uncultured bacterium | reverse complement strand
GTTTCCGGTAGCTGTAGGCGATATCGTCGCCGCCATCTCCGTTGTGACGCCAGACCGCGTGAACCGTGAAGTTGTCGTCAACGCTCAAGCATGGCATCTCCGGTGTCCCGACGTCGGTGCCGGCAATGACCGTGTCAATCTGACTTGCGGGTGTGCTATAATGGAGCCTTTTGACCATGATGCAGGGCACTTCTTGCTCACCATATTCCCAACGCATTTCATAGCCGATGAAGACCGTGTCGCCGGCGGCAACCGCTGATGGTGTACATGGATTCGCCCCGGGTACGGGCAAGATGGCGTGTTCCCACCCTGAAAACCCTTGCCAGTGATAGTGGAACCGGTTGAGAGTATCGACGTCGCAGTACACGACACATGGGATCTTCGCGAAGAACGGCGATTGGGCGAGACAGATTGAGGGAGATGTCCCGTGCCCTAAGTACTGAGCGCCGCCCCAGGTCGTGCCGGCATCAGTCGATATCCGGTAGTAGATGTTGTTGTCCCGCTGGAAGACGGCGTGGAGATTCGAGCTGAAAGGGTCTTTTACGAGATGTCTTGCCTGGCTCGGGTATGTGTTGCCGTTGGCGAGCAGGTTGGGTGTCCCGATTTTGACAACGGTCAGGGAGCAACTGGGGTCGAGCGCACGGAAGTAAGTGGCCCCACAACTGTAGACGCAGCCGTCCACACCGTACACGATATCGGAAGCCCAGTGCTGGAAACTCGTGTTGGGGTTGGGCTGCGGATACAAATACGTGAATCGTGAGCCGCCATCGTCTTTGTCAAGACTTACGACGGTGTACAGCTCATCGCCGTCGGTGTACGCGGTCTGTCCTGCCGTATAGATGTTATCGTCGAGTCCATAGACAATGGATTGAGCGTAATCGTTTTTCTTGTTGATCGGGCCGTACCTGAAACACCAGCGGGGCGTCACCGGGTTGTCCTTGACGATGCTCATGACATAGTAATCAGAGTGCCTTGGAGTGCTGTCCCACCAAGTGGTGTCCGATCTGCCGCATAGATACAGATTGTCGTCACTGCCGTACACAATGCGTGAGGCGATGTCACCGTGGCCGGAAGGACCAGTTCCGTTCCATCTGAACACCTGTGGCCACAGCAGACTGCCGGTTGCAGAATCAAGCGCCGCGACGAAAATGTCCCAATAGGTTGAAATGAAGTTGGCGTTGGAGCCGCCGGCGACGTAGAGGTGGCCGTCTGACCCTTTCGCAATGGAGGTGGCAGAATCCTGCAAGTTCGCGTAGTTGTATACATATGTCCACCGTCTGCGTTGAGGCACACTCTCCTCCGTGTGGAGAGCGATGACAACGGCGTCGGGTTGATCCCGGTTTGGGGAATTCCGGTTGGTCAGATAGCCCGCCACGTAGAGGTAGTTGCCAGGCCCATACACCATGGACAGAGCTCTGTTCTCACCCACGCCCACGGCGTTTCCGGTTGTATCGTATGTCCAGCGGGTATCCCCTTCAGGCGTTAGGCTGACAACATAGAATAGACTGGTGGCACCCGGATACAGATAGCCACACGCGTATGCGTTGCCGTCCTCGTCACACGTGACCGCAAAGCCTTCGGCGTCGTCGCCGAGTCCGCCAAAGAACCGTTTCCAGACCTGTTGTCCTGTCCGGCTATCGAGACAGACGAATGTGAAGTCCCAATACCCGGATGCCCTGAGTAAACGACCTACCGCATAGACCAAGGTGTCGCCTGTGTGCACAAGCGAGAATGCCTCGTCATAGGCTTGGAACGGATGCTCTTGGTCGCAGTAATACTCCCATCGCAGCGAACTATCAGGATTTAGGCTGATTACCGTGAAGTAGTATTGCGTTAGACTCGCCTTGCGGCTCTTGCCTGCAATGTATGTGTTTCCGTCACTGCCATAGACGATGGCATGTGCACAGGCTATGTTTCTGTCGCCTTCACCCTTGTGCTTATATACCCATAGTTCCTGCTGCTGGGCGAGACCGACTGAAGCGAAGATAATCAAACTCAACAACCCTGGTAAAAGGGCTACATCTTTAGCCTTTGTTCTTAGATACTTTTTCATCGTTTCCTCCTTGTCTTATACTTTCTCTGGACTTCCTGCCAATGATTATTCCATTAGGTCAGGCAAGCCAGGCCTGACCTGTACCTTCAATCGGTGAAACGAAGGTCTCAAGTCATTTCACACCCCCTGCCCTGTAGGGCACGATGGATGAATGACGAACGTGCACGGTGCTCGCTGGGACGAAGCACGATGCTGCATCGCGACAAGGATGTCGCTCCCACAATGAGCAATGGATGAGACAGATGGGATTGCCGCGTCTCCGCCTGCGGCGGATTCCTCGCAATGACGGATGAAAGAAAGGGCTGGAGCGTTGGGATTGTTGATATCCTTTGAGCGTTGGACAACAAGGAGGAACGCGGCGGGTGAAGCCGAAAGCGTATGCTTATCCCGAGCAGCGAATGCAGAAAAGCTTCTAGGAGATAAGGAAGTCTTGTCTTGTCTTGTCTTGTCTACGACGAGAAGCCGACGTACGGAATGTGTCACCGCACCTCAGTCTTCTGCGCAGAATTGAGTACCCTCGCACGAAATTCATTTCTGTCCCTTTCGGAGACATTATAAGCAGAGGACGCCGGTTGTCAATAGTTTTCTGCAAGCGTTAACACACTTCGTTACCGATATGAAGGGCCGTCCCGATCCCGGACAATCTAGGCGACCCGTCCCTGTGGCAAGGTAGCAGGTAGATGCCCGAACATTCCATCCTGCTTGCCAAGCGGACGTGGAATCATGGCAGGAAGGCCCATACGAACCATTGACAGGAGATGGTTTCCCGATATAATTCTCCATCGGGGCGTGGCGCAGGTGGCTAGCGCACCAGCTTGGGGTGCTGGGGGTCGTCCGTTCAAATCGGATCGCCCCGATTGTCCTCATCCAGGAGCAGCTGATATCTTTTCGTAGTAAAGGACCGAGGTTTTTGCAAGAGTAGCCGGTTGGGTTTTCCAATTGCGATAAGATCTAAATTCAAAACCTGAATATCTGAGTGCTGGACGATATCCAGATTTCAATTCTTCATGAGTGTTGAGTTGTGTATCCGTTGTTTGGAGAATTCGAAATTTTGTTAATTGGCATTTGTTTCGGATTTCGATATTGGGATTTAGTATTTGCCTAGCTTACCGCGTGCAGCTGAAAACATGAACCAAGAATTATGATCAACAGCAAAGTTCTGCGTCTGAACCATATCGGTGTCATTGTTCCTGCCTACCAGGCGGGCCGGACCGTCGGCGCGGTGATTGAATCACTTGACGAGCTCGGCTTCCCCAAAAGCAACATCATCGTTGTCGACGACGGTTCGTCGGACGAAACCTATGCGGTCGCCAAAGGCTTCGGCGTAACCGTTCTGCAGCATGAAGAGAATCTGGGTAAAGGCGCGGCCCTCGAAACCGGCTACCGGCAGGCCATCCGGGACCAGCTTGAAGCGGTGGTCACACTGGATGCAGACAACCAGCATCTCGGCCGCGAGATATTCAATTTCCTGTGCTGCTACGCCCAGCATCACCCGGACCTCTTGCTCGGCAATCGCATGAACGAAACCAAGGGTATGCCCTTCATTCGATGGCTCACCAACGAGATCACCTCGTTGGTCGTTTCGCTCCAGATCAACCGGCGCGTGCCGGATAGCCAGTGCGGTTTTCGCCTGCTGGCAACACGAATGCTCGCCAAGGTGAGGACCCGGACCGTGCGTTACGAGGCCGAATCCGAGCTCATCATCCAGGCCGGGTGGCTCGGGTTTGTGATCGACTCAATACCGATTACCACGGTGTACACGGGCGGCAAGAGCTACATCCATCCGCTGGTCGATACGCTCCGCTTCACCCTCATGGCCCTGAAGCATCTCTGGAGGTAGCACGGCGCTCATTCTTCTCACCAACGACGACGGGCACAAGGCCGACGGGCTTGTTACCCTCTACTCGCTCCTCAAAAAAACGCATGAAGTCTGCGTGTGTGCACCCCAGACCGAGCAGAGTGGTTCCAGCCATTCGCTGACCCTGCGCAAACCAATCAAGGTGCGCCAGGTCAAGCCCGGCTTCTATGCCATCCGCGGTACGCCAACCGACTGCGTGCTCCTCGCCCATCACCACCTGTTGCCCGCCGCCCCAGACTTGATCGTATCGGGTATCAATCACGGTCCCAACATGGGGGATGATGTCTTCTATTCTGGAACCGTTGCCGCTGCGATCCAGGGTGCCCTGCTTGGCATCCCCTCCCTGGCCGTCTCCCTCGCTAGCTTTGACTTCAACGATTATCTGCCGGCCGCTCAATGGATTGAGGATTTCCTCAAGAAGCACGCCGCCCGGCTGAAACGACGCGAGATACTCAACATAAACATCCCGGCGGGCAAACCGACTCGCGCCGTAGTCACGCGTCTGGGCAAACGTATCTATCATGACGAGGTGGTCAGGAAGGAAGGCGCCCGAGGGGCAACTTACTGTGTCATCGACGGTACCCTGTCTTATGAACTGGAGGATGGTACCGACTTCAAGGCGGTCGCCGACGGGCTCATCTCGATAACTCCCCTTAACCTTGACTTGACCGATCACCGGAAGATTCTTTCCTACCGGCAATCGATTACCTAATCCCAGCGGTCTTCTTCTTCGGGGTTGACGTACTTCTGCCAGCTAGGGTCAGTGCGTTCCCGGGGGTCGGATGAGAAAACTAGCAGGTAGTCGCCGGTCCCGCGCAGGTCGACGAATATCAAATGGAGATTCGGGTTATAGTACTTCCAGTGCTCATTGGGCTTGTAGCCGGTCTCAAAAGAGTGGGCGACGATTTCCTCGGGTGGACCATACTTGATGTAAATACGACCCCGGTCGGTCTGGCTGCCTTTCCGGTTCGCCACCGTGTAGCGTTCATCGACGTAGTCGATACGGCGTTCAAACTCATCATAGTCGTGCTTCTTCCAGAAAGCGGCAAGGTAGCTGCCCTGCCCCTCCGGTGAATAGGAGAGAAACCTCTTGTATTCCTTCTCGCTGACAAGATACTTGATGTCCCGGTAGTACTTGCCGCCCGCGACCGCGGCCGGCTGGTAAATCCTCTTGCCTTCTTTCAAAACGTGGAACGGCTTGCGGGATACGGCTTCGTCGCCGCCGCTTAAGTCCCGGACCTTGATCGCGATTGTGTAATCGCCGGGCTTGAGCGTGGCGATATTCATCGCCCAGACATGGGTTTGGCTCGTCGATATCTTCGGCTCTTGCCGCTCCATTACCTTCACCGTATCGCCCCGTGTCCCGAAGACATAGTAGGTGATGGCGTAGTCGGCCGTACCCGATGACGCGTACACCTCGATGTACCCGTACAGAAAGCGGTTTTTCACCTCATAATTCGCCGACGGGTTCGGGATTACCTGGAGTTGATTCTTCGTAAACTTGCTGCTGGTCGTGTCCGGGACGATATTCAAAGCCAGGAGAATGTCGGAGAGACAGAACCGGCTCGTGTCCGATTCGATGCCGATCGTCCGGCTCAGCGTCGCCGTCTTGGTTGAGCAGGCAACCGTGAAATCGTACTCGTACCGCCCCGCCGGCAGCAAGAACGAGATCTTGTCGAGTACGTGCAGGTTATGCGTCCAGGCATAGGCAAAGGAGCGAATGACGAACTGATTGTCCTTGCGGTCGATCACTGAATCCGGGCGGTCCAGACTACGCAGTCTCAGGGTAGTCCGGTATTCGGCCAGCAAGGTGTCGCCGCGCCTCACGTAGACCAGTTCATCATACGGAATCGAGTAGTAGAACTCGATCAATCTGGTGGCCGCGCTGTCGGTCCGGTAGATAACGTGGTCAAGGTCCATTTTGATTTGGCCCTGACCAATGATGCTGTTTCCGACCAGAAAAAGCCCCAGCAATATCATATGCGCTTCCCCTCCTTGGTCGTCAAAACAAAACGACCCTGCCCGTGCGTGTCAACAAAAGTGTACATCCGGTTGAGCCGGTAGTAGTACCATATCTCATAATCCTCGCTGTGGAGTTCAAACGAATGATACTCAATGTCGTCGGGCGGCCCGTACTTAACGTAGATCATACCCCGGTCGCTTTCCCATCCTCGGTCCGCGTGGGCAAAGTGTTCCTGCGCGTAGTCGATGCGCGCGAAATAGCTTTCCTTCGTTTCGTTGACATCGGTGTTGGGATTTTCGTCCTGCTTTTTCCAGAATTCGTTCCAGCCCTGTTCCCGTTCGGCCGCGGGCAGCTTCTTGAGCCGACCCATCTCCTCTTCGGTCGCGATATAGCGCAGCTGCCGAACCTTTTCAAGATACAGCCGATCTTCCACGAAAAACGATCGCCGCAGCATCAGTCCGGTTTTGCGCGTCTCGACGACGCTGCCTTGGGCGTAGACATCAAGACACACCACATAGTCACCGGAGGCAATCGGGCCAAGATACAGCCGCAACGAGTCCGAGTACCGCGCCACGGCCCGGGGAATCGCCCGGCTTGAAAACCGCGCCGCGTCGGTGTCGAGCCGGACGCGCAAAGAGTCCAGGCGCCGATTCTCGTCACTGACAATAGTGAACATCAGACGCACTGAATCACTCTCAACCAGGCGCGAGGGATAGACAATGAAGGAATTGACCACGCCGAGAGGCTCCAAACCCGCGTAGGACTGGAAGATCTCCTCGCCGAAGAAATCCCGGATCTTCATCCGGAACCGGGTCGCGGTGAATGGCACGCGGACCCGGAAGGTGTCGACAAACACGCCCGGGCGGGTTTCCCGTCCCGATAGCTTCTCCACAACCCAGAAGTCACCACCAGCTTGTTTCTTGCTTTTGTCGTAGACGACCAGTCGCACCTCGTACTTAAAGAGCACGCTGTCTTCAACCAGGATATACTGTAGCGCCGGCATCGGTATCATCAGGTAGAACGTAAGTTCCCGGCTTGAATCCGGGAGCAACTGCTGACTGTATTGATAGTTGACCGAATCGGCAAGACTTGCCACCAGAATCAAGAGCAAGCTGATCATTTTCGGGACTGGTTGAACGCCAGACTCAGGACGTCGTCGATCCGCCCGGCAAACTCGAACTTGAGTCCCCTCCGTACGTGGGCCGGGATATCCTCCAGATCCTTCTTGTTGTCGATCGGCAGAATGATCCGCGTAATACCGGCCCGCTTGGCCGCGATGACCTTGTCGCGGATTCCACCTACCGGCAAGATCCGGCCGGTGAGGGTTATCTCGCCGGTCGAAGCCAACGAGGAGTCGATCGCTTCCTCCCGCAACCGGGACAGCAGCGACAGGACAATTGGGACCCCGGCCGACGGACCGTCCTTCGGTATCGCCCCCTGGGGCACATGAATATGGATATCGTATTCGCCGAAGAAGTTGTCGGGAATCGCAAACTTGGCCGCCTGGGCTCTGATGTACGAAAGCGCGGCCTGGCACGACTCCTTCATCACGTCACCCAGCGAACCGGTCAGCATCAATCCCTTCTGTCCTTTCATCTTGAGCGATTCGATAAACAGAATCTCTCCCCCGGTGGGGGTTACCGCGACCCCGGTCGCGATGCCGATCTGCCCTTTGTGGGCCGCCACTTCCGAGAAAAACCGCGGCGGCCCGAGATAATCAGCCAGGTTCTTTTCGGAAACAGCAATCCGGCGCTTGTTGCCCTGCGCGTACTGTTTGGCGATCTTCCGGCAGATGGCCCCGATTTCCCGCTCCAGATTCCGTACCCCGGCTTCTTTGGTATAAGAACGGATGATAAATCGTACCGCCCGGTCCGAGAATTTGACATCGCCGAATTTCAGACCGTTCTCCGCGATCTGCCGCGGCATTAGATAGTGTTTGGCAATCTCGACTTTTTCTTCCTCAATGTATCCCGGGAGTTCGATTGTCTCCATCCGGTCCCGTAACGCCGGGATGATCGGGTCAACCAGATTGGCAGTCGTAATAAACATCACTTTAGAAAGGTCAAAAGGCACTTCAAGGTAGTGATCGGAGAAAGCGTGATTCTGTTCGGGGTCGAGCACCTCAAGCAGCGCGGACGAAGGGTCGCCCCGAAAGTCGACGCCGACCTTGTCGACCTCATCAATCATGAAAACCGGGTTGGCCGCGCCCGCATTCTTAACGCCCTGGATGATGCGCCCGGGCAGCGCGCCGACATAGGTGCGCCGGTGCCCTCGGATTTCCGCCTCGTCGCGCACTCCGCCCAGCGAAATCCGGACGAATTTCCGGCCCAGGGCCCGGGCAATCGATTTGCCGAGTGACGTTTTGCCCACGCCGGGCGGCCCCACGAAACAGAGAATCGGCCCCTTGGAGTCTTTCTTCAGCTTCTTCACCGAAAGATATTCGAGGATCCTTTCCTTCACCTTCTCGAGATTGTAGTGGTCTTCGTCCAGGATGTGCTTGGCGCGCCTGATGTCCAGGTTGTCATCGCTGGTCGCCGACCAAGGGAGAATGATGAGCCAGTCAAGATAGGTGCGGGACACCGTATATTCGGCAGCCTGCGGCGGCATCTTGGCCAGGCGGTCAAGTTCTTTGAGGGCAACCGACTCGACCTCCTTCGGCATCATGGCTTTCGCTATCTTCTGTTTGAGCTCGCCCACCTCCTGAGCCCTTTCATCAACCTCACCCAATTCCTTCTGAATGGCTTTCATCTGCTCGCGCAGATAATACTCGCGCTGGCCTTTGTCCAGTTCCGACTTGACCTGGGACCGAATCTTGGCCCCGAGTTCCAGAATACTTATCTCCCGCGAGAGCATCGGCACCAGCTTGGTCAGCCGCTCCTTGGGATCGAACGTCTCGAGCAATACCTGCTTGTCCTGAAACTCGAAATTAATGTAGTTGGCGACGAAATCCGCGAGCCGCCCCGGATCGTCGATATTCATGACCACGGCGGAAAGCTCTTCGGGCAGGTAACTCGCCAGCGTGACCAACTGCTGAAACATCGTCACCACGTTGCGCGTCAGGGCTTCGACCGCCATCGACTTCTTGTTGTTCTCGTCATCGATCAGCGCCGCCTTGACCTTGAGATAGGGCTCGGTCTGCACCGAATGGTTCAGCTTGAATCGTCTCAAACCCTGGGTCAAGAGACGAATTGTCCCATCCGGAAAACGGAGCATTTTGGAAATCTGGATCACGCAGCCGACCGTGTAGAGTTCGTGGAGCTTTGGTTCTTCGATGTCCGGATTCTTCTGCGTGACCGCGCCCACGATCTTGTTCTGGGCCAGCGCATCGTCAATCAACTGAACCAACCGCTTGGTGTGGATGATGAGCGGCGTGAAATGCTGGGGAAAAATGACGCCGCCCTTGATCGGGATTATGCCGAGAACCTCGGGGATCACGATTTCCTCAGAATTCTTCATGATTTTGCCTCTTCGACCGGAACAATCCGTTGCCGGTCGCGCGGCATCAGGGGAAAAGTGAGCGTCACCAGGCCATTGGCCACCTTGATCTTGACCTTGTTCACCTGCACTTCAATCGGGAACGGTATCCGCCGCTCGAAACGGCCGTAGGGGATTTCCAGGTTGTAGAAAATCTTCCCCTCGGTGATCAACTTCACCGCCTTACGCCGCCCCTGGACGAGAACGCCGCGCGGCGATATCGAAATCGTCATGTCGTCCTTCTCAACACCGGGCACTTCCACGATCAAGACCAAACGATTTCTTGTGATGAAAAGGTCGTAGAGCGGCCGCCAGGCGCCCCGCAAGCTCGGGAACGCCTCGACGGTCATCTTTTCCCAAAGGCCATCGATCTCGTCATGGATGCGAACCGTGGCTAAGGTCCGATTCTTAGTTCGTTTCATTTCATTCAATCTTATGCAAAATAGAACAATTGTCAAGGTTCATGGCCCGCAATAGGCATTGACAACCCGGCGCTTGCCAGTTATCATACCGCGATGAGCTCACAGCATAGTCAAATTACTTCGGATCGAGCTCGAAACGGGCATGCTTAAGGAGCGTCTTTCACCACCGGTCGGTAAAACCCCCCTGGTCCGGATCACCCGATTGACCCGGGACGCCAAAGTCATTGTCCTGGCCAAGCTTGAATCGGCCAACCCCACCCACAGCATTAAGGATCGGGTTGCCCGGCAGATGATCGCCGATGCGGAAAGACGCGGCCAGGTCAAGGCCGGCACGGCCATCATTGAACCGACGAGCGGTAACCTGGCAATCAGCCTGGCCAGCCTCTGCGCCCGGCAAGGCCTTAGGCTCGTCTTGGTAATGCCGGAATCGGTCACCACGGAGCGCGTCAAGCTTCTCAAAGCGATGGGTGCTGAAGTCGTCTTGACACCAAAGCGTGAAGGCATGATCGGTGCGGCCCGACAGGCCACCGAAATCGCCGGCCGTGACCCGGCTAAGTACTTCATGCCCCAGCAGTTCAAAAACCCCGCCGGCCCGGCCGCCCACGAGCGGACCACGGCCCGTGAACTCTGGAAAGATACGCAAGGCACGATCGACATTCTCGTCTCGGCCGTGGGAACCGGCGGAACCATAACCGGATGCGCCCGCTTTCTCAAGAAAAAGAAGCCGGGGATTCGTATCGTCGCGGTCGAGCCGGCCAGTTCCGCCGTACTCTCCGGCGGCAAACCCGGGCCTCATGCCATCGTTGGCATTGGTGCCGGATTCGTGCCGTCCCTTCTGGCCCGCGAACTTATCGACGAAGTCGTGGCCGTAACCGACCAGGCCGCCCTGGAGACAACCCGGCTCCTGGCCCGCGAAGAAGGTATTTTGGCCGGGCCCTCGTCCGGTGCGGCGGCTTGGGCCGCAATCGAGCTTGCCCGGCGCGGTGGATTCGACGGCAAGACCATCGTTTTCATCTGTCCTGACTCCGGGGAAAGATACGTCAACGCCCCTGGTCTTTTCGACGCTTAGATGACGGCAAAGCTTGCGCGACTGAAGCGCATCATCAAGTCGTATCGCGGCATGGTCCTGGCCTATTCCGGCGGCGTCGACAGCAGTTTTCTAATGAAAGTGGCCGCGGGTATTCTCCATGAGCGGCTGGTCTGCGTCACGGCATCCTCGGCCTTGTATCCTAAGACCGAGACCGCTGCGGCCCGTCGACTGGCCCGGCAGTTTAAGGTCAAGCACATGGTCATCAAGACTCATGAGCTATCCCGGTCTCAGTTCACCCGCAATCCCCCAATGCGCTGCTATTACTGTAAGAAAGAGCTTTTCGGGCGCTTGAAAAAGATCGCCCGTCCTTTAGGTTATGTTGTGGCTGATGCAACCAACTTCTCCGACCGGACTGATTTCCGGCCCGGTTCCCGCGCCGCGGTTGAGCTTGGCATCAAGAGCCCTCTTGCCCAGGCCCGGTTCACCAAGGACGAAATCAGGCAATGCGCGCGCAAACTCGGACTGCGGAACTGGTCCAAACCCGCCCTGGCCTGTCTTGCTTCACGCATCCCCTACGGCACGAGAATCACGACACGCCTCGTCGCCAGGATCGACAAGGCCGAAGCCGTACTGGGCCGTCTCGGCTTCAAACAAGTTCGCGTGCGCGCTCACGGGCTGGTCGCCCGGATTGAAATCAACCGGGACGACTTCGGGGCAATCATTCGGTGCCGGCAGGTGATTGTGAACTCATTGCGCCGGCTCGGTTTTGAATATATCACGCTTGATTTAGCCGGGTATGCAACCGGCAGCATGAATCGATTGCTGACCAAACATACCCGGTAAGCGACCCGGGTCCTTTTTCCTTTTTGTTTTGCGCTCCGCGAATTAGCCCTTGACAATCGATCATTGTTAGTTATAGTTAGGCACGCAAGCGCGGGGTGGAGGCGAACAACAAGCAAGCTTATGAGGTCGTTCTTGCATGCAAAACGACGCAAATGGGTTTGGTGATCTTTTTTTGAAGGAGGTTGTAAATGAGAAGAGCGTCGATTCTGTTATCGATTCTATTCGTTGGTATTCTGGTGGCCGGCTATTTTGAGCCGCCCTTTGAGGAGTATCTGGGCACGGTACCGGACGACGGCGAAGTACGGGCCATCGTCATCATGGCCGACCAGGTTGACGTGGGCATCCTTGATGCCGACCTTACCGCCCGTAATGCCGACCGTCAGGAGCGGCATTATGTCATCTGCAGTGCCTTGATGAACAAGTGCAGCGAGAGCCAGAAAGATATCCTGGCTTATCTCAATGCGGAAAAGGCAAAGGGTAATGTCCGGTCAATCCATCCCTTCTGGCTTTCCAACTCAATCGGTTTCATCGGCAAGAAATCGACCCTGGCCAATGTTGTTGCGCGTCGCGATGTCGACATTATCTATCGCGACCTGCCGGTTGAGTTAATCAAGCCGGTTTACATAGGACCAGCCCCGGATCATTCCAAAGCCTATGAGTGGAGTCTGGCGATGGTTCGGGCCGACTCCTGCTGGCGCAAAGGCATCGACGGCCTGGGCCGTCTGACTTTCAGTCTTGATACCGGTGTTTTCCCCGGTCACCTCTGTTTACTCAGCCGTTATCGTGGTCGCAACGGCGCTTTACCGGCCCATGCCTGGAAAGACGCGCTGGGCACGACCACCTATCCGAGCGATGGCAATGGCCATGGCACCCACTGCACCGGCACCATGGTCGGCGGCAGCCCCGGTGATACAGTCGGCATGGCTTTCGGCGGCCAGTGGATCGCCGACAATGCCATCAACCAAGGCGTCGGTGCTGCGTTCGACGCAGACGTTCGTGATGCCTATACGTGGGCTGCGGATCCGGACGGAAACGCGGCCACGGTCTATGACGTACCCGATGCCTGTCAAAACTCGTGGGGCATCAATTCGGGATTCACCGGTTATGTGGATTGTGACCGCAGATGGAATGGCGAGATCTACCGACTCGAAGCAGCTGGCTGTGTAGTCGAATTCTCGGCTGGCAATGAAGGACCGACCCGCGCAAGTCACCGCAGCCCGGCCAACATCTGCTCGACGTTCACGCTCAACTATTCAGTCGGTGCCGTTGACAATACCGAGAATATCGCGAACTTCTCAAGCCGTGGTCCGACCGACTGCACGATGTACAGCGCCACAACCCGGTGCAAGCCTGAAGTGAGCGCGCCGGGCGTCAATGTGCGTTCCAGTCTTCGTACCGGCGGCTATGGCACGATGAGCGGAACCTCAATGGCCGGTCCGCATGTCGCTGGTGCCTTCCTGTTGATGCGGCAGTACAATACCAACATCCAGGGCGACACCCTGAAGAAGCTGATGATGTACACCTGCCGCGACAAGGGTACGGCTGGTGAGGACAGCGTGTACGGCTGGGGCATCATCGACATGGCCCGACTCCTCAACGTCATGCCGAGAAGCCCGAGCTTGGCTTACTACCGTCATGCCATCATCGATAACTGGGGCAACGGTAACAACAACGGCCGGGCTGACCCAGGCGAGCGCGTCCGGATGATCGACACGATCTGGAGCGCCGGCGGACGCAGGGCAACTGGTATCACCGGTGTGCTGCGCCTCCGCAGCGGCTTCACCTATGCGGTCATCGAGGACTCGCTCGGGACCTTTACCGATTGCGACAGTGTCGGCGGTGCCAATCGCAAGGGCAACAACAACGCTGATCAATTCACCTTCCGGGTTTTGTCCACGATCCCGGCGGTGGAATCGATTATCCCGTTTGTCCTGGAACTTAGGTCCAACGGCGCCACATATCGCGTTAGCAACCTCTATGCCCACTGGCGAGGTTACACGCCGGTGAAGATCGTCGAGGAAGAGCCGGGCAACGTGCCGGTAAGCTTCGTCCTCGATGTCGCCTCCCCGACCCGGGATGCGGCTCAGATCACCTATGGTCTGCCGCGTCCGGCCCAGGTTTCACTCAAGCTCTACAACTCGACCGGCGCTTTGGTCCTGACCATGGCCGACGGCCGTCAGAGTGCTGGCACACGAACTGTGGTGCTTGACGGCAAGAAACTGGCGGCGGGCATCTACTTCGTCCACGCTTCCTTCGACAACAGCAACGCGGTGAAGAAACTCGTCCTCATGAGATAGCACGAATAAGAAGCAAAGGGCCCCGCAAGGGGCCCTTTTTTTGTTCGCAGCCAGGAGTTACTTAGGATCAATCGGAATTGTCATACGATAGTCGTTCAGCTGGATCAATATCGAAGGTTTTTCATTGAATGCCCGGTACTTGGACTGGTATTCAATCTTGACGCTCTTCCGGGTTCCGATCACGGTTGTTTCTGCCTTGACTTCAATGCCGCTGGTTGTCTCCACAAGCTTGAGCCGGGCCAGAGTGTCGGTATCGTTGAAAACTCTCAGACTGCCGCCCTTGAGATCGGCTACCTTTATTCTCCTGGGCTCAATCCGGTACCCGGTCGTATCCGCTCCCACTTTGGCTTTGATCGTAAACTTGAGAGTCTCAGTAATCGGATCGTCCGTGGTCACATAGATTCTATTCTGTTCGTTGGTCGACTTGATATTACTGAAATAGCCGACGTTGAGACGCGTCGTGGCACCGGGATAGATGATCGTGTCGGGCAGGCTATAGACGAGGCACCCGCAGAAGCGACGCATCTTGAGAATCCGGATCGGCTGCGTCCCGGTGTTCTTGATCGTGAAGGTATGATGGGCATAAGCTATCTTGGGAATCGAACCGAAGTCCCAAGGGTTTTCGGATACCTCAAGATTCGAAGCCGGCCCGATCACAAACAAACCAAGTAACAATAGCATTATCGATTTCATTCTTGGAATTCCTCCTTGCCTGAGAAAGATAGCCGGGAAATCAGGAATTGCAAGGGTTGATTTTGCTTGACAACCTTGCCGACCCAGTTATACTATCGAGAATTGCCGTACAATTTGCGTCAGTTGGGCGATTCGCCGCTGTAACCAAAAGGAGGCCTTGATGAACAGGATAGTTGTACTGCTGACCCTTTCTGCTATTACCTTGCTTACGGCCGGCTATTTTGAGCCGCCCTTTGAGGAGTATCTATCAGCCATGCCCGATGACGCCGACGTGCGCGCGATTGTCATCATGGCCGACCAGGTTGATGTCAGTGCGCTTGATGCCGATCTTAACGCCCGTAATGCGGACCGTCAGGAGAGGCACTATGTCATCTGCAGCGCCCTGATGAACAAGTGTGACGTAAGTCAGAAAGACATCCTGGCCCATCTCAATGCGGAAAAGGCTGCGGGTAATGTCCGGTCGATCCGTCCCTTCTGGCTTTCCAACTCAATCGGTTTCATCGGCAAGAAATCGACCCTGGCCAATGTTGTGGCGCGGCGCGATGTCGATATTATCTATCGCGACCTGCCGGTTGAGTTGATCAAACCGGTTGACATAGGACCGGCCCCGGATCATTCCAAAGCCTATGAGTGGGGATTGGCAATGATCCGAGCCGATTCGTTGTGGCGTAGAGGTATTAACGGGTTGGGCCGACTCACCTTTTCCTTCGATACCGGCGTCTATCTCCAGCATATCTGTCTTCTTTCAAGGTGGCGTGCTCGGAACGGCGCTTTGCTAAATCAGGCCTGGAAAGATGCAATCGGCACGTCGCCTAATCCAACTGACCCACATGGCCATGGAACCCATGTCTGTGGCATTATGGTTGGAGGTCATCCAGGTGATACAGTTGGCGTAGCATTTGGCGGTCAATGGATCGCTGATAATGCTCTTAATCAAGGGACTGGTCCAGCTTTTGATTCTGATGTTCGAGATGCTTATAATTGGGCGGCTGACCCTGATTCTAATCCCGCCACGGTCTATGATGTACCGGATGCCTGTTCGAATGCATGGGGTATTGATGCCCGTTTTTCAGGTTATCAGGACTGCGATCGCAGATGGAACCGTGAGATTTTCAATCTTGAGGCAGCTGGTTGCATGAACGTCTTCTCAGCCGGAAGTGAAGGACCCACCCGTCAGACTCATAGAAGCCCGGCAAATATCTGCACTACCTATACCCTCAACTATGCAGTGGTTGCAGTTGACAATCAGGGAAATATTGCAAGCTTCTCAAGTCGCGGTCCAACCGATTGCACGACATATTATCCCAGTATCTACTGGTGCAAGCCTGAAGTGAGTGCACCCGGTGTTAATATTCGATCTTGCATTAATACTGGTGGTTACGGAACCATGAGTGGAGTTTCCATGGCGCAGGCACATCCGGTCGGAGCCTTTCTTTTACTGAGACAATACAATACCAATATCACGCCGGACTCAGCCAAGAAAATCCTGATGTATACTGCGGTTGACCGGGGCACGCCAGGTGAAGATAGCGTGTACGGCTGGGGTATTATCGACTGCTGGCGGGCGCTTCAGGCCATGCCCAGAAGCCCGAGCCTGGCCTACGCCGGCCACGCGATCATCGACAACTGGGGCAACGGCAACAACAACGGCCGGGCTGACCCCGGCGAGCGGGTGCAGATGGTTGACACGATCTGGAGTGCGGGCGGCCGCCGTGCCACCGGCATCACCGGGATCTTGCGGGTCCGTCCCGGCTTCAACTATGTGGTCATTGAAGACTCGACCGCGACCTTCGGCGACCTGGACAGTCTCGAAGGACCTAATCGGAAAGGAAATAATAATGTTGACCGGTTCCAGTTCCGGGTGCTGTCCGGCATCCCGGACGCCGACTCAGTTCTCCCCTTTGTCCTCGCCTTGCGGTCCAACGCCGGCACCTACCGGGTCGAAAACATCTTCGCCCACTGGCGGGGATATACACCGGTGAGGATCGCCGAGGATAGTCGGGAAGAAATCCCCGCTCAGTTCACGCTCCGCGTTCGGTCGCCGGCACGAAATCTGATCCAGGTCAGCTACGGACTGCCGCAGCGCGGATGGATTTCATTGAAGCTCTATGATACCGGCGGCCGGCTCGTTGAGACGCTCCACTCGGGTCTGACTGAACCGGGCATGAAGCAACTAGTAGTAGATGCCAGCCGTCTGCCGAACGGCGTCTACTTCGTTGACTATTCCGTTGACAACCACAACATCGTTCGAAAGATGACGGTTCTGCGATAGACTCAGACACGGTCACTTGTTCCTGGCGCCCCTCCGGTTCAAGGAGGGGCGCTTCTTTTCACTGAGCCTTGACAAAGGCCGGCAATTAGATACTATTCAATGATGCACCCACAGCGGTTCTTCGATGACTATTTCATGAGCGAAGCGCTCCATCTGGCACGCAAGGGAGTAGGCCGAACCAGCCCTAACCCGATGGTTGGTGCGGTACTGGCCAAGGATAACAAGCTCATCGGACGGGGATTTCACCGCTGCTGCGGCGAAGCCCATGCCGAAACCATAGCCCTTATTGACGCTCACGGCAGGACCGAAGGGGCAACGCTCTACACCAATCTCGAACCCTGTATCCACCACGGCCGCACCCCGCCCTGCGCCGAGGCCATTGTCCGGGCGCGTCTGGCGCGGGTCGTGGTGGCGATGCGTGATCCTAATCCCGCGGTGGCGGGCCGGGGCATCGCTTTTTTAAGAAGGCATCACGTTAAAGTCGACCTCGGCCTAATGAAGAACCAGGCTGAAGAACTGAATCGTGCTTATATCAAGTGCACCAAGGCACACCGGCCCTATGTCATCGTCAAGATCGCGTCCAGCCTCGACTGCCGCATGGCCTTTCCGAACGGCTCCGGGCGCCGGCGCTACATCACATCGGTCGACTCGAGACGCATGGTGCATGCTCTCCGGGCGCAGGTTGGGGCGGTCTTGGTGGGAGTCGATACGGTCCTCGCCGACAATCCCCGGCTCACCAACCGGTGGGCGGCCGGACCGAGTCCGACGCGCATCATCCTCGACGCACGCCTGCGGACCCCCTTGAGCGCCCATGTCCTGCGGGCCGGTGCGCCCACGATAGTTGTCGGCGGCCGCACCGCCTCCAAAGAACGGGCGGCACGTCTTGCAACCCGGGGCGCTTCGGTCATCATTGCACCCACTCGAAACCGGAAGATCATGCTGCGACCTCTGCTCAAGATGCTATGCCGCATGGGCGTTACCTCGCTGATGGTCGAAGGAGGGGCGCGGGTCTTTGCGAGTTTTCTCGAAGAAAAACTATTCGACGAACTGCTGCTCTATGTTGCGCCGAAGATCATGGGTAAAGGGAAGAAGCTTGGCCTGCACATCAACCGCGCGCTGCGGTTGTCAAAACCGGCGGTTACAACGCTGGGAGAGGATTGTCTATACAAATATGTTTACGGGAATAATTGAAGACATCGGCACGGTTTCAAAGATCGCCCGGGTCCGGGGCAATCTGGTTTTGACCATCGAATCCAGGCTCCCGCTCAAGGTCGGCGCAAGTATCTCGGTCAACGGTACCTGTTTGACCGTGGTTGAAACCCGGCCCGGCACGTTTCGAGTCGATGTCATGCGCGAGACTATCAAGTCGACCGGCATCGATCGCCTGAAGGTCAACAATACGGTCAATCTTGAACCGGCGCTCAGCATCGGCGACCGCCTCGGCGGACACTTTGTCACCGGCCATGTCGATGAAGCCGGCCGGATACGCTCGCTCAGGAAGACCGCCGGCGGCACATTGATGGAAGTCTCGGGCAGTCCCCGGAATCTCATCTACCTGGTCAAGAAAGGTTCGGTCGCATTGGACGGTGTCAGCCTGACGGTTCAGGATTTGACCCGCCGCAGTTTCACCGTTGGGCTCATCCCCCACACCTTGAATTCAACAACCCTGGGCAAGAAAAAAGCGGGCCATTTCGTTAACATTGAGTACGATCTTCTGGCCAAGCACCTTCATCGTTTCTTCCGCTGAGAAACCCCGGCCGGCCGATACTCCCGGGGACTGACCGCCCTAACCGAATCTTCCGGTGATATAATCCTCAGTCCGCTTGTCGCCCGGATTGGTAAACATCTTTTCGGTCGGTGCAAATTCAATCAACTCGCCCAACAACATGAAGCCGCATTCATCCGAGGCCCGCGCCGCCTGCTGCATATTGTGGGTGACAATGACAATGCAATACTCTTTCTTGAGCTCAAACATCAGTTCCTCGATTCGCGCCGTCGCGATCGGGTCTAAGGCCGAACACGGCTCATCCATAAGCAGTACTTCGGGTTCAACCGCCAGGAGTCGGGCAATACAGAGCCGCTGCTGCTGCTCAAGGGAAAGACTCAATGCCGACTTCCTGAGCCGGTCTTTCACTTCATCAAAGAGATGCACCGCCCGCAGCGTGCGCTCGACAATGGCGTTGAGCCTCTTGCGGTCAAAGAGACCGTGGACCCGCGGTCCGAAGGTTACGTTTTCCCGAATCGACAGCGGAAATACATTCGGCCGCTGGAAAACCATCCCGACCTTCTTGCGGAGTTCGATGAGGTCGACATACGGCGACAGGATGTCGGCCCGGTCAATCAGAATCTGACCGGTGATCCTGACCCGTTCAATCAGGTCATTCATGCGGTCAAGACACCGCAGCAACGTCGACTTGCCGCACCCGGACGGACCGATAATCGAAGTGATCTTGCAGTCCTTGATCGCCATGTTGACGTTGATCAAGGCGTGGAACTTGCCGTAGTAGAGATCGAGGTTCTTGATTACAATTCTAGCCGAATCGGCCCCGGATGTAGTCATCGGTCCTCCTGTCTTTGGGTGCGGTAAATATCTGCTCCGGACTGCCGTATTCGATCAGTTCGCCGCCCAGAAAAAAGGCAACCCGGTCACCGACGCGGGCAGCCTGCTTGGTGTTATTGGTAACAATCACGATCGTGTAGTCTTTCTTGAGTTCGCGCATCGCTTCTTCGATCTTTGCGGTTGAAATCGGGTCCAAGCCTGAACACGGCTCATCCATCAGGATAACTTCAGGTTCATTCGCCAGAGTCCGCGCGATGCACAAGCGCTGCTGCTGGCCGCCCGACAGCGAGCTGACCGGGTCATTTAGCCGGTCCTGGACCTCGTCCCACAGGATGGCCCGGCGCAGACTCCATTCAACCAGGTCGGAGAGCTTTCTGCGGTTACGGATACCCCATACTCTCGGCCCGTAGGCCAGATTGAAATAGATACTCCCCGGCAGGACCACCGGATTGGCAAAAATCATGCCGATTCTCTTTCTCAGCTGGGTCGGCTCAAGCGTCTTGGTATCGGTATCATCGAGCACGATTCGTCCTTCGATCCGGGCATTATCCAGTTCATCATTGAGCCGGTTGATGGCATGAAGCAGCGTCGTCTTACCACTGGCGGCGGGCCCAATAACCGCCAGTGTCGCGTTGGCCTCGATATTTAGATCGATTTGCTTGAGAACCTGATGGCTCCCATAGAAGTAGCTGAGCTTCTCAATCGTGATCTTCGTCTTCATCTGAGTCGCGCTATAAAACGGTGCATGAAATAATACGCCGAGAGATTGATCGCCAGGATGAGCAGAATCAACACCGCGGCGGTAGCAAACGCCTTTTCCATGGAAATCCCCTCCCGGGCCAGAATGTAGAAATGGACCGCCATCGAACGGGTCGGGGCAAAGATCGATGCCGGTATCTGCAAAGAAGAGCCGGCCGTAAAAATGACGCACGCGGTCTCACCGACACTCCGTCCGATGCCCAGGATGATTCCGGTCAAGATGCCCGGGAAGGCGTTGGGCAGGACGACCCGTTGAATCGTCTGCCACTTGCCCGCACCCAGCGACTTGCTCACCTGCCGGTAGGCACCCGGAACGGCCTTGATCGCTTCTTCGCTGGTCCGGATTATGGTCGGCAGGATCATAAAAGCCAATGTCAATCCGCCGGATAGAATCGACCAGCTAAAACCAAGCTTGATGACGAATAGCACAAATCCGAAAAGCCCGAAGATTATTGAAGGAATGCCGGCCAGGCAGTCGATGCCGAACCGGACTACTCTGATGAGCCACCCCTCTTTGGCGTATTCGTGAAGAAATATGGCACTGCCCACTCCGAGCGGCGTGGCAATAGCCACCGCCACCAAGACCAGGTAGCCGGTTCCGACAATCATCGGCAGAATTCCGCCCTCTTTGCCCATCCTTTCCGGCGTGCCGGTCAGGAAGGCAAGATTGACGTGGGGCAGGCCGTTCTTCAGGATGAACCCGATGATGAAAAAAAGAACGGCGATCGTCAAAGCCGCCAGGCCGGCCAGCACGACGCGCATCATCCTCTGCTCCACCCGCGGTTCGATTCTCATTACTCGTCCTTCTTGATCAAAAGATAAGCCACGCTGTTGATAATCATGATGATAACGAACAACAGAACCCCCGTGGCAAAAAGCGCCTGGCGGTGCTGGCCCGTGGCGTAGGCCATTTCAAGAGCGATGTTGCTCGTCAACGTCCGGGTCGGGTCCAGGATCGAACCGGGTAGTTTGATGGCGTTTCCGGCGACCATGATGACCGCCATGGTCTCGCCCACGGCGCGCCCCATACCCAGAATCAGGCTCGCGATGATACCGGAACGGGCGGCGCGCAACACGACGCCGGTGACGGTCTGCCACCGGGTGGCACCCAGGGCCAGCGAACCCTCCCGATAACTGTGGGGGACTGCGCTGATCGCGTCGTAGGAAATACTGATGATGGTCGGCAGAACCATGATCGAAAGTATTATCGCCGCGGCCAGCACCGAAAGACCGGGCCCGCCTAAATACTCCCTGATGAGCGGGGTCAGTACAATAACGCCGACAAACCCGTAGACCACGGATGGGATGCCGGCGAGAAGCTCGATCACCGGCTTTAAGATCCGGCTCAGCGCCTTCGGTGAGAACTCGGACAAGAAGATCGCACAGCCCAATCCAAAAGGCACCGCAATAACCAACGCTCCCGCCGTCACAAAAAATGAACCGACCAAAAAACTGAAAACCCCGAAGACCGAACTCGCCGGTGCCCATTTCTGGCCAAAGAGGAATCTGCCGATTCCCTCTTTGACGATCAACGGGACCCCCTGCTGGAAAATGAAGAAGGCGATCAGGAATAGGACAAAAGTTGCCGAGAGGGCGGTAAAGAACAGAGCGCGTTCGATTATCCGCTCTCTCATGGCTGGATTGGGATTAAGCCCTCCTGGGCTAAACTGGCTTGGCCGCGCGGGCTCAAAATGTACCCGACGAAGCTGTCGGCAAGAGCGCATTGGGCGTCCGGTCGGAGTAGGATCAAGAAAGGCCTTTTCAGTTGATACCGCCCCGCCATTATATTGTCATGCGTCGGTGCGGTACCATCGATCGTCAACGCCTTGACCCGCGGGTCAAGCAGACCGAACGAAATGTAGCCCATTGCGTTTTGGTCGCGGGCCACGATCTCTCGAACCGCGCCATTCGAATCCTGCACCAGCGCTTGTTCCGAGATGTCCTGCTTCGCCATCACCAGCTCGCTGAACGCGCCGCGCGTGCCCGAGCCCTCTTCCCGCGTTACCACCACGATCAAGGCATCGGCCCCCCCCAGGTCGCTCCAGTTTCTGATCCGGCCGGCAAAGATATCCCGGATCTGCTCCAGAGACAGACCGGCAACCCGGTTTTCCGGATGAACAATGATCGCGATGGCATCATGGGCAATCTGGATCGAATTGATTCCCGTCTCCTCAGGCTTGAGCGGCCTTGACGACATCCCGATCTGGCAGACCCGGCCCTGGACTGCGATTATGCCCGCCGTCGACCCTCCGCCCTGGACGTTGATCTTGGCCCTCGGGTGCAAGCTCATGTACTCCTCGGCCAGCTTCTCGACAAACGGTTGAATTGAGGTGGAGCCGACTATGGTTGCGGCATTGTCCGAGTCGGGCCGACAACCGAGCAACGCGAGAAGAAGAAAAAGGAGGGAATATGCAAGCCGCACTGCGCTATTGTACTCAGGAAGAACCGGAAGTCAACCACCAGTTACCCAAGTCGCTCTTCCGCCTGCGGGGCGGATCTTACGTCTGTATTTCGTAGAGAGAAGTCGTCTACCCGGCGGCATGCCGTAGGTATCTGTCTCACGCCGAGCGTGCGACACGCGGCGGAGTTTCCGAGAACGATATAAAATGCCGCCCTACGAAGAATTCTCGTAGCGCCGGCCGAAGGTCTCGAGAAAGAGTTCTGTCTGGCCTCTCGGCGGGATATAAAATCCCGCCCTACTTCTTGTCACTCTGAGTCCACCTAAGGCGGACGAAGAGTCTCAATTAGATCCTTCGTCCGGGACGGAACTCAGGATGACAGCCGTCCACCCTGGCACCGAACGTTCTAACGGTCCAATACCGCAGGTGTTATCTTTCGCATTGACAACTGGCCGATTCGGATTACAATTTTAGGCTTTCAAGGAGGTTAAATGAAAAAAGCATGCGCGTTGTTCGGTCTACTGATTCTCTTCGGACTGCTTCAAGCCGAACCGATAAAGATGGAAGCGAGAGTCTACTTCACGAAGGTCGATCAGCTGATCGCTGATCTCGGCAGCCTGTTCAGTGAGCTCGACATCGCCACGGTCGGCCACACACCCCAGGGTGAGCACTGCCTGGTGATCATCACTGACCAAGAACAGTTGAACCGGATTCAGGCGGTAAAGGGCATTCGTACCGACATTACCTATACCGATATCCGGGACAAGTTCTTCGAAATGACCGGGGTGCGTGAAGCGGAGGCCTTTCGTAATTTCGGCTTCTTCTACACATACTGGGAAGTCAGGGACTCGCTTACCCGGTGGGTCACGCTCCAACCGAGTATCTGCCGTCTCTACTCGGCAGGCACTTCTCCTCAGGGACTGAGTCTTATTGCGCTCAAGATATCGGACAACCCCACGGTTGACGAGATGGAACCCGCGGTTCTCTTCAACGGCGCCTCCCACGCCCGTGAACCGATGGGTACTCATCTCTGCATGGATTTTGCCAAATATCTCATCGACAACTACGGCCGGGATTCGGTTGTAACCTGGTTTGTCCGTAATCGTGAGATCTATTTCGTCCCGGTAATGAATCCTGATGGTTATCGTTACAATTCGGATTCCGGCGGCGCGACCTCCAACTGGCGTAAGAACCGACGGGTCATCTCAGCACCCAGTGTTGGTGTCGACCTGAACCGTAACTACGGCTACCGCTGGGGATATGACAATATCGGGTCAAGCCCGACACCATCGTCAGAGACCTACCGGGGTCCTTCAAGGTTCTCCGAGCCGGAAACCCAGGCCGCCCGGGATTTCTTCCTGCCGAAGAAGATTCGCATGCAGATGGACTACCATTCGTACGGTCCTTATAACCTCTGCGTGTGGGGATATACCGGATCCAGAGAGCCGATACCGGACTCAGCCATGCAGTGGCAGATTCTTGACTCAATGCGGGCCAAAAATGGATACCCCGTGGGAAGCACCGGCCCGATCTATCGGATTCTTTACACGACCAACGGTACTAGCGTTGAATGGGAGATAAAGGACACCCTGCACAACGGCGTCACAAAATTCGTCACCTACGCCCTCTCAATCGAAACCAACCAGAACGACTTCTGGCAGGGTGCGACCGACATGACGGTCATCAACAACAATATCAACCAGTGCCGTCCGATCAACTACTACTTTACGAAGATCGCCGGCGTCTTCTTTGATCAGATTCGACCGGTGGTAGCCGACACGGTTCTGGGCAACCGTTCGGGCCAGCTTGACCCGCGTGAGACATCCCACCTCTGGTTCTTTGTCCGCAACCGGGCCATCCATCCGCTCGATTCGGCATACAATATCACAGCCCGGCTCGTGTCACTCGACACGATGGTCACGGTTCAGACTCCGACGGCGACCTTCCCGAAAATCCTGCGCAACTCGGTGGGTGACAACCGTGCGTCCCGGTTCCAGGTCTACTGCAGTCGTAACGCGGTACCGGGCTCGCGCAAAGGCTTGCGCCTCGAGTTGACCTTCAAAGATGACACTTGCACCATCACCCAAGCACTCACCTGTTCGCTGACCATCGGCAACCTTATCGCGATCGGTGAAGGGCAGCCAACCGGGGGCGTCGTGACCGGACTCCAGCTTCTCACGAATCCAGCGCGCAAGAACGTGATCTTTCAGGCCAAAGGTGGTCTGCCCGGCGGCAAGGCTATACTGTCAATCTACAATGTGTCCGGTCAGCTGGTGAAGAACTTGCCGATCGAACTGACGAATTCCACTCTCAATATCGCGTGGAATCGGACTGATCGCCGCGGCGACTTGGTCAAACCCGGTATCTACCTGTACCAGTTCCACTCAGAAAACACTACATTCAAAGGCAAGATTGTCCTGGTTGATTAGTAAACAGTAGAAATAAAGAAAGGGGCCTTACCGGCCCCTTTCTCTTTGCGGCAACTGATTGTCACGGCACTCTCAGTCTCCTCAAGAAAACCCTGCCCTGGTCGATGACACCGTACGTAAAGTGATTCAAAAAATCACCAACATTGAGATAGTGTTTCCCGGCACGGTGCGTATGCACCGGCATGTGACTGTGACCGAAAACGACCACGTCAACGTCAGCCAGCTTCTGCCGCGCATAATTCTCCAGCTTCCGGCTTGAATCGTGCAAGTCGCCTTTTTCCCGGCTGGCACGGGCGATTGCCTTGGCCAGCTCAATCCCGATATCCGGATGGATCAGGCTGTAGAGAAATTGATTCACCTTTGACCGGAATAGATGGTTCATGAAGGTCGTTGCCGCGGCGTCATCCGCGCTGTCACCGTGACCGACCAGCACTTTCAGCCGGTCTAAGTTGAATATGTGCTCGCCGGTGAAGACTTTGAAGCCCAGCGACTTCAGGAAGCCGCCGTCCCCGAACTCATGGTTACCCATGAAATAGTTGATTTCTATCCCCTTGTTGGCCATTTCGGACAGGTGGCTCAAAATGTTGAAATACCGCTTCGGCACTACGGTCCGGTATTCGAACCAGAACTCAAAGAGGTCGCCGATGATGAAGACCCTGCGTGCCCGTTGTGCCTGGCCTCTTAAGAACCGGACAAAGAGACGAATCCGCTCATCCTCCCGGTTCGTATACCGGTTGCCAAAATGGGCGTCGCCGAAGAAAAGATACATATTTTCTATATTAGCGCGATTCCGTGGTTTGTCAACCGCTCAGTCCTCTAACCTTCGTAATTCGGAAGTTTCCCGGATCGGGTCGGGTAAACTAAACCCGGGCTTTTTTGTCTAAGAATCGATATGAGATTTGATCGATTTACGCAGAAAGCTCAAGAAGTACTTGCGTTGGCCCAGGAAATCATCTGGGAATACAACCATATTGAGCTCGATACCGAACACATCCTGCTTGCGCTCTTGCGCCAGGAAGACGGGCTTATCGCCAAGATCATGGCCAAGATGGATGTCGCCCACGCTCAATTGAGGCAGAAACTCGAAGAAGAAATGAGCACGCTGCCCAAGACTTATGGTTCGACTCAGACCATGCAGATGTATCTGACCCCAAGGGCCAAGCGGGTCTTTGACCTAGCGCACGAAGAGGCACGCCGGCTCAAAGACGAGTACGTCGGGACCGAGCATCTTTTTCTCGCGGTCTGCGAGGAAAAGGAGGGGGCAACCGCCAAAGTCCTCCGGCAGAACGGCGTCAACAAGGAAAAGGTCTATCGCGCGTTGCAGTCAATCCGGGGCACCCAGCGGATCACCGAACCCGACGCGGAGAGCAAGTACATGGCCTTGGAGAAGTACTCGCGGGACATCACGAAGATGGCCGTCGACGGCAAGCTTGACCCGGTCATCGGCCGGGACGACGAAATCAAACGCGTCATCCAGGTGCTTTCCCGCCGGACCAAGAATAATCCCGTGCTCATTGGCGAAGCCGGCGTCGGCAAAACCGCCATCGCCGAAGGACTGGCCCAGAAGATCGTGGCCGGCGACGTGCCTGAGCCTCTCAAAGGTAAAAGAGTCCTGGGCTTGGACATCGCGGCGCTGGTTGCCGGCTCCAAGTTTCGCGGCGAGTTTGAAGAACGTCTGAAAGCCGTGATGGATGAGATCAAGCGGGCCAAAGGCGAGATCATTCTCTTCATCGACGAACTCCACACCATCGCCGGTGCCGGTGCGGCCGAGGGGGCCATCGATGCCTCCAATATGCTCAAGCCGGCCCTGGCCCGCGGCGAATTGCAATGTGTCGGAGCAACCACGCTCGATGAATACCGTGAACACATTGAAAAAGACAGCGCCCTGGAACGGCGATTCCAGCCCATCTTCATCGGCGAGCCGACGATCGAGCATTCAATTGAAATCCTCAAGGGTCTGCGTGATCGATATGAGATTTACCACGGGGTCAAGATCACCGACCAGGCGATCGAGGCGGCGGTGAAGCTTTCCAATCGCTACATCAGCGACCGCTTTCTCCCCGACAAAGCAATTGACCTGATCGACGAGGCCTGCGCCAAAGTGAGGATCGATAACTATTCGATGCCTAACTCGCTCAAGGAACTGGACAAGAAGATCGGGGCTTTGACCAAAGAAGGGCAGGAAGCCGTTCAGGCACGGAATTTTGAGCGGGCCGCCGAACTACGGGACGAGGTCGATGGGCTTCAGAAGGAATATGCCGATCAGAAGGCACGGTGGTCCAAGGAAACCAAGATCGACGACAAGGTCGATGAAAGCGAGATTGCGGAAATCGTGGCCAAGTGGACCGGTATCCCGGTCCGGCGCATGCTTGAAACCGAGAAGGAAAAACTGCTCAAGATGGAAGAGCGCATTCACGACCGGCTGATCGATCAAGAAGAGGCGGTCACGATCGTCAGTGATGCCGTCCGGCGCAACCGGGCCGGACTCAAAGACGTCAAGCGACCCATCGGCTCTTTTATCTTCCTCGGCCCGACCGGCGTGGGTAAAACCGAGCTGGCCAAGGCGCTGGCTGAATTCCTCTTCGACACCGAGGACGCGATCGTACGCATCGATATGTCCGAGTATATGGAGAAGCATACCGTCTCGCGGCTCATCGGCGCCCCTCCCGGGTATGTCGGCTTTGACGAAGGCGGTCAGCTCACCGAAGCGGTCCGGCGCCGGCCCTTCCGGGTGATCTTGTTTGATGAAATCGAGAAGGCTCATCCCGAAGTCTTCAACGTCATGCTGCAGATGCTGGATGATGGCCGCTTGACCGATGGTCACGGCCGGACGGTCGATTTCAAGAACACCATCATCATAATGACTTCGAATCTGGGGACCGAAATCATCAATAAGTCCTCGACTCTTGGTTTTGCGCCCGGGGAGAAGACGCCGGCCGAAAAGAAATCGGACGAAAAGGCATTCGAGCAAATGAAGGCGGCGATCCTTGAAGAGCTCAAGCGCGGGTTCCGGCCCGAATTCTTGAACCGGGTCGATGACGTTGTCGTGTTCCGGCCCTTGAGCTTCGAAGATATCAAGAAAATCGTGGTTCTGGAATTGAAAAAATCGAGCAAGGCGATTCTCGAACAGGGCTTTGAAATTGAGGTGTCGGAGCCGGCCAAGGACCGGATCGTCCAGGAAGGGTTTGACCCGGTCTTCGGTGCCCGGCCTTTGAAAAGGGCCATCCAGCGGCTCATTGAGAATCCGCTGTCCAAGGAGATTCTCGCCGGTAAGTTTGCCCCGGGCGACAAGGTAACCGCGGTTTTAGAGAATTTGGATGATGGGGCAGGGGAAATCCGATTTGAGAAAGCCGGAAAAGAAAGCAAGCGCAACCGCAAGAAATCCTAAGCCGACCGTCGATGTCATCATCCGGTACCGGCATGGGGTCGTTCTCATCGAGCGTAAGAATCCTCCCTATGGTTGGGCCATTCCCGGCGGCTTTGTTGATTATGGTGAGAGCACTGAACAGGCCGCCCGGCGCGAAGTGCGCGAGGAAACCAATTTGACCATGTCCAATCTCAGGCAGTTTCACGTTTATTCCAAGCCGGGCCGGGACCCGAGGGGACATACGATTTCAGTGGTATTCACGGCTCGGGGCAAAGGCCAGCTTAAGGCGCGGACCGATGCGGGCAAGGCCGGTATCTTCAATGCGCGCTCCCTGCCGCGGCAGATCGCTTTTGACCACCGCCGGATTCTGCGTGACTACTTCACCGGCAAGCACAGATTCTAATCCCCGCCATCTTATCACCCATTGGAGCCATTACGCCATTACGCCAATTGGCGTAATGGCGTAGTTGTGGGCTACCACTCTTGAATGCGGATGCCCTTCACCAGCCGTTCCAGATTCAAGGCTATCTCCGCAATGGTCGGGTGTTTAAGCCAGTACGAGCGGCAGTCAACCTTCACCTCATAGCGAACCAGGTCGATATTGCGCAAGGTACGAAGAACGTCCGATACGGTCTGCCTGGACAAACCAAGCTCACCAGCAAGCTCGGTCGGGGTCCTGGAATGCTTGGACAGTGACTTGACCACCTGGTAGGCAGTGGGATTGCCGAGAATGCGGCAGACTCTTGAGGCACGATACTCCGTCTCCGGCATCTTCTTTCTCATGGCGGTCATTATACCGAAACATAATGGGTTGTCAACATCGGCCGAGTCTTCTTCTTGATTTTTCGCCCCGAACCGGTATAATCTGTCGCACATCATGAGTACCACGCTGCTGATTCTCAGTATGTTCCTAACATCTCAACACAGCACGAACAACGCTACAGTGGATGCCGGCACCTGGGCCCTTCAAATCGGCGTCGGTACCGCCGGTGCCGTCGGCGGCGGCATCGCCGCGATGGTGCCCTTTCAAGCAACCCTCTTCATCCTGGCGGCAAGCGGCGTGAACATCGATCCGGCCGAGAACCGCCTCGCCCTCGGCTTGATGCTGGGCGGCGTTGCCGCGGCGGGCGCCGGCTATTGTTTTGGTGCTGCCTACACGACCCGGTGGATCGGCGATGCGCGCGGGTATGACGGATCATGGAATCGCGACCTTCTCTATTCCTTTATCGGGGGCGCCACCTTCGCCGCACTAACCGGGGGCGCCCTGATCATCCGGCGGAAATCTGACTCGTCCCTGCTGCCGATCTCAATGATGACGATCGGACTCCTTGCACCCGGCGCCGGCGGGGCCATCGGCTACAATTCACTAGCTAGCCGGCAGCCGGCAAGCTGGGACGCGCCACCGGTCACCCCTCAGCTGGGTTTTAGAGTTCCGCTCGTGCGCATCGATCTTAAGTAGAGCCGCCCGCCATGAACCGGGCCGCGATCGCCTTTCTTGTTCTCCTTGCTGCCGCGCAATTGATGAAGGCTGATTCACTTTCCATAACCGTCATCGACACCATCCCGGTCGGCGCTTGGCCTAAGGCGGTAGAGGTTTCGCCCAACGGTAAATTCGCCTACGTGACCAATTTCGCGGGCGGAACGATTTCGGTCATCGATTGTGAGAGTCTCAAGGTCACGAAAACCGTCAAGGTCCACGGCGCACCGGTCGAGGCCGACTACTCGTTCGACAGCAAACTCGCCTACGTCACTGATTTCCAGCACAACCGCCTGCTGATATACGACACCGACAGTCACGTTGTCAGAAAAGAAGTGAAGATGGGCATCAACCCCAAGATCGTCAAGCTCGCGCCGGACGGCCGACTTGCCTTTGTCTCCAACTGGTCTTCCTGGACCGTCTCGATCATCGACTTGGCAAAGGACAGCGTCGTCACCCGCGTCAAGGTCGGCGTCAATCCGCGCGGCATCAGTGTCTTGCCGGATCAGAAAAAGGTCTATGTCGCTAATTTCGACACCAAGTCGAACAGCGTATCCGTAATAACCCTCGACACTGCCGCGGGCAAGTTCACGGCCAAACTTACGAAAACCATCGCCCCGATCAAATACAATCCCCGGCACACCGTCGCGACGCCGGATACGAAATACGTCTACGTGTCGGCGTTCAACTCCGGACGAATCATCAAGATCGAGACCAAGACTGACTCCGTAATTAAAAGCCTCAAGATCGGCGGCAAACCGAAGACCATGGTGCTGACCAAGGATGGCAAGTATCTCTTGATCGCTAACTTCGGCGGCAACCGGCTGGATGTCATGGAGACCACAACCGACAGTATCATCGCGAGCATCCCGGCCGGCAAGAACCCGTGCGGCCTGGACCTAACCCCGGATGAGAAGAGAATCTATCTGACGAATTGGACCGACAACAACGTCATGGTTTTCAACTTAGACCGCTTTTCGCCTTAGCAAGCGTCATCGCCTGAAATACGACGACTTGTTGTGCGGGCTGCATTCTTCGAGCACCATCCCCATGTTGCCGCATATTATGACTTGCTTATCTTTACAATCCGACTATGATCAGGATATGCTTCGTTTAGTCTTCATGGTAGCCGCTGGGGCGGTTGTGCTGACTTTCGTGATTCTGGCGATCCTTGACCACCTTAACATAACGCATATCTTCATGAAAGGCTGGCCTTCAGGCACGATCGGCAACGCCATGCGGGTTGCGCAGGACGCCTTTGAAGCGAATGCCCGGAAAGCGCACGAGTATGTTATCGAGAAACACGAAGAAAAAGACAAATCGTCCGATCAGACCGGAAGTGCCGAATAGCACGATTTCGTAGGAATTTAGACAATCCTCTTTGCCCTCGCCGCCCCCTTCTTTCATCCCGGTCTTGTACTACTCGGAGCGCAATATACTTCACACGATGGGCGTGTCATTCCTTCACTTCGTTCAGGACGGCCTCTGCATCCGCCTGAGGCGGATGCAGGATCTCGATTCGTCAAGACCGTTATGCCGAAATCATTGATTGAGACCCTTCGCGGAGTTTACGCTGAGCGAAGCGAATGTGCTCAGGGCGACAGGCGAAGTGCTTCACGGATGTGAAGTATTCTATGCTCCCCTTAGTATCCTGTCATGTGTTCTGCATCGTGTATGCGCCGGTGCAGCTTTCGCCGGCTGCACCAACGTCCCCTCTTTTGTTCCGAAATCGCTCTTGACATAGCCGCCTTTACCGCGAATAATATAGCGTCGTATTCGCACCGCCTGCGGCTGAACTCGTTCAAGGAGGTAAATGGTGAATTGTCCACAGTGTGGTAAACCGATTCCCGAGGGACAGGGAAAATGCCTCTCCTGCGGCATAAGACCGCGTGAACTCTCAGTTGTCGCCGTCGCTCATATCAACCTACTGAAGAAGAAGATTGAAAAAGAACCGTCCAATGCCCAGCTCTACCTCGACCTGGGCGCTGTCTACGAGAAGAACGGCCTGCTGCGCGAGGCACAATCTGAGTTTGAGAAAGCCATCGCGATTGACGCCAACGACTTTGACACCCAGGCCAAGCTGGCTCAGATCTATCTAGGCTTCAAGGACTTTGCCAATGCCGAAAATGCCTTCCGGGCCGCGCTCCATATCAATCCGAAGTCAACCGAGTCTTTGATCGGGCTTTTCCGCGCACACTATCTTCAGGGCAAGACCGACGAAGCGATTGTCCTGGGGGAGAAAATCACCCAGGCTAAACCGGACAACGTTGAATTCCATATGTTATTGAAGAATCTCTACGCGCGCAAAGGTGACAAGGAGAAGGCTTTTGCCCAGCTCGAGACACTGGCAACGCTCACCCCGACCAACGAACAGGTCATCAAAGAAATGGCGGCCTATTGCCGGGAGAAGAACGACATGGCGAAAGTAGTCGACTGTTACAACCGACTGCTGGAGCTGAAAGTGATCGATGTCGGGCTGGGTTACGAGATCGGCAAGCACTACTACGGCAAGGGCGAATACGACAAGGCGATCGAGCATTTGAACGGCCTGCTCAAGCAGGGTGATATCGCGCCGGGCATGGTCGCCTCGATCCGCACCCGCGTTGCGCTCGCCTGCTGGAACAAGGGCGACTTCCCCGGGGCCGAGAATATTGTCGATGGCATACAGCCGACCGCGGCCGTGCAGATGGACCGTGACGCACAACATGACCTCGCCGCGCTTTTGTTCAAGGTTGCCCAGAACGCGCTCAAGGACCATCGGACAAGCCAAGCTATTACCTGCCTCGAAAGGGCCGTCAGTTACGAACCGGCCGCGGCCGAGTACGGCCAACTGCTGGACAAAACAAGGAATGAGGCGTCCGCCTCAAACAAAGCTGCCATGAAGAAAGTGATGATCATTGCCGGGGCGGCCATCCCCGCCATCATCGTGGTCGTGCTGGCCTGGGTACTGACGCGCAATCGAATCATCATCCAGATCGAGCCCGCCGAACACGTTGTGATCTTCATTGACGGCAAACCGGCACCGACGCGCGTCGCAAGGCCGGGCGTGATCTTATCGCCTGTTCTTCTTATGGGCCGGCATAACGTGGTGGTGGATAAGGTCGGCTTCCAGAAGTGGCAAGGCTCGACCAGCATCGGCCTGGGCCGTCCGGCTCGGTTAGCCGTGAAACTGACCCCGGCCCTCATTTCCCTGCGTGTGCAGTCGGTCCCGGAAAACGCAAACGTGACCATCGATGGGAAGCCTGCCGGTGTGACGCCGTTTGCGTCCGACCAGATTATGGCATGCCCCCACACTATCGAACTAACCTCTGAAGGCCATGCGCCGTGGCGGGCCAACTTGACCGTCAACCAGCAAGAAAGCATTGATCTAGGGGTCATTCGCCTCAAGAACCTTGCCAGCCGGTGGTCAGGTCAGGTCGTCACGGATGTCTACGCCCGGGATACGACTTTCGTAATGACCATTAAACAGACCGGCGCTAAACTGACGGTAAACTACTTCTATCGGCCCAACAAGGATGCCTCGTACAGCGGGAAGCTTCCCGGCAAGATCGCCAAGGGCGTATTCTCCGCCACCGGCAGCGTCAGCTACAAGTACCTGAACGTCTTCTACTGGAAGACGATTAAGCGCAATGTCTTGGTGCGTGGCAAGATCTCGGATGATTGGGACCGAATCGAAGGTACCCATCAGGTTGAGGAGCTCGGCGAATGTGCCTGGTGGGTCAGCCGGCAATAGTGATCAACTGCTATCTGACCATCACCCAAAAATAACGGGGCCTTCACGGCCCCGTTATCTCTTGTTCGTCAGTTACTTCACCAGAATCAACTTCTCCGTGAGTTTCGTTTTACCGGTCGTCAGCCGGTAGAAGTAGACACCCGCTGGGACCGGACGCCCCGTATCGTCCAGCCCGGACCAGACCGCAGTGTACGTGTCGGGTTCCAGCGTGCTGCGCACCAGGGTTCGTACCACCCGTCCACCCGCATCGTAAACGGCAAGGCGGACCGGACCGCGCGTCTCCACCGAATAGGTAATGCAAGTCATGCCCCGTGCCGGATTGGGCACAATACGGAAGGTGGGATTGATAGCTTTCCCGGTGTCCTCGGCAACGCCGGTGAACAGCCAGCGATGTACGCCGGCTGAGGACGTGCCGGCAAACAGGTAGCTACCCGGATTGATGCCCAGGCAGGTGACATTGACATCAAGCAGCCCCTGATTCATCGCCGTCCAGTTGCCGCCCCCGGTTGTGCTCCGGTAGACACCGCTGCTCGTTCCGGCATAGACGTCCGTTGCCGAGTTGGGGTTCACCACGAGCGCCTTGACGTTACTGCTGCCGGTACTGCTCCAGCTGGCACCGGCATTGGTCGTCTTGAAGACGCCGCTCGGCGTGCCGGCATATAGGATGTTGGCGCTGGTCGGATCACGGGCCAGGGCATAGACCGTGCCGGTGATGCCGGCCGAACTACTGGCCCAGTTTACGCCCCCATCGGTGCTTTTGTACAGGCCTGGATTGCCGCCCGCATAGACGATGTTGGAGTTGGTCGGCTCAACCAAGAGTGAATATGTAAAACCAGTGGTCGCCGTGACCAAAGACCGGGTCCAACTTAAACCGCCGTTGGTCGTCTTCGAAACCGCCATGACCGTAACCGTGCCGTTGAGATAGCCGCCGCCGCTGTAGAAGACCAAGCTGTTGTTAGGATCCCGAGCCATCGCCCCGCCGTCAGCATAGTACATGTCCATCAGATTCCAGACGGAACCTCCGTCCGTGCTCTTGTAGAGCTCGGCGTCACCTCAACCAACCCCTTCCAGGCCGAAACAGGAGTTGGGATCGGTGTTGTGGACGACAAAGGCGCAGATGTTGCCGCAGCTGAGCGGTGTCGGGAGGCTTATCCAGGACGATCCGTTATTGGTCGTGCGGTACACGCCGACCCCGTAGGCTTCGGTGTAGATGGTCGAGGGTGCACTTGGGGCGATGCCGAGCGCATTGACTGCCGCCGTAATGATGCCGTAGTTCGAAAGAAACCAGTTTGAGCCCCCGTTCGTGGTCTTGAAGAAGCCTTTCGCATCGGTGCTGAATGCGGTCAGAGCGCCGGTCTGGCTTGCCGCCACGCGGCGCTGCGCCTTGGCCGCCCCCCCGCCAAGGCTGGTGTAGAACCAGGAGGCGCCGGCATTGGTTGTCTTGTAGATACAGCTATCCGCGCCCGCGTAGGCGACATCAGCCGCCGCCCGGGTTGTGGCCAGCGAGTAGTAGTAGTAATTGCTGCCGGTTTGGGTCCAGCTGGTGCCGCCGTTGGTGGTCCGGAAGATCCCGATGTAACACCCGGCATAGGCGATGTTCGAGTTAGTCGGATGAACCGCCAGTGAGAAGATATAGTAGCTGGTTGCGGGAATGCCCGTCGTCATGTTGACGAAACTCGTGCCGCCGTTGGTCGACTTGAAGATCTTCGGGGCGACGGTGGTGATGTACGAGTAACCACCGACATAGATCGTGTTGGGGTTGGTCGGATCGATGGCCACCGAATAGGCCATCCCGCTCGAAGTATCAAGGGCGACCGAACTCCAGCTCGTCCCGCCGTTCGTACTCTTGAAAAAACCCATTACGTACTTGGTGCCCGACATCGTCTGGCCGACCGCGGCCACGATCGCCGGAGTGACGGGGTTGACGGCCAGATCCTGAAGGTAGCCGTTGGAAACCGGCGCACTGGTCCAGCTTGCCCCGCCGTTGGTTGTCTTGTACACGCTCTGGTAGCCGCCGGCATAGGCGATGTTGGGATTGGTCGGGTCAACCGCCATCGTGTAGACATAAGACGATATCGGCCCGACTTTTGACCAGCTGGCGCCGCCGTCGGTCGAACGATGGATGCCGCTCGGCGATGCCGCCGGTGCCACGTAGATTATGTTGTCGTTGGACGGCGCCGCGGCTATCGCCGAAAGACTGCCGCCGTAGGGACCGAGCGGTTCCCATGCCCCAAAGGACAGAGTGCCCAGGGCAATGATCAAAGATATGACTATCATTTTTGACATCGTATCTCTCCAGTCAATCTCTCTTGTTTCCTCATGGCCACTGTGCCTCGCGGCTTCTTCACTGCTTGCTTGAGGCACAAAGCGCGCCTTCATCTTCAACAGAAATCAATGCAACGTTCTCTTGCCGATTCGGTTCGCATTCTACTTCAGAAAGACGAGTTTTTCGACGGCCCTGGCCCCGCGGCTCGAAAACCGACAGAAGTAGATGCCGGACGGCACTGCCTGCCCACGATTGTCAAGCCCTGCCCAAACGAGCCGGTACTCACCGGGAGTCCGGATACCCGAAGCCAGAACCTTGACCAAGCGACCCTCGGCGTCGCAAATGGCAAGCCGGACATCGCCGCGAACGGCAATTGAGTAGGTAATCGTGGCCGGCCCGCGAACCGGGCTGGTCAATACCCGAAAACTTGTCCCCGTCGCCTGACTCGGTTCCTCTTTCACGCTAACCAGGGCCCAGCCGCTGATACCCGCGGCCGCGGTGCCGGCATACAGCATTTGATTTGACTGGATATCGAGACAGGTGATGCTCGAATCGAGTAAGCCCTGGTTCATCGCCGACCAACTCGCGCCGTTGTTTGTGCTCATGAAAACACCGCTTGAGGTACCGGCATAGATGTAGTATGGCATCGTGTAGTCAACCGCGATCGAAGTGACGTTCGACAGGCCGGTGTTTGACCAAGTTCCGCCGCCGTCGGTGCTCTTGTACACGCCGTACTGGGTTCCGGCGTAGACCTCGCTTGCCGTCCGGAAGCTAACGGCCAGGGCGGTGACCGCACCGCGCAAGCCGGTAAACACGCTGGTCCAGCTTGTCCCTCCGCTCGTGCTCTTGTACAGGACCGAATCGCCGCCCGCGAAGACGATGTTGGCATTGGTTGGATCAACCGCCAGCGCCCGGGTGAAATTGACCATCGGCGGCAGTATGTACCGAGTCCAGTTTGTCCCCCCATCCGTGGTTTTGGTGACGGACATCGCGAAAGTGAAATGACCACCGGCGTAGAAAACCGAGTCATTGCTGGGTGCTGACGCCATCGACCCGCCGTCGGAGAAAGGACTGCCCACCAGATTCCAGACGATCCCGCCGTCTGTGCTCTTGTAGAGCTCAGCGGTCCCTCAACCGACGCCTTCCAGGGCAAAGACGAAGTCGGGATTCCGGTTGTGAAGGGCGAAAGCACAGACATCGCCGCAACTCAAGAACTCAGGAAGATAGGTCCAGATGTTGCCGTAGTTGGTTGACTTGCAGACTCCGACATCCAGAAACTCGGCGTAGACAGTACCGAGCGCAGACCCATTGAACGCGCCGATCCGGGAGATATTGGCCGCCTTGAAACCGCTGTTGGACATGGTCCAGTTTGCGCCGCCGTTGGTCGACTTGAAGAAACCGCCGTTATTTGATGCCGCAACCAGGTTTACCTGGTTGCGGCTGACATAGAGACGATGGTAATACCGGCTGCGCAGGCCGGCGGTGAAACGCTCCCAGTTGACCCCGGCATCTGTACTCCGGTATATCGAGCTGTCGCTGCCAGCGTAGACAATATCTGGTGCTATCGGCGTCACGGCCAGGGATCGAACTTCAACATGGTCAAGAACTTGCGTCCAGCCTATGCCGCCGTTGGTTGACCGCCAGACACCACCCGTGCCGGCTCCGGCGTAAACGATCGCGGGATTTGTCGGGTGAACCGCCACCGCGTAAGTCCAGTCGCCGAAGATGGTGTCGGTAACGTTACTAAAACTATTGCCGGCATCAGTTGATCGGTAGATTCTGGGATAGCAGTTGATACCCATGTAGGAATAGCCGCCGGTAAAGATCACATTCGGGTTCGACGGGTCGAGGGCAACGCAACAGACCGAACCCGCACCGGTGTCGAAAGGCACGGCGGTCCAGTTTGTACCGCCATTGGTGCTCTTGAAGAACCCCATGACGTACTTGCTGCTGCGCAGGGTTGAGCCACCGGCAAAGACGATACTGGGATTGGAGGGGTGGACAGCGATGGCATGAGCCTGGGAGTTCGATATTGAATAAGGAGTCCAGCTCGTCGCGCCGTTGGTCGATTTGTAAATATTGGTCGCGGCGGCGTAGACGCAGTTTGGATTACTGGGGTCGACAACCGCATCATAGACCTGCGTTGGGATTGAGCCAATTCCGGTGCGAGTCCAGGTTACGCCACCGTTGGTCGACTTGTGAACCAGGGAAGGGTTGGCAAATGGCGCGGCGTAGATGATGTTCTCGTTTGAAGGGGCGACTGCTATGGCACGAAGGGGTCCGCCCTCGGGTCCGAGTTCAATCCATGCCCCCATCGACAAAGCACCCAAGCCCGCGATCAGCACACCAACAACGATTCGAATCATGCAAATCCTCCATCGGTTACCAACACCGGTGAAGCTGTTTCCAGCGCCATACCAAATTGAATATCCGCATATTCGTGTTGAATCCGAAACGCCCAGTAAACTGCAAATTATACTCGGAAGGCAAATGGAGTCAAGAGGGTTGTCAGCCCAGGGCGACAAACAAGGGGCCAGGACTGCGGGGCACACCAACGACGTTTTGATAGAACCGGGCTTCGCCCGGACGCGCCATTCCCTGCGGAACACGAAAGCGCCTAGACCCCTCCGCGGAGATCGCCGGACTGAAGGGATCTACTTGGTGTGGACGAAGTACTCCCGGATGAGCTTCTTCATCAATTCACTGCGCCGCGAGTAGAGTTTCTTCAAAGGCCGCCTTGGGCATTTGGCCAGCGCATAGTGAGCGATGATGGGCAGGGCAATCGTCGCATCCATGTAGCAGACCACCGCATCCGGCAGCCGGGTCGGGTCAACCTTGCCCCAGGATACTGCTTCGTGAGGCGTGGCTCCGGACAGGCCGCCGGTGTCGGGCCGGGCATCGGTAATCTGGAAGAAATAGTCATGTCCGACCTCCTTGATCCGCAATACTTCCTGAATCTGCGGCTCGGTCTGGAGCATGAAGTTCTTGGGACTGCCGCCCCCAATCAACAGCACGGCCGACTTGTTGCCGGAACGCTTCGACTCAAGCACATAGGCAGTCGTTTCGTTAACGTCGATCGACGGGTTGATTCGTATCCGCGCACCCCGGATTTCGGCTTCCGCGATATTCATGCCGAGCGTCGAATCGCCGGGCGAACTGGTGTAGATGGGCACGCCGCACCGGTACGCGGCGGCCAGGATTGAAACATCCCGGTTGCCCGTCTTCTTCTCCCATTCGTCCGCATACCGTCCGAGAAGATAGTGGAACTCGCCCGTGCCCATCTCTTTCTGGAACTCAGGCCGGGTGAAGAGCTTGCGCAGGATCTTGTCGGTCGCCATCAGGCAGTCGGTATAGCCCAGAAGAACGTCGTAGATGCGCACCACATCGTTCTTGCGCAGGTCCGCATCGTCAACCAGATGTGTGCCGACGTGCATTTTGAAATTGAAGGCAAAATGCAGGTCATGATACAGATTGGCGCCGGTTGACACAATCCAATCGACAAAGCCCGCCTTGATCATAGGCACGACGACCGATTTACCCAGGCCCGCCGGGGTCAAGGCCCCCGCCAGGGTCATGCCGACGGTTACGTCTTTCTTGAGCATCTTCTCGGTAACGAGCCGGCATCCTTCTCTGAGCCGGGCCGCGTTGTACGCCAGGAACGTCTGGTCGATCATGTCGACCAGGGTCTCTTTGCCCGTGACGGCCGGCGGCGCAATCGCTGGTCCTGAGAGATAGCGCGCTTTGTTAGGGCAGTTCTTCTTCTTCAGCCAATCGGGAAGTTCATCAAAGTCCTTTTTGACGCGGTGAGTCCTTTTCATCACACCTCCTTTGCAAACCGACTTCTCGGTCACGCCGTCCGGTCATGTCTCGCCCCCTAAGCCAGGGTCACAACCTTGGCCGGCGGAATGCCGTTAAAATACGTTGCCGTAACCCAAGAATACGCCCCGATGTTCTCAACATAAATGATATCGCCAAAATCCAGTTCCGGCAGATACTCGCTGACCGAGATGATGTCGAATGAGTCGCAGGTCGGACCAGCCAGCGTCGTCACCTGGGCAATCCCCCGTTCGAATACTTTGTACTGATACTTGCAGTGGTCATAGACGAGGCCGGACAGCGAACCGTATACCCCATCGTCAAGGTAGTACCAGTGTTTGTTGCCGCGGATCGACTTGCCGATGACCCGCATCACCAGGACACAGGCCGGGCCGCAGAGCGCACGGCCTGGTTCGGCAATGATCTTGATGTTCGGCTCAATCAACCGGTCAATCTCTTTGCTGATCGCGGACGACATCGTCAAGAAACTGTCCTTGTCGTCTTCAAAATACTGGATCGGAAACCCGCCGCCAATATCGAGGATCTCAAGCGGGATATTCTTGAGTGCCGCGTCCTTGAAGATGATCGATACCATTTCCAGGGCATCAAAGTAGTTTTCGACATTGAGACACTGGGAGCCGACATGAAAACTGATGCCGACCGGTTTCAGCCCCATCTGGTTGGCCTGGATCAAGAGGGGCATGGCATCGGCCGGCTCGGCGCCGAATTTGAGCGACAGCTCGACAATCGAGCCGACATTGGGAACCTTGATGCGAAGCAGCACACGCGCCCGCGGCGCATACCGGGCAATCTTGTTCAGCTCGTATTCGTTGTCAAAAGTCATCATGTTGACTCGGTTGCGGGCCGCAAATTGCAGCGCTTCCGGCTTCTTCACCGTATTGGCGTAGACCAGGGACGTCGGGTTTACGCCAAGGCCAAGCACGGTTTCCATTTCCTGCACCGAGGCAACGTCAAAACCGATACCGGCCTGGGCGAACGTCTTGAGGATGAAAGGATGCGAATTGGACTTCATCGCATAGAAGGGCGCGACCCGGGGCAAGAGGGCTCGAAATCTCTTCACCTGCGCCAGCAGCTTTGATTTGCTTATCAAGAAGAGTGGCGTGCCGTGCTCTCGGACAAGCTTCGGCAATTGACTTCTGATGCTTTTGTTCTTCACATGCTTCATTTTTTCGTTCTCCGTTGGAGAAAGCCTTTCCGATTATAATACATATTCGGCAAATGGTCAAGAAAAAGTGGGCCGACCGATCAAACGCCGCGGAGTTTCACCTGGCGTACGTAAGGCCTGGCCGCATCAGCAAGTTCCTGCGCCTGCTCCCTGGTAAAAGGCGAGAGCTCGCGATACTCAAGGTTGCACGCCAGCCGCGGCACGAACTGTTGCAACGCGTAGAGCCGCGCGCCCTTTATCGCCTGGGCCATGGCAATGATTGAGTCCTTGTCAACCAGGGTTGGAACCAGCGTCGTCCGGAATTCATACTCGCCCGGGCCTTTCAGCAGCAAATCGATGCTCTCCTTTAACTTGCCGACATCAATGGGCCCCCCGGCAGCAACGTCGTACCGATGGTCGAGTGGGGCCTTGATGTCCATGGCAATGTACTTGACCAGACCACTCGCGACGATCTTGGCCAGCAGGTCCGGCCGGCTGCCGTTGGTGTCGAGCTTGACCTCAAAGCCGAGCTGCACGATCTTCCCGCAAATTTTGACGAGATTTTCATAATCGAGCAAGGGCTCACCACCCGAGATGACCACGCCGTCAATCCAGTCCTTGCGGTCGGCAAGCTTGCCCGCGATTACGTCCCAGCCGATCTCCGTATCAGATCCACCATCGTGGGCAAGTTCCCAATTCTGACAAAAAGGGCACTGGAAGTTGCAGCCGCCTAAGAACAGAACCATGGCGATCTTGCCGTCCCAGTCAATGAGTGAGGTATCGATAATCGCCCGAATCGGCACAGTTTGATTATATGCCGCGGGAAGGCAAAGTCAATGTTCAGAGTTCTCGGGCGGCGGTTCCCGGGCGCGTCTTACGATCTTGACAGGCCAGGCAATGTGGATAGTATTCCGCAATGACAAGTGAAGGCCGTATTCTCCTGGGCGCGCTTCTGCTCATCGCATCACTATTCCCCGCCCCGGCGCAAAACTTCCAGGCACCGGTTGTTGCCGGACTCTTCTACCCTGCTGACTCAGCCGCGCTTGACTCCGTCCTGGCTCGGTTTGTCAAACAGGCTCCTGAGCTCAGGCTATCCGGCCGGGTTATTGCCCTGGTCTCCCCCCATGCCGGCTACGTCTATTCCGGCCAAGTCGCGGCCTGCGCCTATCGGACCCTCAAGGCGGAAAAACTTGACGTCGTGATTCTGATCGGCGCCAGCCACCATTACCGCAGAATCGGCGTGGTTGTCGATACCAGGAAAGGACACCGCACACCGCTGGGAACCGTCCTCTATGACCGGGCGACGGCCCAAGCCCTGGTCAAACGCCAAGGTATTTTCAGCAATCGAATCGAACCTTTTGCCAAGGAGCATTCGCTCGAAACACAGCTGCCTTTCTTGCAGGCTCACTACGGCAAGGACTTGAGAGTTGTAGAAATCTTGATGACCAATGAAGATTGGCAAACCTGCGACACATTGTCCAAGGCGATCGTCGAGGTCGTCAAGCAGAAGAGAGTCCTGATCATCGCCAGTTCCGATCTTTCCCATTACCACCCGTACCAGCAAGCCGTGAAGCTTGACCAGCGTTTGGCCCAACGATTGGCGCAGTTTGATGCGGCCAAGTTCTACGAGGACATTGCCGGCGGCAAGTGCGAGGCCTGCGGTGCTGGTCCGATCGCGGTCGCCATGCTGACGGCGCAGAAACTGGGTGCGGATCAAGCGCAGGTTCTGGCCTACGCCAACTCCGGTGATGTCACCGGCGATTCGTCGGCGGTTGTCGGCTATCTCGCCGCGGTCATGTTCCAACAGGAGGTCGGCATGGATCTAGGTTTCACCGAAGCAGAGGGCAAGCTCCTTCATTCGATTGCCCACCGGGCTGTCCAAAAAGCCGCCCGGCAGCCCCGGGTCTCGGCACCCGAGGTCTTGAAGGAATTCAAAGCGACGCCGGCCAAGCTCAAGGAATCGTACGGGGTTTTTGTAACGATCAAGAGCCACGGCCGGCTGCGCGGTTGTATCGGCCGGCTCGTCGCCGACAAGCCTCTGGATCAGGTCACCGCCGAGATGGCGATCGCCGCCGCGACACAAGACCCCGGGTTCGAGCCCTTGCGTGAAGCCGAGCTTGCCTCGATCGAAATCGATATTTCGGTTCTGACCCCGTTTCGTAAAGTCTCCAACATCGATGAAATCGAAGTGGGGCGCGATGGGCTGCTTATCCGGCGCGGACCCAACAGCGGGGTCCTGCTGCCCCAGGTGGCGGTTGAACAGAATTGGAACCGAATCACGTTTCTTGAGGAAACCTGCTACAAGGCAGGCCTGGATAAAGATGACTGGAAAGAGAAGGGTACCGAGATCTACGCTTTCTCCGCCCAGATCATCGCCAAGACCCGGTAGACCCCAGGTGCAATTTGGTGATTTGAAGGAGGTAACATGAGGTTTACAGCATTGGCTCTTTTTCTTGCGTCCGCCTTGGTGCTCGGCCAGCCTGATGAACTCCCGGTCTGGGCAACCCCTGAGGAAATTATCAAGATGAAGCTGATAAAGGAAAGCACCGAACCCGGGGTGTTCTCCACTTTCCAGCCGCCGCCGCCGGTCCGCTGTTTCGGTGAGTTCGAGCAACTGGAAGGAGTGCTCCTCACCTGGCGGTATGGCAGTTGGGATCCGCTCTATCGGGAATTGGTCCGTTCCATTGGCCGGGCGTGCAAGTGCTGGATCATTGTGCGCAGCGCCTCAGAGCAGACTTCGATCCGCAACTACCTGCAGTCTAACGGGGTGCCGCTCGACTCGGTCGTGTGGCTGACTTTAAGCAATAACTCGGTGTGGATACGCGACTACGGACCCTGGACAGTCTACGAGCCGTCGACCAACCGGTCGATGATCGACCTGCGCTACAATCGTCCTCGCCCGCAGGACGACTCGATCCCGGTCCGGTTGGCCCAGATGTGGGGGATGCCGTGGTATACCCCGAATCTCTATCACCCGGGCGGTAATTTCATGGTCGACGGCAATGGCGTAGGGTTTTCGACGACCCTCATCTATGAAGAGAACACTCATTTGACCCGGGCCCAAATCGATACGATCATGAACAAGTACATCGGCCTTTCCCGCTTCAAAACCCTGACCCGGATGGATGGCGAGTACACCGGCCACTGCGACATGTTCACCAAGATGCTTGACGATTATACGGTCATGGTCGGCAGTTATCCGCTCGGTGATCCGAACTACGCAATCCTCAATGCCAATACCGACACGATCGGCCGGACCATGAACGGATTCGGCCGGCGGTTCAAAACAATTCGCATACCGATGCCGCCGCCTTCAGGAGGCGTCTACCGCAGTTACACCAATTCGCTCTTTGTCAACAATCGGGTTCTCGTACCGATCTATCACATCGCGATGGATACGACGGCAATGAGGATCTACCGTCAGGCCCTGCCCAACTACCAGGTCGATACGTTCGACTGCACCAGCATCATCAATTCCGGCGGCGCGGTTCACTGCATTGCGATGGGGATCCCCACCCGCTACCAGTTCCACATTAGTCATTATCCGCCGCCCGAGACCGTCGCATCCTCCGGGCCTTTCCCCCTGCGCGCCCGTACGATGGTCTCCTACACGCGCGTCATTCCGGAGAGTGTCGCCGTCTACTGGAACAACACCGGCATTGCGCCTTTCAACCGGATCCTGATGACGGTTCATCCGGACACGCCCGCGGTATTTCTGGGTCAGATTCCGGTCCAGACCGCGCCCAACCGCGTTTACTATTATGTTTCGGCCTATGATACGATGCGCCGGCAACGTACCCACCCCAGGCAGGCCCCGACTCAGACGCACTTCTTCTACATTCCAGCAACCGCAGTTGAAGAACCACCCGAAGCGCTCCCCCTCGTCGTCAGAATTGCCGTGGTTCCGAATCCGTTCCGGCAGAGACTGGTCTTCGGCCTTGATGCTCTCCCGACCGATAAAACCACGATCGAGATTTACGACATCAGCGGCCGGTGCGTGAAAACGCTTGCCGTTCGCGCAACCTCGAAGTCTGACGCCCAGCGTCTGACCTGGCATGGTGATGACAACGCCGGCAAGAAACTTCCGCCGGGGGTGTATTTCTATCAAATCAGGGTCGGCAACTCCTACCATGGTGGGAAGGTCGTGAAAGTAGAATAGCCGGCGCGTCGCAGATCGCTGTCCCATTCCATGGGACTCCGAATTGCCTTGTCATGTTGTCATTTCGTTAATTGACTAAATGACGAAATAAAGCCGGTGGCCGTAAGCTGTAGGGATCTCAGAACAAAGTACTCAACTCCCGAAGACGAGGCGCCCGGCAATCTATGCCAGCGTTCCCTGATATCAAGACGTACAAAGGACGCTGAAATTAGACCTTGTTATGTTTCAGCGCATATTTAACGGGGCAGGCTGAATCGAGCGGCGGACTCCGGATCCGCAGAAACACCCTCCCCCAAATTCCTCGATACCTCCATAACTACAGTTACAACGGGAGTTACGGACTTCTGCTTTCCTGAAGGTTTTGTCTGTAATCATCCGTTTCGGCACAAAGTTGGCACAGCAACAAGGGCCGGCCATATTCTTGCCGGCCCTTGTTGCTCTCACGATACTCGTGCCTCTAGGATGAAAACTGCGCGCACCCACTGCCCTGCAGTTGCTCGCTCAGACGAAGGAGGATCTCGAGCGGCCATGGACATGTATCGATTGTACGACGTGATGGTTTCTTTGGCACGATTTGCGCGGCGTGCTTGATATGCAGACGCCGTTTTTCTACCAGCCTGGCTGATTTCGCAACACAAAGCTCCTGCTCTGTGACCAGTCGGTAGCGCCGTTGCGCCATTCTCTTCTCACCGCTCTGATTCGGCAGTAATATTTCCTTATAGGTTCCCTTACAAAACTCTGAACCACTTTTGGCGGACTGACGGCCGTAACTACGATTCTGTAAGGGTTGCCGGAAGGTGTAAGGAAATTCCCTGAGGTGTCGCAATCAATCTCGTGATAGTCGCAACCAGTGACAACCGTCCATTCAAAATTCACTGTGGGCAAACCCGGCGCCGCCCACCATAGGGTGGTGTCAGGTCTGGGTTCAAGAATCCTCGGCGGATCGGGTGGCTCGGTCAGCGAATCACGATCCGGCTCATAGCCCCAAGGCAGTTTGCACTGGCTCGAAAAGATTGAAGCCAGGGCAAGTAACACAGGGAAAATCGACATTATCCTGACGAGGAATGCTCTCATCATTTCTCCCTGAAGATCATTCTAGATCTCCAATGTTATGCCGATACGTGCTCTTCTCGGTGACGTGTAGCAGTTGGGCCAGTCATCAGACTCCCGGTTCATGTCCCTGAAGGCATCGTAGTACTCGCCTGGGGTAACGATCCCGTCGTGATTGCGGTCCGCGGCCGGACGATAGTAGACATGCCATATCGTGTAGTAACGATTGAAATCGCTTGGCTGGATTTCGTCCTCAGGGATGAGCGGGCGCACCGGGGCGATGTTATATCGCATGTCGAGCAGATTGAGCGCTTCTAAGTTGACGTTCAGAGATAGTTTGCCGATTTTAAATGATCTTAGGACCAGACAGTCTATCTGTCGGTTGAATGGCAGCTTCAAGATATTTCTTTCCTCCAACTTGCCTTCGGGCCCAACCGGTGTGTAGGGGAAACCGTCTCCAAAATAGCCTAATAGACACATTCTTGTATCAAGCGGCAGGTTGATCACGCCTTGGATGAAGACTCGATTGCGCTGGTCAAAGTCAAGGAAGTACTCCGTTGCCGGCAACTCTATCGTGGGATCGAGTTGCTCCCGATAATAGATATCGTATACTTCCTCGGCGGACGAACTCGTACCTTTGGCATATGATAGTGCATACGAGAGTTTTCCCGAGAATACGTGACTCTTAAAATCGAGGATTGCCTCAATACCATTAATACTGGCTTCCTCAACATTGAAATAGGTCACGTAATTCCTCGGATAGGCAAGATTCAGCCTTGTACCAAGCAGATCGGTTACGTCTTTGTAGAAAGTACTAAATGCGATCGAAAGATTCTCTCGTGCCTCGCCCTGGATCCCGATTTCAAAACTCTTCGTCTTCTCCGGTCTTAGATCAGGATTGCCCACAATCGGTGGCTGGGTCAAATATGACGGGAAAGGCAAGAGACTCAGACTGCTGTAACATTGATCATAAAGCGGCGGCTGGGCATACAGACCAAAATTGGTTCGCAGTAGGAGCTTCTCGCTTATCATAACGGAAAACCCGATCCGGGGTGAGACTGCCATCTTGGGTCCTATTGTCTCAATGTCCACACCATAATAGTCGTAACGGCAGCCCAACTTCAAGTACATGCCTTTGTAGTCAATGTCATCCTGAATATACGCTGAAAACTCCCTGGGCCGGAATTGATACTCGTCTATAAGACTATGCAGGCTGTCACTCACAAAACTTGTGTAATTCCGCAGGTCGAACAGAGAATATTCCACCCCAGCCTTGGCCGCGTGGTATCTGTGTACCTGCAGGTTGGTTGAGAGGGCGGTTTTTATGACCTGGGACGATTTATCCCGGCTTTCTGAATAATCGCCTTCGGAATAAAAATAGTCATGGCTGTGGACGCCAAAGGGATTATTCGGGCTCTGAGTAAAAGGCCACTGCAACGCGGCTGGATCTTTGAACGTAAAACGCCCGAATACCCCGGCGTCCGCTTCTTTGACCCCGTAGGTCCATTCGGAAGAGAGCCGGCTCAAGGTTAGGTTCAGTGCGTACTTAGAACTTGGTAAATAGACGAGATTCAGGGCTTCAAGGTCGCCCACCCTCATGTCTGACCGATAGTGGTCGAGCCGAAACTTCCACTGGCTGTTATACCGGTCGAATTTTGACATCGATCTTGCACCACTTGCCGTCAGTCGCGTTTTGGCCGGCAGGGCAAACACCCACTTTCCGTACACTGAATAGTCATCCCTTTCCTTATGGGGCAAGATGAAGAGTTTCGGGTCCCAGTCGTTGGTGTGCATGACATCGAATGATATGAAGCCTCGTGCCTTCTTCGAGGCCGGCAGGTGGAGCGCAGCTTGATAATTCTCGTAGCCGAAATCATAGTAGAAAGGCATGATTCTTTCGGTGCGGGCAAAACCTCTCAGGCTCAGTCGGTCTGAGGGCCGCGCCGTTATCACGTTGATGACTCCGGACATCGCCCGGCCGTATTCGGCGTCAAAACCGCCCGGCATGAAGACCACTTCGTCAAGAATCCCTCTTGAAGTATTGATGGCCAGGTCACCGGTCTGGGGGTCAACAATCGAAACATTGTCGATCATGTAAAGGACTTCATGGGCACGTCCACCGCGAACGTGTATCGCGGTATCGAAATTGACCACTGAAGGCTGAAACATCACTACCCCGGTCTGCGCATCAAAAGGTAGTATCTGAAGGTCCGCTCGCTTGATGCTGAAGGTCGGCGCGACCATCTCCTTGCGGATCGGTGGGGCCTTGTCCGTCACGACAATCGGCTCCAGTTGAATCAGTTGCTTGGTGAGCGAAACCGTGAGCCGGGCAATCTGGTCAGTCTCAACGATCACGTTCTCGATCAACTTTGTTTGATAGCCCACACATGAGACTTTGACTGTGTAACGGCCGGACGGTACGTAAAGGATGAAAAACCTGCCGCTCTCGTCGGCCAAGGCACCAAGGTCCGTGGCTAAGACCGCCGCGGTCACATAAGGCAGTGGTTCGCGGGTCTCCTCGTCAGTCACCGTGCCTTGAATCTTGCCGTAGTTGCTGCCGATCAGAAGTATCGTTAATAGCAGATTAAGCACGAGTCCTCCTGTTTATCTCACGATCCCCGATGCTGCAAACCATGACGATTCACTCAGCGCATTCGGTCTACCGGATGATCACAAACTTTCCGACTTGTTCGCCCACATCTTTGGAGTAGACATGGAAGATGTAGATCCCGCTCGAGACTACCCGGTTGTGTTCGGTCCTTAGATCCCACCACTCGTCACCACCCAGTTCACTGGGTTGGGCCGAGCCTCTGACTCGCTGGTTATGCTTGAAGGTCCGGATCAGTTCGCCGTTGGTCGTGAAGATGCGGATCGTGCATTCGGGCGGCAGGTTGATAAATTTGAGCTTCCGCTCCAACTGCGACTTCTCCCACTCGTTGGTGGCCAAGTACGGATTTGGGACAACCTTCACGTTGAGCCTCGACATGCGAATGGTCTCCATCCAACCCGGGATGATGTCGATTTCATAGGTCTGCAAGGGTGGAATCCTGAGACTGTCGTCCACATAGACCCGCCAGATGTCGCCCGGTGCCGGCAAAGGGTCACCTGGCGCGAGCGACAAGCCGGCCTGTTTCATCGCAAATCTCAGACCAGCCAGGTATACATACTTGGTGCCGCGGCCCAGGCCTTCTCGGTGGAGGGTGTCGGTCGGCACAAAGCGGTTTATACCAGGCCATTTGCCGCCGCGGAAAAACCATCCATGGGCCTGCGCAGCCACCCTGTTGGCCTCTTCGCGGATTATCTCGATTTGACCACTCAAGGAACACGGCGTGTACGGCAAAAACCGATCGGTTCGCACCTCCAAGATATCACAGGTGATACCGCCCTGCGGGTGGGCTTTCCACCGGATCTCGTACTCCTCACCAGAGAAGGCCCAGGCTGTATACGGCAATTCGGCGACCTCGAGCGTGGTCAGCGTTGGCCAGGTGGCCGGATAGTTGCCATTATTTACCACCAGCCTGATCTCCTTGAAGTAGGTCGAATCACCCGGAGTCAGTCTATGGTCGAAGACAAAACTGAGTTGTACACCATCATTCTTGAAGATGGGCAAACGCACGGTGTCCAAGGCATAGGCATAGTCAGCCGGGTTCTTGGTCCTGGGCAGATAGAAGCCAGTGAGCATGGAGTCCGCCAGGGAATCGTTGCTCAGCACCCATTTGTAGATGGGATGTGCATAGTACGAGGCAGTACCGGTGCTCTCGTCAATCACACTCAGAAAGCGGTAGTCGGAGGAGTCGTTCATCAGTGGATCGAAGGCGAGAGCGTATCTCGGCAACGACATGTAGGGATTGAGGAAGGCCGCATTGATTGCCAGTTGAGCTCGTGGATTGCCGCTCGTCATCCTTGCCTGCAGAAACTGGGGTGGGGAGAATCTGATCCCGGCGGCATCGGTCCGGGGGGAAGTAGCAAAGACCCTGCGACCGCTTTCAAAGATTACCGGTACTGGCGTAGGATTGAGGGTGTCAGGTGATTTCAAGTAGTTATGGTCATAGGCGGTTACGGCATAATAGTACGTGAAACCATTTCTGACCGCCGTATCAGTGAGTACGTAACCCAAGCCATTGTCATTGGCGATGATTTTGATTGATTCCGGTACCGCGAAGTCGTCAGAGTACGTAAAAGTGTCACCGTCGGCCCTATCAAAGCTCCCGATCAGTTGCCAGTTAACACCTTTGCCGGTGTAGCTCCGCCAGACACGATAACCGGCGAAGTCATACTTCTTGTAGAATGGTTCATAATTGCTGCGGTTTGGATCTGACACGAGCCGGGCGTAAGGGTCCGGCGTCATCTCGGACAGATTGTCCCACAGCAAGGTCACTTTGTGATCGCCAGGAACGCAGACCAAACTAGGTGATGGCGACGCAGTCGGTATGAGCCAGTTGTGGTCATAGATATATTGGGCGAACAGGCTCTTCATTCTGAGATCCTTTGGATCGTTCCGCGTGTGTTTCGCCGCCATCACGGAAATCAGAAGGACGGCAGATGATTCTGGCGCCAGAGTGGCAGGCCCAGAGCTCAGCACAAAATTATAATCCGACCCGGCCATCGCGCGTCTATCATAAGGCTCGTATACTCTTGTTATGTAGTTATAGCCCGCCATGGCTAAGTACCTTGCCCAGTCCTCCTTCGGTGCATCCTCTGAGGTGAAGGATTTGAACGAAGTTATGCCGCGCTTTTCTATGCAACTCTCGTCCTGCCAGTCCGCTACTCCATCACCATCAGCATCCCACTTATCGGCCGGAATGTTCGCTCTGAAAAAAGCCTCACTCGTCTCTTGCGTGTCAACGATGGATCCAGGGTATGACGACCGGTACAGGACACTATCTTCCCAGCGGTCGTTGTCTATGTTGTCAGCCAGGGCATAAGGGCTATGAAGGAGCTTATAGGCGACGCGCTCCCATCCCGGCAGATAGTATATATCCTCGGTATACCCATGGTTGAAGCAGCCCGTAAGAGTCTCATTCCCGCTGACATATCTTGAATATCGCTGCACCCAATTGACCTCGTCAAGGGGATTTCCGATATCATTGTCGGCACAGATACCGAGTATGAGTTTATGAAGAGTATCAGGAGATTTATTCTTTACTTCGAATCTCATGAAGACCATATCCTGGAGATAGGAAAAAGTCCACGCATAGTTGGTTTGGTATACTTCAATGCCAATCGGCCGTGTATCATAGGGCATGTGATAGACGGAATTGTTATCGTTGTAGACCATCCACGCATCTTGACTAGATTTGTTTTCCGACGGAGCCATGGGGAAAATATCTCTGGGCAGCGGCCAGTCAACTGGATAAACGTAAATTTTCGCATTCATGTCACCGGTTTTCTGGCCGATATAACCGGGCGACATTTCGCTACCTTCGACATCTAGATTGTAGCCTTCAGTGACAAGTGTGTCATAGCTACCATCTTGATTCTTCTTGATGCAGCCGATCCAGAGACCAGCACCGTACACATACGTGTGGCCACTTCCCTGCGGCCACTCCGCGCCGGCTTTTCCCTGATACATGCCGAACATGCCATAGTTCGTGAAGGGAAGACGCCAGCGATTGACGTCGTGCCACTGTAGATCCCAACTGGCGTGAAGAGTACCGATAGAAACAAAAACCGTCAGCAGCAGGGTCCTTCTCATATTTGCTCCTAGTCTACGAATCGACCACCCTAGTACTCTCGGTGCTGTGTTTCCGCCGAAACCCGCATCCTTTATCGTTCGCGTACCGGTTTTTGTAGACATGCCCACTGTCTTTTTCTCCGCCGCATTATACACCCCCCCCCCTTGGCTTGTCAATGGTTTTGTGCATAGTCAGCGTCAGCGGATGTCGTGTGCCCTCCTGCCTTTCTGATGAGGTGGCTATTCGTACGACTGCGCAACAAACAACAGGGCCGGTGCTGCACCGCCACCCATTGTGCGACTCTTCTGCGCGATGACAGAATCTCGAATGTCCATTTGCCGTCAACTATCGCAGCAATACCACCTTCACAACCAGATTGCCATCTCCAGTGCTGAGCCGATGGAAATAGACACCGTTGGCCACAGGACGATTTTTCTCGTCCAGGCCTTGCCAACGGACCTCATGCGCTCCGGCATCCTTGATGCCTGAGTCGAGTCTCTGTACTATCCGACCTTGTGCATCACAGACAGCAAGGCTGATAGAAGTCCGAGACGCTACATAATAGCGGATTACGGTCTGCGATCGGGCAGGATTGGGCCGAATCGTGAGCCATGTGACGCCATTCAATGTCCGAGCTGCTGTCTCTCTGCCCTCGACGGTGCCACCGTGAAACCCCGCGACTTTCGCAATTCGGTTCACAATCGTACCGCCGGCTTGCGGAATCGTTATCCAGTAGCTGCCGTCGCGGGGATCAAACTCGATGCCCCTAACGTTCCATGAAGAGAAGAGTTTGAACCGCTTGCCAGTCCCCGCGGGTCGTACTCCCCGGTACTCGACCACGCCGACGCTATCACGGACTGTGCCGGTCGAATCATACCAGGTTTGAGCCTGGATGAATGTTCTTCCGGTCCGGTCAAAGGCCAAGCACCGCGAGTTGTTGTATCCCTGGATTGGGCTCTTGTACTCGGTGGCCGAGCCAAGCGTATCAGACAAATAGAGCAACTGGGTTGCGCCCAGAGCCTCTCGCCGGTCGGCAAGCCACAATCTGTCGCCGTCCCAGGCAAGACCTGACGGGCAGTCACGGGCCGGATTGGCGAATTGAGCGAAGATCGTGCTGTTGGCTTTGCTTATCTTCCAAACCGTCTTTCGAGCCCAACCGGTGACCCATAACCTATCATCATCGCCGGAGTATGAGATATCACAGAGGCACGTATCGGGCGCCGGGATCGCGCCCAGATAGGTCAAGAGGCTGTCCGATGAATAGACATGGATGTTGCGACCATATGCATCGAGAACAAAGATCTGATCGGCTGCCGGATCATAGGCCAAGCCGTGGGCAAATCCTGTCGGTGGGAAGCTAGGGAGTGGCTTTGATCCCCAGACAATCGTGCCCGGCACAAGGCCGATGCTACTTGAGAAATCCAACGTCCAGGTCGTCTCGGCCGCAGCGATAACCAGCGTGAAATCGACATTAGTCCCCGGAGGCGCGGATTGACTGGCCATGACCTCAAAGGGATCAGACCCGTTATCGGCGCTGTCCCGCGCGCCGACCGTCCCGAATCGGCCGAGCGAGTCGGTTATGGTCACGTAGGGTGATGCGCTCCGCAGCGTCCCCACGGCATTGGTTGCAGCCCGGCTCCCCAGGTTGAGAAGAGATGCCACGATGCCTGCATGCTCTCCTGGATCCAATCGACCATTGCGGTTGCGGTCGCCGAGAATGCCGGTACGCGTCAAGGTGATGTACGGCCGGTTGACCACGGTGTCAATGACGATGTCATCCGCGAAGACCTCCGCGATTTCGATGCCACTTCAACAGTGATACGTTTCGGAATACAGGGAGACTTCGATCTTCTTGACAGCTGCTGGGTTGACGCCGGGGAGGTTCTTGAGTTCCTCACAGACGTCGAATCCGTAAGTGTTCCACAAGGTATTCGCCGCATCGATCAGATGATGAATCGGTGTATTCACCCACGGACATGACGAAGTCCGCGCACAAATACGGGTGCTGCCCAGGTGCCTGCCGTAACCGTCGGCGTAAGCGATCAATACCGACGAGCCGGCCCAATGGCCGGTGAGCTCGTTGACGAATGCCTGCAACCTGGCTTTGATCGAGAAGCGGAGGTCAATCGTCGGTATGGTGACGGTCTGGTACAGCTTCCCGTATACACCCTTGGTGTAAATGGCCACCTGGGCTTCATAGTCCGGGTCAGCGTCATAGTCAACCGCACGGTCGATCGTGCCGGGGGGAACAAGATACTGACTCCAACCGGTCGTTAATGGTTGTTCGAAATCACCATTAATCAGCAGCCCATCACCACTGCCTGCATTCAACGTGATAATCACCAGTAGCCAGCATTGCTTCATAGACCGTTCCTCCTACGTCCGCAAAGCCATCCACACTGCAGCTCAGAATCTTGGCGCCTTCTGTGTGGTCCCAAGAATCCTTGCCGTCTTTCAGCCCCTGTACCTGGATACCAGGATATTGTAGTCCATACAGGAACCTTGTCAAGGTCGAAAGCTCTGCGGGCAAGTCCCTCTTGACTCCTTTGAGTTCCTGTATACACTGTCGGTGAAGACTTGGAGGTGTCCTTGGCGAATCACTGTTCTTGGATCGCAGCTCGCGCCACTCATTCAATCTGCCTCTTGCTGGTCTGCATAATAGTTATTCAGGCCGATCCCGCATACGCCCCCCAACCGGTCCGGTGCGGTCAGACCGGCGAGGCAGTGCGTGCAGAGCGTCTCACCACGGGCTCCGGTGCGGCCCAGCATCCTGATGGCCCCTGTCAGTCTGACGAGAAGCTGGGCCATCGTCAGATCTCCTGTGATCGACAGCGCATGACCCAGAAAC
>CAYGYG010000018.1:0-56325 GCA_964354155.1 uncultured bacterium | reverse complement strand
TCAGGATAGTATGGAACATTGAAGATGGTGTCAGATCTTCTCGGTAGCTTTGGGGTCAAATCTTCAATCTTCAATTGTAAGTGCGAATGAAATCGAGCCCTTGCTTTTCATCCGGAGGTACTGTATTATGCGCCTGAGCGTATCATGGAGATAGGAGCCAGCGTGCGGTTTTGGCTGAGGCATGACACTCGCTTACTTATTGGTAGGCTAACCCGCGTTGTATTACCCCTCGCTCTGCTTCTGCCGTTGATGGCCTCGGGCCAGACGCCCCCCTCGTCCCTTTCCGGTGCGATTCTTGAGGTCTCATGCTCCGGGATTCGCGAAGCAGGCACCTCACGCAGCAGCCGTCCATTCAGAGAAGACGCCAGGACGACCATCCTGGGTCACCCGCTCATGTTCACGGAGAGCGCAAGCGATTCCGGGCCGAACGTACCTCATCGTGAATGCCTGCCACTAGTGGTGATTCCTCAGATGATTTTGTGTGTGCCCCTGACCCTTCTTGTGGAGGTGGTCGCATGGTTTGCACTCCATGATGATTGGCAGGACGAGGATTCGGTCTCCTATTATCTTACGAACATTGCTGTAATTCCCGCAGTTGATGGACCCGCCATCTGGGGCATCGGCAGGATATTCGGCGGGAAAGGGTCGTTTTTCAAAACCACCGTTGGCACCGCGATCGGCACTGCGATTACCGTCGGCGTGTATGCGTTGATCTTGGAACCAAGTGAAGCCGAGCTCGACGATGTAGGAGGCGTCGCAGTCATCGCAGGGATTCCAGTCTTAGGCGGTATCGTGGGGTTCAATTTGAGATGAAGCGAGGCAGCGTTATGGCGATTTGCATGATTCTGACGGCCACCGTGCTCGCGGCGCAGGGAGCGGGGCTGGAGGATACCGCCCTCCAGGATACGGTCATGAGCGAATATCGGGCAGGCTATGCTGAAGGACGGAAAAGTAGCCGGTGTGATATCTTCTGGGCACTCAATGGTTGCGGCGGAGCACTGGCGGGGGGTTGCATAGGCTGGAGCATCGCACCATTGAGTATCCGGGCTGTCAAAATCGGCTCGGCCGTTGGTGGCAGTTCTCTGGCGTGTCTTGGATACTGCATGCCAGGAGATCCGAAGTGGATCCCGGAAGGTTCGCCAAGCTACAAACGCGGTTTCGTCGATGGCTACAGGAGGCGTACGAGGCTCAAGAATTTCCGTAACGCCATGGTCGGCATGATAGTCGCGGGCACTTGCAGTGTTCTGCTGTTGGATCACATGTTGAGCCATGTGGTATGGTGAGGACGACCGGCGGTCGTGGCTCAGTGTGAGGTCAGGGTCCATCTGGGGCCAAATCCCCTCAGGGCGAATCCGGGTCAGCCCTCGAAATTCGCAGTTGATTGTCAGCTTACATCACTTTTTGACGCACTAATGACGCAAAGGTAGGGACGCGGACTGATGATCCGTCGCCCGGCCTGACTGTAGGGCTGTGGGGAAATATTCACTCTTCAATAATAGAACGTTTGGTGCGTTATTAGCGTTAGGAGCGTTCAAAAGACGATTACCGCGTCGTGCCTTGACCGTACCGTGACTGCCGATTACGCTGGCAAGAAGAACAATCCTGCGATCTTGCCGGCCTTGTCAAAAACAACCTTGATGTCAATTTTCGCGCGCTCAAATTCACAGACTACATGGACCACCTTGTATTGGTCGAGCTGCTCAGTGCGCGTAGTCATCTGCTCGCTGAAGTTTCCAACTTGTCCGATCAAAGCGTCCCAGACGCCCCTGAGTTTGTCTGACGGCAGAGCGGCCTGCATCGTGTCGTCAAAGTTGCTGAATACTACGTCGAAATCACCTCTAACCAGAGACTCGACCTGCGCTTTGGCTTTTGCTGTCAAATCACTGTCGCTCTTTGGTCCGCAGACCATCAGCGTTACAGAAGCCAGCGCAACGATGCCGACTAATCGCTTCTTCATAATCATTGTTCCTCCTTTACGGAGACTAACTTTTCTAACGTAGGACAAATCAAGCGAATTTCTTCAGATCGTCAGACAGCGCGATCTGTTGGGCAACGCTCTTGATGGTTTTGATAAAATTGGCCTTGTCCGCGGGTGATATCATCATCTTCTTGGATTGACCGTACGCTATTTCCAGCCGGTCGATGGAATTAGCAGGAGATGCAGCTGGGTTGCTTGTACTTCTGATCTCCTTGATCTCTGACGCGGTAATGACATACCTGAACGGTCCATTTGATATCAGCAACTTACCTTGGGCGATCCTGTAACCCGTCCCCATCCATATCCAGCCAACAAAAGCTATGAGTAGGAGCATCACAATGAACACTGGATACGCGCCCTGAGAAAGCACGAATAGTGTGAGCAGGATGATCAGTCCCCAGACGAGTAGCCACAGTCTAAGGTCGCGTTTCGAGGGGAAATATGCGCTTTTTTGATCGGCCATAATACCTCCTTCGTCTCGACTACTGCTACTACGCCATCTCGCAGTAGAGAAGGCGAGCGTGCATTATAGTCACATTTCACGCCTTGTCAATAGAACGACACACGCTGGCTGAATACAGTTTTGTAACCTGGAGACATCTGGGGTCAAATTCCCCCGGATTCCAACATCCCAGAAGAATGAAATCAAGCCCCTGATTTTCGTCAGAAAGCATTGTATCATGTACCTGAGCGTAGTATGGAGATAGAAGACAGCATGCGGTTTTGGCAGAAACATAGCACGGGAAGTCTGCAGGGGTAGGTCAAACCAGAAAAGTGACTGGCTATTTGGCGAACTTCGCGTGCTTCTGCTTGTACATTTCATGATCGGCAATGGCTAAGAGCTGCTCGATAGTTCTGCTTCTACCGGAACTATATTCGGCAAAGCCATAGCTCAGACTAATATTGTAAGGTGTTCTCTTTTTGTTATTGAAAGCAGCAACTTTTTTAGCCATCCGCCGCCAAATAGCAGAAGCTTGATCAACGGCGCATTGCGGAAAGATAACCAGGAATTCATCACCACCCAATCGACAGGCGGCATCGCTTTTCCGTATGGTGTCCCCTAGCAATTTGCCAACCAGTCTTAGAGCGTCATCGCCTCTTTGATGGCCATGCATGTCATTAATCTGTTTGAGGTCATTGACATCCAAATAACAAACACTTAATCTTACGTCTTGTCGTTTGGCTAATTGAATGTACTTACTGAGCAAGAGCAGTCCAGACCCTCTGTTTAAAAGCCCAGTCAATGGGTCTACGGTGGCGAGCCTCTTCAATTCCTCCTCGGCTCGTTTACGATCTGTGATATTTTCGATAATACCATCATAATATCTTATGTTCCCTCTTTCGTCCTTTATCGCCACGGCCGATACGGAACAGATAATCGGCAAGCCATCTCTTTTTTTCAACTGCAACTCTTCATTTCTCACAAACCCGTCTTTCAGCATTTTGGCATTGAACGCTTTTCTGTCACGCGGATGTTGATATAAATCAGCAACATTTATCGCGAAAACTTGCTCTTTGTTCTTATAAGCAAACATTTCAAGGAATGCAGGATTTGCTTCGATGAATCTACCTTTTGGTCCCGGTGTATTCCGGTATACCCCGACATTTATATTTTCAGTTAAAGTCCGGTATTTTTCTTCACTCTCTTTGAGTGCGTTGTCGGCTTTCTTGCGCTTGGTGATATTTCTCGTCGTGGCGATAAAGGCCTTGGGTTTTCCATAGGCATCCCTAATCAATGACGCAGATAGCTCACCGACAAAGGAGGTCCCGTCTTTCCTCAGCAGCGTGTATTCGACGTCTCTTGTAAAAGCATTCTTCAGCGTTCTTGTCAGGTTTTTCATTGCTTTCTTATGATCAGTCGGGACGATGAGTTCGAAGGAATTTCTTCCAATCAACTCTCTACTGCTTTTAAAGCCGTGCAATTCGAGGGTTCGCTGAGAGACCTCGATAATTCTGCCCTTCAAATCAGTTAATGTCACCGCATCGGGGGAGGTTTTTACCAGTGTCTTATATTTTGCCTCGGTCTCGCGCAGCGCGTCTTGCATTGTGTGTTTGAGGGTCTTTTCCAATTCGTCCAATTCAGCAGTCCGCTGGCGGAGTTGTGCCAACTCACGGCTAAGTTGATTTCGCGTTTTATGCGTATTACTCATCTACACCTTCCCGGGGTCAAGCCGTATACCTTGACCAACAGCATAGTCTTAGAAAAAGAACTCTGTGCGACCGACCGGCTCATAGATTGACACTGCCGAGCCTCAGGGTAATACGATATTAACCCCTGAATCTGCACGCTGATTATAATCTTGATGCAAGCCTTGTCAAGTCCTAATTGTCAACAACCCCGATAGTGTCATTTCTCATACGTTCGTTTAGAGACGCTTAACTCTATGGACGTGACACTAGCGGAGAAGAATGCACTTCCTTTCCACATCGGGCCGTGATCCAGATGTGTAAACCAGGTAGTAAGTCCCGGCCGGCAATCTCGTTCTGCGGTCATCCCTGCCGTCCCAGTATGCCTCGCTCTGGTTCTCCTTGATGTCGATGGCCCGCACCATCCGGCCGGCAAGATCGAATATGCGTATTCGACCGGATCCGAGGCGGTTGGCGCGGTAGAGCCAGATGCCGTGGGTTGCAGGATTGGGCCGGATCGAAATAAGGCCCGGGCCACGTGCTGCGGGCGACCCCTCAGCAACCTGCTGAAACAAGTATTCGTACGCGCCAATGTCATACCCCGGCCCCTGGGGCCGCGCGTTACCGTCGTAATCCTCGGCAGCCGCATTGACCGACGTTCCCGAATTGATGCAGGGACTGGTTGGAATAAGGTGCAGGTCCTCGCTGTCCGGTTGGACAAAGCCCGGACGCACCGCAAAATTATTGGTCTGGCCCGAGGCCGCCTCCCATTCGGCAAGGCTGCTGTAGTTGACTCCGTTCCAGCGGTATTTGTAGGTTGTATCGAGGGCGTAGAAGTCGTTGTAGCGAATGTAATGGCCGCTGTCGGTAACCGCTTCAGGAAAGACGTTGATGCAGGCCATACCCTGATTACAGTCGACCGCGTTGTTGATTGCGGTGTTGTAGCCGCCGTCAAGCAAGGCAATTGCCGCGGCTCCGAAATCAATGGCGCTATTGTGGCGCAGCAGGCAGTAGTTACCCCGGATCACGATGAAGCCGCTGGTAATGTAGTCCGAGCCGGTCTTGAACCCGAGATTGTTCTCAAACAGACAACTGTCCGACAAGTAGGTCAGCGGTCCATTCCAGATGTGGGCACCGTTACCGCCCAAACCATCGCCCAGATTAATGCTCGTGAACTTGTTTCTTCTTACCGTTGCCGAATGCGAACGGGCGAGCTCGATGCCGCCGTGTCCGTTGTCCCAGAACGCACTGCGCTCAATAAGGCAATTGCGTGAATAGTCGGTCAGATAAATACCGGTTATGAAATTGCTGTACAGTTTCAGGTTCTTGAACTGACAGGAGTTTGACCCGATGGAATGGATCGCGTTGTCGTTGTAGTCGCGAAACGTAAGGCCGTCGACGATCTGATAGTCCTCGCCGCCGTCCAGGTCGAATCCTTTTCGATACCGACCGACCGTCATCTGGTAGTTATTCGGATCATAACCACTGCCCAGGTCGCGGACATACACATACATGGTGTAGGGCGGGCTTGCCGAGTCGTTCATGTAGTATTCACCCGGCAGGTCAACTTCGGCCGGGCTGGGCGCCATCGCGTATCTCATCTTGGCGCCGTTTTGAAGCACGAGCCCGCCTTTGTTATTACGCGGGTCCCTCAGGGAATTGAACCGGGGCGAAGGAGTGAAGTTGACGGTTGCCCGATATCGGTTGCCCGAGTCCTGGGCCCACCCGGTAACCACTTCGCCGCCTTCGACCACTACTTCTTCGGTCCCGTAGTTCTTATAGGTGATGGGCAGGGTTGCGGTTCCGGACCGGGCCGGGTTGACACTCTCCCGGTAGATGCCGGCCCTGATCAGAACCGAGTCGCCGGCAACCAGCGTGGTCGCCGCTTTGTTGATCGTGCGCCAGGGCCGGGTTGAGGTGCCCGGGTTGGTGTCGTTTCCCCAGGGGGCGACATAATAGCCGACCGCATGGCCCAAGCTGAAAAGACCTATTACCGCCAAGATGATGGCTTTAATCACCGTGACTCCTTATCTTGTCTACATTCTACGAACCAACCTGCGCAAAACTATGGCCGGTTCAATCCGACCTCATAGTCAGGCCGAGGAAAGCCTTGTCGGTTGAGCCCTTGATTACAAAACCGGTCACCGAAACCCCAAGATTGCGCAAGGGGAAGTAGACCGCCTTACCCTGGTATTCGGGGAACCATTGCAGGGTGTCGCCCAGCGCATCGATGAAGGCTGGCTCTTTGGAGCGGTACGGGTTCTTGGTCCCGGTGGGCAGAGTCTCAAGAACGCCTTGACTTGCTCCGGCCGTTCTTCTATCAAGACCGAGTGGGTACTCACCGGATTCGACGACATACATCGTCACCGCGGTGCGCAAGGTGCGCATGTTGCTCATTACGATGTTTCTCTTGGCCTGGTCCCGACACATGTCGGCAACCACCTGTCGTTTTTTCTTTTCGTCGAACGGCCCCTGGCTGATGACCCAGCCCGGACGCGAACCCTTGAACTGGTATGTCAGCGGCTCGCGCGGCTCTTCAAAGAGAACGATACGGGCGATCACTTTCACCGCATAGCCGTCGTGAAAAATCGAGTCGACCAGGACATCATCAATGGCTTCCTCGATCCCCCACCATTCTTTGATGGCGGTCTTGATCGTCGGCTGGTCGGGCACAGGGTTGCCGGCCGTAGCAATCGACGCGAATACCACGCAGATAGAAACAAAGAGGAGAGATGATTTCATTCAGTTCGCTCCGTTCGGACAATGATACCTTGATAACGGCGGCTGTCAATAGACTCGTGAAAAAGGGCGGTCGAGCAATGCAGCAAATGAGCCAACGGAAGTAGATCAGGATATCAGGATATCGGTTGGCAGGATATCAGCAGAGCAGAGAATCAGCAAAGAATCGCTGTAATCGGCCGTGCCATCACTGTAATCTACGCGGTCACGCGACGGGTCAGTCCCGATCGACAACGAGGTTGACATGGCACATTATCCGGATAGAATCTGGTATGAAGATTCAGAATATCGTAATACCAATTGCCAACCAGGTGGTGCGCCATGGCTAAGGTCGCACGGATAACGGTTTCAGTGGAGGAAGCCCTTCTCAAACAATTTGAGGTATTTATCGCCAATCACGGCTACCCGACGCGGTCGGAAGCGGTCAAGAACTTGATGCGCAATGCGTTGGTTGAACAGGAGTGGCAGAAGGGAAACGAGGTGGCCGGCGCGGTCGCCATCATCTACGACCATCACCGGGGTGCGATCGTGAAGAAACTGGTGAATGCGCAACACGATTTTGGCGGGTTGATTGTCTGCACTCAACATGTCCACCTGGATCACGATAACTGCATGGAGGTCGTCATTGTCCGCGGGGCAGCATCGAGGATCCGCGAATTTCTGTCGTGCTTGAAGTCGATCAAGGGGATCAAGCACAGTACCCTCATGATGGCGACCACGGGCGAGGATGTCGGATGATTGCGGGGTTATTTTTTTGGCGCGTGGTATTACGAATGGACCGAGCGTAATACCGGGGACTACGAAAAGGACGATTATGCATATCCCGGACGGTTTTGTTTCAGGGTCGATAAACGCGATGACGGCTCTGGGCAGTGCCGGGACGATCGGTGTCAGTCTCTGGCAAGCGCGGCGGAGTCTTGAGAAACAGTCGTTCAAAATCCCGCTCTTGGCGACAACTGCGGCCTTTGTTTTTGCGGCCCAGATGCTGAACTTCCCGATCGGCGGCGGCACGAGCGGCCATTTCCTGGGCGCGGTGACTGCGGCCGCTTTGCTTGGCCCGTTTGACGCTTGCATTGTCATGACATTGGTCCTGGTCGTACAGGGCCTGTTTTTCGCCGACGGAGGCCTTACCGCCCTGGGCACCAATATCCTTAATATGGGCATTATCGGCGGTCTCGGCGGATACGTGATCATGCGTGGCATCAGGCAGTTACTGCCGGTGGGCCGAAGTGGATATGTTCTCTCGGCCGCGGTGGCCAGCTGGGTCAGCGTCGTACTGGCTTCAAGCGCTTGTGCTCTTGAACTGGCGCTATCGGGAACAAGCCCTCTCAAGGTTGCTTTGCCGGCGATGGCCGGGACCCATGCCATCATTGGGATAGGAGAGGCTCTCATCGCCGCCGCGGTGTTGACCGCGGTGGCGGTTGCCCGGCCCGACATCATCCCGGAATGGGCCGGAGTCAAACCGGCCCAAGTGAACGAGGCGCCGGTGGTCCGCGGCAGGCGGGTTTGGGCCCTGGTTGCCGGTGGTGCGATTACGGCGCTGATTCTTGCCGTCTTCCTGAGTCCATTTGCTTCAACGGCACCGGACGGACTGGAAAGAGTTGCTGAGGATAAGCACTTCATCGATAAAGCGGCCCCGGACAAGGGTCGACTCTGGAAATGGTCATTGTTCCCGGACTATTCGGTCGGCAGGATTAGACACGAGGGCGTTGCCACCGGCGCCGCGGGTTTGATTGGAACCATTCTCATTTTTGGCATCGGATTCGCGCTCATCAAGCTAGTGAACCGGCGGGTGAGCAGAACCGGTAACACATAACAAAGGGAGCGGATTGTGGAACACAGTTTCATTGACCGTTACAGCATCCTGCCATCGCTGGTGCATGACCTGGACGCCCGGGCCAAGACCATCGCCGCGGTGGTTTTTTGCATCGTCGTTGTGACGACTCCACCCCATCAACTCCTGGCCTTTATCATATATGCCGGCTTGTTGGTCTGGATTGGCGCTCTGGCGCGGATACCGTTGACTCATATTTTGAAACGCGCCGCTTGGGTTCTGCCTTTCTCCGTAATGGTCGCCTTGGGCCTGCCTTTCTTTGGCGGTGGTCCCAAGACGATAATTCTGGGGCTTGAGTTTTCCACGCAAGGGCTCTGGGTCCTGGCCGGTGCGGCAATGAAATCGGTTCTCGGGGCGGCAATGCTGGTTCTCCTGGTGTCGACCACGCATTTTGCCACTCTGCTGGCGGGGTTGAGGGGTTTGCGTGTGCCGGCTCTGTTTATCGATCTGTTGGCGCTGACCTACCGGTACGTGTTTGTTCTGATCGACGAGGCGATGAGGCTTAAGCGCGCGGCCGCGGCGCGAGGTTATCGACCCCGGTGGTTGCCCCAGGCCGTAATCATCGGCCGTCTCGTCGGGAGTCTATTTATTCGAAGTTACGAGCGGGCCGAACGCGTATACGGTGCAATGGTGCTTCGGGGCTATACGGGTCTGATTCCCGCCGCGGCACCATTGCGCTTTCGCACGACCGACAGAATGGTTATTGCGGCCTTTGTTCCGCTGATTATCGCGGTGAGGATTCTGGCAAGATGAGCAAGAATGATCGCGCGATTGAGGTGGCTGGCTTGCAGTATTCGTACCACGACGGAACTACAGCCCTGCGTGACTTCAGTCTTGGCGTCCGGGCGGGTGAGTCGGTCTGTATTGCCGGCCCGAACGGAGCGGGAAAGAGCACCTTGCTGTTGTGCCTGGCCGGCCTGCTCAAAGGGACCGGGCGCATCCAGGTTGGGGCGAGGGGCTTTTCTGATAGTCGCGCCAACGCGCCCAACCCCGCGGCATTTGGCCTTGTGTTTCAGGATCCGGATGATCAGCTGTTCTGCCCGACCGTCGGCGAGGACGTCGCCTTCGGTCCGCGCAACCAGCACCGCTCTGAAGAAGAAGTACAGAAGCTGGTTGGCAAGTCACTGGCCGCGGTTGGACTGGCCGGGTATGAGTCGCGCAGTGGACACCATCTGTCGGGGGGCGAGAAGAAACGGATCGCAATTGCGGCCGTACTCGCCTGCCAACCGGAGATCATCGCGCTTGACGAACCCTGGGCCAATCTTGATGGACGGGCGGCGCGCGCCGTGACCGGTATTCTCGAGAAGTTTACCGGGACTAAACTGGTGGTAACTCAAGATCTGCACCAGGCCGTTCTGGTTTGTGACCGCCTGGTGATGATGGATGAAGGATCGGTCGTTGCCGATGGCCCGATTGTCGATTTACTGGCCGATTCCGCTCTCTTAGAAAAGCACGGTATTGGGTTCGGCACCAAATGCCGGATCTGTCCTGAGAAAAGCGCACGGCGAAAAGCGTAGGGCAGATTCATCACCGAAGTTGTCGGGGCCCAGACCGGGGAACGGTTATGAGGTGCGCAGTTTGCGCTTCAACTTCCGCTCGATCGATCTGGTCTTGGCGCTGATTCGGCCGACCTTTCCTTTCCGGTAGTCGATCTTTATCGACACCGAGATGCGCGGGCAGTCTTTTATCATCCGGTTAAAACCTTTTTTGAGGACCTTCATTACGTCGGTCCAGTTTTTCCCTTCGATAACGGTGCCCATCGGCGTAAGGATGTAAGGCAGACCGGACCGGTCGATTACATCGACCACTTTTGAAACATACTTGCTGACGCTTTCGCCCTTGCCCAGGGGCGTCATGCTCACAAATACGAGGACACTCATGCTACCTGCTTTGTACGCCGTGACTTCGGGACCCTTCCCGCGGGTCTGGTTCATACCGCCGGTTTCTTCGTTTTTTTCGGCGTCCTTCGTCCATCGGCCAGGCGTCTACTGGTTCCCCCACAGCCCCATGATGTTCCCTGAGGGATCGGTGAACAGAGCGTAGAAACCGAACTCGGGCGAAATGCCGACCTTGGGTCTGATGATCTTGCCGCCGGCGGTCTCGATCTCGGCGAGCTTCTTTTCAATGTTCTCGACTTTGATGTAGAGAACAACACCGTCCGACGAAGGCTTGCTGGTCGTGGTGAAGCCGCCGCCATCGTCATCCGGGGTCATGAACATCAGATAGTCGGGCATACTCTCATCCATCTTCCAGCCGAAGAGCCGATTGTAGAAATCCTTCGACTTCTTGGCATCAACGGTTGGTATTTCGATGTGACAGAACCCGTGCATTGTGCCTCCTTGGTTTACGGAATCGTTTTCGCCGACTCCTGGTTCAAGTATACACTGTCTCTTTGAGGTGTCAACCACTCGTCCGGCGATCGCGTGCCGGCTCAAATACGCCGTCGCGCGTCGTGGGTTTTCCTTGACTTTGTCGGTCGGCTGGCTATCATCTCGCCATGTCGTGCCCGGACTTTGAAAGATTCTGGCTACGCCAGTTCGCCAATTGCCTCACGACAGTGGCCGGCGGCGAGGTGAGAAAGAAGGTGATGGAGGGGAGCGAGACGCTTTCTGGCTCTTCAGGCAAGAAGGTTATCTACGAATGGACCAGGCAGGCGATGCAACGATTGGAACGGCTGGTCGGAGAAGACGAACGCCGTGACGTAATGACGAGTTGCGCCTGCCAGTATCCGAGGGCCGAGCTGAGGGAGGCCAAGGCGATATTCGTACAGACCGGTGATATCGTGAGAGCCCACCGCCAGCTTCAGCGGGAGTTTGAGGCTTTCCTGAGGGAGTCGCTGAAGCTTGACGAAACGGTCATTGCCGATTTTGTCGAGCGCGGCTGGGGCGTGGCGGGGCGGCTGGATGGCAGAGAGATCATCGCCACGAAAATCCCCAAAAGCAGTTCGCTGACTGAATATCTTCAGGAGACCGACCCGGTGAAGAAACGCGTCCTGTACTGTCACTGTCCGAGAATCAGGGGTTCGATTGGCACCGGTGTTGAGATACCGACGACCTATTGCTACTGCGGGGCCGGGTTCTACCGGGGTATCTGGGAGTACATTCTGGGTAAGCCGGTCCGAATCGAACTGCTCCAGTCAGTGCTCAAGGGCGACGACGTCTGCCAGTTCATGCTCACTCTTCCCGATTAGACGATGCCGCCCAGCGTATCCAGAAAGTCGTGAAAGCGAACAAGCGAACGCCTGCCCCCTGGCTTGATAGATAATGGAGGTTGGTCATGGCTAAGCGGCTGGAGCATCTCAGTTGGAAACCGATGTGGGTTTCGCATCTCGGCTGCATCAAGGGTTGTCTTGACTTTCTTGATATCGAGGTATCAGACGCCTGGCTCTATGGCGGAACCGGGCACGCCTTCATCATCAACTTACATGAAGAAGTGTGTCCGAGCGGTCCGACCGCGTGGCACACGGAAATGCTGTTCAAGCTGGGACGAAATGTCGGGTACGAAATCGACGGCGTTTTCGCCCGCAAGAATATGCCGACCTTTCCCGAAGCTCAGCAGAAGGCCTGGGAGCACGCTCGAAGATCAATCGATGCCGGCGTGCCGTGCTACGGCTGGGAGCTTGATATCCCCGAGTACTACGTTGTCAATGGCTATGATGAGATCGGGTACCACTATGTCGGCCCAAGCCAGGAATCGGCGAAGAAGCCCAAGCCGTGGCAAGAACTCGGTGCCACCGACATCGGTGTCGTCGAGATGTATTCGGTGAAACCGGGCCGGCCGGCCGACGACGCGGTGGTTGTCAAGCAGGCATTCGAGTTTGCGCTCGAGCACGCGCAGAGTCCCGAAAAATGGATCTTTCCCAAGTACCAGGCCGGTCTTGCCGGATACGATAATTGGATCGGCGCGCTCCAGGCCAATAAGGCCCACAGTCACGGCATGGCCTACAATGTCCAGGTCTGGTGCGAATGCCGGAGTCTCGGCGTAGCGTTTCTGAAAGAAGCCAAGGACCGCCTTGACAAGAAGCTTGGTCTCGTCTTCGACGAGGCGATCGCCCATTACGATATCGTTGCCCGAAATCTGAAGAGGGTTGAAGAGCTGTTTCCTTTTCACACCCGTAAACCCGAACATATTGCAGACGAAAAACGATGCCACAAAGCGGCCCAGTACCTGCGGGTGGCGCGCACCGCTGAAGCCGCCGGCCTGGAAGTCCTGAAGCGAATCGTCGCTGCCCTCTGAGCTCGGTCGGGGCGCCTCATCACGGTGTCCTATTACGCCAGTACGCCAATTGGCGTACTGGCGTAGTCCGGGTGTCCGGTAGGGGCCCTACTCCCTACTCCGCTCAACAAGAACCGATCATTGAATCACTATTGAATTTGGCCGCGGATCAAGTTTTCATGCAGGTCCGCGGTTTTTCGGCTTGATATCTCCCGAATCACTTCGACCGCCAGCTTGTCAAGTCCGCGCACCTTGTCCAGGTCAGCGTCATTCTCGGACGGGATGTCCCGGTAAAGGTGGGCAGGTTCGGCGCGCCGGACCGCATCGTCAGCCGGGTGCGCTTTCAAGTATGCGTCCCGATGGGGGGAGGTTTGCATATTAGACGATCGTCCGGCGGCAAGCAGTGTCTCCAGGAGCGGTATCATCTTCCTGATCTGTTTTTTCTGAATGATCCAGCTCCACAGCGGTTCGAACTTCTTCCAGCCGCCCGCGTAGGCGGCGTGACGGAGAAACGGCTTGAAGCCCTGGTGGGACCAGGCGGCCTTGATGATCGACGACCACTGGTAGAATTTCTGGTACGCCTCCTGGTATCCTCGCTCAAGCTCGGCCGGGGTCATTCCGGAAGGTTGATACACGGCATGGCGCGTATCGTAAAGGTTCCAGTTGGAGTGGAGTATCCGGTTTTCTTGTCTTAGAAGGTTGTAAAGTCTTGTCCCGGGATATGGCGTCAGGATATGGAAGGTAGCCGTCTCGATGGACTGGTCGACGGCCCAGTCGACGGTGCGGTCAAAGACGGAAGCATCGTCGTGGTCCATGCCGAAGATAAAACTCCCGTTGATCATAACCCCAAGGTCGTGCAGGGTGCGGGCTGCGTTCGTATAGCTGCTCTTCAAGTTATGCGATTTGTTATGAGTGGCGAGATTGTCCTGGTTCAGCGTTTCAAAGCCGATGAACAGACTGCGCAGTCCGCACGCGGCGGCTTTGCCGAGCAGGTCTTTATTGAGAACGGCTTGCACGGTGCCGGCCGCCTGCCATATCCGGTTCATCCCGGCCATGCCGTCGAATAACGCATTGGCAAACCGGACATCGGCAAAGAGGTTGTCATCGAGAAAGAAGAGGTGCTTGCCGGGCAGCCGGTCGATTTCAGCGAGGGCATCCTCGACTTTTTGAGTATAGAAGGATCGTCCGCCTTTGAAGAAGCTCTCCTTGTAGCAGAAATCGCACGCATGGGGACAGCCCCGGGAGACAACAATCGTATTGGGCGTGAGATACAGGTCGCGTTTGATCAAATCGCGTCTGATGATAGGCAGGTTATCAAGGGTACGCGTTTTTGACTGATATATCGGCCTGGGCCGCTTCTGTCGATAGTCCTCGAGAAACTGGGGCCAGGTGTCTTCGCCCGGGCCGAGGAATATCGAATCGGCGTGGCCGAGGGCCTCGTCCGGCAGAGACGTCACGTGCAGCCCGCCCAGGCAGACATGAGACCCTTGCTTGCGGTAGTGGTCGGCGATTTCATAGGCGCGGTACGCCGAGGTGATATAAAGCTGGATGACCACCAGGTCGGGACGATCGTCGAGGTCAAGTTCTTCGACATGCTCATCCTGAAGCACAACCTTGTCGTCGGCCCGTAGATATCCGGCCAGGGTTGCCAGGCCCAGCGGAGGAAAGAGCGAGTACTTGATCGGGCGCCATTGGGCGCTTCTCGCCTCAATCAGGGATGGTAAAATCATCTTCACGTACATCGGAGTCGCTCCTTGCATTCAACAACACATATTTCAGATATTTCTGTAGCGAGTGAAATATGGGTGAAAAAAATATAAGCAAAATCATTCGCCTCGGTAGAGCTTCATAAATTTGCCACCCAGTTTCATATATTGCCGGATGGTTGACGTCGGCATTGCCTGGAGTTGCGCGTACCATCCCATGGCGGTCTCAAAGAACTCGACCATCTGGGTCATTTGCTCCAGGGCATGCTGGTCAACCGGATCCCGGGCGTGAGCGCGGGCCAACTTCGACTTAGTCTCTTTTACGAGGTTGATGAACGGGTCAAGTTCACGGCGGCGCTGTTCGCTGACGACGGTGCGGAACATCTCCCAGGCATCTTTATAGGCAGCATAGTGCTTGCGGCGATCGCCCAGGACGTTGATTGATTTGATTATCTTCCAGCTGAGCAGTTCCTTGAGGCTATTCGATACGTTGGAGCGGGCGACGTTGAGCGTGCTGGCGATTTCTTCCATGGTGAGCGGGGACGGGGCGATGAAGAGCAGGGAATGGATTAGAGCCTCGGTGCGATTCAGGCCCCAGTGCGAGGCGAGCTCGGCCCAAGTCAGGATCAGGCTTTGCAGGTCGGATGATAGCTTCATCATTTTCAATTCTGAGTGTACGATTATAACAGAAATTAGAGAATTGTCAAGGATTATTTTCGAGATTTTTGTCGTGGCGCGAATGCATGGAAAATCAGGAGTTACTTGCCGGGAGATGGGTGTGAAAAAAATGAGGGAGTGACTTGGGAGTCACTCCCTCATGTCTAGCGTGCCGATTTACGCACGTTCGATTTTTGTGGCTTTTTCACCTTTCGGTGACTGAGTAATCTCGAATTTGACCCGCTCACCTTCTCGCAGGGTGCGGTATCCTTCACCGACGATTTCCTGGAAGTGGGCAAACACATCGCCACTGCCATCTTCTTTTTCGATGAAGCCAAATCCTTTCTTACTATCAAACCACTTTACTGTACCGTATGGCACTTTTCTCCTTTCAAGCTTTTATTTGTTCTGGGAATGAGACAACGAGTGTTCTGCAGTCCTTCAACAAATAACATAAGCTTACTGTACACATAATAAGCAAATTCTCAATATTGTCAAGAGGGAATTTACGGCCCCTAAGAGTTTAGAAGGCAGGAGCTGTTCCCCGGCGGGAGGTGGCGACGAGCTTGACGCGGGCGGTGAGTTTCAAGTCACCGTACAGCTGGGCGGCGCGGTCAAAGTACACATCGGCCGAATCTTCATGTCGGACGCCCCGCGCGTCCCAATCCTGGAGAAGCTTCGCGTACTCAAGACACGTGTCGGCGGCGTACTTGGGCTGGGCCAATTCCAGGTAGGCGTTGATGCTCTGACGGAGCTTGCCTTCGGCCTCGGGGATCCGGGATTGGGCGGCGTAGAGTTTACCGAAGACGCGGTGGATGTAGGCAAGCAGGCCTTTGGCGCCGGCCTTTTCGGCAAGGTGCAGTGACTTCTCGGCATATTCGGTGGTTTCTTTCTCGTCCTGCCTCTTCTGGGCGATCCTCAAGTCAGTAATCTTGGAATAGAGGTCGGCCAGGGTGATACGGTTGCCCCCGTCCTCCAGGATCGTCTTGGCGTCCATCAGGTACTGTTCGGCTTTGACATAGTCCTCAATCCGGGCGAGGTAGACAGCGCCCAGAACGAATCTGGTGTGGCCGATGCCATGGCGATCATTGGTCTCCTCGGCCACCCGCAATCCCTCTTCCAGGTGCTTGATCGCCACTGCGTCCTGATCGAGATCGAGATACAGGATACCCAGGTTGCTGGATGCGGCTTCAACGCCGGCTGCGTAGCCGACCTCCTTGCTGGTGTTGTAATAAGTCATGTAGGCTTCAATCGCTTGGTCAAACCGGCCGGCATCTGAGTAAAAATTGCCGAGGCTGTTGTTGGTTCGGGCAATGCTGAGTTTATCCCCGAGCTCCTCGGCAAGGCGCAGTGATTCCTTCAGGAGTTCGGGCCCCTTGACGATGTCGCCGCTCATGTAGTAGGCGTTGGCCAGGTTGCGCAAAGCCGCGGCCCGGAGCCGCTTTCGAGTCGCTTCGGCGATCTGGGGTTGGTTCGAGGCCGCATCCGCCTCCAGCAGCGCGAGGGCCTTCTCACCATCGCGCCGTGCCTCCCCGAACTCAGCCCGGGACCGATTGGTCGCGCAGCGCGCGATCTGCACCTCGACCGCCTCAACGATGTCCGGGGCGGTCTTGAGAGTAAGCATTTGCTCGGCTTCGGCCAGCTCCCGGAGGGCATCGTCCATCCGGTTCATCCGGTGGTAGAGCTCCGCGGTCTTGCGCTTCGACTTGGACTGCAGGACTCGATCGCGACCGGCATGGCTGAACATCTTGCGGTAGGCTTCGACGCCAAGCTCATGCCGTCCCTGGATCAAGTAGATATCGCCCAGGGCTTCATGAGCCTCGAGCCGGGCGGTTTCGGCGCCGGTTGAGCCCTCATCCGCAAGCGCAATGACCTGGCGAAAGTACCTTATGGCCTCTTCGTTGGCAAACTGGGCCTTGGCCTTGCGCCCGGCCTTGAGCGACCACTCGACGCCTTTTTTGAGATTGTCGCTGTTGCCGTACTGGTAGGCCAGGACCTCGGTGAGTTCGTCGAGGCGGTCCGGATAGAGCTCTTCGATTATCTCGCCGGTCTTGCGGTGCAGCTCCTTGCGCCTTTTCTTAAGGAGACCGTTATAGATCACCTCAGTGATAAGCGGATGACGGAAGGCATATTCGGGCTCGGGCTGCTGCTTGGATTTGACGATGTACTCAAAGTCCTCGAGCGTCGCAAGCTGGAGGGAAAGCATCAGGTTGTCGATCTGGCACAGGCGTTCCAGGATGCGTTCGTAGAAATTCCGACCGATGACCGAGGCGACCTGGAGAATCGATTTGGTCTCCTGCTCCAGGCGGTCGAGCCGGGTGGCGATGAGCGCCTGAACCGAATCGGGGATCCGCACCGAAGCCACTTCCGCGGTGAGCTTCCAGATGCCGTCCTTGTAGACCAGGACTCCGGAGTCGATGAGGGAGCGGATGATTTCCTCCGCGTAGAACGGATTGCCTTCAGCTTGCGCCAGGATTTTCCTGATGAACTCCTCGCTGATGCCCACGATCTTGAGCAGATTGCTGACCAACAGCAGCGTGGCCCGGTCGTCGAGCGGCTTAAGCACGATTTCGCGAAAGTCCGGCCCGAGCCGTGGTCTGAGGTTCTCCTTGGTTCGGTACCCGGGCTTGTCCTTCTCGATGCGTGACAGGGCGAGCAGGAGGACCGGCGGTCGGTCGGCCGTCCCGAAGATCGACTCGATCAGATCCAATGACTCGTTGTCAATCCAGTGGTAGTCGTCGATCACGAGCAAGACCGGTTTGTCTTGCGCGAGCGTGGCCAGCAGTTTCTTGATGCTGAGCATGATCTGAGTTTTGAGGCCCTGGGCATCAAGGTACTTTACCTTGTCCTCGGATTCCTCGGCGCCGCGGACCGAGAAGACGTAGCTGAGATAGGGCACGAGCTCTTCCCAGTTGCCGGGGCAGAGGGCTTTGGTCTTGGCGACGATTTTTCCCTTGAACGATTTCATGGAGTCATGTTCGGAAATGTCGAAAAGACTTTCGAGGACATGAAGGAAAGGCAGATACGGGACATTCTCGCCGTAAGAGAAACAGCGGCCGAAGAGCAGGGTAACCGGTGCCGGGGAAGTGGATAAATGGGTTAGAAGCTCGGCATAAAGGCGGGATTTGCCGAGGCCGGCGTTGCCCAGGACAAAAAAGACCCCGCCCCGACCCGCGCCTAGCTTCTCAACGGCGGTGAGGAGTTGGTCAAACTCCTCTTCCCGTCCGACCATCGGGGAGTGCAAGCCGGCAATGCCGCGCTTGGGGTCGGGTTTTTCCTTGAGACGACGCGGTTTGAAGATCCGGACCGGTCCGCGTATCCCCTTGAGTTCGACCGGAGGCAGAGCTTCGAATTCAAAAAGGTAGCGAGCCGCCCGGAACACAGGTTCGGCGACGATAACTTCTCCATCCTGGGCAATGTCCTTGAGCCGGGCCGTGATATTGACCGGATCGCCCATGATGGTGTGCTCTCTTTTCGTGGCCGAGCCGATTTCACCGACAAACACGGTTCCGGTATTGATGCCGATATGCAGGCCCAGGGCGGTTTTCCGCCTGAGTCTGCGGGAAAGAGCCTCGTTCACCTGGGGGACAAGGTTGAGCATCTCCAGGCCCGCCTTGATAGCCCGCTCCGGGTCGTCCTCGTGAGTCGACGGAAACCCGAACATAGCAATGATAAGATCACCTTCGTACTTGAGTACGGTGCCGCCGTGTTCGACGATGGGGTTGCTGAGATGTTCAAAACCGATACTGACGACTTCGCCGACTTCTTCCGGGTCGAGCGCCGAGGACAGAGCGGTGAAGCCCGAAAGGTCGGCAAAGAGGATCGTGAGCAAACGACGTTCTTCGACGGCCGGGGACATGAGATTTCAATTATACGAAGGAAGGGCTAATAGTCAACCGAGAAGAACTTGCCCAAGACCGCCCGGTTTGATATTGACTTATGCGGAGGGGCGAATACAATTCGAAGCGAAGTTGGCTCCAGAGCCAACTCGTGGAAAGTGACAGGATGCGTAACTCCAAGGAGGCATTATGAAAAAGAGCGGACTGCTTATGATTTCGCTGGTCATACTCTGGTGGGGCTGCGGTGATAATGAGCCGCCGGAAGTAAGGATTACGGCCCCGGCCAACAACGCGGTGGTAGGTGACACGATCAGCATCGACGCGGCGGCAACTGATAATAAGGAAGTGACCGAGGTCGCTTTCTATGTCGATGATACGCTGCAAGGTTCGGACAGTACCGAACCTTACTCTTACCGGTGGCGGACCATCAGCTACCCCGATAGTTCACGGCATATCGTGTTCGCCAAGGCCTATGATGCTGCGGAGAACGAGGGCATATCCGAGACCGTAAGCGTCACCGTCTACAACGGAATCCAGGGGTGCCAACTCAGATGGAGTTTCATTGTCGGCACATGGATGCGCTCATCGCCGGCGCTGGGCTCGGACGGCACGGTCTACTTCGGGGCCGGGGACAACTATGTATACGCGCTGAACTCGGATGGGTCCCGGAAATGGCGATATCTGACCGGGGGTGCGGTCAACTCATCGCCCGCGATCGCGGCCTCGGGCACGATCTACGTGGGCTCCACCGATACATATCTTTACGCGCTCAACGCGGATGGTTCGTTGCGCTGGCGCTTCAAGACCGGCGGGGATGTCACTTGCTCACCGGCAGTCGGGTCGGACGGGACGGTCTATGTCGGTGCCGGGGATAATTACCTGTACGCGATCAACCCGGACAGCACGATGAAGTGGCGCTATCAGACCCCCAATTCAGTTCAGTCCTCGCCGGCGATCAACACGAACGGCGTCATCTACTTCGGGGGCACGGATGGTTATTTCTATGCGGTGGACACCGGCGGTTCGCTGGCCTGGCGCTACTATGTGGGTCAACAGCTTATGTCGTCACCCGCGATCGCCTCGGATGGTACGATATATTTCGGGTCGCCGGATCGCTATCTATACGCCCTGAACCCGGCCGGCACCTTGAAGTGGCGGTACCTGACCGGAGGCAATGTTGAGGCATCGCCGGTCATCGGTGCCGACGGCTCGGTCTATGTCGGTTCGGTCGACTACTTCTTCTACGCGATTGACCCAAACGGCACCCTGAAGTGGCGCGTCTCGGCCCGGGACCAGATCAGCAGCGCTGCTCTGGTGGCGGTCGATGGCGCCGTCTACTTCGGCTCGTATGACGGCTACTTCTATGCGATCAACTCGGACGGTACCCAGCGCTGGACGTACCAGACCAGCGATAGGATTTGGACCGCCCCGGCCATGGCGCCCAACGGCACCATCTACTTTGGGTCATACAACGGTTACTTCTATGCCCTGATGGGTTCAGGTTCACTGGGCAATACGCCCTGGCCGATGTTTCGTCACGATTTGCGTCACAGCGGAAGGGTGGGAGGACCGTAGAGGCATATCAAAAATCAAAGATCAAAAAATTAAATACTAAAAAGAGATATCAAGAAGCAAGGGGTTAGAAGTAAGAAACGAATATCGCGGTAATCTGAAAGCAATTTGCAAGGCACGGATGCCGAGAGTTCACGAACCTTGCGGTTAAGTACAATTAGCCTTCGGGAAGAGTGCAGCACCCGGTGCCCGTCAAGAATCCTCAAGCCCCAGGCGGCCCAGCATTTCGTGCAGGTTTCTGATTGACGGTTCCCCGACATCGGGCCAGGCATGGTGACGGTCGATATGGATCGCCTTGATACCCAGGGCTCGCGGTCCGGCTAGATCCCACCGCGGGTCATCGCCGACAAAAACGCAATTCTGTGATTTGATCCGCAGTTTGTTCATGGTGAATTCGAATATCTGGGGTGCCGGCTTGCGCCACCCAACGTCCCGGCAGAAGACGGTTTCAGTCAGGTATTGCGTCAAGCCGAGGCGCTGCAATTCCTCACGCCACAGGTAGGCCGGGCTGCCCCAGGCCGTGTTTGACACTACGGCCGTTCGGATTCCGTGTTTCTTAAGGTTATCTAGCACCGGAATCGTATCTTCGTAGCGCTGGCCCATGGACAGAATCGGCCTTGTGAAACACCGGCACATCGCGTTGACCAGGTTGTCAACATGCGCTTTGTCCTCAAGACCGAATATCCTCAACAATCGTTCTTCGAGCGGCCTAACCTGGTGGTCGGGCCGCTCGTGGTTCTCCTGTTCGACCCGATCGCAGAGCTGGTTCCAGGGGATTTTAAGCAGGTTTTCCTTGCGCAGGTAACCGACCACAGAATTGACGGCCTGTTTCAAGATTCGGGGAAATTCCTGGCGCGTGTAGTAGCGGGCCAGTGTGTTCCCAAGATCAAAGAGCACCGTGTTTGCATCTAGAGCCATGCTTGTCTGGGATTTCCGCCCGGTCCAACCTATTCGAAATCAATCAGGCTGAATGTCCTCGGGTCGTGGTCAAAGGGGATTGACCAGTAGCCGGCGTCGTTGATACGGGTCTGGAGCCGGCGGAAATTGAAGCCCCACGCTTGGTCGTTGGCCGGCCCGAGTTTTTTCTTGGGGACTTTGATCTCCAATGTCCAGGCATTAGCCTCGCGGCCCGATTTTACCTCCCACGGTCCATTCCATGCCTGATCTTTGACCGCCTGCCCGTTTTTGAAGACGCATGAACGGTCGAAGACCACGCCCCGGGCATTGATGATTGCCTGATGATAGGTCGAGCGGTCAAGGTCGCTGTCAAAGAAGAACCAGATATTATCATCGTAGTACGTGGGTCCATCGTGTTCTGAGGCGGCGGATTTGATCTTGGCCATGTCCTGGTCAATACAGCGCGCTGCGAGATAGAGATCGTCCTGATCATGAACGAGGTAGATCTCGGTGCGGTCGGTCGGGCCGGGCGCCTGCCCATCATAGCGTCCGAGATTGGTTATGGGTTTGGCGTGTTTCCAGGCAGGATCATCGAGCTTGCCGTCGATGATCGGAGCCGGTTTGGCGCGCACGACCGTCTTCTGACGTGTAATCGGGACGGGATTTCGGAGCGTACAAATCTTGCCGTAGGCAAATGGATAGGCAACCGTGAATTGAGGCAGGGGAAACAAGGCGGAACCGTCAAACACGGTCAGGTTGAAACTGACGTTTTTCTTCTCCTGGGGGGCGATGGCCAACGGCAGATTCGGCGGCGCGAATCGGTACTGCTTCGGCGCCGCGGTCCATTGCAGCAATTGGCTGATGGAATCCGGGCCGAAATTCGTGATAGTTATGGAACAAGGAAGCACGACCTTCCGGGGCAGTTCCTCGACGATTAGTCGGGAGAATTTCACTGCGGACGTGTCGGCACGCGCAATGGCAAGATAATCGTCGCCGGTAACGACATTGCGGTTGAAGATACTGCCCTGCCGGATGACCGCGACTTCAAGCTCCTGTTGCCGCATTGTGACGAGCACAAACTGGAAGAAATTGCCCCGGGCAAAGTCATTGTTGTCCAGGCCGCCGCCGGAACTGCCGACATCGACATACTGAGTCGGCCCGCGTGCCAGATACATGTACGAATGGTAGTGGCCGGCAAAGATGATGCGAACTTGAAACTTCTCGAGCAGTTCAGACAGGGGGTCAGCCCGGTTATCGCGAAATCCGTCAAGAAAGGTCGGGACGTGGAAAAAGACAAAGGTGTTGGCCGCAGCCTTGCTCTTTTCGAGATCCGCCTTGAGCCAAACCATCTGTGCACTATCGACCGGCTGGGGAATCGCCCACTGGGTCATCGAATTGTCGAGGACAATGAAGTGGCTGTTCTGGTAATCAAACGAGTAGTAGCGGTCAAACCCGGTGCGGCGCTTAAACAGCCGGCGGTCAGTTTCATTCTGGAGATCGTGGTTGCCGGGTACGAAATAGAACTTGGCGGACAGCCCCTTGATAACGGAAAGAAGCGTGTCCCACTGGGCATCAAGTCTCAGTGTATCTTCGGAATAGCCTTCAATAAGGTCGCCGACATTGATGACAAAGTCAGGCTGGAGAAGCTTGATCTCCTCGATCACGGCCTCGAAAACGCCGGGGGTCGCACTGCCCGTGCGGTCGCCAACGACCGCAAAAGTGAAGGCCTGGGCCTGAATGCCGGCACAAGCCAGGGCTAATAGAGCAAGCCGCAAAGCATGGAAGTTCCGCATCGGTCCTCCTGGGTTGAAAGCCGATTGTAGTCAAATCCGGGGCGAAGTCAAGGCTGCGGACAAGCCTGGCAATGAGTAACGAGCAATGAGTGAAAGAGCAAAGGGCATAGTGCCTCGGGCGAAGAGCGAAGGTGAGACGCGGTGGAGCGGCGGAGCAGGGGTGCGGAGGGGAAACGGACCATAATTAACGACCGGGACAGTTCCGATGCGGGGACGGTTCATCCTTGAAAGAATAGTCAATCAGAGTATCAGGAAATCAGTGGGCAGGATATCAGCAGTGAGATTATCAGTTTGAATCCGCTGCGATCCGTCTGAATCGGGCGGCCTTGCCGCTTATCACTGTAATCAGCCGTCTTGTCGCTGTAATCGATGATGCTTCATCACTGTAATCGAAGCGCAGCGCGCCAATCGCTGCGCTTCAAAAGTAGAGCAGGTACTTGGCCTTGAGCGCCCCGATGAGATACTGATGTGTCAGGTTGCCGTTCGTATCCTGCTCCCGGTAGTCATTAAGCGCGACATAGAACCAGCTCTTGGGCCGGAAATTCCATTGAAAGAGCAGGCCGTTGCGGTTCGACAGCAACTCGGTGTTGCCGAATTCGGTCCGGGGTGTCTCGAACGCAAGTTCGGTAAATGGCGATAGGGTCATGGCGGCATTGAACCGGATGTCAATTCTGGGCCGCACCAGCGTGGTTATGGCGATCAGCTGGTCCGAAGTATCGTGCTCGATCCACTCGCTGAGATTTATGGCGGCGCCGACATTGGGGATTAATGAATAGCGGTAACTGAACCAGGCCTGATTACTCCAGGCGAGAAAGCCACGCCGGTAGTTGTAGTCATACGATACGGATGTGCCAAGTTCCATGTGGTTGCCGCCGACATTGCCCCAACCCGACAGGCTGCCCTCTTTGTGCAGGTAGTTGGTGTCGGCTTCATAGTAGGGTCCAAAGAAACCTGACAGATCGAATCCCCATTGCTTTCGGAACCCGGGATTGATCTCAAAACCAACAAGCTTGGACCAGTCACGGCTGCCCGGTTCCTGGGTGACCAAAATGCCGGGAGCAATGAATAGCGACTGGAGCGAACCTCTTGGGTATTGTTTCAATGGACCGGCAAAGATGAGAATTCGTTTCCGGCCGGCCCAGGGCACGAAGCCGATCTGTCCGACGTCAAAAGAATCGTTGATCACCTCGGCCGAACCGATGGTCAGCAACCCTTTGTTCAGGCCGAAGTAACCGACCGCGGTTCCCCATCCGGTTTTCTCGTTGTGGACGCTGCCGGCGGCCTGCACGATGAGCTGATTGGCGCCTTTACGAAAGGCTCCATCCAGGCCAAGGGCCGCATTATAGTCATCGTGCTCGCCCCTCGTGCCGCTGAACAATAGGCCGACATCAGAATTACCCATTACCTTGTACTTGGCTCGGGCAACACCGAACAGGCGCCTCGGTTCGAGGAGGATTGAATCGTCTTGCACGTATGCGTCGGTGTAGGCACCAAGCACGCCGAAATCGAATCGGTTTGACTTGCTGGTGAGCTTAAGTCCGCCGATGATCGGTACGGCGTCGCCGTTCATTGACTTGCCGATACGGCGCGAGTAAAAGACGTTGAGGGGCGAGAAGAACCCCTTACCCTCACCAAACTCGGCCATCCGGAAGATGTCCTTGCCTTCGACGAAGAAGGGGCGCCGCTCGCTCAAGTAGGTTGGATAGCGCGACAAGTTGACGGTGAACGGGTCAGACTCGATTTGAGCAAAATCGGGGAAGCCGGTTGCGTTCAAGGTCGTCTGGGGTGTTACATCCCATTTGAGATTCAGGCTGGCTCGAGGTTTGACTTCGTCGGTGAACCCTTCGTAACGGTCGTAACGGACTAAACCTTCAGGATAGATTTCAAAGTAATGGCCGCCGGACTGGGGGTTCATGTTGGTCAGCGTCCCGTACTTTGACACCAGGTCGCCTTCGATCTGGGTAAACTCATTCCAGAGCGAGGTCTCGTGGTTGCGGGCGATGTAACGGCTGAAGGTCGCGCCCCATTGAGTCAGTCCTTGTCTGTACCGGATTGACTTGAACGGTATCTTGAATTCGGCTTCCCATCGGTCATCATAGAGCCTGACGCCGCGAAACCAGACGCCTTCCCAGGAGTCGTCTTTGACCCGGCCGTCGTCGAGTACCCAGCCATCCCACGGTATGTTACTGCCGAAGACGGAGAAGTAGTATGCGGTCGTCTTGCTGCCGAACGGATCAATGGCGACGATGACTTGCTCTTCATTGCCGGTCAGGCAGGCGATGGGCTTGAGCGAATCGGCCCAGCACCGGAAAGCAACATACAGGTTATCCTTGTCTTGCAGGACGTAGACGATGGTCTTTTCGCTGGGTGGCTGCTTTTCGTAGGGCGCGAATTGAACGAAGTCGTACGCGGAATCAGCGGTTTGCCAGATCTCTTCGATGACCCCGTCGATCTTCGGGGCGGTATCAACAAACTTGACCTCGACCGATTTGGTCGAGGTCAAGAGGATGAGGAGTAATGCCAGATGCATCGCTGATACTTTGCGCGATGCTACTTGATCGCCTTGAACAAGGCGTAGACGGTTGCGCCCATACCGATGGTCGAGGCGATGTAGACGATAGTCCACCCCAGCACTAAGATGAGCACACCGAGGCCGCCGGCCCACCAGAGGAAGATGCTGATGATGAGGACGAGCATGGTCGCGATCCAGCCCAGGGTGAACAATCCGATGCGATTGCTGACATGCCAGTTGAGGCCCTGAACCAGCCGTTCGCCGATCAGCTCGGACCAAGCCGAGAAACCGAAGAGCGCGGCTATTGCGACCGCTAGACAGAAGGCGGGGATCAGGGGCCAGCCGATGATCGAGACCACGAACAGCAGGATGATCGGGGCAAACATGATCTCAAGGCCGAAGCCGATCGCGGCCGAGACCCAGAGTTCGTTCTCGATCTTCTGATGAATCGCCGCCATCGCCTTTGGGAAGATGACCAGCGCCAACAGGTTGAGGATGAAGACGACGATGAGTGAGGCCATGGTCACTGCCCCGGTGAAGTACTGTACCTTGTGGAGCTTTGGACCAAGCTTGAACAGCTTGGATAGGCCCGGCATCAGCTTGCCGAGCTGGTTGATTTCGATCGCCTTGATCTCGCCTTTGACCACGGCGTTGTCGTTACGGTCCACATCGCCGCCGATGAGATTGATGTCGCCTTCGATTACCGATCCTGAGTCCAGGGCTACGGCCCCGCCGATAACCACGAGGTCGCCTTCGATTGTTCCGCGGTGGGTTATTTCGCCACCCATCACCGCGGCGTCGCCCAGGATGAGGCCGTTGACCTCCATTCGGCCGCCGAAGACGGCAACGTCTTGGCCCACCTCGCCGTCGATCAGAACCGTGCCACCCATCACGGTAAGATCGCCTTCGAGCACACCTTCGATTTGGGCGTTGCCGCCGGTGACCGTGATATCATCTTCGACCGTTTCTCCGGGGGCGATATGATAGTCGCCGCTGACCTTCGTCCCGCACGGGACGGTGAAGGTTGTTTCTTCCGAGGTGGCAAATACGGTCATGGGTTCCGGAGTCAAGGCAAAAAGGCACCGGGTGACAGCCCGTCCGACCACCGGGACCGTGGCGACCGGCCGCGCGGCGTTGACAATCAGTTCCGGCATGACGATGGCATAGCCGAAAATCGGGTCGCAGTTAGTCATCGTTATCAGCCGGTCCTGATCTGGTTTTGACGCCTTAACGATTGTTTCGGGCAGGACGATCGAGTAGCCGAAGATCGGGTCGTACTTCGGCGCAATGTTCTTTGCGGACGCCAGTTGCAGGGCGGTGGCCATTATGATCAAGGTTGCTATCGTTTTCATTGTTGTCTCCTTTTTCTAACTTAAGTTCGGTACCGGTCTTGGTTTCTGTGCCAGTCTTCCGAAGAAGAAAAACATAAATAGACCGAAAACCAAAGCAACCGCCGCGTAGAGTGGACTGGGCGCAAGGCGGACCAAGGGACCCACCATATGTGCGAGCCCATCGAACACGGTCTGCGCCTTACCGATCAGCCGGACAGCATCGGGGATGCCCATGAAGAGTTTGGCCAGGACCGGACGGCCGAACAGAATTATCAGTGTCAGACAGGCCGTGAGCGAAGCAGCAAACCAGGTGCCGGCCGCAGCGGGAATGAGTTTCGTAAGGGCCGGTTGTTTCCTGAGACCGAGTCGGCGTAGAACGCGTTCACTGAAATCCTGGCGCGGGAAGATCTCGACCAATCCCGAGATCTGTTCCGTGGTACGGACAAAGTCGCTACAGAGTGCCCGGCAGTCAGGGCAGCTGATTAGATGGTCCTGAAGAACCTTTGATTCTTCAGGCGTTATTTCACGGTCCAGTTGCTTTTGGATCAGGTTTTCGATGTCAGTGTGTTTCATACACTATGTACTACGCGCCAATCCGCGGAAAGTTTCACCTGATCTCGCTGCCGGAGCTAACTCTTGATTTTCAAGGAGATTGAAACCTAACTCTGATATGCTGAATAGGACCGAGATGCCGAGGGAGAACACTTCAACGATATCAGTATTGATAACATCTCTGACGCTTTTCAGTCTCGGCCCCTGGGGAGACGGTCCCGGTTCCTTCTGGGCAGTGTGCCTATTCATCCCTGGCCCCTGATGCCAGCTTCCTCAGTTTTTCTCGAGCACGGTGCAGGCGGGTTTTGACCGTTGTGACCGGTAGGCTGAGCGTCTCACTTATCTCTTGATAGGAAAGCTCTTCCTTGTGAAAGAGCATGACGATCTCCCGGTCAACGGGTGCCAGGTCCGCCATTGCGACTTCAACTCGCTCGAGCTGTCGTTTCTGATCCATCTTCTTGTCAAGACCGTTGACGACACCATGAAGCTCTTCAAGATGATCGTAATGCTGCCGGTTCTTTCTCAAGAAATCCATGATCGTGTTGTGTGCAATTGTGAACAGATACGGTGCTAAAGGTTTAGACAGGTCAAAGCCGGGCAATGACTTGTAGCATTTTATGAAAGTGTCGAACGTTATCTCTTCGGCATCTTGATAGTTCTGTACGATCCGGTAGGAATAGCTGAAGATCCGGCCCTTGTAGGCGTTGAGCAGCTGCTTGAAGCCGGCTTCGTCGCCCGCTTGGGCCTTCTTGATCAGTTCGGTTTCTTTTTCCAGATAGTCGAGCATGGCCATTCACATCATAAGAGACAATCATCACATGACTCTCACGCCCCTTACGGCACGCGGGATAAGCTTCTCCGGATTCTGCGATAAGTCAACACGTTTCGAGAAGTGCCGCCATACACGACGAGCTTAACAAGGGTCTGTTCCAGGTTGTAATCTGGCGACGGGTGATGTAAAACCATCTGAGTCAGGTTTGACGACGGGGATGTCGTCCAATCAGGGAAAGTCGTCTACTTGAGATAGCAGCAATGGAGCCGGAATGGTTGGCGGGAGGTTGGCTTCGCAGTCGAGGGTATGACGGTCAGCGGGCCTTGATGATCTTGTATCGGGCGCGGCCCGGGACTTCGACGAAGTAGATACCCGGCTTGAGACGGCGTGGATCAGCCGGCCGGCCGGTGATATCATAGATTTCGACCGCACGGCCGTCAACGGGTAGCCGGGATCGGCTGAAGACCGTAGGCCCGAAGCGGTGCGGCCGCCGGTTCCCCGCCGGTTGATCGGCGATATGCAAGGGCCGGGTGTCGATATTGCCGTAGAGATCGGTCCCCGATCCCTGCTGCCAGACAACAAGATAGTTGCTGTCCGATGCGGCCACGGACGGCCACCACCGTGAAGTTGCCGAGCTCTCGGAGATCCGGAAGTTGCCGCCGATGCGTGCACCGCGCCGGCTGATGAACTGGCCATTGATGTCCTGGGCGGCAGGGCTGTTGGGTCCGGTCATCCAGATCACCAGGTAATTATTGCCGTCATAGGCAACCTTGGGCCAGCGGTGGCATTCCGAGCCCAGGGCGATGCTGATGACCGGGCCGACCAGATTTCCCTGGGGTGAAACGAGCTGTCCGTAGATTTCGAGACTGGGATAGATGCCGGTATGCCAGACAACAAGGTAAGCTGAGTCGCCGAAAACGAGGGCATTGCCCGGGTACTGGGCACCCGGGTTTACGGAGAAGATGCTGCCTTCGGGCTGACCGGCCTGGTTGATAAACCGCCCGTAGATGCCGTTCGACTGGGGCCAGATGGCCAGACACCGGTTGCCGTCGAAGGCGCAGTCAATGTAGACCGCATCGGATGAGCCGACCGGATTTGATATTACCGTCAACGAGTCGAGGGTCACCCCGGCCGGCGATACCCGTGTCGTTACGACGTAGTAGAGCGTCGTATCGATGGTCTTGTCGCCCCAGACCACGACGTAGTTCTGACCATTGAAGGTCACCGCCGGATAGATCTGTTTTCCGCGCCGGGGGTGAATTTCAAGTGAGGGCAACGAGTCCATGGTTGGAGCGGCCCGCGCTCCGGCGACATCGCCTTCAGTTCAGCAGTGATTGCGGGTAACAACCAGAAAATTTGTGCCATCAGACGCCGCATCACAGCCGTAGCTGGCGCTATCGGTGTAGAGCTCCTTCCCGTCGCGATCGATGACTGAGCCCTGTTTCGTGACGCGGGCACCGAAAATCGACCAGCGGTTCCCCAGGCGCTGATCTACCCAGAAGACGTTGTACTGACCATTGGCATAGACCGGGGCCGGGTAGGTGGAGCCGCTGGGCGCGGTGCAGATCGGAAAGTCGGCACCGACGAGCACCAGGGTCAGCAGGAGTTGGATGAGCATGGCCGATAATATAAGCATGAACGGAAGAAAGTCAAGGCCTTTTTTGAACCGCCGGCCACGGTCCGGGGAGTTTCTTTTTTTGCTTACGGCGCGGCAGCACTATGCTCTGCCGTCGGTCATGGCAAACGGCCTTATGAAGACAGCCCGAACCATCTGCTCATTGACAAAGCATGATTAATCAGTATTATTGACCACTCCGCCGCGAAGCAGCATGTAGAGAGTCGCGAGAAGACGCTTTTCGTATTGCAATTGGCATTGGCGGTCAAACAAGGAGGAAGCGATGGTCAAGGACGAGAAGAGCAGAGCCCTTTCGATGGCGCTGACGCAGATTGAAAAAGCGTACGGTAAGGGTGCGATTATGCGTCTGGGCGAGGAAGGGTCCCGAATTCCGGTCAACGTGGTTTCGACCGGCTCGCTCAGCCTGGATGCGGCACTGGGGATCGGTGGTTTTCCGCGCGGACGCGTGGTCGAGATTTTCGGCCCCGAGTCTTCGGGCAAAACAACCCTTGCTCTCTCCGCCATTGCTGAAGCGCAGAAACGGGGAGGGTCGGCAGTATTCATTGATGCCGAGCATGCCCTGGACCCCAAGTATGCTCAGGCCCTTGGTGTCAACTTGGATGACCTGCTCATATCCCAGCCGGATAGCGGCGAGCAGGCACTTGAAATAACGGAAATGCTGATACGAAGCGGCAGTATCGATATCGTTGTTGTCGATTCGGTTGCCGCCTTAGTGCCCAAAGCGGAAATTGAAGGCGAAATGGGCGAAATGCAGGTTGGTCTACAGGCGCGCCTGATGTCAAAAGCATTGCGGAAGCTGACTTCGATAATCAGCCATTCGAGTACGGTGATGATATTCGTCAACCAGATTCGACTGAAGATCGGCGTGATGTACGGTTCGCCCGAGACAACGCCGGGCGGACTAGCGCTGAAGTTTCACTCCTCGGTGCGCGTCGACATCCGCCGCATCGCGACCATCAAGAAGGCGGAGCAGCCGATCGGCAACCGGGTCAGAACCCGTGTCGTGAAGAACAAAATGGCGTCGCCTTTTCGGGAGGCCGAATTTGACATTATCTACGGAGAAGGCATTTCTAAGTATGGAGAACTGGTTGACCTGGGCGTGGAGCAGAGTATCATCGCCAAGTCCGGAACCTGGTTTTCGTACGGTGAGGAGCGCATCGGCCAGGGACGCGATGCCGCCGTCGAATTCTTGAAGGCGAACACCGACATCGCAGCCAACATTGAGAAGAAGCTGAGAGAGATATTCCATCTGCCGATCCATGGTGATAACCGAGATAAAGTTACAGAAAAGAAATAAGAAGCGGTGCTCGATATTCGCTGACGGCCATTACCTCATGTCCATGGGAATCGAAACGCTGCAAAGGATGAATGTCAAAGAAGGTGACCAGATCACTGAGACTTTCTACCAGGACATACTGCGGACCGAAGAGAAACGGCGCATCCGGGAGAGAATGGAGCGAATGCTGGGCTATCGCGACCGGACCGCCAAGGAATTGAAGACGAGATTCGCACGGCTTGGTTTTGACGAGGGGCTGGTCGCCGAGGTCGTTGCCGACTACACGGCGAGCAAGGTCTTGGACGACGAACGGCTCGTACAATCGTTTGTCGCCGATTACACGAACCTTAACCCGCGGGGTAATCTCTACATCAGAGGGCAACTGCTGGCCAAAGGTATTGACCGGAAAGTGATTGACCGATACTTGAACGAGCGTGACGAGAGGGCGGTCGCGCGGTGTTTTCTCGACCGGCATAAATCGCGGCGCCCGGACCTGGATCGAGCCAAAGGCTATCGCCTGCTGGCCAGTCGCGGTTTCACCCCCGACGTCGTGAAAGAGGTTATCGGTGAAGAGTTCTGAAATCAGACGGTCATTTCTGAAGTTCTTTGAAGAGCGCGGTCACACCATCGTGCCCGGCGCGACCTTGGTGCCCAAGGACGACCCGACCCTGCTCTTCACGATCGCCGGCATGGTTCAGTTCAAGCCGTTCTTTGCCGGCACGATTTCGCTGCCCTACCGTCGAGCGGCAACGGTTCAGAAGTGCCTGCGTGTCACCGATCTGGAGAACGTGGGCAAGACCCTGCGCCACCACACCTTTTTTGAGATGCTGGGTAATTTTTCGTTCGGCGACTACTTCAAGAAAGAAGCCATTGCCTGGGCCTGGGAATATCTGACCAAGGTCTTGAGGTTGGATCGAGATCGGCTCTATGTGTCGGTCTTCAAGGACGACGACGAGGCTTTTGGGATCTGGACCACGGAAATCGGACTTGAATCCAAACGCGTCGTCCGCCTGGGCGAAAAGGACAATTTTTGGGCAGCGGCGGGCGGTACCGGTGCGTGCGGGCCTTCTTCCGAGATTTTCTTTGACATGGGCGCGGACTACAGCTGTCACAAACCCGACTGCTTTGTCGGCTGTGAATGCGACCGTTATATCGAGATTTGGAATATCGTCTTCCCTCAATTCGACCAGAGGCCCGACGGTACGCGCGGTCCCCTGAAGAATCGCGGCATCGATACCGGGATGGGATTTGAAAGACTGGTTACGGTCGTGCAAGAAGCGAAGTCAAGCTACCAGACCGATCTTTTCAAGCCGATCATTGATGCGGCCTCGGATTCAATCGGAGTTGAGTACGGCAAAGATCCTGCTCTTGACATAAACTACAATGTTATCGCCGATCATATCCGGGCGCTGGTCTTTGCCATTACGGACGGTACGATACCTTCAAACGAAGAACGGGGCTATGTTTTGAGAAAGCTTTTGCGTCGTGCCCTCCGCTCCGCCCAAAGACTCGCTTACGAGGAGCCCATCCTCTATCGGCTGGTGGGTACGGTAGTCAAGACCATGAAAGATGCCTACCCGGAAATCGAAACCAAGGAAAATCAGATTGCCTTGATCATCAAATCAGAGGAAGAACGATTCTTGAAGACGCTTGATGCCGGGCTTGTCCAATTTGAAACAATCATAAAAGGCAAGAAAGTCATCGAGGGTCAAGACGCCTTCAAGCTATACGACACCTACGGTTTTCCGTACGACTTGATAGTCGAATTAGCCCATGAACGGAAAATGGAAGTCGATGAGAAGGGTTTTGAGACAGCGATGGAAGAACAGCGTTTGGCTTCACGTAAAGCCGCACGGTTCACGGGCGAGGCGCCGTGGATCATTGTCAAGGAAGGTAATGGTAAGTTTGTCGGCTATGAAAAAGACTCTTGCGAGACCGAAGTGATCCAGTGGTTGAAGGCGGGCGATTCTTATCAAATCGTCCTGGCCGAGACGCCATTCTATGCTGAAGCCGGCGGTCAGGTCGGCGAGAGGGGCAAGGTTAAGGGCGAAGGATTCACTCTCGATGTGCTCGATGTATTCTACTCGCAGGGCATGATTGTTCATGAGTGTCATCCGGCCAAGGGCAGTCCGGGCAGTTTCAGCCCAGGCAGAGTGGCGGCGGAAGTCGACCAGAGGCACCGCCGTGAAAGCGCCCGGGCCCACACTGCAACTCATCTGCTCCAGGCCGTGTTGAAGCGGGTGCTGGGTGAGCACGTCCGGCAGGAAGGTTCTCTGGTTGAGCCGGGCCGATTCCGCTTTGATTTTCTGCATTTTAATGCCTTGAGTCAGAGCGAACTGGAACGGGTCGAGCAGGACGTCTACGACCTCATTCTTAAGGACCTCGCAGTCGAGAGACAGGTAATGCGTTTTGACGAGGCCCGCCGCTTGGGCGCAATCGCTTTGTTCGGCGAGAAATATGGTGAGACCGTGCGTGTCGTAACAGTGGCCGGATACTCCATGGAGCTGTGCGGCGGCATCCACGTCGACCGGACCGGTGAAATCGGCATCTTCAAGATTCAGTCAGAATTTTCGGCGGCGGCTGGTATCAGACGAATCGTCGGTCTGGTCGGTGACGCCGCCTATGATGACATGAGAGAGCAATATCGCGTGCTTGAGGAGTTGACACGGCTGGTCGGCGCTGAACCGGTCAAGCGGGTTCAAGAATTACTCATCGTGAGGAAGGAGCTTGAAAACAAACGCCTTCAATGGGCAAGAGACGATGCCCAGCTCAAGGCTCAGGAGTTTGTGGCCAAGGCGGAGAAGCTGGGGTCAATCAACGTTGTCACCGGACGCGTTCCAGAGGCGGACCTGGAAACGCTGCGACTCATTGCTGATGCGGTCAATGAAAAGTGCAAGCCGGTGGTGGGGTTGCTTTTCGGTGGTCCACAAGACAAACTTAACTACATCGTCTTCGTTCCCAAGGATTTGACCAAGAAGCATAATGCGGTTGAACTCATAAAGATTGTGGGAAAAGCCGTGGGCGGGGGTGGCGGTGGCCGCCCGCATCTGGCGGAAGGGGGAGGCGGTGATAAAACCAAGATAGATGAAGCTATTGGTGCACTTCGCCAACATCTTTCAAGAACCATCTGAAGCAAAACTCGCAAGACAGATTCGAAACCCGAAGCACGAAACAGTAGACTAACTCCAATTTCTGAATCCCAATCACGAAACCAATGATGAATCGTCTGGCAACTGCAAGATTAAGTATTCGTATTTGTTCGTCCCGGGCGTCCCTCGTCGCTCGTTCGTCCTACCTAACCCAGTAAAGTATCCTTCCGCAGTTCGGACAATTCTGAACCTCGTCAGATTCGCTGGCCATCTGGGTGGGCAGCTTCTGGAAGCACCCGTAGCAGAATCCCTTGATCACCGGTGCCAGCGCCCGCTCGTACTTCTTCCTGATACGTTCATAGGCTACGGCATAGTCCTCCGAAAGCTTCTCGGCCAGATTCTTGCGTGCCTCCAGCAGTTCCACCGAAGGGTCTTCGACCTTGAAGCCGATCTTCTTATACTGGTCCCTGGTTTTGGGATTGGTCAGCTCCTTGAGAAGCAAGTCAAGGTCATGGAGCTTGATCAGGATTTGCAGCTGTTCATTCATCATTTGTCCCTCGCGATGTTTTTCTCGATCTCCCCGATGAGCTTGATGAATTCCTCGGGCGACTGCGGCCGCATGATTAGATCCTTTTTGGATAGCTCCTTGCCGATCTGGACGATGCGCGCCAGGGTCAAAAGGTACTGGTTCTCCGGGTCCTGAGGGGGTGCCACGATCAGGAAAATGATGTGGACCGGTTTCTTGTCGATCGATGTGAAGTTGATGCCTTTGGAGGAGCGGCCGACCGCGATCTCGAGCTTGTCCACGATCAATGAGCGGCAGTGGGGAATCGCAATACCGCGGCCGATGCCGGTTGACCCCAGTTCCTCGCGTTTGAGCAGGGTGCTGGCGAGCAATTCGGCGTCGGCCCCCTTCTTGACCATCAAGACCAGGTCATTGACCACGTCCTCCTTTGTCTTTGCTTTGAGATCAAGGTTGATCCGGTCTCGTAACAACAGCGGCGAAAGACTCACAAAACCTCCTTATCATAAAATGATAATGCGAATGCCACGAATGGTAACGAATTTAACGAATGGACTACTTTCGAAAAGTTTCGAGTTATTCGCTCTCATTCGATCAATAAAGATTTTCCTTTCAGGAAAATCACATCTTCTCCGGGCTTGATACGCCCAGAAGATCCAAGCCACGACTAATAACCTGTTTGAGTTTGGCGACGAGAAAGAGACGAGCCAAAGACACTGGCCGGTCGTCGCTCACAACCTGGTGTTTGGAATAGAAATGGTGAAACTTATTGGCCAGTTCAATCAGATAATAGACGAGATGGTGCGGTTCGAGACTCGACCGGCAGCGTTCGACGACTTCCGGGAAGATGAGAATCTGCTTGGTCAGCCTCAAGGCTTCTGATTCCTGAAGCAGGCGTACATCGGCCCGGGCCCAGTCGGGAAGGCCCTGTTCCGCGGCAAAGGCAATGATGCTGGCGATTCGAGCGTGGGCGTACTGAACATAGTAGACCGGGTTTTCCTCCGTCTCTTTGAGCGCGAGCTCGATGTCGAAATCAAGCGGCTGGGATGGGGTGCGCATCAGAAAGAAGAAGCGAATCACATCGACCGGTATTCGGTCCATGAGCTCATCGAGGGACACGTAGATCCCGGCTCTTTTGGACATCGCCAGGACCTGTTCGCCCTTGACCAGGCTCACCTGCTGGACAATCATCACCTCCAGTTTCTCAACCGGCAGGCCCATGGCTCTGACCCCGCCTTTCAGGCTCGGCACGTGGCCTTGATGGTCCGGCCCGAAAAGATCCAGCAGTTGGTCAAAACCCCGTTCAAACTTGTCCCAGTGGTAGCCGATATCAGGCAGCAGGTAGGTGTGACGGCCGTCCTTGGTCTTTACTACCCGGTCCCGGTTGTCGCCGAATTCGGTGGCCTTGAACCAGACCGCACCGTCCTGCTCGAATACGAGATTCTGCGCCTTGAGTTTCTCAAGGACTTTGTCAACTTGCCCGTTCTCATAAAGCGAGTGCTCGTAGAACCAACGGTCAAAGACGACGCCGAACTTCTCTAACGTATGACGCTGCTGTTCGACAATACGGTCGACGGCGAAGCGGCTTGCCTGGTCAAGGTTATCCTCGCCCCCCTGGTCGATGTAGGCACGGGCGATCGGGATCATGTACTCCCCAACATAACCATCCTTGGGTGGAGCATAAGTCCCGCCCTGCAACTCTCGGGCTCGTGCCAACAGGCTTTTGCCGAGGGCTTCAATCTGGGCGCCGGTATCGCAGACGTAGAACTCCGATCGGGCATCGTCCCCCAAGAAACGAAGCACGCGCACGAGGGTGTCTCCGACGGCGGCGGCGCGCGCGCTCACGACATTGCACGGACCGGTCGGGTTGACACTGACGAACTCGACCAGTACGCGCCGGCCCGCGGGCGGTACGATCGGCGGCGGGTTCGCCTCGAAGCCCTGCAGGTTCTCCCAAAGAAAACCGCGCGACAGGAAGATGTTGACGAACCCGGGCGGTGCGGCTTCAACTCTCTCAAAAACCGGAGAGGTCAATCGGGCCGCGATCTGCCGGGCGAGGTCCAGTGGATTGCGTTTCTGTTGTTTGGCGAGCGCGAAGGCCGTGGTCAAGGCGTAATCGCCGTTCTCCGGCTTCGCGGGATACTCAAGCATGACCGGCACATCGGGCAGCAAGGCCCGGATAGTCTGCTCAACTGCGTTTCTAATCATCGGCGATTCTGATGACCGGGGCGTCGCCCCACAACCGTTCCAGGCCGTAGAACTCCCTGATGTCCTCAAGGAAGAGATGGACCACGACGTCAAAATAGTCAAGCAGGATCCAGCCCGCAGCATCGAGACCCTCAAGGTGGTGAGGACGTTCGGCGGACGCAAGATGGTGGGCGAGATTCTTAAGATGAATATCGGAGAGACCGGTGGCAATCACAAAGAAATCGGTAATCGGTGACGTCCTCCTCAGGTCAAGAATGGTGATCTGGCCGGCCTTCTTGTCGAGCAGCCCCTGGGCTAATTGCCGGGCAAGTGCCTTAGAATTCTTTTTCGATACCACGGAAGATCTTCTTATAATCTTGGCCGATAACGACGGTTACCTCCAGATATAGTGACTGGTCAACATCCTTCCCGATGTTCTTGACACCGAACTGCCGCGCGAAATGCTTCGCATGTTCGAGTGTCTCGCTCGCCCGGTCGAGGACAACGGTCTCCTCGAAATCCTTCTGCTGGGCATTGTCGACCCGGACCACATCAAAACCTTTCTTGATAATGATGTTACGTACCTTCATGCCGATACCGCTCACGCCGCAGCCGTTGAGGACTTCGACCCGAGTCGTCTGATTGATCTTGAGGTCCTGCTCACGCTTCGATTTCGTTATGGCGCGGTACAGGATTGAACCCAGGAAAACTACGACCACGATCAGCAGAACGTAGATGAACCTGGTCAACTAAGCCTCTTTAACCAGCTTCTTGAAGGCGACCCGGCGGCCCTGGCCGATCGCATAATTCCTGATCCAGGCAAAGGGTCCAATCTCGCAGTTGTCGCCGATGCTCGATCCTCCCTCAATCACGGTATTCGGTTTCACGACGACCCCTTGGCCGAAGACGGCATCGACGTCGATTGTGGTCGAATTCGGGTCCTCGATCACGACACCGGCCGCCATCAGTTGCCGGTAGAAGGAATCTCTTATGAGCCGGCGCATTTCGGCCAGTTCCTGCTTAGAGTTGATCCCGAGCACCTCATTAGGGTCATTGACGATGAACGGGAACACCCGGCCCGATTCGGCGATGATAATCTTGACCGCGTCGGTCAGGTAGTATTCGCCCTGCTTATTGTCGGGTTTCATCCGGTCCAGCGCCCGTTTGAGGACAATGGCGTCGGCCAGATACATACCGCCGTTGACCAACTTGACTTTCTTCTGCTCGGGTGTTGCATCGGTATGCTCGACGATCGTTTGAATCTGTCCGCCGGTACCGATGATGACGCGACCGTAGGCTTGAGGGTCTTCGAGTTCGGCGCAGACCACCGTCAAATCCGATCTTCGCCGGTGATGCTGTGCGACGAGCTGGTCGACCGACGTTTTCTTCAAGTAGGGGGCGTCGCCGGACAGAATCAGCACCGGGCCGCCGCCGATGAGAGCAAGGCCTTTCATCGCTGCGTCGCCGGTGCCGCGGGGCGGGTCCTGAACAACATAGACCGTTTTCTTCTGGGGCACGGCGCGTCTGATCGCAGTGCCGTCGCGGGCGATGACGGCAACGACCTTTTCCGGTGACAGTGAATAGGCGAGATCGGTTACGTATCGGATCAGGGGTCGGCCGAGGATGGGATGGAGTACTTTCGGCGTTTTGGACTTCATCCTCTTACCGAGGCCAGCGGCAAGAATAACAATGTTCATTCAGATTTCCGCTGGATCTGCCCTTGGCCGCCTTTGCTCGGTAGTTGTACAGGGTTCACCGACAACTTATGCATGTCTTTCTTATTTTATTCAATTCCTCAATTCTGTCAAGGGTTTCGGAGGTTGACGTCACATTCATTTGAAAAAAAGGGCCGGCGCGAGCGAAGTCGAAGCTGGTTCTTGGGTATTATCAAATTGACTTGGCTTTGATTTCTTGTATAATGTCGGCAAAGAACGCATTCATGAAGATCGAAGAACGAAGACTCTTGACTATTCTATTCGCCGACCTTTCGGGATTTACCGCCTTGTCGTCCAAACTCGATCCGGAGGAGGTGCAGGAGGTGGCCAGTACCTGCTTTGAACACCTCAACCAGCCGATCGTCAAGCACGGCGGGACGATTCACAAGTATGAAGGCGACCTGGTCATTGCCTTGTTTGGATATCCTTCGGCTCACGAGGACGACCCGGAGCGGGCAATTCAGGCCGCATTGGAGATGATGGCGCTGGTCCCTGAGGTCAACCGGGCGCTGGCCGGCAAACTGAACCGGCCGACCAGCCTGGGGTTGCATGCCGGTGTCAACATGGGAACGGTGGTGGTGGGGGAAATCGGCTCAAAGGAGAAAAAGGAATACACCGTAATGGGTGACGTGGTCAACCTCACCTCAAGGTTGAAGGATATCGCGCACATGGGCGACATCGTGGTTTCCGAACCGGTTTTCCGGGCATCGAGGTACCTGTTTGAATACGAGGCGAGCCCGCCGGTCGCAGTCAAGGGTCTGGAAGATCCAATCCGGGTCTTCAAGCCCCTGCGCCAGAAGGAGCGTCCGGACCCCAAGCGCGGCATCAGCGGGCTCCGTTCGCCTCTGGTCGGGCGCGAACACGAACGTGCCGACTTGAGAGAAGCAGTGGATCGACTGAATACCGGTCGCGGCGGTGTTTTTTTTGTCCTGGGCGACGCGGGGATCGGCAAAACGCGTCTGATTGAGGAACTTCGTGAACCGCCGGGAATTCCACAATCAGCCGCGCGAGCGCTCTTCTATCTTGATGGACGGTGCTTGCCGCTTACTGAGACTACGCCCTATGCACCTTTTCTCCAGATACTGGGCGACCTTTACGAACTGACGGAATCGGACTCGCGGGAGACCGTTCAAGGGAAAATCCTGGCGCGGTCCAAAGAGCTGTCGCCGACCGGATGGGCTGAGATCGTCCCTTATGTCGGGTATCTGCTGTCGGCCGGGTTTACCGGCGAGATTGATGAAAAGGTCAGGTATCTTGACCCCAAGGCCTTGAAGCTCCAGATCTTTGCCGGCGTGAACAAGCTGCTGGCGGTCCTGAGCCGTGCCCGGCCGCTGGTGCTGGTTATCGAGAACTACCACTGGATAGATCAGGAGTCACTTGATCTGCTGGAATTCATCTTTGCCCGAGAAGGTATGCGGGAAGCATTGCCGATTCTGCTGGTTGGTCTCACACGGATCGAAAAAGAAAAACCCGGCCACAGGACAAAGGAGCATCTGAGAACCAAGCTGGGTGACGATTTTCGGGAAATCGTTCTGCGACCGTTGGATCGGGAGAGCGGCACTCAATTGGTCGAAAACCTCCTGGCCCTACCTGGTTTTCCCCAGGAGTTCAAGAGCAAGATTGTGGCTCGGGCCGAAGGTAATCCGTTCTACATGGAAGAGATCGTCCGTTCACTCATCGAGTCCGGGGTTCTGGTTTTCCGAGAGGGGGCCTGGAGTTTGGGAGCCAAGCCGGCGGCCCTGAAGGGTATCAGGATACCGGATACGGTGCACGCGGTCATTACTTCGCGGCTTGATCGGCTTGAGCCGGATTTGAAGGATGTCCTGCTTAATGCGGCGGTGCTCGGCCGAAGCTTCTACGTCCCGGTACTTGAACAGTTGTGCAAGATCGACAGCATGATTTTGACCGTTCATTTGGCCACGCTCGAGGATTATGAGTTCATCAGCGAAAAGAAGAAGAAGGTGGAACCCGAGTACGTGTTCCGGCACCCGCTACTGCAGGAAGTTGTCTATGACAGCATCCTCAGGAAGAAGAGGCAGGAGCTGCATCGGCGCGCGGCCGCGGCCATCGAGCAAACCTACCGGGGCCGCTTGGATGATTTTGCTGAACTGCTGGCCTACCAGTACGCCCGCAGCGACGACCACGATAAGGCGATCGAGTGGCTGATGAGGAGCGGGCAGAAGGCGAAGAATCGTTTCGCCAACGACGAAGCGTTGCGGTACTTCGAGGAGATCGTCGCCACGATCGAGGACGGCTATCCGGCCGAATCCGCGGCGCGCCGTCTGATGAGTGACCGCCTGGGTGCGGCCCACGAGGCGGCGGGCGATATCCAAAGCCTGCGGGGCGCCTACGACCCGGCAATGAAACACTACCGGGCCATGGAGAAGGAAGGCCAGGACAACGTTCTGACTCAACTCAAGGCAAAACGGCGTATGGCGGAGGTGCGGCAGAGAAGGGGAGATTACGACCAAGCCCTCTCGATTCTCGGCGAGGCGGAGCAGCTAGCCGAGACCGGTTCTGGGGCGATAATGATTGAGCGGGCTGAGTCCTTCATCCTGAAATCGCTGGCCTACAATTCGAGGGGGCTAGGCGAAGAGGCGATACGCGAGGTCGAGGCCGGACTGAAGATCTTGGACAATCTGAGCGTATCTGATCAGACTGAGCGGGATCTGCTCGAACAGGCTCGAGCCAAAGGCTACAATGGTCTAGGATTGATTTTTTATCAGCGGGGTGATGCGGAGAAAGCTATCGGGGTCTTCAGGAAGTTTCTGAACATATCTCAAGGAACCAGGAACAAGCGGGCGATTGCCGCCGCAAATCATAACATGGGCCTTGCTTACTTGGCCCAGGGTGACTACGACCATGCCCTCTCGAAACTCGAGGAGAGCCTGAGGATTTTCGACGAGATCGGTGATCGGCTGGCGTCGGGCAACAACCTGAGCAGTATCGGCAACATCCACTCCATCCGAGGGGATTTCGAGAAAGCCATCAGCCTTTACGAACGATTCCTGGCCCGGTCCGAGGAGATCGGATACCAGCGCGGCATTTCGATGAGCTATCTGAACCTCGGGTCGGCTTACAAAGAGATGGGCGAGTACGAGAAGGCCTTCGACTATACCCGGAAGAAACTCGAAATGTCCGAGGCGGTGGGCGATCTCCACGGCAGCGGTTTCGCCGCCTGTAACCTGGGCGAACTCTACTTGATTAAGGGTGACCGGGGGATGGCCGCCGAGCACCTCCTGCGCGCCGAGGGGCTGTTCAAGAAGACCAAGGAGAAGCAAGCGCTGACCAGAGTCTACGAGTATCTGGCCGAACTCCACTGGCAGACCGGCCGCCTGACCGAAGCGGCAGACTACGCGGGCCAAGCGCTGGCCTTGGCCGAGGAGTCCGCGGCCCGATCAGAAATGGGGCGCTGTTACGTGGTTCAGGGTAAGATCCATATCGCCAACGGGGATTTGAGAAAGGGTGATGAGTATTTCCATATGGCGATCGAACTATTCGGCCAGCTCAGGTTGCGGAAGCAACTCGCCGAGGCCTATCTCGAATACGCGAAGATCATCAAGATAAATGCCGGCCAGGGCGGCTATGGGCCAAAGATGGCTCGGGAATACGCGACCAAGGCACGCGCGATCTATGATGAACTCCAGCTTGGCAATCTGGTGAAAGAGGTTGATTGCTTCGAGCAGGCACTTGGCGCCGGGGACCGCTAGTATGGTGCGTCATAAATCCCTTGACATTCAAATAGCTTTTTGTAAGCTCACGGAATATCGTCATTGCGATCCGCCTCAGGCGGAGAAGCAATCTCAAATCCCCCTATGTCCCCCTTTATCAAAGGGGGAAAGGAGGAGGATTTTGTCTCCAGTGAAACGAAGGATCCCAAAGGCAGCGGTGCGATTTATCGCACAAAGCTCAAAAGCAATCTTTTCTCCCCCTGTGTCCCCCTTTACGAAAGGGGGAAGTAAAGGGGGATTGCCCCGCAATGACCGACACGGGGTTCACTAAATACATGCAATTATGAGAAGATTTTCCAAATGTGAAGATCTGTTAGACGCACGACACTAGTAGTACTGCGTTCGCGTAACCAAGGTAGTGAGCAAATATCGAAGAGGGCGGGGCGTGGTTTTACGACAGCTGCCTTACCGCGATGCCACGTTTCTTGATCTCCCGCATGATGAAGGAGGCCAGGGCTCGGTTCCGGCCCAGCATTTCCGGGGCGATCACCCCATACCCGGCGTAGTTCTTTATGCTCTGCGTGATGATCGAGCCGGTGAATGCCGTCATCCGCGCCATCGAGGTTATTCGATTTTTCTCGTCGTAGTAGTCAGTACAGACATATCTTCTCTTTTTGCGCTTGCTTGCGATCTCAATGATCAATAACGAGACGTCGCGTGGCTTGCCTTTGGTCAGAAGCTTCTTGAGTAATTCAAGATTGAAATCCCGGATGCACAATGGGGAACCGTTGAAGATGAGCGAGCTCGCGGACAAAAAGCCGCAGTCGATCAGGGTCTTGAAGAGGCGGGCATGTCCAGGATAGCGGATGGTCTTTTCTTCCATATTCTTGACATGCTGAAAAGTTCTCAAGAATGTGCGCAAGCCATCGGTATAGAAGCACTCCAATCGGCCGATCTTGGGGAAGGAGAATTCCTCGATGCCGGAAAGTGCCTCTTTAACCACCATTTTGAAGTTACGGATCAGGCGCGAGGGCCTGGTGTATTCCTCGATCAGATCGGCCGGGGACCAGGTTATGCGATAGTTGAACGGGGGTAACGGTTCCTGGGGCAGTCCTCCAACGAGGATCCGGAGTCGGTCGATCCCGCCCAGTTCTCGGTCGGCCGCGCCGATGATAATGTTGCTCAGACCTGGGGCAAAACCGGCATCGGGCACTACTCGGATCTTTCCTCTCTTAGCCTTGTGCTCGAGAATGAACGGGTCTTCGGGTAGGTATGACATGTCGACAATATCGACGCCGGCCGCAATTGCGCATTGCATCGAGTAGAAACCGAGCGCGGCCGGCAAGGCCCCAAGCACGACATCAAAGTCCTTCATGACTTCTACGAGGCGGCTCTGTTTCTTCACATCGAGCTGCAGAGTCCTGACGTTCTTCAGCCCGGATACCGCCTTCAGATTCGCCCGGTTCGTATCTACTACCGTGACGCGGTGCCCGGAACGGACCAGGTCACCAGCGGCCACGCTACCTTGCATGCCGCAGCCTAATACGACTATCTTCATTGCTTCACCTCCATTCACTTGCCTTCGGCTCAGATTTTTTCGTTTGCTATCCTATCTTTCTCAGCCGAGCCGCGAATACGCCATCGGTTTCGAATTGATGCGGGAGAACCTTCAAGAATTTCTGCCCGAGCTCTTTGGGCAAAAAAGCTTGAGCCGGTTCGATTTCAAAATCGTGGTCGCCCAGGAATCGCTCGATGACTTTCTCGTTCTCTTGAGCGAGGATCGTGCATGTCGAGTAGACAAGAACACCACCGGGTTTCAGATTCCGGGCCGCTGATTCAAGTAGTTGTCCTTGAAGGGCGGCAAGACGGTCGATATCTTTCGGCTTGAGCCAATCGGACACCTCCGGCCGCTTCCGGATGCTTCCCAGATTCGAACACGGCGCGTCGACCAGGATCCGGTCCGCTGCGAAATCGGCCAACCGTCGACCGTCGGCCAGCATGGGCCGGACCGAGTTGAGACCAAGGCGTACTTGATTGTCAGCGATCATTGCCAGCTGCGCCGGGTCGGCATCCACCGCGACAATCAAGCCCTGGTCAGAAACGAGCTCGGCGATGTGTCCGGTCTTGCCGCCGGGTCCGGCACAGAGGTCGATAATCAACTCACCGGGCGCCGGGTCCAGTAATTCGACAACCAATCCTTCGGCTTCGTCCTGAATGGAAATCGCTCCGCTCGTCAAGGCCGCGTGATTCCTGAGCCGGGACAGACTGCGGACCGTCAGGTATTCTTCCAACCAGCGGCCCGGTTCGAAGGCGATCATGCTCTGGCCGAAGGCGCGGGCGACTGTCTCCCGGTTGGTTTTGAGCCGGTTGACTCTTATCGAGAATTGGGGACGTTTTGAAAACGACTTGACAATCTCGATCGCGGTCGGCCGGCCGTAGTCCGCCACCAGTTGCCGCCCGAGCCAGCCCTTGATTGAATACCGGTCAACGTCCTTTTTTTCTCCGGCGAGCATGCGGCGCAAAACGGCGTTGATGAAGCCTTTGTCCTTCTTGTTAAATACCAATTTGACCGCTTCGTTCACGATGGCATAGGCGGGGATTTTGTCGAGGTACAGATGCTGGTATAGCGAGATGCGCAAGACGTTAAGATGATATGGTGGAAGGGCCGATTTCGTCGATCGTAAGTACTTGCTGATTGCCGCATCAAGGATTTTCCGGTTACGCATCGTACCGTAGGCGATTTCGGTTGCCAGGGCACGGTCTTGAGCCTGAATATCATACTGAGAGAACAACTCGTCGATGGCATCCTTGGTGATCTTTCCGGTCCCGACTTTTTCCAGGATGAGAATGGCGGCGGAACGCGCCTTCAGTGTGCCGCCTCTCCGTTCTTAGGGCGAAAACCGTTTATAAAATCGATTCCGCTCTGGGATTTCTTGTTAGGCGGCTGGAGCCTCAAGACCGAGATCGAGCCGTCGGCGGTGCCGAAGAGAAGTTTCTTGCCGGATATCCTGACGGTTCCGGCCGGGACGGGCTCGGCCGACTTTTCGACTTCCAGGATCTTGATCTCCTGTCCCCGCAAATTGGTGCGTGCCGCCGGGTCGGAACTCAAGCCCCGGATAAAATCGTAGACGGTCGGCGTGGGCTGGGCCCAGTTGATGCGGCAGTCATCTTTCTTTATCTTCGGGGCCTTGGTGACCAGGGACGGGTCCTGGACTACTACCTGAAAGGTTTGGGATTTCACCGACTGAACGGCTTCGAGGAGAACGAAAGCCCCGGCTTCGGCAAGCCGCAGGCTGAGGCGATCGTAGGTATCGTCGGGCAGGACCGGGAATTCCTTCTGAAGAATGATGTTGCCTGCATCCATCTTTTCGTTCATGTGAATAATGGTAATGCCGGTTATCGTCTCACCGCGAATCAGAGTCCATTGCATCGGGGCGGCACCGCGGTACTTGGGCAGCAGTGAGGGGTGCAGGTTGACGCCGCCATAAGCCGGGATACGGAGCAGGTCGGCGGCGAGGATGAAACCGTAGGACACAACGACATACAGGTCAGGTTTGAGCGCCGCGAGTTGTGCGGCGAATTCCGGCGTGTTGGGCGTGGGGGGTGTCAGTACGGGAATGCTCTGGGTCTCGGCCAGAATACCGACCGGGGTTTGCTGTTCTTTGAGTCCGCGGCCGGTGGGCTTAGGTGGCGATGTCACCACCGCGATTACGGCTTCACGCTCGGCGATCAACTTCAATGAGGGGATGGCGAAATCAGGGGAACCGAAGAATATTATCTTCAATATGCTTTTACAACCGGGCCCTTGCGCCGTTTCTTGCGAAAGCCGCCGATGTACTCCTTGATTATGGCCTTCTGTCCGTTGTCGGCGTAATCGACGAACAGAACACCGTTGAGATGGTCAATCTCGTGGCAAAGAATCCTGCTGAGAAGCCCATCCGCGAAGATCTCCACTTTTTCACCGGCCAGGTTCTGGGCAACCACTTTGATCTTGGCGGGCCGTTCAATGTGAATGAAAAGCTCGGGAAAGCTGAGGCAACCCTCCTCGTCGACGACCGTGCCGTTCATCTCGGCGATTTCCGGGTTGACCATGGCGAACGGTTCAACCTTGTAACCGCAAGGGCGCAAATCGATAACGACGATCCGCTTTTTCGCGCCCACCTGGTTGCCGGAAAGACCGACCCCCCGGTTCTTGACCATCGTCTCAATCATCTGACGAGCGAGTTCGACGATTGGCTCGTCGATCTTTTCGATCTTCTCCGCTTTCTGGCGGAGCACTTTCTCGTCAAACAGACAGAGGCGTTCGACTTTCACCGGGTTACGTTTTCTCGATCTTGTCCACCGTGGTGACTTTGCCCGCGATATGACTCTTCTGAATGTCAATCTTGATGCCGTCGGCGATGACCAAAGAGATGATGTGGTCTTTTACATTGGCCACGCTGCCGTAGATCCCGGACGAAGTAATCACGCGGTCACCTTTGTTGAGCTCGCTGATCATCCTTTGATGTGCCTTCTGCTTCTTCTGCTGGGGCAGAATCAGAAGCAGGTAGAAAATGACGAAGATGGCAATGAAGGGCAGAAAGCTGATCAGCGGATTACTCTGCTGCTGCGCAAACAAGAAATAGACAGGAAGCATATGTCTCCTTTTTATTGTATTGTATTCGGAAGTGCCGTATTGTCAACCATAATGGTCTAGATGCGCGCCTACGGCCCACGCAATAACCGGCGTACCAAGTCAAGAACGTGGTTCTCGAGATAGTTCCTGGCTTCTTTACGCCGGCTCACCTTGAGCTTGCTTTCAAGGCGCTGGATTTCTCTTCGGTCGGGCTTTGTCGACAGGGCCGCAGTCAGCAGCCGGCCCGCGGTTTTCAGGTTCTTAAGGTAGGGACCGAGGTCCGCGGCCACTCCCGGGACGAAATCGGCAGAATGAATCTGCCGGATGGCGCGCGCCATGGCGAGGAGGGGCCCTCGCTGAATCTTCTTGTGGTGCCGCAGGCGAAGCAACTGGTTTTTCACGAGCCGGCACCGGGCTGAAGGCCGAGGATGGATCATCGAGGCCTCAAAGTCATCGAACGCTAAGTCGGCGTGGTTGGACTTCGTAAATGTCTTCTTGAGCAGGGGCCAAAGGCGCTTGGGATTGTAGACACCGGGACTGCGTACGTAGAGGGCGGCGCTGGTCAAGGCGATTTTTGAGGCATGGGCCTCGTTCATCGGGTTGAAGAAGATGCCGGACAGTTGCGGGATTAGGTTCTGGTGACGGCCCCGCAAAGGGCCGAGAAAAAGGCGGCTGCGGTCAAAATCGTTGACTGGGTAGTTGTCCCACAGCAGCGGCTTGCGCCGGATGATGCGGCTGAACTGCCGGGCATCGCGAGGGGTGATTGTTCTGGAGACGACGCGCGGGCCGGTCCAGAAGACCTTGATTTCAAGCGGTAGGTGCGTGCCGATATGGTCGAGATAGGGCGATGATCTGGTCCCGCGGTACTCGGTGGGACAGAAATAGAGTTTGGCGTTCGGACATCGGTCTTTCAGGTACTCGTGCAAACGCTTCGTGACGTCGACCTGGGCGACAGCCGGTACGCCGAACGCCGTTCGGTCCGGCGCCGAGAGCCCAGGATCGATGTCGTCGAAGAAGATGGAAAAAGAGGTCACGCCCAGGTTGATGAACTGGTCATACTTGGCCGTTAACTTCTGAAAGTGCGCGGCGTCGCTGTAACGCATGGTAAGTCCCGGGCTCAACGCGAAGTTGAAATCGATGCTGAGTTCGCGGCTGAGTTCGATGAGCTTTTCGAACCATCGGATCGTGTCCGGGGGATAGGCATCAAACCACGCGGTGCGATGGTACGCGTCTTCTTTCGGCCCGTAAATGTAGGTTGAGAAGCCGACCTCGTCCATGAAGCGGAGGATCGATTCCCGCTCTTCAAATGACCACGGCCGGCCGAAAAATCCTTCGATGATGCCGGTATCTATGCTATGATTAGTTTTCATTAGGCTCTTTTGATCAATTCGCGGCTGATTGTCTTTTCCCAAATCGATAACCTACTCATCAAGACTTCAATAATTGAACGATTTTCGGTAATATCTCGCCCGATTTGCCGGCCAGGGTGAGATCAACCAGGTCCGAGACAACCGCCGGCTCGATGTTGATTTCGATGACCTTCGCGTTGGTCGATCGCGCCAGCTCGGGAATGGCCGCGGCCGGATAGACAACGGCTGACGTGCCGACCACGAGTATCGTGTCCGCTTTGTTGATGAACCTGATCGATTCTTCCCAGGCATCCTGGGGAATCATCTCGCCGAACCAAACGATATCCGGCCGGAGCAGAGCGCCGCAGGCGCATTGAGGCATGTCCGGTTCCAGTTGATGGTCGGTCTTCTTCCCGCATGCGGTGCACCGGGCGCGAAAGATGTTGCCGTGCAGTTCCAGCATCTTCCGTGAGCCGGCTTTGCGGTGCAGGTCATCGACGTTCTGAGTTAGGAGGAGGAAATCCGGAAAGATCCGTTCCAGCTCGGCAATTGCCCGGTGACCCGGATTAGGTTCGGTCTTAAGGATCAGGGACTGACGCCAATGATACCATTCCCAGACCAGGTCGGGATCACGTGCAAAGGCCTCGGGTGTGGCCAGTTCTTCAGCCCGGTGGTTCTTCCAGAGTCCGCCGGCCCCACGAAATGTCGGCACCCCGCTTTCGGCGGAGATCCCGGCACCGGTCAGGACAAAAACCGATTTGGAGGCCTTCAAGATCGCGGCTGCCGCGTCAAGCACGAGTGATTATACTGCGGGGAGCAAGATTGTCAACCCACAGAGCTCGTCGGTCCGGGATGCATCGAGCGCGCATGGAGCGGCCCCTCCGTGCCGATATTGACAAGATGGTTCCAGCGCTCTATAATCAGGTATGACGTTGGGCCCAACGAAACAACGCAAACCTCGCTGGCTCACCGTGCGACTGCCCGGTCAGGGCGAGTTTGAGTACGTACGGAGGATATTAGATCGCTACCGCTTGACCACGGTCTGTGAGAGTGCACGCTGCCCGAATCGGGGTGAATGCTGGTCAAAGAAAGCGGCCACCATTATGATCATGGGTGCTGTCTGCACCCGGCATTGCCGGTTCTGCGCCGTAACTTCCGGCAATCCGGGCAGACACCTGGAACGCGACGAGGCGGATCGAGTTGCTCAAGCCGTGAAGGATCTGGGTCTTCAATATGTGGTAGTAACGTCGGTCGACCGGGACGACTTGCCGGACCGTGGCGCGCGGCATTATGCCGGCACCATTGCTGCAATAAAGGCGGCATGTCCCCAAACCCGCGTTGAGGCGTTGATTCCTGACTTCGACGGCCGGCCTGACCTCGTGAACATAATCACCGAGGCAAGGCCCTACGTGGTTGGACATAACCTCGAGACGGTCGAGCGGTTGACATCAGGCGTGCGGGACCGGAGGGCGGGCTATCGGAAATCGCTCGAAGTTCTGCGCATCGCCAAGAATCTCGACGGTTCGTTGCTGACCAAGAGCGGTATCATGGTCGGGCTTGGCGAGAACGAAAATGAGGTCCTGGCCACGATGCGTGACGCGCGGGAAGCCGGTTGTGACATTTTCACCATTGGTCAGTACCTTCAGCCGACCCGGCGGCATCTCCCGGTCGTTGACTATGTCGTACCGGACAAGTTTGACTACTACAAGGGCGAGGCGCTGCAGCTTGGATTTCGTTCGGTCGCCGCCGGCCCTCTGGTCCGGAGCTCCTATCACGCCTGGGAGGCGTCGGAAATAGTCGGTTAGCAACGCCGTAGTTAAGATCTCCTCACCTCAACCAACGGGCCGTTTTGAGATACCGCCATCCTTCCCTCGCGATAACATTTGTATAATTGTACAATTGTACAAGTGTTTGAATAATCGATTGACTTTGTGTACCGGCGCGGTATAATGCCCCATGAGAAATGCGCCATGAGAACAGGAATGCTGGAGACAGACTATCGGGCTTCGCGGGTGTGCCGGATTCTGGGCAATCCAACCGCTTACCGGGTGCTGAAGGCACTGCTGGGCGTGCCGAAGACACCGTCCCGGATTGCCCGTGAGCTTGGGCTATCGATCTTTACGGTGTCGTTCACCCTCAGGGGTCTGAGGAATGTCGATCTGGTCCGGTACGAAGCCCGGGGCCGGGAGAAGGTCTACTGGATCAAGGAAGATGTCATCACAACGGTATGCGGTTCTCTGGAGACGCTGGTGGGCAGGGTGCGCCGGAAAGTCTGGTGAACAGTGAAAGAAACCATCAAGGTCAAATCAAGCTACAAGCACCGTACGCCGCACAAGCCGACCAAGGTTCACACCGATCGCACGAAATACACGCGCAAGGGGAAAATCAAGGACCGGAGTCGCAAGGCGATCCTGGCCGAGGTCGAAAAGCAGTAGACGATTTGGGGAGGCAGACTCGGTTGTTTGGTTCCCGATTCACTTCAGGCGTTTTACTCTTTGAGCGATAAGCTTCTTTATTTTCTCATAGGATGGCGGCGGCCCGGTCCTGACTTTCTTGCCGTCGATGAACAGGGCATCAGCAATGCCCCAATCCAAAAAAGTATTCCGCTCCGACGTATCGATGTGCCGGAACACGATTTCGTCGCCGATCTCGGCCGCGGCCCTTCTTGCCCTTTCGAAGACAATGTTCTGAGCCGGACACCACCCGTTGAGACAGCCGGTCACGGTCACTTTGCCGGTGACGGTCTCCGGCTTTCTTCGTTGCTTGATCCATTTTGGAGGCACGGCATCTTTTGTGAAAGGTTTCCATAAGAGCGACTGAATCCCGATCCGGTCGACCGGTTTGTATCCTTGTTTTCTAAACCAGGAGGCTTTCATCCAGAAGGGCAGGATTATGCCCCAGGCGGCGATGCCTTGTGCCCCCTTGGCCTTCACGTCATCTTCGGCGGCCTCTAGTAAGGCCTTGCCCATGCCTTTTTTCTGAAAATCCCCACGCCCCTTCTTATAGCCGTGTACCCAGATGCAGGTTATGATGTATAAATCCTTGCCATCAACGAAAGAGTGTTCAACCGGGAGATATTGTATCATGCCGCCGACCCGGCCGTCATCATCCAAGGCCAGCTTCACCCGGAGTCCCCGATCTTTCATTTTGCTGAACCAAACTGCCTTGTGGTCACCGGCTTCTTTCATTTCATCCGACCAATCTTCAAGACACTTGAAGTACAGCTCATGGTGGTCGGTCGTCAAATCTACTACTCTCATCAGTTAACCTCCTGGGAAGTGATTAGGCACCGCGTTACGGCAATCAGTTCCTTCATTACTGCAATCATATGATCAACATTGCGTCGCCGTAGCTGAAAAAGCGGTAGTTGGACTGGATTGCCTCGTGATAGGCCCGCAAGAGAAGTTCCCGGCCGGCAAAGGCGGCGGTAAGCAGGAGCGGGGTGGCCTTGGGCAGATGGAAATTCGTGACCAATCCATCGACCAGGTTAAACTTATGTCCGGGATAGATGAAAAGCTCGGACCATCCCCGGGGACGGATGATGCGTCGTTGTCCGGCCGCGGTTTCAAGGGTGCGGACCGACGACGTACCGACGGCAACGACGCGTTTCGCGTTCTCAATCAAACCTTGCGCCCGGATGCCAATTTCGTAGTATTCCGCGGCCATGCGATGCTGATCGACTTCCTCAGTGCGTATCGGCAGAAATGTCCCCGGGCCGATGGACAGCGTTATCCGGGCAGCCGCGGCGCCGCGCGCTTCGATTTCCGCGATGAGCGCGGCCGTGAAGTGCAGGCCCGCGGTGGGCGCGGCAATGGAACCGGCCCGTTCGGCATACACCGTCTGGTAGTATTCGCGGTCGATCGCTTCGACCGGCCGCTTGATGTAGGGCGGCAAAGGCAAGGTACCGATTTCGTCAAGCCAGGAGAGAATATTGCGGTCGGCCAGGAACCTCACTTGATAGTAATCAGTGTCCCGCTCTCCAATCTCGGCTTCCATGCCGTTGGCAAGCTGAACCCGGATGCCTCGTTTCAGTCGTCGGGCCGGCTTGATGAGGCAATCCCACGCGTTGGCGGCTCTTTCTTTGACCAGTAATATTTCCAGCGAGCCGCCGGTCTGCTTCCGGGCCAAGATTCGCGCCGGCATGACCTTGGTGTTATTGAAAACTAGAACATCACCGGGCCCCAGGTAGCGAACGATATCTCGGAACGACCGGTGCTCGAGTCGCTGACGCGCGCGATCCAGCACCAAGAGCTTGGCCGCGGTCCGGTCGGTCAGAGGATACTGGGCAATTCGGTCCTGAGGTACCTGGTAGTCGAAATCGCTGAGCTTCATGGCTCGATGTCGTGGCCCAGGGTCATGCTCAGAATACACGAGATGATTGTCGCCTGGCGTTTGGCAAGGGAACGCCCGATGGAAGTCATGGTTCGCTCCGTGCGGGCTATTCTTGTTTGTCGATGTTGGAATTCAGGAAGGCGTCGACCAAAACTTTCGCGTCGTCAAAATCATCTTCGGTAACCAAAACCTCGCCCCACCCGCCATGCATCAGCTTGGGCAATCCGTCAAGCCACACGTTCTCATACCGGCGAATGTCGCTTAAGATGCCTTCTTCGTCGAGCAGCGATTTCACGGACAGCGCCATGAATTCGTCAGGCGCAACATAGACTTTTTTCATCACGCGTGATTATATTCCAGTTCTGCCGATTTGTCAAATATATAAAGAAATGCCAATGATTTATTTGGCCATGAAAAGAGATTACTTCCTAACTTGGTTCGGCCGCGCCGGGTCCGGGTCTGGCGTCATTTCATAACAAACGACTTATCAATAGTTATGGCACTACCGCAGGCACGACCTCAGGTCTTCAGCCGCGTGATTATTTATTCTGGTTAGAGATCTTAGTAGTTGACAGCTCCCGGAAAGTGTGTATAATATCGGTCTCTGTTTATAAGAATAGAGAAGTTACACTGAAATCAATTGTTCTTTGAAAACTTATTTCTAGGTCTTTTTGGCGGGAAAAGGGCTATAAGTTCAAGATACTAAGGGCGTACGGAGGATGCCTCGGCATCTGAAGGCGATGAAGGGCGTGGTAGGCTGCGAAAAGCGTCGGAGAGGTGCGAACAACCTTTGATCCGGCGATACCCGAATGGGGCAACCCGTTCTGTTGAAAGACAGAGCATCTCCGCCGCAAGGCGGAAAGGCCAACCGAGAGAAGTGAAACATCTCAGTATCTCGAGGAACAGAAATCAATAGAGATTCCGAAAGTAGTGGCGAGCGAAATCGGAATAGCCTAAACCAATCAACATGTTCCCTCGCAAGAGGGATAAAGCCTGCGGGCGTTGTGTTGTTGGTGTAGCGGGGTCTGGTTTTACCCAACCGCGGTGAGGGTACAGGAGTCAAAAAACCTTTTTCGTAGTTGAACCGTCCTGGAAAGGCGGACCAAAGATGGTGATAGTCCAGTAGGCGAAACGAGAAAGGACTCCTGCGATCAGATTCCCAAGTACCACGGGACACGAGAAACCCTGTGGGAATCCATCACGACCACGTGACAAGGCTAAATACTCTCAGATGACCGATAGTGAACAAGTACCGTGAGGGAAAGGTGAAAAGAACCCCTGGCGGGGAGTGAAATAGAACCTGAAACCGTACGCTTACAATCAGCGGGAGTTTGGCGCTTGTCCGAGCAATCGGACGAGATGCCGAATGACCGCGTGCCTTTTGCATAATGAGCCGGCGAGTTATACTGACCAGCAAGCTTAATCTCTACACGAGAGTAGGCATAGGGAAACCGAGTCCTCACAGGGCGCTAAGTTGGTCATGATAGACCCGAAACCCGGTGAGCTACCTATGGTCAGGATGAATTCCAGCGAAAGCTGGAAGGAGGTCCGAACCGGTGACTGTTGAAATAGTCTCGGATGAACTGTGGGTAGGGGTGAAAGACTAATCAAACCGGGTGATAGCTGGTTCTCCCCGAAATGTCTCTAGGGGCAGTCTCAAGGGTTTAGTGTAGGTGGTAGAGCCACTGAATGGAAGAGGGTCCTTCGGGATTCCAAATCCAATCAAACTCCGAATGCCTATACTCCATACCTTGGGAAAGAGGCGGTGGGGGCTAAGCTCCATCGCCGAGAGGGGAATAACCCAGACCGCCAGCTAAGGTCCCGAAGAATTGGTTAAGTGGGAAAGGAAGTGAGGTTGCAAAAACATCTGGGATGTTGGCTTAGAAGCAGCCATCATTTAAAGAGTGCGTAACAGCTCACCAGTCGAGCAATTTTGCGCCTAAGATATATCGGGGCTCAAACCAATCACCGAAGCTGCGGCTTCTTCATCGCAAGATGAGGAGGGGTAGGGGAGCGTTCCATTGTAGGCCGAAGTCGTGTCGCAAGACATGATCGACGAAGTGGAAGTGAATATGCCGGCACGAGTAGCGACAATCCAGGTGAAAAACCTGGACACCGTAAGCCCAAGGGTTCCTGGGGAAGGTTAATCCACCCAGGGTTAGTCGGCACCTAAGCCGAGGCCGAAAGGCGTAGGCGATGGAAAAGTCGTTAATATTCGACTACCATCTAAGTTCCGTTATGAGCTATGGGGGGACGCTTGGAAGACAGGTATGCCGGGTGTTGGTAGTCCCGGTCTAAGCCCGTAGGAGGCTCGAGCAGGCAAATCCACTCGGGCGCTACCTCTGAAAGGCGAATGGGATCTCAACCGCAAGGGCGAGAGAAGTTACCTCGAATCTGAGCCGAGAAAAGCCCCTATGCCAGGAACTTGGTTGGCCGTACCGGAAACGGACACACGTGGGCGAGGTGAATATCCTAAGGTGCTCGGGTGATCTCTCGTTAAGGAACTCGGCAATCTAACCCCGTAACTTCGGGATAAGGGGTGCCCCGCGTAAGCGGGGCCGCAGTGAAAGGGCCCTAGCGACTGTTTAACAAAAACACAGGTCTCTGCTAAGCCGCAAGGCAAAGTATAGGGACTGACACCTGCCCGGTGCCGGAAGGTTAAGGAAGGGGGTCATCCCCGTCGCAAGACGGGGGGAAGCTCTCGACCGAAGCCCCGGTAAACGGCGGCCGTAACTCTAACGGTCCTAAGGTAGCGAAATTCCTTGGCGGGTAAGTTCCGTCCTGCACGAATGGTGTAACGACTGGGGCGCTGTCTCAACGAGAAGCCCGGCGAAACTGTAGTGGCGGTGAAGATGCCGCCTTCCTGCGACTGGACAAAAAGACCCCGTGAACCTTTACTGTAGCTTGTTATTGGATTTTGGCAATGCATGTGTAGCATAGGTGGGAGGCGTTGAAGCCTTGCCGCTAGGTGGGGCTGAGCCAACAGTGAAATACCACTCTTGTTTTGTTGAGGTTCTAACTCCGTCCTTTGAATCAAGGCGGAGGACAGTGGCAGGTGGGCAGTTTGACTGGGGCGGTCACCTCCTAAATGGTAACGGAGGTGTCCCAAGGTTCCCTCAGTCCGGACGGTAACCGGACGGTGAGTGTAAGGGCATAAGGGAGCTTAACTGTGAGACTGACGAGTCGAGCAGAAGGGAAACCTGGGCCTAGTGACCCTGTGGCTCCGCGTGGAAGGGCCATAGCTCAGCGGATAAAAGGTACTCCGGGGATAACAGGCTGATCGGGCCCGAGAGTTCACATCGACGGCCCGGTTTGGCACCTCGATGTCGGCTCATCGCATCCTGGGGCTGGACAAGGTCCCAAGGGTTGGTCTGTTCGCCCATTAAAGCGGTACGTGAGCTGGGTTCA
>CAYGYG010000017.1:0-57305 GCA_964354155.1 uncultured bacterium | reverse complement strand
TAAACCACCACCCGCTGATCATCCCTGGCGCAAGTCATTCCTCCGCAGGCTTAAACCGCTCCCAACTCCCCATGCTCAACCTTAACATTTTCCCTTGGGAAAAGATTAACATATTGACTTAGTAATAACAGAACTCATTTCAATTATTTCAGTAGGCGGCGGAACGTCAATAGCATCACGATATGTCCCAGTTGACAAGACGATGAATCCTGGCTATAATCAGGAATGGTTAACAAGGTTGTTGCCCATTTTCTGGACAAGACGATTCGGCGCGGCTATACTTCCGACTTCAGGCCCGACGGTCAACTGTTTCACCTGATTGTTAAAGAGGGTGGTGAGGAGACGTCGGTCCCGGTACGGATCGTGTCGCTTAAGGCCATTTTCTTTGTCAAGGAGCTCTTGGGCAAGGACCGGAGCCGGCCCGTCGTCAAGCGCGGTTTCGCTGATTTCAAGGACAAGAAGCTGATCGGCAAGAAAGTCAAGATCACCTTCAACGACGGCGAAATCCTGCTCGGTACGACGCTTGGCTACAGCCCCAAGCGCCACGGTTTCTTCTTCACGCCGATCGATCCGGAGAGCAACAACGAACGCGTATTTGCGGTAACCTCCTCGGTGAAGGACATCACTTTTATCGAATGACCGATATTCTTGGTGACCTCATCTCCAAGAACGAAAACAAGATTCTGCTGATTGTGGTCGACGGCCTGGGCGGCCTGCCGTATCCGGTCCGCACTGAGCTTGAGACCGCCCAGACCCCTAACATCGACCGCCTGGCCCGCAAGAGCGCACTTGGCCTTGTCCATCCGGTGGGGATGGGTATTACGCCGGGCAGTGGTCCGGCCCACCTCGCTCTTTTCGGCTATGACCCGGTCGAGTACAAGATTGGCCGCGGCATTCTCGAAGCACTCGGCATCGGCCTCGAAGTGGGCGCCGGGGATTTGGCAGTGCGGGCTAACTTCGCTACCCACAAGGATGATATTATTATCGACCGCCGGGCCGGCCGGATATCGTCGGACGAGTGCCAGCGTTTATGCACCAAGCTGCAGGATGCGATCAAGAGCATCGACGACGTCCAGGTTCTTGTCTACCCGGTCAAAGAACACCGGTTCGTCGTCATCTTCCGCGGCAAGGGCCTGGCTCCCGAGCTGTCCGATGCCGACCCGGAGAAGGAAGACCGCCCCATGGTCTACCCCCGGCCTTTGGGCACCCCATCGGCCGACAAGGTTCGTTCGGCGGCGCTGGTCCGGGATTTCATATTGAAGACCAAAGAGGTTTTGCAGGGCGAGCCCAAGGCGAACACGGTCTTGATGAGGGGCTATGCCTGCCATCCCAAACTGCCCTCGCTCGGCGAGCGATTCGGCATCAATCCGTGCGCGATCGCCACGTACCCAATGTATAAGGGCATCGCGCAACTCGTCGGCATGACGGTGGTGGAGTCCGGCGAAACCTACGCCGACCAGATTGCGGCGCTGGTTGAGCACTACGACAAGTTCGACTTCTTCTATTTCCACGCCAAAGCGACCGACAAGGCGGGCGAGGATGGGGATTTCAAGGGCAAGGTCAAGTATATTGAGCAGTTTGACAAGGCCCTTAACAAAATTACAAAAGCAGGTTTTGCAGTTGTCGGTCTAACTGGTGACCATTCAACCCCGGCGAAACTGAAATCACATTCCTGGCATCCGAGCCCATTACTGCTCTATTCGGACTATGTCATCCCCGACCGCAAGCCGAGGTTCACGGAACGGTACTGTGCGCAGGGCTCGATTGGCCACATTCGGGGACTTGATGTCATGCCCCTACTGCTGGCCAATGCGTTGAAACTGAAAAAATACGGAGCGTGAGATGGCTGACTTGATTAGCAAGAAAGTGTTGGTGTCGGTAGCGAACAAAGAGGGCATCGTTGACTTTGCCCGGTCCTTGAAAGAGATGGGGTTCGAAGTGATTGCCACCGGTGGTACCCAGAAACTGCTGGTCGACAACGGTGTCGAGGCGACCAAGATCGGTGACTACACCGGCGGCACCGAGAGCGAGCGGGTCAAGACGTTGAGCCAGCGTGTCGCTAAAGAGATTCTTGAAACCGGCGAGATCGGGTTGGTCGTGTGCAACCTCTACCCATTTTTCTCGGCCGAGAACAAGCAAATGGATGAAATGATCGAACTGGTCGACATCGGCGGTGTTACCCTGATTCGGGCCGGGGCGAAAAACTACAAGAAAGTCGCGGTTGTCTACGACCCGAAACAGTACCGGGATATCGTCAATGGTCTTAAGGAAGGCAGGCTCGACGAGGCATTCCGGCTCGAACTGGCGCGTCAGGCATTTGATTATATCGCCTGGTATGACGCGGTCATTGCCGATCACTTCAACGCCGGCAACCTGGGGCGGCAGTACTTCTCGCTCGGGGTCGAACGATTTATTCCGATGCGCTACGGCGAGAATCCGCATCAGAAAGCCGGCTTCTATCTCGACAATCGGAAGCAGAGGTTTTTCCAGCAGCTTGGCGGCAAGGAGCTTTCGTACAACAACATCATGGACACCGATGCCGCGATCCGGCTTGCCTACGAATTCAACGATACGGCGTGCGCGATCATCAAGCATGCCAACCCGTGCGGGGTGGCCCTGGGTGACAATCTCAGGGAGGCGTACGAACGTGCTTACCTGGCCGATACCGTCTCGGCCTTCGGCGGAATTGTCGCCTTGAATCGTGCGGTAGACGCCGGCGCGGCCCAGGAAATTGCCAAGGTTTTCTTCGAGGTCGTGGTGGCGCCGGATTTTGAGCCGGAAGCGATCAAGGTGCTGCAGACCAAGAAGAACCTGAGGTTGGTCAGGGTCAATCCGGCGCTCTTCCCGCGCTTGGTGGTGAGGAATGCGCTGGGCGGGTACCTTATCCAGGATGAAGACTTTGATGATTTCAAGGAGTGGAAAGTCGCGACCAATCGCGCGCCGGACAACTACGAAACCGAAGCGCTTAAATTCGCGTGGAAAGTGTGCAAGTGGGTGAAATCGAACGGCATCGTCCTCGCGATTCGGGGTCGCACGGTGGGCATCGGCGCCGGTCAGCCGAACCGGGTTGGGTCGGTCGAGATCGCGGTGCGCAAGATGGGAGTCAAACCGGTCGGCGTCGTCATGGCCTCGGACGGGTTCTTCCCGTTCCGTGATGCGGTCGAGGTCGCGGCCGAAGCGGGTGTCCAGGCGATAATCCAACCAGGCGGTTCAATCCGGGACCAGGAGTCGGTCGATGCTTGCAACGGCAAGGGTATGGCCATGGTCTTCACCGGGTACCGGCATTTCAGGCACTGACCGTGAGAAATTCTAAATCTCAAGCACTAAATACTAAACAATCTCCAAGTTCTAAATCACAAACCATTGTTTGGAACATTGTTATTCGAAGCTTGTGATTTGTTTATGTCTCATGCCGAGGTGGACACGAGGCAGGATTTAGGAATTCGGATTTAGTATTTCCGCCTACTGCGGACAAGGAGGTAAGATGAGATATGCAGCCGTGACGATTGTTGCCGTGATGCTTCTGGTCGGATGTGGACCGAAGGCCGGGTACGGACCGGAAGACATCGTCGTCCTCAAAGGTGAGATCCTCAAGGCGGACTCCGCGGTGCTGGCCCGAAAGGAGATGGGGATTTGGGTATTCTCCATCGGCAGTTTTCTGACCAACTTCTTCGCCCTGACCCCGGAGACCAAGGTCTTCACCGATGCCGAAGGCAAGTACGAGTTTGAAGTCAAGGGCGAAACTTTTCTTGCCGGCGAGAACACATGGTATATCGGAATCGGGAATACCGAAGACTTGCCCAATCCCAGGGCAGCCTGCGGTTTCTATCCGACGGAAACCGAGGAGGACGTGCCCTTACTCAAACTCTGGGACGGGGCCCCGGCGGTGGTGGTCGGCGCCGATACCGCGGTTTTTGTCTGGGCCAAGCTTTCCAAGACGCACGGCAAGGAGCCGGATCGTTACTATTTCACCGCCGATGCCGTGGCCTCCGGCTATGGCCTGTGGCAGCAGGATGCAGTGAAGGACACTTTTCTCAAGCTGCCGCCCTACATTTTCCAAAGCGCATGCCAGGGTTGGCGCGTCGAAGCCCGCTGCCCGAGCGCGACCTACGGCCAAGCCGGCGACACAAGTCATTCATTCCAGTACTGGTCGAAGACGAATTCGGCCGCGGTCATGGACTCCTTACCGGTGTTATTGTCATGGCATAGGAACCTGCGCGGCGAGGGGAGCTCCGTCGTCTACAGCCTGGCTACCGACGGCAACTGGTCGGTGCTGTCGATATCCACCCTCAATCCTCAGGCGGGCTACGTCTGGATCGACTTGGCCGACACGGCAAAGACGGTCACGGCATTCGCCGGCTACGACATCAAGACCGTGGCCGCGGGCACGGTCAGCCCGCACGGGTTCGACGTCTATGTGAGCCCCGATACGACCAACTGGGGTACGGCGCTGAAGAGTACCGACAAGGACGAAGGTTACTTCTACATGGATGGTTTCAGCAAGATCGGCCGCTACGTGAAACTTGCGGTCAGGGATCCGGCACACTTGAAGATAACCCAGATCCGGGAAGTCGGCGTATTCGGCCAGTAGGTCGAGGTCGATTGCGTCGTAAAGGGGTGACGACGCCGGCCGCGCAACCCAAGTTTCCAGGTAGAGCGTTATGAAGACATTGATTGTGTACTATTCGATGAAAGGCACGACCAAGAGGGTTGCCGCGGCGTTGGCGGACAGGCTCGGGTGCGATATTGAAGGGATTGCCTCGATGAAAAACCGGAAGGGCCTGTGGGGTTTCGTTATTTCCGGCTTTGAGGCGGCCTTGAAGAGACCGGGAGCCATACACCCAACCAAGCTTGATCCGGCCGACTATGATCTCGTGTTAGTCGGGACCCCGGTATGGGGTAACGGCATGTCGAGCCTGACGCGTTCGTACCTGATGCAGAACCGGGCGAAGCTCGGACCGGTTGCTTTTTTCGCCACGTGTTCGTCGAGCGGCATCGATAGTGCTTTCCGGAGTATGGGCGAGACGTGCGGCAAGACGCCGGTTGGTGTGCTGGGTCTGACCAGCGCCGATTTCAAGGAAGGCAGTGACGCACAGAAGATTGATGCTTTTGTGAGGCAGGTGCTGAAAAAAAGGAGCGAGCAATGAGCAAGGCAGGCCAAAAGAAAGTTCTCGCTGTTATTAAGAAACTGCGTGGTCATGCGTACTTGGCGACGTGCCATGGCAAGCAGCCGGTAATACGTTCCATATCGCCGATTCTTGATGACAAGATGAACATCTGGATTGCCACGTTTGCCAAGTCGCGCAAAGTAGCCCAGATAAAGAAGAACCCTAAGGTATGCCTGTACTTTGTATCTCAACCGAACGGCAGCCAAGGAGCCAATATCCTAGGGCGCGCGGCCATCATCAAATCTCTGAGGCAGAAGAAGCGCGTTTGGGCGGCGGCCCATTATGATCTCTCCGGATACTTTCCAGCCGGGCCGGCCTCGAAAAGCTTCTGTTTGCTAAAGATCGTGCCCCGGCTGATTGAATGGTGGCCGAACTGGAAGACCGGACGGAAGATGTACCGGCCGTAACTTGGGAAAGCAAAAATGCCAAGGGCTGAATAGGCATCGAGCCCCGGCGTAGATGGGTTGATAGGTAGAGTCGCACAGAAGGGTTGAAAGGAGGTAGCTTGGCTGGTAACATATGTCATATCGAGATAATGGTTACGGATATGCAGGCGACCAAGAATTTCTATGAGAGCATCTTTGGATGGACGGTAGGCGGCAAGAATCCGGAATACCTGTTCTTCAATCCTGTGACCGGGGTCGGCGGCGCTTTTAAGTTGAAGGAGAGTGCCCGGGGTGAAGGTGTGGTTCTTCTGTATGTCGAAGTCAATGATATCCCTGCTACCGCGGGCGAAGTTCCGAAATTCGGCGGCAGAGTCGAAAAGGAGAAGGCCGAAATCAAGGGTGGATTCGGGTATTTCGCCCTGATTCGTGACCCTTCGGGAAACTTGATCGGCCTCTGGTCGAAAACGTAGTCCGCCGGCGCCGCCATCAGCCACTTGCCACGCGCCATTAGCTCCCTACCGCAATGCCGCAGGCATGAGGATCCGTCTGCATAAAAACTCCTAATATCACTGTAATCCGATGCTTCATCGTCCCGAGGGCACCGAGGGATCCGATCCGGTTCTTATCACCGTAATCGTGTCTTCTTATCACCGTGATCGACGCGGAGCGCTGTAATCGACGATGCTTCATCGCTGTAATCGATGCCGAAGGCACGAGCTTGGCATCGGTCCGGATCCGGTACGGCTATTCGGCTTTCATCACCGGACAATCAATCAGAAAGGGTGATCGAAAGGCGGTCATTTGACCGGAGCGCTTGCCCGGAGCAAGAAGGAGCCGGGCGGACAACGGTTTATTGAGCCCGACGGCCAGTGCGGCAATGTCACGGAGTATCGCCGCGATCGTGTCCGGCGGCGTGCTGCCGGGTAGGGGAATGCAGTCGAGTCCGGTCCCGCACACCGCGGATAATGACAGCAGGTCGTCAATCTTCAGCGCGCCGCGGGCGACGGCCTGGACCAGGCCGGCGTCTTCGAGCACCGGAAGCATCAGACCAGAGTACCCACAGTGCCTGATCTTCAACGACTTGAGAACATCGGTCACCAGGCGGGCGATGATCAGCGAACCCTGACCGCCAAATCGGCCCATACCCAGCTTTTCGAAGGCGAAAGCGATGCTGGCGTTTCTTTTCAGAGCCGGGGCGGGTGATGCGTCGAGTCCGGCGTAGTGGATACGTTCGCGCTTCTCAATCCGTAAGGCAAGAGCTTCGACTCGGCCGTACTCGGCCTGAAGGAGACGGGCAAGTTTGCGGCGGGCATCGGCCAGTCCGCATGATGAGCGAAACGCCTTGAAGACGAGGTCGCCGGCCTCAAGCCCGATCGAGAAGCAGCGAGACCCCTGGTGATAGGCCGCCGGAAAGAAGGGCGTGTTGGGCGGACAGTTGGCAATCGCGGCGAAGCGAAAGTTGCCGTACCCGCGCTTGGTCAGTTTGGCTATCGTCACGATTGCTTCGGATGCTGCCTGGATGGCGGCCGGGGTAACCGTCCGGCGCTTATCGGTGATTGCTGCGGACGCAGAGATTCTGGAAGTCGCTTCAATCACCCGTGGAATCATGCTGGTGTGGCGCGGCTCAAGGGTTGTGCCGATGCTGAAGAAATCGACATCCTGGTCGGCGCAGGCCATTTCGATGTCCCGGATGGTCGTGACGAGCTTTTTCGGGCCAAGATGACCAAGGTATGAAGGCCAGGGCTGGGAAGCGATGCGCAAGGTTTGCACCGCGTAGCCGTGGTCCTCAAAGATCCGCCGGGCCCGACGATCGAACTCGGCACTACGGGCGATGAGCTCTGCGGCAATCGGGAACTTAAGATTAATCCCGGTTGTTATCGTGCGTATCTTCATAAGTATCTGTCGTCTTTAGCCGGCCGAGTCAATGCCGGTCGGACGGGCGGTCAAGCTCCGGAACCAGTATTTTCGTATTTAGCCAATTGCTTAAATACGAAAATGTGGGGTTTCGTTTTGGGTACTGTTTCGAGCCGATCGAGACTCACTCGGGCTTGACGCCGTCGTTCATGCGCAGCCAGAACGTATCGCGGACCGATTGGCCGGCCGAGAGCAGAAAAGACAGCATGAACAGGGGGATGACGATCTTCAGCCACTGGTGGTAACGAGGGCATTCGGTTATCGCGTTACCCTCGGCCCCATGCTGATGCAGGTCTCGGGACAGACGTCAACGCAGAGACCGCAGCCGTAGCACCGAGCCCGCCGGAGCGTCAGTTTTTTCCGCCTCACGAGGCGGGCGCCGAAGTAACAAACCTTGACACAGTCGCCGCAGGCCGTGCAACGCTTCAGGTCGGTCTTCTCGATGTCCTTGCCTTTGTCGCATTCTTCCTTGGGGTTGAGAAAATAGGCGCAGCAATCGTCGCAGCAAAAGCAGATGCCTTCAAGGGGTTTCTTCAGCTTGGCGTTGGGATAGGGGCGCGCGACGAGATGTTCGCGGCGTGCCAGCGCTAATATGGCAATGGCCTCGCGGCGCGCGGCTCTGCGGAATCCGGTTCCGCTGGAACCAAATGTGCCGGTGAAATAGAGACAGACATCGATGCGCGACCGTTTGCAGCGGTTGCCCCGCTTCTCCCGGCAACCGCACTTTGAAACCCAGAATTTCTTATGGCGCTTGATAATGGTTTCGGCCTGGTCAAGAGTGCAGACATAGTGAAAAGGCGCTTCCGATTTGCCCATTCAGTTCTCCTTGGTCAACGGGTCGATAGTAGAGGGCATCACCGATGCAATATGACTTTGTGCACCACCGATTCCTCCGGTGTCGTGAGTTTGACAAAATAGACACCGCTCGGCAGGATTACCCCCCGGTCGCTTCGGCCGTGCCACGTCACCTGGTGAACACCCGCACCGATACGTCCCCGGACTAACTGACGGACGGCCTGACCGGCGGCATTGTACACAGCCAGATTGCACTCGGCCGATACCGGCAGGGTGAAACATAGCCGGGTCTTCATGGTGAACGGATTGGGCTGCGGCCCGGCGAAGGAGACCCTGAGAACTGAGGACGGTTCTTCGGTAATGCCGACGTTCGGGTCCTGCAACAGCCGAACCATCCAGTCGTGGTTTTGCCACTGCGTGAATGGGTCTTGGTTGGATGACCAGTAGGAGCGGAGATCGCGCGGCTGGTTGGCGTCAGACCCGACTCCCATCGCCGGTGACCCGTTAGGCCAGTGGAGCACAAGCCAGACATCGTTGGCATCGTAGCGGTTGACATCGAGATTGAATTCGGCCCAGCCCGGCGCCTGAGACGCACTTACGTTATCGACGCGCTGCAGTGGATGAGCGGTGTCAGGCAGACCTGCGGAATCGGGAACCAGCAGTACGTAATCAAAAGGTGTGCTGGCCATGTTGACCATGATCCGTCCCCGCTTAAGACTGAAGGGGGGAGTGATGGTTGGGGAGAAGCGGACGTAGAACTTGTCGTTATCGCTCCGCCCGACCCAGTAGTAGGCTTCGGCACCGCCGTCGTCGTAGATGATTTCGTAGGTGCACCGGCTGTTTGCGTTCATCCGGTCATTGGCCGGCCGGTAGTCTCCGGTCAGGGTGCTGAAGACCGACCCGGTGTAGGGGCCGGTCCGGTTGGGCGCCCAGGTGCGTCCGAAATTGACCGCGACCTGGCTGTAGGGGGCAAGACCGCTGACCTGAGCGGTATCAGCATAGACCAGGGTCGAAGCTGAATCGCGGATCTGGCATACAACCGGGAAGCTCTCGGTATAGGAACCAAGATTCGTAGCCACGGCCGCCGGGGCCATCGGGTAGTTGATTGTGATTTCGGGGAACGGCGCCGTGATTCTGGTTACGCCGACGTCGTGATAGCAGCGCATGACCAAAGACATCGTATCGTTGGCGCGGAACTGATCGCCAGTCAGTTGGCAAGTGGCGCGGGCCGTGTACCAGCCCTGCTGGGTAACGGTCCAGGAGGGAGAGAATGTCGGCTGGGCGGTAGCATTTGGTGCTAAGTTGCTGACGTTGACCGTCGCGTTGTATATCCGCGCCCCGAGTGAATCGAAGATCTCGAACTGGACCGGGAAAGTCTCGGTCGACGAGCCGAAGTTCTTGACCTCGACTTGCGGCGTGTGGTTCTGGCCGATCTCGAGAAGCTCCGGCGGACTGATGAGCTGGGTCATGCCGACATCATGAGTCAGGGTGGTGAAGACCTGGATCGAGTAGACTTCGCCGCCGTTGCCCATCCGGTAGGCGTGAACTGCTTTGCCGCTGCCGGTCACGAAATCACCGGAATCTGAGATATCGCAGTACCACAGCGAGCCAGGTTCCTGATCACGGGTGACCTCGAAGATCGGCGTGCCCGAAGCCCTACGAAATACCGCCAGTACGTCGAAAGTTCCGGTTAGAACCGTGTCACCCCACGATGTCGCGGCGCCGTAGGAACCGTTGTAGCTCAGGTCGACACACGTGGTCATCGCTCCGTAGGAGCCGAAGTTTGAGTAATTCCACAGGGGCGTTGATGAACTGCTGTCAAACATATAGACGCCGCCGTTGGAAGGACCGGTCCCGGCCATAATGGTCGAACCGTCACCGGAAACGTCGACCGCGGACACCCAGCCGCCGATACCGGCGGTCCACTTGTTGTCGTAGCCCGAGCCGTTCCATCGATAGACCGCCACCTGCCCGCTGAAGTTGCCGATGACCACGATCCGCCCGTCGTCGGAAATCCGGGCCGGCGTCTGTCCGTAGCCGGGTAGATTCGCGATCCTGCTGCGGTTCCGCCAGACGTAGATGGAATCGTAGGTCGAAACGACTACGAAGGAACCATCGCTTGAGACGTCAATGCAGTTCTGACCGCCGCCGCCGATGCCGGTAAGCCCACGGGTCGGGTTGAAAGGCCGCGTGTACAGCGTCTCTCCGGTTTGGGCGTTGAAGACATAGAGAAGCCCGGGCCCGGGGATAGCTACCACCTGGCCATTTTTCGAGACCGCGGCGCCTCGTCCCTTGGGTCCGCCTGGATAGTCGTAGGTCCACCGGGGGAGCTGGCTGCCCTTGCTCCACTCGTGGCCGCTGATATTGCCTTCGGCTGCGGCCAGTGCCTCGCCCCGGCCTGAAGCCGCAACCGATATCATCCACTGGGGAATGTTGCCCAAGCTGTATTCCCAGAGCGGCGTGCTGGTTCCCATCGTACGATAGCAGGAAATTCTCTTGGCGTTGAGCCACCAGCCGGCGGCGATATTCATCCCATCAGCGGTAATGGCGACGTTTTCGGGTATGCCGAACCGGTGATTCCGGTCAACCCAGAGCAGCGAAGCGAATGTGCCGGAACGAGGTGTCGCAATCGCGAGCGGTTCAAGCATGCCCGGTCCGTATTGCGGACTAAGAACCGAACGAGTTTCCGGCCACAGGGTCTTGGGGAGATTCCCGATGGGGCTGGCTGGGCCGGTGATGCTCGGCACGGCCGGCAGACCGGCTGGAGCGAGGACGCATTTTGCGCCAATTGAACCATCCGTTTGTTTCTCGTAAACCATATGGATGCCGGGCAAGGACGGATTGTCGATTGCCGCGGCGAAGAATGCCAAGATAGCCAGTAGAATGGTACATTGTTTCACAGAACCTCCTTAGGGGCTGCAAATACCATAAATATGTGGTCCGAATGTAGGGGCACGCCATGGCGTGCCCCTACGAAATATTCTATTGATAAATTCTCCGCTGTTGGCCTATTCGTTGTCATCCGTTTACGATGTTCTGTCCGTCAGTATTCGGGTCTTGATGTTTGATACTTGACTTGCCTGTCTATTCTTCTCCGCTGAGAACCTTGAATTCGGTACGCCGGTTTTGGGCCCGCCCGGCCTCAGTCTTGTTGGATGCCAGCGGTTCTTTGTCGGCATACCCCTGGGCGATCAGACGACCGGGTTCGATATTGAATTTCTCGATGAGATAGCGGCGGACCGACTCGGAGCGTGCCTGGGAAAGTTGTACGTTGGATGGGAATTCACGGGTCTTGATTCGTCGATTGTCAGTATGCCCCGCCAGCTCAACGATGATGCGCGGGTTCTCAATCAATATCTTCCCGGCATAGTCGAGGATGGCATAGGATTCAGGCAACAGGGTGGCTCTTGCGGTTTCGAAATTGACACCCTTGAGAATGATGACTTCTTTCTCGCGTATCAATTCGAAATCACGGACTAAGGTCTTGCCCGCTTCGATATCGAGCGTGCAAAGCTGCGGGTAGTACTTGGGCCGGTCCGGCAAGACTCGGAGTACGTATTTGCCCGGTTCAAGGTTGGAGAGCCGGTACAGGCCGATGGTGGAGTCAACCTTGGCCTCGCCGCGGACGATGCCTTCGTACTTCACCGTGGCGCCGAGTACGCGCTTGGTCTTGACGTCGGTAACGAGACCGATGGCTTCGCCGGGCGGAATGAAGTTGAGGACGATTACTTTCGTCGTGGTGACATCTTTTTCGATGACGAGCGTGTCTTCCTTCGGATAAAACTTCGGTTTCTGCGCTTTGATGCGGACCACGCCGGGTACCTGTTCCTTGAGGAGGTAGGCGCCTTGACTCGAATCGGTATAGGCCTTGGCGGCGGCAAGACCGATAATCGTGAGTTCGGCGACGATCGGCCGGCCATCGCGCGAATCGACGACACGGATTACGGCGCTGCCGCGCGGTTCGAGTTGGCCAAAGCGCGTTCCGACCAGGACACGGTGTGTCATCCCGAGCTCGCTGGAATAAGGGACGAATGCGTAGTCAAGGAAGAACTGCTGATACTTAATGCCGAGGCCGGCGGTGTAATAGCTCTGCAGTCCTTCATTGGGCTTGGTTTTCAGGCCGGCGCGCAGCGCCACGATCTCCTTCACCCAGTACTCGATGCCGAAATGGACATTCGGCTTGGCAAAGCGCAGATACTCGCCATCGAGCAGAACGTTGATGTCCTTGAGCGGAGAGTAGGCGATGCCGGCCCTCAGGGACATCGGCAGGGAGGCCGAGGTCGAGCCGTACTTCATGCTCGTGCCGATATCTTTCACGACTCCGGCGATGCGGATTTTGCTTGCGACCAGGATATTCGCCCCGAGGTCGATGCCGAAGCCGAATCCGGTCTCGTCGGCGATTCTGTCATATAGCCCTTTGAAGTTGAGTCCCACGGTGGCCGTGCGTCCTGCCTTACGGCTGTAGGTGAAGTTGACGATACCCGAGGTCTGACCGAAGAGAGTGGTTTCTTCATTGTTTGCGTCCCAGCCTTCGATGCCGCTCGTGCCGCTGTAGACAAGCCCCAAGCCGAAAACGCCCATTCGGGTGGCATATGCAAGCCCACCGTAGACGTCCCGAATGTCCATAAACCATTCATGGTAGGAGATGAATGCTTCCGAGTGCTCAAGCCAGCCGGCCGATCCGGGATTCCACCAAAGACTGCCGGCATCGCCGGTCATGGCCACATAGGTTTCGCCTAGGCCTACGGCGCGCGGATAGAACTGGACCCGTAACAAAGGGAATGCGCCTTCTCCCGGACTCTGGGCGTAGAGACTGCAACCGATGATGAGTGCGATGATTGTTCTTTTCACGCGTCACCTCCGCTATGGTATGATGGCGGTCTTTTTCTTGACCACCTCTTCGGTATTCTCGCCTTGAGGCCGGAATTTGAAGATGTAGATGTAGGTGCCGGGTGCAACCGGGCGGCCGCCCTCGTTGCTGCCATTCCAGGGTGCGATGTGGATGCCGGGCAGAACCTGGCGCCGTTCGAGCAGGCGGACGATCACCTCGCCCAGGCGGTTATAGACCACAAGATCCGCTTCGCCGGCTTGAGGCACACTGAAGATGAACCGTGTGCCAACCGCAGCCCGGAACGGACTTGAGAAGTTATGGATGTCGAGCCCAGGAATGACCTGGGTCACCAGATTGATGCTGTCGGCGAAGATGAGCGAATCGTTGGCGGAGCGCCGGAAGATGACGTTGCCGAGGATTGCGGTCGAGTCCTTGTTGAATGTGGTGTCGACAGCCGCGCGGCCGATGATCGAGACTCTCGGGGCGGTTACGCTCAACGTGAACTCGAAAACCTCGCCCGGGTTCAAGTAATGAAGACTGGGAATCGGATTGATGCCGTCCCGGTCGCGCAGGGTGGCCGTCCAACCAGCTTTGGTATTCCTCGTCGACAGACGTACCGTGTCGGGGATGTTACCGATGAGGGTTGCGCTGAGATGAAAGAGGTGGCTTGCTTCAGATTGGACGATTGCCTGCTGACTGGACTCGATATTCAGAGCACTGATGAAACCGAGCTGCGTGATATCCTGCGCGCTGTCTCTTATCGTCGTCAGGTTGGACGAGGTCCCGGTCAGGTAACTGACGTCGATCTCGGTCATACCGGCATTGCCGGGCGGCGTGATGCGCAGGGCAACCCGGCGGGACTGGTTGGGGTCAAGCACGACGGCCGGTATCGGCAGTCCGGTCAAAGAATCGAGAATCTGCCGGTTCCACAGCGGCCGGGAGCCGTGCGTTGTCAACAGGATCGAGTCGCGCATCGGACCCAGGTTCTGAACCGTATGAAAATACGAGACAGGAATCCCGGGCCGGGTGCTGCCTTGCTGATTGGGGGTAACAAGCACGCGGGCCAGGACGTTGACCGTGGTCACCAGTGTGGCGATGTCAGTCTTGGTCGTGTCGTTCGTGGAGCGACCTCTGAGCACCGTCGTATCGCGGGCCCCGGATGGGGCGTTTTGGGGCGGGCGCACTTTGACCATGACGGTCCGGCGGGCGTTGTTCGGGGGGACGATGACAAAGCTGATTGGAGCGGTCCCTGCCGAATCGAAGACGCCGACACACCAGCCGGCGGTAGAGGTCCGGCTGAGCGTTACGCTGTCACTGGCATTGCCGCCGTTGATCACGTTGACGTAGTAACGGACGGTGTCACCCGGGAGGCTGGTCGAGACCGAATCCGGGTCGAGAATGATGTTGGCCTGGATACCGATGATCGTGGTCAGGGTGGCGACATCGGTCTTGGTCGTGTCGTTGGTGGAGCGGCCCCTCAGTACCGTCGTATCGCGGGCACCATTGGGCGCGTTCTGCGGCGAGCGCACCTTGACCATGACGGTCTTCCGGGCTCCGTTTGGGGGGACCCGGACATAGGTGATCGGACTCGTTCCTGATGAATCGAAGACGCCGACACACCAGCCGACGGTAGAGGTCCGGCTGAGCGTTACGCTGTCACTGGCATTGCCGCCGTTGATGACATTCACAAAATACCGGACGGTGTCACCCGGTAACGCGGTGGCGGCTGAGTCCGGGTCGAGGACGATGCTGGCTTCGATCCCGATGAGCGTATTGATTATGGCGCTATCGAGCACGGACGGCACGGCGAAGGAATTACCGCGCACGACGGTCGTGTCGATTTCGGTGGGCGGCACCGAGACCGGTGGTGTGACGCGCAGGATGAAGCGAACTGAGTCGTTGTAGGAACCAAGCCGGACACGATCGATGACGTTGGTGCCGGTTGAGTCGTAGAGTTGAGCCTGCCAGTTGGTGCGGGTGTGATAGCGGGTGAGCGCGACCGAGTCCGTACCGTTGCCGCGGTTTATCGCCCGCAGGTTGTAGTCGATTGGTCGAGCGGGCAGGGTCTGGCCACTCTGGCTCGGCCGGACAACAAGCCCGAACACCTGGTTGATGGTTGTGGTGAGCGCGGCACTGTCGGAAATCCCGGTAACATTGGTTGAAGTTCCGCGGACATAGGTCGTGTCGCGGGAACCGGCTGGCGCCTGAGCCGTGTCGGGCGGCGTGATATCGACGCGGATCTTGATACGACCGCCAAGTCCGCTGAGGCGGACGAAGCTAAGCTGGTTAGTGCCGGCCGAATCATAGACCAGGGCGCTCCAGCCCGGTCTGGTGTGAGTGGTCGCCAGCAAGATGCTGTCCCCGGCATTGCCCTGGTTGATGACGTTCAGGTAATATCTCACCGTCTGACGCGGGTTGGTGGTGGCGGCGGTGTCCGGGTCAACAATGATGCGCGCCATCGTGCGGATCGTAGTTATGACGCGGGCCGTATCGGCCGTGCCCGGCACGACCGTCGAGTTGCCGATAACCTGCGTCGTATCCCGTGAGCCCGCCGCCGCAGTATCAGGCGAAACCACCTTGGTCATGATCTTGATCCGGCCGCCGAAGGGCGCCAACCGGACAAAGGTAAGCGGCGTTGTGCCGGCCGAGTCGAAAATGAAGGCCCGCCAGGATGGCCTGGTGCCGGTTCTCGTGATCACAACGCTGTCCGTAGCATTACCCTGGTTTATGACATTCATGAGGTAGCGCACTGTATCGCCCGGTAGAACGGTTGCCGCGGAATCAGGTTCAACAATGATCCGGGCCAGGCCGCGGATTGAAGTGATGAGCCGGGCGCTGTCGGCGACGCTCGCGACGTTCCTCGATGCTCCTTTGACGAAGGTCGTGTCGGCAAATCCAATCGGTGCGTTGCCGGGCGATTTGACTTTCGCTTGTATCCTGACCGAATCGGTCAGCGGCCCCAGAACTACGCGACTGATGCCAACGCCGTTCGTGTCCTGAATCTCGACAGTCCACCCGGGCGGCGGCACATCGCGGGACAGCAGTATGGTATCGAGGGCGTTGCCGCGGTTCTTGACATACAGGCTATAGTAGACCGAATCACCGGGCAGGATCGAAGCGGTCTGATCCGGGTCGACCAGAATCGACGCATCAAGCGTGATTTCAGTGATGTCCCGGGCACTGTCGCGCGCCGAACCGACCGTAGAGTAGCCCCGCAAGTAGGTAGTATCCGCCCACCGGTACTGGGCATTGGTCGGCGGTTTGATTTTCAGCCATATGCTCCGTCGCTGACTCGGATTGAGCACGACATTGTTGATGATCCGGGTGCGGGCTGAATCCCATATCTCGGCGCGCCAGCCCGGTCTTGTTCCCGAGGTGAAGAGCGGAATCGAATCCCGGCTGTTGCCGCGGTTCTCAACGTAGTGGTCGTACCAGGTTGAATCGAAACGCGATACGAAACTCTGATGGTCCGGATCGACAATGATATTGGTCACCGGAATGACCGTGGTCATTACGATTGCGGTATCACGGATGGCCGGAATGTTGGTCGATGTTCCGCGGAGCACGGTCGTGTCAATCCAACCCGCAATGGCGGTTGAATCGGCATTAATCTTGACCAGGATGTTCTGCCGTCCGCCGAACGGCGCGAGCCGGACAGCGCTTATGGTACGGCGCAGGGAATCCATCACAGTTGCCCGGGCCCAGGGACGCGTACGCGCGGTCGAGAGCAGAATCGAATCGGTCGCGTTTCCGTTGTTGACAACGTAGAGGCTGTATTCGGTCGAGTCGCGCGGTCGCACGTTGCCGGTCCGATCAGGGTCGACGATGATGCTTGCGCTCAATGTAATGGTTGTTCGCAAGATGGCGCTGTCGCGTACCGCGGCCGACCAGCGCGAGGTGCCGCGCACTGCCGTCGTGTCGACCGTGTTGGCCTGGGCGTTGGATGGCGATCGGATCCAGGTGAAGATGCCGCGCCGGCCGCCCGAAGCACTGACCACGACGCTGGAGATTGTCACACCGCTTGAGTCGCAGATTCGGGAAGCCCATCCGGGCCTGGTTCTTACCGCGACCAGCGATACGGTGTCGATGACGTTACCGTTGTTGATGACGCTGATCGGGTACCGGACCGAGTCACCTGAGGCGATTGAATTCTGCTGGTCCGGATCGACAAGGATGCTGGCCAGTACTCGGACTCGAGTGCGAAGAACGGCGCTGTCCCGGACCGCCGGTCGGAAGTAAGACGTGCCGCGCACCGCAGTGGTATCGACCGCGCCGCCAGGGGCCGTGATCGGCGATTTGATCCAACAGAAGATGCCGCGTCGTCCGCCCGACGCGCCCGCCGCGACTCTAGTTATCGTAACGCCTGAGGAATCGCAAAGGCGCGCCGTCCATCCGGGACGGGTCCGGACCGCGGTCAGGGAGACGGTGTCGGCAATGTTGCCGTTATTAACGACCGTCAACGGATATCGAATCGAATCACCCGGCCATAGCGAGTCGGCCTGATCCGGGTCGACGAGAATCGATGCTACAAGCTTGACCCGGGTGGTGAGCGTGGCATTGTCCCAGACATTGACATCGACCGACGACGTACCGCGGGCGGTCGTGACGTCGGTCTGTCCGGCCAGGGCGTTGGCGGGCGGGGTGATGCGGACCACGACGAAAGCTGAAGCGCCGCGCGCCAGGGGACCGGTGTCGGGACGTCCATCGCCGTCAGTATCCGGCAACGGCGTCACCGAGTCCTGGCGGTACAGCCCGACGGTCCAGCCGGGCAGAGTCCCGGAGGTGCTCATGTCGATGGTGTCGGTCCGCCAGCCGTTGTTGGTGGCCTGCAGACGGTAGTATTTAGAGACGCCGGGGTCGGTTGAGTCGCTATAGTCGGGATCGACCAGGACATTGACCGTAACATAGAGACCCCGCTCATTGTAGTTGAGCGGGATGTCGCCGGCCCCGGTCGTGCCGCCGATCACGTAGACGAAGCTGTCGACTCGAGCCAGCGCCATGGCGAAACGGGCATAGTTCATAGGCGTCTCGGAGAACCACGTGCTGGTGGGCGGTGTGTTGAAGAGCTCGGCAACGGCCAATTCTTGAGGCGTGCCCGAACCGGCGCCCCCCGCCGTAAAGATAAAACTCCGCCCCGATGATGCCGCGGAGTCGGGCCAGACCGTACTGCGTCCGGTTATCATATTGGCAGCGAGCAAGGTCCAGGAGTTCGTGGCAATGTTGTACTCGTAGACCCGGTTGCTTCTCAGTTCATTTCGATCCGTGCCCCCCATGACGTAGATCCTCCCCGCGTAAGCGGTTGCCCCGCAGTACCGGAGCGATTCGGGCATTATGGCCATCTGGGTCCAGGTGTTGGAAGCCGGGTCGTAGCGCTGGAGAGAACTCTCGTTATAGCCGGTGCCAACGCCTCCGTACTTTCCGCCGACGACATAGAAATAGCTGCCGTAGCCGACCCCGACACAACCATAGACCGGTTTCGGAAGCGGTGCCAGCGACACCCAGATGTTGGAACCGGGGTCGTATCGTTCGTGGCGATTGCTCGGCGGAGTGCTCAACAGCGAGCTGTCAATGCCCCCGGACGCGTACAGATAGCCGCCGACCGCACCTGATGCAAAAGCCTTCCGGGGATAGAGCATCGGGGCCAGTGTTGTCCACGAGTTGGTCGCGGGACTATAGCGTTCATGAACCCGCGTCATGTAATTGCTGGTCCAGTTCTGGGAACCACCGTAGCAGTAGATCTGACCTCCGGTCATGGCCAGGCCGTAATGACTGCGGGCCGTCGGCATCGGGGTCATAACTGTCCAGAATATTCTAGCTTCCGGAACGGAAGCGCTTAAGAAGAAAGCGGCGAGAAGACCGAAAATCAGCCCATCAATCCGGCGCATAAAACCTCCCTGAAGACCATTGTCAAACATCATCGCCCTATCAACGAATTCTCATAAGTGTGCCGAGGACAAAGTCATCAGCCACCATTATGATTATTTTAACCGAAGCCTAAAGGATGTCAAGTCAAAACTCCTTCAATGTCGACGCCCGGCAAGATTGTTCCCGAGGCGGCCGTTCGGCGCAAAAGGCGAATTGCTCATTGACTTGTGCCCAAAAATAGGGTATAATCTCGCGCTACTTATGCTCAGGAGGCACCATGACGAAGCCCAAAAAAGTTAGAATATTTATCATGGACAAAGCGTACGAAGTGCCGGCGGCGCTGACGATTCAGAAGGCACTCGAATACGCCGGTTACCAGTTGGTGAGGGGCTGTGGTTGCCGGGGCGGGTTCTGCGGGGCATGTGCGACCGTTTTCCGTAGTGATGGCGATTACCGTCTCAAGGTGGGCCTGGCTTGCGCGACGATGGTCGAAAATAACATGCATCTCACGCAGATCCCATTCTATCCGGCCCAGAAGGCCTCGTACGACGTCAATTATTTGAAGCCGACACTGGAAACTCTGCTTCAGACTTATCCGGAGATCCTCAAGTGCCTGGGCTGCAATACCTGCACCAAAGCTTGCCCTCAGGATATCGATGTGATGGAGTATATTGCGGCGGGCAAGAGGGGCGACCTTGCCAAGATGGCCGACATTTCATTTGACTGCATTATGTGCGGTCTCTGCACTTCCCGGTGCCCGGCCGAACTGGCCCAGTATAACTACGCGTTGCTGGCCCGGCGGCTCTACGCCAAGTACATCGCCAAGCCGGCCCGGCACCTGCAGGCATCGCTGGAAGAGCTGCGGAACAAGAAGTTTGACGGCGAGATTGACAAGCTTATGAAGTTGTCCCAAGCCGAACTTGCGAAGCTGTATGCGGCGCGTAACATTGAGCCTTGATGTGATCTTAAGGAGGAATTCCGATGGCTTATGAAGAATATATGAAGGCGTCGATCGCCAAGGTTGAAGCCACCCGCGAGAAACGCCTTAAAGAGAAATTCGCCCGACTCACGGCTCAGCAGATTGATGAGCTGCTCCACGGTTTCCATCCTGACTACAAGAAAGGCGCGCTCCGCGCCTTGAAGGTCGGCCCGAGCAGAGGGGAAGACGTCCTCAACGAAGTAGCCGACCTGCTTGAGGCTCATCCTTACATTGATCCGGGCAGCTTTTCTCTGGCCAAGCCCGACTATGAATGCGATGTCCTTATCATCGGCGGCGGCGGCGCCGGGGCGGCCGCGGCACTGGTTGCCCAGGAGAAAGGTGCCAAGGTCCTGGTCGTAACCAAACTGCGGTTCGGCGATGCCAACACAATGATGGCCCAGGGCGGGATTCAGGCGGCGGACAAGACGCATGACTCGCCGGCCATCCACTATCTCGATGTGGTCGGCGGCGGACACTACCATAACTACCCGGAACTGGTTCGGGCGCTGGTGATGGATGCTCCGGAAATCATCAAATGGCACGAGGAACTCGGCATGATGTACGACAAGAACGCCGAAGGCGACATGCAGACCATTCACGGCGGCGGCACATCGCGCAAACGTATGCATGCGGCGCGCGACTACACCGGCGCCGAGATCATGAGGGTCCTGCGTGATGAGGTCAGAAACCGGAAGATACCATACATTGAGTTCAGCCCGGTGGTCGAGCTCGTTATGGATGAAGAGGGTAAATGCGCGGGCGGCATCATTTACAATATGGAGACCAAGGAGTATGCCCTGATCAAGGCAAAAGCAACGATCATCGCCACTGGGGGCTTTGGGCGCCTTCACGTCCAGGGATTTCCCACGACCAACCACTATGGCGCCACCGCGGACGGGATAATCCTTGCCTATCGAGCTGGTGCGAAAGTGGCTTTCATGGATACGGCCCAGTATCACCCAACTGGAGTCGGCTACCCGGAGCAGATCCTGGGGCTTCTGATTACCGAGAAAGTACGCGGCGTGGGTGCTCAGCTGGTCAACAAGGACGGCGAGCAGTTCATCTATCCCCTCGAGACCAGGGATGTTGTCGCATCCGGCATCATTCGCGAAGTGACGGACCGTAAGAATGGAATCCAGACCCCGTCCGGAGTCAAGGCGGTCTGGCTGGATACGCCGCTTATCGAGGCCCTGAAAGGGCCGGGCACGATTTTGAAGGAACTGCCCGCGATGCATCGTCAATTCTTGCGGTTCGGCATCGATATGGCCAAGGAACCGGTGCTCACGTTCCCGACGCTGCATTATCAGAACGGCGGCATTGTCATCAACGACCGGTGCGAGACATCAGTCCCAGGTTTATACGTGGCGGGTGAGGCGTCGGGCGGTATCCACGGGCGAAACCGGCTCATGGGTAACTCGCTGCTTGACGTGAACGTTTTCGGCCGCCGGGCCGGGCTTTACGGTGCCGAATACTCAAAGAAGGCGAAAATCAAGAAGCTGAGCCTGAAGCATGTGAAGGCTTACGAAAAGAAGTTGATTGCGGCCAAGATCAAGACGAAACGCCGGACGCCGATTCTCCTGCCCGACTACCGCCAGCCCGAAACCCTGAAGAGATTGGAAGGGCTGGAGGGATTGGGGGAAGAATAGAGAGGCAAATCAAAGATCAAGAATCAAACATCAAAGATCGAAAATCAAAGATCAATAATCAAATATTAAGCACCAAGTATCAAATGTCAAAAAGCGAAACGCGTAAGGCAGAGAGTAAGGGGTAGACAGTAAAGTGCCGGAGCAGCGCTTCAAGGTTGAGTTTAGGAACCGCCTGTACAATCTCGTGTTAGAGCTTATTGAATTCATTGACCGTCTGCCCAATGACAATGTCGCAAGGCGAATCGGTGACCAGTTGTTGCGTAGCGGCACCAGCGTCATTGGAAACTACATCGAAGGCCAGTCGGCATGCAGCAGGAAGGGGTATACAAATTTCTTCAACAATTCGCTTAAGTCAGCAAACGAGAGCAAGCTATGGTTGTCCGTGTTGCGTGACAGTAAGCGTGCCAAGGATGGTGAAGTCGCTTGGTTTCTGCAGGAGTTGGATGAAATCGCCAAAATCCTTGCTTCAAGTATTCTGACTCTTAAGGGTAAGAAGTAGTTTGATATTCATCTTTGCTTTTTGCATTTTGATTTTTGATATTTCACTTCTTCTATGACTGTCGCTGAAAAGATTCTTGCTCGTGCGAGCGGGCGTGACCGGGTAAAACCCGGTCAGATCGTTCAGGCTAAAATCGATGTTGCCATGTCGCACGAGAATGCCGACCTGGTGATAAGGCATTTCCGTAGTATCGGGCTGGAGAGGGTCTGGGACCCGGACCGTATTGTCATCATATTTGACCACCGCATTCCGGCCGAATCGGAAAGGACCGCCGAACTACACAAACGGATACGCGCCTTTGTCAAAGAACAGTCCATTAAGTATTTCTATGACCTCAAGGCCGGAATCTGCCATCAGATTTTGGCCGAGAAGGGGCACAGTGTCCCAGGCGAGGTACTGGTTGGGACCGATTCTCATACGACTACTCAGGGTGCATTCGGAGTATTTGCCACCGGTATCGGCGCGACGGAAATGGCCGGGGTGTGGGCAACCGGTGAGCTCTGGTTCAAAGTTCCCGAGACGATCCAGATTGTCGTCGCCGGCAGGTTCAACAAGTGGGTGATGTCAAAGGACCTCATTCTCCATATCATAGGAAGGCTTGGTGCGGACGGTGCTGACTACAAGGCGGTTGAGTTTTCCGGGCCGGCCATCACCGAGATGACGATTGCGTCACGAATGGTGCTTTCGAACCTGTCGATGGAGATGGGGGCGAAGGTCGCCTTTGTCATCCCGGACGAGAAGACGGTCGATTTTGTAAGGTCACGAACCGAGAAGGAGTTTACGGTTGTTCTGCCTGATGAAGGCGCCGCATATGAAAGTAATCTTGACATCGACATTTCGGATTTAGAACCGCAGGTGGCATGCCCGCATGCCGTCGATAATGTCAAGCCGGTCCGAGAGGTAATGGGCGTCCGGATCGACCAGGCTTTGCTCGGATCATGCACTAATGGCCGGCTTGAGGATCTGAAGGTCGCGGCACGGGTATTAGAAGGGAAGAAAATCGCGGCGCACGTCAGGATGATTATAATTCCTGCATCGTGGGAAGTCTATCTTGAGGCAATGGAACAGGGGTACTTGAGGGTTTTCGTGAACAGCGGGGCGGTAATCGTCAATCCCGGCTGCGGGCCGTGTCTTGGTGCCCACCAGGGGATTCTCGCTGCGGGCGAGGTTTGCATCTCGACCACCAATCGTAACTTCCAGGGGAGGATGGGGAGTCCGGAAAGCAAGGTCTACCTGGCCTCGCCGGCCGTGGTGGCGGCCTCGGCGATAAAAGGGGAGATCGTTGCGCCGGGCAATTCGTGAATCGCCCCTACAAATAGGGACGGTTCCGCGCCGACTGGCGTTTCCAAACTCGGTAGGGGCGATTCCCCTTGGGCCGGGGTTTTTAACATGAATCGCCCGAAACCGGAAGCAGGACAACTCGTGAGTTGTCCCTACATGTGAGTTATCCCTACAGAAGAGGAATCGATCCAAGCTGGAAAGGACGATGAGATGAGGCAGAGGAAGTCGCTGCGATTGAAGAATCATAGCTACTCTGAGGCGGGTTACTACTTCGTGACACTATGCACGGTCGACCAACGTCCGTACTTCGAAAATGAGAGGCTCAGGGCGACCGCAGAACAACGTTGGATCGAGATCCCGAGGCGTTTTGCAGACGTCGAAGTGGACGTCCACGTAATAATGCCCAACCATCTCCACGGTATCTTGATCTTGACCTGTTCGGCTCGAACAGAAGTCGGTGACTGCTCGGGTAACTCTGTAGGGGCGGTTCAAGAACCGCCCGAAGAGAAGGCAATTCGTGAATTGCCCCTACCGAGCAGTGCCGTCCGGCGACGGATGCTGTTGTCACGGATGATCGGCTGGTTCAAGATGAACTCAGCCAAACAAGCAAACCTCATGCTCGATTCAAAGGGCGAGCCATTCTGGCAGCGCAGTTTCTACGATCATGTGATCCGTAATGATCGGGAACTGTTCAATGTCAGGAAGTATATCGTCGAGAATCCCCTCCGCTGGAATTTGGATGCCGAGAACCCCGCCTTCCGAAAGGACCGGACCCGCATTGACATTGACAAGTACTACCGAAACATTTTTGACGCTTCCCGCCCGGACAACTCGTGAGTTGTCCCTACAAGAAAGGTTCCCACAAAAAAAAGGCCCGCCGAAGCGGGCCTTAATCGTTTGCGGTTGGTTACGGAACTTCGATTCGAAGACTGCCGCGGGTGACCGTGATCGGGGCAAAACCCTCAAGGCACTCTACCGATAACGCATGGTCGATCTCATTGCCTTCCCCGGTGAAGCCGAGGAACCCGGTACCGGCGTTCCATTTCTCAGCTTCATTGGCCAGATCCAGACCATAGAGATCGGCGTCATCGAACGTCAGTTTAAGGGCCACGTCGACGCTGTCAACGTCCTCATTGGTCTTGGGTGGGATGATGCTCGCACCGCCAACAAAACCGAGGTCACCGCCCTTGGAGTCATACAGATGGCACTCGGCGCCTTCAAAGCGGAACTTTTTGCCGGTCATTTCCTTCAGATAGACCGTCACGTTCAAGGTGTAGGTCGTATCAAGATAGTAATGGGAGGTATCCGGCGGATTGGTCGTATCGCGCATAACGACGACCGAGCTGATCGTCTGCGCCGCAGGCGGCGTGACCTCGACGATCGCCTTGTAGTCGTACATCGCAAACGGCTCCCAAACACAACCAACAGCCAGTAACAGCACAGCAGCACATAGTAATTTCTTCATAGTTTTTTCTCCTTTCTGTGCCAATTATATCCATAACGCGCAGGATGTCAACAACAATCTTTCGAAAAAGATATGCTGACGGATTGGCACGGATTCAGACGGATTCCGGTGGTTGACGGCCTGAGATAGGGAGCGCGTTTCTTGCGAGGGGGTGGCCAACTCGTGAGTTGTCCCTACGGTTACAACTTGATGTCCATACTGATCATCGTGACAAATGTAGGGACAGGCCATGGCCTGTCCGCAATGTCGAATCCGGACGCACCTTGGTGCGTCCCTACAGTCGCGCCCTTCAGGGTGCGCTTCTTCGTCCGAGTTGTAGTTTTATACCCGGCCGGAACTCTGAACGGTATTAACGTTCTAACGAATGAAACGTTCTAACGCTTTTCATCGCTGTAATCGACGGCGCTTCACGCCGAAATCACCGTAATCAGCTCTATTGACCCCGAGGGTCAATAGAGAAAGCTTGAGCCACCGATGAATTCCCTCAGTATCGAAGTGGGTGGGACTTCGGCCGGTGCAACCGGCTTGAAGTGGCGAAAGATCTCAAGAATCCGGCACGCCTCACTGAACTCTGGATGACTGGGCCGGATCTTTGAAAGGGTCGGTTCGGCATATGTCTTGAGAACGGCAAGCTCGTAGACCAACGCCGAGTTGAACATCGCGTCGGCGTCTTCCTGAAAGGGATAGATGTTCTGCTCTTCACCCCTCCGGATCTGGTACCAGCGTTGGATGGTCTCGCCGGGCTCATAGCCTCGGAACAGACTGTCACGCACCACGCGGCGAATCATGCGCGTGTCAGTGGTAGAAATCCGGTCGTAATCATTGATGTTTAGTTGAGTCAGCGCGTTAATATAGATTTTGAACTTTATGGTCCGCGGCACCTCACACAGGAATTCCTCATTAAGGCCATGTATCCCCTCAATTATCAGCACTTCGTTTCGGGCAAGACGCAGGGGCCGGCCCTTCTTCCTGCGTCCGGTGTGGAAGCTGAACTCGGGTACTATTACCTGTCTGCCGGCCAGGAGCCGGCCGATCTGACTGGCGAGCAGGTCGACATCAATCGCCCGGATGGTCTCAAAATCGTACCGACCACGCTCATCTTTTGGGGTGTCTTCGCGTTCGACGAAGTAGTTGTCGATCGAGACTGAAGTCGAAGGAATCTCGTTGACGAGAAGCTGGATGGACAGACGCTTGGAGAATGTTGTCTTGCCGGCGCCGGACGGCCCGGCGATGAAGACAAGCCTGATTCGCCGGCGGTTTCTGACGATTTCGTCTGCGATCTGCGCGATCTTCTTCTCATGCAAAGCCTCTGAAACCTGAATGAATCTCGATATACGTCGGCTGCTGATGATGGCATTGAGCATACTGACATCGTCTACCCCGAGGATGCGTGCCCACTTTTCATACTCATGGAAGATGCGGAACAACTTGGGTTGGTTGCGGAACTGAGGTAGACGGTCAGGAGACTCCATCCGGGGCAGGCGCAGGATGAAGCCCGGAGGATAGTATTTCAGCGCGAAGACCTTCAGAAACCCCGTCGAGGGAACGAGCGGTAAAGCCGGGCACGTTTTTGAGCCGGGGTGAAATGGCCCGCGGGCATCTTTCGCCAGCCAAGCAAGGTGCTGATCAGACTTGACCAGCTGTCTCATCAGCTTCTCGATGCGGCGCACGTGACCAGACTCCAACTTCCGAAATGCGAGGAGTTCGCAGTAAAGTCCTCGGGAGAGCGAGTGCTCAACCAGTAGTCGCGCCCCAGGATAGAGGCTCTTCACGGCGGTGACCAGAAGAAGGATGAGGGAGCGTTCATATACCTGAAGCCCGGCCCACGAGGCCAGCGGCACAAGTTCCACCCGGTCGCGAGACCGGGCCGGGCAATCCAGCTGGACCAGCCGGTTATTGACTTTCTTGGCGACGATGAGGCTGTCCTGAGTCATGGCATCTGCTGGCCTGATTCGCTGAGTCTGTCATTGCGATCCGCCTCAGGCGGAGTGGCAATCCGATGCCCGCCGCCCTTGGCAATGAGCGATCTTCCTTTAAGGGCATCGTCCCGAGTGGAACGAGGGATCCCATCTGTCATTGCGAGCGAATCCGCCTCTGGCGGAGAGCGTGGCAATCTCATAATTCGTAACCTAGGCGCAGTGCTTTACGGGTTTTCATCCTGGCCTTCGTCGCTGTTCTCTCTGGTTTTTGTGCTTTGCTTTTTACTTTGAAAAACAGCCACGTATTCTTGCCGGCCCGGCGAAACCTGAAAAGGACGTATACGCCCTGCAATCTCTTGCCGTGCAGTTCGACCTCGTACTTGTCGCGAGTAATGAGCCTTCCTTCGTAGAACCCGCGGTCCCAGATCTTGACCCGGCCGGCACCGTACTCATTTTCGGGGATGACACCCTCGAAACCGGCATAACTCAGTTGGTGGTCTTCGACCTGGAAAGCCAGGCGTCTGATTCCGGCAATGCGCGGTGGACGTTTCGGTATTGCCCACGATTTAAGGACGTGCCGGTACTCCAGCCGGAAATCCCAGTGGAGGCGGGTCGCGTGATGCTCGTGGACGACGAATCGCGGTTTCTTCCCCATGCTGGTTCGCGGTGGATGCTACATCTGGTTGGCGCGCCAGGCACGCCGGAGTTCGGCCCGGCCGGCCCGGATGATCTCATTCCCGGCAAGCCCGGTGATGCACAGCGACGTCGGGCTGGTCGTTCGGCCGACGAGCGAAAAGGGCAGGTCGCCCATCACGGCGGCGAACTTCTGTTCAAGACTGGCCGGCACTTCGACCAGGAAGCGGCTGTTGGATTCTGAAAAGAGAACGACGTCATCGCGCTGTATCGAACCGGGCCGGACGACTTTACGGAGGTCAATTACGGCGCCGGCACTGCCGGCAAGGCACATCTCGGCGATGGCTACGGCCAGGCCGCCTTCGGAACAATCATGACAGCTTATCACCAGACCGCGGGCGATTGCCTCGTGCAATCTGGTCATCAGGGCCCGGGCGGTCGCGACTTCGACCAGCGGCACCTCGCCGCCTAAGTAATTCTTGCCCAGGAAATACTCCGAACCGCCGAGTTCCGGACGGGTCATACCCAACGTGTAGATTCCGTTGTCCGGCCCCTTAAGATCCATTGTGATGCAGCGCCGGGTGTCTTCGACCACTCCCAGCGCTGAAATAAGGAGGGTCGGGAGAATTGCCCGGGGTTTGCCCGCGCGGTCTTTATACTCGTTGTAGAGGCTGTCTTTGCCGGAAATGAACGGCGTCCCGAATCCCTTGGCGATGTCGTAGCAGGCCCGGGACGTATCGACAATATCGGCCAGCACCTCGGGTCGCTCGGGATTGCCGAAACAGAAGTTGTCGAGCAGTCCGACCCGGTCGATGGACCCGCCGACCGCGGTAAGGTTTCGGAGGGCCTCGTCAATCGCGGAGGCACCCATCCGGTAGGGGTCGATTCGACCGTACCGCGGGCAAAGGCCGCAGCTCACGACGATGCCCCGGTACGAATCAAGGCGGGGCCTCGTGACCACGGCGTCGCTCGGGCCGGAGCCGTCGACACCGACAAACGGCTTGACGACACTGCCGCCCTGCACCTCGTGGTCGTACTGCCGGACAACCCATTCCTTAGATGAGATGTTCAATGAGGCGAGCAAATTGAGAAGCTCCTTTTTCAGGTCGGTCGGCTCAGGAAAAACGGCCTGGTTCGATACTTCGCGGCTGGCCCGAGCCTGCTTGGTTGAACGGGGCAGACCGTGATGGACGAATTCCATATCGAGGTCGGCAACGACCGCGCCATCGTAGCGCAGGATCAGGCGGCGATCACCGGTGAAGCGTCCGATGACGTTGACTTCAACGTCTTCGGTCTTGAAGATCTCGGTCAACTCGGCGAGGGTCTTGTCCGGTACCGCCAACACCATTCTCTCCTGGGCCTCAGAAATCCAGATTTCGGTGTAGTTCAGCCCTTCATACTTGAGGGGAACCTTGTCCAGATCCACGACCACGCCTAGGTCCTGGCCCATTTCGCCGACCGCGCTTGAGAGCCCGCCGCCGCCGCAGTCGGTCAGCGACGTGAACAGGTCTTTGTCCGATGCCGCCAGAACTGTATCGAGGAACTTCTTTTCCATGATCGGATTGCCGATCTGGACGCATGAAGACATGGTCTCGGATTCGGAGCTCAAGTCGAGTGAGGCAAAGGTCACACCGTGGATACCGTCGCGGCCGGTGCGGCCGCCGACGAGTACGATGTTGTCGCGGGGCCGGGCGCCTTTTGCGATGCGGGTCTTCTTGATCAGACCGACGGTGCCGCAGTAGACCAGGGGGTTGGAGACGTAGCAGTTGTCGTAGTATACGGTTCCCGAAGCCGTCGGTATGCCCATGCGGTTGCCGTAGTCGCGAACCCCGGCCACAACGCCGAGGGCGATCCGTTTGGGATGGAGCACACCTTCGGGCAGTTTCTTGTAGGCAAGATTCGGTTCGCCGAAACAGAAGACGTCGGTGTTCATGATTGGTTTGGCGCCGCGCCCCGTACCGATAATGTCTCGGATGACCCCGCCGATGCCGGTGGATGCGCCGCCGTACGGTTCAAGGGCTGATGGATGATTGTGGGTTTCAACTTTGAAGCAGACGCCGTATTCATCATCGAAGTCGATGACGCCGGAGTTGTCGTGGAAGACCGAAAGACACCACGGCTTGTTCAGTTCTTTGGTTACCCTGATCACGGTTGACTTGAGCAGGTCATCGATGTGCTTCCCATCGTATTCGATGATCCCCCGGAAGGTCTTGTGCTTGCAGTGCTCGGACCAGGTCTGGGCAATAGTCTCGATTTCGACATCGGTCGGATTGCGTCCCAGTTTTTCGAAGTAGCCGGCCAGGGCAAGCATTTCCTGGTGATTCAAGGCGAGACTCATGCGACGGCTCAGCTGGTCGAGGTCGTGCTTGCCGAGGTCGACTTCGATTCTCCTGAACCGGTACTTCTTGTGAAGGTGCGATTGCTCTTCTTGGAACCGGAGATGCTGGATGATCGGATTGTAGAGAAGCTTGGGTGCGAAGTAAACGATATCTTCTTTCGAGATTCCGCCTCTGAAAACATAACGCTTGCCGGTTCGGACCCCCGCGACCCGGAGTCCTGAGTCCCGGATTGCCTTCCGCACGCTGTCTTCGACCGGGTCCGACACCGCCGTATTGTAGGCAACTTCGACTTCCTGCCCGGCAAGTTTCCTTTTGCCGAGATAATACGTCTCGACGATCGGGTCGGCCAACAGACATCCGGCGATGGACCGGACTTGGGCTCCGGTCAGGCACCCTTCGAGATGATATACGTCGATGACCCGTACGCCGCGCGCGGCGCGAAACCCAAGTTCGCTGAGGGCGGCGGCTATTTCCACGGCACGCGGATCGACGCTCCGCTTGGAGATCTCAACCCGGAACCGCCTCATGCCTGATCCCTCCCCGGATGTGCTCTGATCCAGACTCTTACCAGGCTCATTTTTTGCTCATACGGAACAGGTCGCGGCCGGTCTTGGCTTTCTCGATCACGCCGATCGCCGCAGCAACATAATGATCGTGCTGCAGCCGCAGTGCTTCGGCGGTCTTGGCCCCCCACACGACGCTGACGATTTCGATTTCCAGGGCACGGGCGATGTCGGTCTTGCTCGAATCAAACTGGGCGGGGGCGAATGCCAGTTTTTTTTCGGCCAGGAAACCTGAGAACTCGTCGAGCAGTGCCGCGTCGGCGTCGAAGTTCTTCGGGATCTCCTTGTTCTTGGCGGTGTACTTGACGGCAAAGTCAAAATAGAGGCCTTTGCGGATGATTTCCATGTCGAGCCAGGTGTAGGCGCGCCGGCCGACCACAGTATCGGGCATGATGCCGCCGGCACCGGATACTTTCCGGTGCAAAGGGCCGAGCGTCGTATAGGCCTTTGCCGGCGATTGCTTGGCCAGGACGGTATCGCGCGGCTTGTCGATGCAGCGGCCGGAAGGAGTATACCAGCGTGCGACCGTGATCTTAAAGGCGCCGCCGTCCTCCATCGGGAATATGTGCTGAACCGAGCCTTTGCCGAAGGTATTGGTGCCCATCAATAGTCCGCGGTCCCAGTCCTGGATCGCCCCGGCCACGATCTCCGAGGCGCTGGCCGAGCCGGAGTCAACCAGCACGACCAGCGGAAAATCCCCGTGGGTGGGCTCGGCATCGGATTTGAAACTGCGCAGTGAGTCGATGCGGCCCCGGGTTGAGACGATCTCGCGGTCGCGCGCGAGAAAACACTCGGCGACTTCGACGCCTTCGTTAAGAAGGCCGCCGGAATTGTAGCGCAGGTCGAATATGACCTTCTTGGCGCCGGCACCGAACAGCGAATCGAGCGCCCCCCTTAATTCGGCGCTGGCGGTTCGGGAGAAATCGGCCAGCCTGATGTAGGCGATGTCATTCTTGACGATGCCTGAGTAGGGAATCGCATCGATTCGAATGGTGCTGCGCGTGACGACGAACTCGGTCGGCTGCGCGAAGGTCGTCCTTTCGATCAACAGGGTCACCTTGGTGCCGGCTTTGCCGCGGATGCGGCGCACGACTTCATCAAGATTCTTGCCTTCGGTCGGTTCGCCGTCAACTTTGAGAATGACATCACCGGGCAGCAGGCCAATCCGCTTGGCCGGGGTATTGTCCATCGGTGCAATGACTACCGGTTTGTTGCTGCGCATCCCGAGTTGAGCCCCAATCCCACCGAACTCGCCTTCGGTAGAAATGCGCAGGGCGATTGCTTCGTTCTTGCTGAGATAGTTGGTGTGCGGGTCCATCAAAGTGTCGACCATGCCATTGATCGCGCCCCGGATCAAGTTCTGGTCGTCGACCGGGTCAACGTAGTTGGACTGGACAATCGAGAGCACCCGGTTGAATATCTTAAGCAGCGAGTAGGTATTCTCCTTCTGACCATAGATGCGTCCAGTCAGGAAGAAGAAGGCCGCAACCAACAACGTCAATAAACTGACTACGACTCTTTGTTTCATGGTTTATAACCTCTCTTTAGCAATAAAACCTGTGTTTTTTCCCTGATCGTCTTCTGAATTTCATCGATGGTCCCGCTTCCATCGAGAAGCTTGATTCGGCCACGGGCTCGCTTGGCCAAACGGATGTAGCCTTGCCGGACTCTCTGGTGAAAGCAGGCATCTTCAGTCTCGATGCGGTCGGCGCCCTGCGCCTTGGCGCGGCTCAAGCCCTGCTCGGCCGGGATATCGACCAGGAAGGTCAGGTCGGGCTTGAGGCCGGCGGTTGCGAACCGGTTAAAGAGCATGGTGGGCCGCCCGGGCAGGTCGCGGCCTGAAACCTGGTAGGCGAAAGTAGAATCGCTGAATCGGTCCGAGATGACGACCTTGCCGTCCTGAATTGCCGGCAGCACGAGCTCGCTCACCAGCTGAGCGCGGGCGGCAAGCATGAGGAGCAGTTCGGTCTTGGCCGAGAGGTTTCGGAAGGCGGGATTGAGCAGTACGTTTCGAATCGCCTCACCGACTTCGGTGCCGCCCGGTTCTCGAGTCATGATGCAGGGCACTTCTTGCGAGCGAAGCCAATCGAAAAGGAGACGGGCCTGGGTCGACTTGCCGGAGCCTTCGGTACCCTCAAAGGTGATAAGGAGACCACGTTTCATTAGAACCATCTCGCGCTGCTCGGCAGCGCACTGATGCATCCGAATATTGGCGGATCATACGCAAAACTACTAAAATACGAAATACTAAGCACTAAATTCCGTCTCGTGTCTCTCTTGACATCTGTCTCACATCAAGGTCGACACACAAGATGGAGTCTCGAGACGAGATGGAACTCGACGTGAGACAGAAACAATTTCCAAAAACCAATGACCTAAATCCCAAACGAAGTTCGGAGCATTCGAGTTTAGATGTTCGTCTAGTATTTAGAAATTCGAATTTAGAATTTATATTTACCTTCGCTTGTGGCCGTATTTTTTAATAAAGGCTTCGGTCTTCTGGCGACAGATGTGGTCCGGGAACTGCACCGGCGGCGATTTCATGAAGTAGCTCGAGGGTTCGACGAGCTGACCGGACAGACCCCGGTCCAGAGCAAGCTTGGCGCAGCGCAGCGCGTCGATAACGACACCGGCTGAGTTGGGCGAATCCCAGACTTCAAGCTTGAGCTCGATGTTGAGCGGTACGTCGCCGAAGGTGCGGCCTTCGAGCCTCATGTGGGCCCACTTGCGGTCCTTGAGCCATGCGACGTAATCGGACGGGCCGATGTAGATGTTTTCTTCGCCGATATCGTGTTTCAAGAGAGAAGTGACGGCCTGGGTCTTGGATATTTTCTTTGACACCAGCCGGCTTCTTTCAAGCATGTTGAGGAAGTCGGTATTGCCGCCAACGTTAAGCTGGCTGGTCCGTTCCAGGCGTACGCCGCGGTCATTGAAGAGGTTGACCAGCACGCGGTGGACGATGGTGGCACCGACCTGGGACTTGATGTCGTCGCCGATGACCGGCAGCTTTTTCTCGCGGAAGCGCTTCTGCCAGTATTTCTGGCTGGCGATGAAGACCGGGATGCAGTTGACAAAGGCACAGCCTGCGGCCAGGGTTTGCTCGACGTACCACTTGGTTGCTTCTTCGCTCCCGACCGGGAGGAAGTTTACGACTACGTCAGTCCTGGTTTCCTTGAGCAGCCGCACGATATCCGCGGTGGGCCCGGGCGCCTTCTCGATGATCTGCGACAGATAATAGCCCAGGCCATCGTGGGTCATGCCCCGAACCAGTTTGATGTTGGTTTTGGGTAGATCGCAGAAGCGATAGGTGTTGTTGGGATAGGTGTAGATTGCGTCGGCCAGGTCCTTGCCTACCTTGCGCTTGTCGATATCGATGCCCAGGGTGAATTCTATGTCACCAACGTGATATCCGCCCAGGCGGGTGTGCATAAGTCCGGGAATGGGTTGGTTTTCCTTGGCGTTCTTGTAATAGTAAACGCCCTGCACCAGACTTGAGGCGCAATTACCGACTCCGATAATTGCAACTCTGACTTTAGCCATTTGTCCTCCTTATGAAAAACAGCGCGAATAGCACGAATGACAACGAATTGTTCGAATATTATCTTGAAAATCCGGATAACTCGCTTCAATTCGGTTAATCCGTCTCGTTCCTATGTATTCTATCTAAGATTGCGGAAAAGTCAAAGGAAAAGTGGCGGGAAGACTGACTATCAGGGGAAGGAATGATGGAGTGGTGGAGGGATGGGGTGCCTGAGTGATGGAATGATGGAGTGGTGGAGGGATGGGGTGCCGGAGTAATGGAGTGATGGAATGGTGGAATAATGGAACGGCGGTCGTATGACTTGCTCACGGCCATCAGGGCCTGGCGCTTGTTTTTCTGCCTGTGAGTTGTAGCGCCGGCCGGAGGTCTCTGTCTCACGCCGAGTGTGCGACAGGCGGCGGAGTTTCCGAGAGCCATATAAGATCCCGCCCTAAGCACAAATACCCACCAGAGAATGGGTCACTTTCATTTGGCCATGAACCGCCACTCGCTACTTCATGTGGTGCCGAAGGCGGCAGTAGAAGGGGTCTGTTCCCGGTGGGTGGAGGAGAGGTGAGCTATTGATTCTTCGTTTGCAGGAGCTGACGGTACAGCGTCTGATACTCCCGGGCGGCGCGGGTCCAGGAAAAATCGCACTTTTTTGAATTCGCGAGCAGGGTTGCCCACAGATTCGGGTTGTCGTACACCTCACGGGCACGCTTGAGGGCGGCCAGCAGGGCGCCCGTTTTATAATCCTGAAATAGAAACCCGTTACCCAAACCGGACCCAGGATCGAACTCGAAGACGGAATCGGCCAGTCCCCCGGTCTTGCGGACCACCGGAATCGTCGAATAGATGAGGGCAATCATCTGGCCCAGGCCGCAGGGCTCGTACCGGGAAGGCATGAGGAAGAAGTCGGCGCCGCTGTAGATGCGGTGCGCCAGCTGTTCGTCAAATTTCAGGTTGAGGCTGACATGTCCGGCAAACCGCGTTGCCAGCTCGGATAGAGTAATCTGGTATTTCTCATCACCCGTGCCCAGGATGACGATTTGGAAACCCCACTCGAGGAGGGTCGTAAAAGCGTCACAGAGCAAATCAACACCCTTCTGGCCAGCCAGGCGCGAGACGACGCCGATGATCGGACCTTCGCCCGGCTCAAGCCCGAGCTCTTTTTTGAGCTGCAGCTTGTTGATCGGCTTATCCTTGGGGTCTCGGTAGTTATAGTAGATATGGCGGTCCCGGGCAGGATTCCATACGTCGGTATCGATCCCGTTGAGGATGCCGCGCAGTAAGGTCGCGCGTTCCCGCAGAACTCCATCCAGGCCGCACCCATATTCACTGGTCTGGATTTCCTGGGCATAGGTGGGTGAGACGGTGGTCAGGAAGTCGGCATAGACAAGACCGCCTTTGAGCAAGTTGATTTGGTCATAGAACTCCATACCCTGTACGCCGTAGTAATCGGCGGGCAGATTGAGCAGTTCGAACTTATCTTTGGCGAAGACCCCCTGATAACCAAGGTTGTGAATGGTGAGGATGGTTTTCGTATCCTTGAGAGCTTTGCGCGGATGAGCGCGCAGGTGGGGTGCGGCCAAAGCCGCTTGCCAGTCATGCAGGTGAAGGATGTCGGGCCCAAGACCTAAGCGGATGGCCGCTTCCAGAGCGGCCCGGACAAAAAAGGCAAACCGTTCGAGGTTGTCCGGATAGTCGGCCTTTTCCGTCCCGTACAAGCCGGGGCGGTTGAAGAACCCGTCGTTCTTTATGAAGTAGGCGGGAAATGGGTTCGGGGCGACGAAGACCTGGGCCGGCGCTTTGTGCCGGCCGAGTTTCACCTCGAATGAAAGCCCGGTGGCCTCAGCATCGATTCCGGGATACATCGGCAGAAAGAGGACGCATTCCTCGCCCAGCTGAGTCAGCGCCTTGGGCAGGGCGCCGGCCACGTCCGCCAATCCCCCGGTCTTGGCATACGGAAAGGCCTCGGACGTGACAAAGGCAATGCGCATGAAGCTCAGACTTTCCGCAGAAAGTCAGCCGCTTCTTCGGGCGACGTGGGGTTGATGTAGAAACCGGTACCCCATTCGAAACCGGCGATGTGGGTCAGGACCGGGATGATCTCGATGTGAAAATGGTAGAACTCGAGCGTCGGCAGAGTTAGGGGCGAAGTGTGGAGGACGAAATTGTAGGGCGGGTTGTTCAGGGCCAGGCGAAGCTTCACGAGTACCGTCTTGAGAATCCCGGCAAGGTCGTCCAATTCCGCTTCGTCGCAGGCCTCGAAGCTCGAGATGTGGCGTTTGAAGAGAATCCAGGTTTCGAACGGAAACCGGGGCGCAAAGGGCGTGAAGGCAAAGGCATGGGTGTTCTCAGCGACGAGTCGCTTCTGGTCTTTTGCTTCTTGTTTGATGATGTCGCAGAAGATGCAGCGTTCACGGTACTCGTAGTAGCGCTTGGCCCCGTCCATTTCCTCGTTGACGCGCTTCGGTATCACGGGGGTGGCAATCAACTGAGAATGGGTATGCTCAAGCGAAGCGCCGGCCGCCGCGCCGAAATTTTTGAAGATCATCACGTAGCGGAAACGGGGATCTTTCTTCAGTTCCAGGGTCCGGAGGCGGCAGGCCCACACTACATCCCGGAAGGCCCGGTCATCGAGGTCCGGCAAGTCAAGGCGATGCTCGGGCGTTTCGATGATGACTTCGTGCGCTCCGATGCCGTTCATCCGGTCATACAGTCCTTCACCCTTGCGGTTGAGATCACCTTCGATTCGCAGGGCCGGGAACTTATTGGGAACGACCCGGAGGGTCCAGCCCGGAGTATCGGGCTTGGAATTATCCGGCCGGTAGGCCAGGACCTCGGGCGGAGTAGTATTTTCGTTGCCCGGACAGAACGGGCAGTTCTTGGGTTCTACCTGCTTGCTTTCCGACGCGAAGCTGAAGTCCTTCGGCCGCTTGGCCCGCTCGGTGGAGATGATGACCCAGCGCCCGACAATCGGATCCTTGCGAAGCTCCGGCATCGCTGACGTTACTTCTTTTCTTCGATGGGTTTTTTCGGCTCTTCCGGTTTCCCGACGGGCGGTTCGGTCCCGGGGCCGCCTTCGTCCTTGTCGCCGGCGGGCTCGACCGTCGGCTCGGATTGTTTCTCTTCGGGTGTCTTCAACCCTTCTTCGGGCGGCTTCTCTTCATCCGGCGGCAGGAAGATTTCGATCTTGGCTTCGGTCTTCATTTTCTCCAGATACTGATTGGCGAGGTCGACCTGTTTCTGGCGCTTCAGGTTCCATTCGATTTTGGACTTGGCCTCATCAAGCTTCTGCACCGTTGCGGGCTTGCGTTCGTCGAGTTTGATGATGGTGAACGACGAGTCGCCGGTCTTGATCGCCTTGCTGATAGTATTGGGTTTCATCTTGAAGGCAATCGACTCAACCGGTGCCGGTTTGAAGCCGTGGGTGAAGAAAGGCGTCTCGCCCCCGACCTCTCTTGAGGGGGCAGTCGAGAATTGTTTGGCCAGCGTGTCGAACTCGGACAACCGGTATTTCTGGACAAAAGGCATGTACCAGGGCCGGTAGCGAAGCTTCGCCAGTATTCCTTCAGCCTGGCTTTCCGTCGAGACCACGATCTCGTGGATTTTGATCTGTTCCGGGACCTTGAAAGTCTCGAGGTTCTTGCTGTAGTAGTCCTTGATCTCACTGTCGGAGACTGCGGCACGATCGACAACGACTTTCTGGTACAGACCGCCTTCATACTCGCGGCGCCGCAATTCCTGAAGTTTTTTGAAAACGCCGTCATATATGAAGAGCTTGTGTTGTTCGGCGAAACGGAGCTTAAGATCTTCGATCACGGTCTGGTCCAAGTATTTCCTTACTTCCTCGTCTTTCGTCATGTCGATGCGGGCGAATATCGGTTCGCGCTCCTGGCGGCGCTCAAGGTCCTGCTTCATCACGTAGCCGCCGAACAAGTACGCCAGCGTATCGCCCTGCATGATAACTCTCAGATCCGAATCGCGGCGCAGGGCATCAGTGAACTTCTTCTGAACCTGACCCTGTATTTCACCCCTGAGCCGGTATTCAACATCGGACTTGGCGTCCTTGAACGACCGGTAGCGCGCCGGTCTCTTTTCCAGGACTCTGTAGATGGCGAAGTCCTCGTAGATTTTCGTGACGGGACTGATCGTATTCAGCTTAATGTTGAAGATGACCGTCTCAACTTCGGCCTGCCGCGAGCCGCGCGTCACGTACCCCATATCTCCGCCGTAGTCCTTGGAAACGGCGGTTGAGTAGCGTTTGGCCAGGGTGTCCCACAGCTTGGGCTGCAGTCTGAGCGTGTCGAGAACGGCCCGCGCCAGGGTTTCATTGGGCACGACGATTTCCCGGGCACGAACATCGGCCGGCAGTTTGTAATCATTGCGGTTCTTGACGAAGAAACTACGCATCTGTTTTTCGGTCGGGCGTGATTTCTGATTGACTTCGCGTTCGGTAACCTCGTCGATAAGGAGGCGCCGTCGGGCTTCACCGACTTTGCGAATCACCGCCGTATCCTGGTCGACGTTCTCTTTGAGGGCGCTGGTCCAGAGCAGGCGTTCCATTATCATCTGGTCGATGAGCTTCCTCTTGCCTTCCTGCTTTTCGTATTCCTCGCGGCCAAAGGGCGGGAGCGCGGCGATCCGCTCGTCAAACTCCAAACGCGTGATGCGGTGGCCATCCACCGTCGCCACCGAATCCTGATAATTCTTCTTGAAGCAGCGCTCAACGCCCTCGAGCGAGAACGAGTCGTACGGCGCTTTGCGGTACTGCGTCGCCACGATTTCGTAGGCCCGCGCCGCATCCATGAAGTTCTCTTTCAGTTCCAAGACCTGGCCGATGCGGTAGTGCACCAAGTACAAGTCCTTGCGGGCCGGGAATTTACGGAGTATTCCCTCATATGCCCCAAGCGCCTTGTCCGGCGCACCCAGCTTACTGTAGTAGATATCGCCGATGTCAATCATATAGCCGAAAACCTTGTCTGCGGATTTCTCCTGGGCAATCAGGGCCTGGCTGGCCGTGATGGCTTCATCATATCGACCCGTCATGACAAGATCGAATGGTTGCTGTGCTACTAAGTACAGTGCCAACGACAATAACATGATACCTCCTTGAGGTTAGCGAAACTATAATGATACATATCTCGACAGAAAAGTCAAGAGTCAACATCGCCAAGTCCTCTCCACTCTTCCTACAAGGTATAGACTACGCGACTTCTGTGGAAATACAAGAAAGATGAGTTTTAGGCGCCGTGAGGCTCATCTGGGCGACGAGCATTAGCTAAGCCGCTCTGCGACCAAAGGGTCGCTTGCCGAGAGTGGCGATCGAACATCTGACTTACCGGGCAAGCATCAACAACCTTTGTTCTTCTGAGTCTAAGCACTATCGGGCGAATATGAGACCACCAGCCTAAATCTCATCTTCTTTAAGAAGAAGACAAAAGTTGTGTAGAAAAGAGCGGCGAGGAATCAGTCAACGCCGCAGGGCCGCCGTTGCCGACACGCAATGAGACCGTCCCTTCGCATTTTGCAAAGTCGGGCCGGCACCGAGAACGCGCTTGACTTTTGCCGGTAGTCTGGTATAATTACCGCTACTGTGTTCAAGATATTCGATCTGCACTGTGACTCGGCTCAGAATCTTTTGAAAGGCGACGACTTATCGAAGGTTACGCGGCGTCACGTCGACCTGCCCAAACTGAAAAAGGGCGGTTTCGGCGCCGTGGTCTGGGCGTGCTGGGTATCGCCCAAGGAGAAAGAGCCATTCATCAAGGCGCTCGAACTGGTCGACGCTTCATTGAGGTTTGTCGAACGGCATCGCCGTTGGTTCAACCTGGCCCGGTCCTGGCGGCAGTTGCGGGCCGACCGGATCAATATCATTCTGGGGGTCGAGGGCGGGCACATATTCGACAAGTCCCGGGTTCAGTTTGAGACGCTGCGCCGGTTAGGGGTGAGGGTATACACCTTGACCTGGAACAATTCGAACCGGCTGGCGCATGCGGCGCTGGACAATGACCGCCGGGGGCTCACCCGATTGGGCCGCGAATACGTCAAGTTCATGGGGCAGAGCGCCGCCCTGGTGGATCTGTCGCATTCCTCGACGCGCACGACACTTGACGTCTGCCGCGAACTGGCCGCGCCGCCCATTGCTTCGCACTCTTGCCTGCGCGGTCTTAATGATTTCGGGCGCAATATCAGCGATCGAGCCCTCCGGGCGATCGGGGCGCGGGGCGGCGTCTGCGGGGTCAATTTCTCGAAGTACCACCTGGGCCAGCGCAGCGTCGTTGAGCACCTCATGTACATCAAGCGGCAGACTTCGATCGATACGGCGGCGATCGGCTCCGATTTCGACGGCATTAACGACCCGGTCCTGGCGCATGCCGGCTGCGTTCAGGAATTGGCCGGCCAGATGCGGGCCGCCGGGTTTACCAGGTCCGAGATCGAAAAAGTATCCTGGGGCAACTTCCTGAGGGTGTTCAAAAAGGTATGTTGAAAAAGAGGGATGCCGCACTTGCCGTCCTGGCTTCTGCCGGATTGGTCGCCCTTATTGCCTACCGGCCCTGGGCTAATGAACGGACCGGGGTGATGATCTCTTACGGCATGACGATGCCGGACATCGCCCATCGGCTCTACGAGCACGGCATCATCGTCAGCCCCTGGGAGTTCACGCTCGTCTCCAGGGTTCTGGGGCGGGGCCGGCTGGTCAAGGCGGGCTACTACATGCTGCGCAAGCGGACACCGGCTTGGTTGCTGTTGCCGATTCTCGAGCGGGGCAGCCAGGAATTCATCTCGGTCACGATTCCGGAGGGCATGCGTGCACCGGATGTCGCAGCGCGGCTGGCGGCCGATGAGATTGTCGATGCCGACCGGTTTCTCCAACTGGTGAACGACACGAGCCTGGTCCGCCGCTTTCGTCTCAGGGCGGGTTCGCTTGAGGGCTACCTGTTCCCCGATACGTACTATCTGGAGCCGGTGGGACGGCATCAGGAGGAGTCGGTCATAGAAATGATGCTCGACAATTTCTTCAGGAGCACGGCGGACCTCGAGTGCGGGGACTCTCTCGAGGCTTTCGTTACCATGGCGTCGATTATCGAGAAGGAAGCCCGGCTCGACCGCGAACGGCCGGTTATCGCGTCGGTCTTCTTCAACCGCCTGCGGCGGAAGCGCCCGATCGAATCGTGTGCCACGGTGATGTATGCATTGGCTTGGAAAAAGAGCCGGCTGTTGGAGTCGGACCTGAAACTCGACTCCCCCTACAACACTTATCGCTATCTCGGTCTGCCGCCCGGGCCGATTTGTTCGCCAGGTCTCAAATCCATCGCGGCGGCGCGGCACCCAGACACTACTGATTATCTCTATTTCGTCGCAAAAGGCGACGGCGGCCATATTTTCAGCCGGACCTATCAGGAGCACGTTGCCGCCAAGATGCTGGTGAAACGCTATGGAAAGAAGTAGATTGGAGGAACTGGTCATCGACCGGAGCAGCTACATGGCCCGGCTCCAGGATGAGTACGGCCGGCCCAACGAGTTTGAGTACCACCTGTCGGTCATCGAAGGCCTGCTCGGATCGGACGAGCAGCTGCGATTGTTCAAGGACCATCGGGCCCGAGGCAAGATCATTTTCTATGTCGGGCGCCGCCTGGTGCACATGCACGAGGAATTCATCAATACGATGCTCACCTACTTAGGCGATGAATCAATGAACGCGGCACGCTGGGAGAAGTTCTTCAGCAATTACCGCGAAGATTTCATCAAGATGTACCGCAACTTCCTCAAGGACGACGGGCAGCGCGTCGTCCTCTTTGAAGTCGTCAACCGCAGGATCATGCGCGACACGCTGACCGGGAAGATCCGCGCGTCGGAGCAGTTGAGCGCCGAGATAATGGATAAGGTGTCGCGCATCATAAACAGTCTCTTTTACTACGCGCGGAAAGTCATTGCTTCGTCGATGTACATCGAAGATGCCCTCATCGTCGAGGCTTACGAGAAGGCGCCGGTGATGGTGCCCAAGCTTGATGAGCGCGAGATCCTCAAGTACCTGGCTACCGCGATTCAGAGCCGGAAGGTGCCTTACTGCTTTTTTACCCTGCTGTCGGGCTATCTGAAAGGCGGCGTGGTTGACGAATCCGAGAAGAAACTCGTCGAGCTTATGTCCCGGCGTAACGTATTTTCGCGCGAAGAACTCAAGGGCGCGATCACCGCCTACCCGCTGGCGGTCAGCGACCAGACCGTGGACCATATTCTTGCCGTCCTCAAGGAGAAATTGACGCTGCAGCTCGGCCAGCTGACCACCGAGAAGAGCGACAAGAGTCAAAAGCTCATTGAGTTAAGGAACAAGATGCGCGAATACGTCAATACGTTCGCCCAGAAGGTCTACGAATCGGCCCAGCGTTTTTCGACCCAGGAAATTCTGCGGGTTGCCGTAAACGAAATGACCACCCCGTTTATCAAGATGGGTTACTACATTCGTGACCTTGATATGCAATACCAGGACATGGCCCGTAAGGAAGAAGGCGTCAAGCAGTTACTGCAGATCGAGAAGCCGGATGTGTTGTCGTGGACCAGGGGTCTTGGTTACCGGCATATGATTGAACTGGCTTTCCTGGCCGAGCACCGAATCTCCTATGATGATACGGCGCTGCAGCGCGAACTGAAAGAGGCGGCGCGAGGAGCCAAGGCCAATAAGACCGAGTCCGAGCTGGTCGGGCAGTATCGGAAGGGCGGGCTTTTTGCCGAACGCTTTGACGTACCGCGCCTGCTTGAGCAGTTTCAACAAGCGCTGGCGGAGGTGATCCGTCCGCTCGTGATCGCGTACCTGCTTGAAGAACTTGTTGAATATTTCCCGCCGTTGGGTACAATATCACAGGAGAACGTGAAATTCCTGGCCGAACAAATGGCCGATGATGATGTCTATTGTGTGATTGACGACGAGCGGAAGGCGAAGGCATCGAGTCGGACCGGACCGAGCGGGGATGACTACCGGGAGATAGACGCATTCTGCGGGGTCGTTTCGGTGATGGTCTATGACATCAGGGGATCGACGTTCATGGGCACGAAGTTGAGCAATGCCCGGATGGAGAACGAGATCCGTAATCTCTTTAACGAAGCGATGCTCGAGCCCGTTGTCAAGTACGGAGGCATTCCGATAAAGGATATCGGCGACGGCGGGATAATCTTCTTCTGCGCCAACGGCCGCGACATCGTTTCGCAGTTGGGCGGCGGGGGAGGGCTGGGGACCATGACGGCACCGAAGGCGGGGCCGGAGGTCGGGCTTACTGCGGCCCGTTGCGCCATGGAAATGGTGCAGAAGGCCCAGGAATTCGTGCAGGCGAACCTTCTGAAGTATCCGGAGTGGTTCAAGGACGTTGAGGAAAGGTCGATCCGGTTTGAAGGCGTGACTCTGGCCACGATGCCGCCGGAGTACAAGAAGATATTCCAGGTCGGCATCGGCATCGCCTCGGGCTTGTGCCCGCGGGAGGTTTTTCTGGACCGCAACGCCTACGGCGACCTGGATATTTCCGGGATGCTCGTACGCGAGGCGAACATTTTTTCGAAGGCCAAGGACCCGGAAGGTTCGATCATCCTCTGCGACGATGCGACGATCTACAATATCATCTTGAATGTACCGAAGTTTTCTTTCCTGTCGGAGGGAGGCCTGAAGGTCGACCCGATCGTCAGTGATGTGATCCAGGCGCTCGAGTACTGGCTCAAAGTCCGCGAGCAGCGGCGGGGTTTCCTGGTCGAGATGTTCAGGATGTCGGCGAAGCGCATCGAAGGGAAGATCAGTTACGACCGAGGAGGCAAGATGTTCGCGATGGTCGGCGATTTCGGAATGATGGTGAAGGACGAGGGCGTCTTCATGGACGGCAAAGGCGGACGATCCAAGTATCTGTTCGAACTGGGCAGGGGCTAACATGACCAAGACCAGGTTGGGCGACATCCAGACCGTTCTCGAGAACGAGAGCCGCTATGCGGCCCAGCTTACGGAGCGTTTTGTGAACCCGGCATCCTACAAGGAGCAGATCGTCTCCTTGGAACATGCCTTGAGGATTTCGAACCTGTCGGTGGATATCTTGAGACCGTTCCGCAGCGCGGCCGGATTCTTCATCAGCCTGCCCTACACGCTCAACGAAAGCACGGTTCTTGCTCTGGCCCAGGACCCGAAGATGATTCTGCCCCTCTACCTTGCGCTGCGGAAGCTGCGCCTCCACGAATTGGCCGAACACGAGATTTTCCGCAGCACGATCGATGGCGGGCTCGGCAAGATATTCGACCGGATCAGGGATTTACATATCGAGCCGGACGCAATCGATTTCGAGACGTTCAAGGGGAAGATGGGGCAGTACAAGCTGGCCCCCACGTTGCTGAAGGCAATCCACACCGCAATCATGACGGCCCGCTGCGAATTCCAGGTCGGGGATTTGATCCGGGACATTGAACAGAAGACCTTCAAGAGGATTCAGGATTTGGCCGGCATCCCGGTTGTCTACCGGCGGTACTTGAGCGACGCTTCGATAATGCGGCTCGTTAAGGCCATCATCAATCGGCTTGAGGAAACCGAGCGCCTGACCGCCGACGACATAAAGGAACTAGACATGTTCTCGGCGCGGGTGAAAGAACAACTCAAGAACCTGTACAACGAAGCCAACAAGGAATTACGCGAATCGGTGATGGGCGAGATCGGTACGACCGGGGGTCCCGAGATTCTGCTTCGGATCAGCACTCTGTTTACGCGCCTCCAGCGAATGCTTTTGGGGCACCTGTTTCATATCGGTGACTACCTGGACCGCCGGAAGCGGAACGAACTTGTCATGGAGGACATCGTCAAACTGCGCATGGCGTCGGCCGAACAATTCCGGAAGATGTTTCCGGTGTCGCCCGCCGTCAGCATCAATGACCTGCACGATGAAACCGTCTTCTTCCTGAATTACGGCGATCTTTCAAAAGACGAATGGAAGACGTACGCCGATACGCTGATGCGCAATATCGAGGTCTGCTTCAAGAAGTCAAAGAACGACCCGGGGGTCCGCGAAGAGCTTGCCTGCATCGGGAACTACGAGAAGCGTGGGATGTTGGGCGGCGACCTTAACGTAGAGACCATCTACAAGAACTACTTCGATTTCTTCCGGAACGAAGTCAACCCGGTAATCCTCGGCCAGCGCATATTCAGCCTGCTCGACATCTGGCCGCCGCGCGAGTATCAGAAGAAGAAGTTCAAGACCAGCGATCTCGTGAATTTCGGTGCGATTGTCCTCAACAAGGCCAAGATTCTCTATCCGGCCGGCGATGTCGGAAACATCGAGGTCGAGAACGGCCCGGCGCTTGCCCGGTACTTGAAGAACTACTACCGGGCGGTCACCGTGTTATGTTATGATATCCGCGGTTCGACCTATATGGGTGCCCGGCTGCAGAATGCCGAAAAGGAACGCAAGATCAAGTACAAGTTCAGCCTTGAGATGAGCAGCATTGTCCGCAAGTACGGGGGGTTCTTGCTCAAAGACACCGGGGATGGAGGGATCGCCTGGTTCGGCGATAATTCCAAGGCGCTCTACGAGCGGTCATACACTGAGGCGGTCACCGGAAAGGGATTCAAACTCCGCTATTCGATATTCTCGGGCGGCGAGTTCGAACTCATGCCGGCCGAGGACAGTGCGAAACGCGCCATTCTCTGTTCTCTCGATATGGTCAAGAAGGCCGAGGAGTTCATCAAGGCGAACTTCGTCCACTACCGGGAGTGGTTTGGTGAGCTGAAGGAACGGGAAGTGAAGGTCGAAGGCATCATGTACGCGCTGCTCCCACCGGCGTTCCGCAGCCTTTTTCGAATCGGCGTCGGCATCGCATCGGGCATGCCGGGACGCGACCTTGTCTTCGGGCTCAACTCGTTCGGCGATCCGGATCTGGTCGGCCCGCTCTTATCCGACGCGAATTTCTTTTCAATGGGTAAGGAGCCGAGCCGGTCCGTCATCCTCACCGACATTAACTCGGTCATCAACCTGATCGCCAACATCGAGCACTTCGACCTGATACCGATCAAGAGTGATCAGGATTTCGTCGCGCTGACCGACATGGTCACCAAGGTGCGGAGCGACGACCGGGGCTATTTGCTAAATGATCTTTTCTTCTCGCTTAAGAAACTGGGGACTTATTGCATTGCCGACGACAAGGAGCGTGCGGTCGCCTACGAACTGCCGCGGAGTCTGGAACTTGACGAGCATGGTAATCTGTACGACGAGCACGGCAAGAAACTGAAATTGCTGTTTGAGGTCGTACCCCATGAGGTGAAATGAGCAGCATCCTAGTCTACGACGACGACCGGCTCAGGGGCGTGACCCTGGCGCGGATTATGGCGGACTGCTCGCTGGGCGCGAAGATCGTGCTTGAGAAAGATGAGGTCGTGAGGGAGTTGAAGAGCGGTTCCTACGATCTTATCGTTCTCGACGAATCGTATCTCGAGGGGCGGATCGAAGCCGTTTCGGGCATTCGCAGTCTCGACTCGGTGATGCCGATCATCGTGATCGGCGACAACGTCGATCACGAGATGTTTTTCAAATCGTTCGACTACAAGATCAGCAGTCTCCTGAAACGGCCCTACCGCCGGGAGGTGCTCATCGACAAGGTCAAGAAGGCCCTCCGCGAGCGCGAGTTGTACATGGAGAATCTGAGAACGGTGGCCCAGTTGCGACTAAGGGTGAACGAACTCAGGGCGTTAAACGAGATTGCCAAATCCCTCAATTCCAGTCTCGACCCCAAGGAAATATTCAGTGTGATCATCAAGAAGACGGCCGACCTGGTCAAGGCCGAGGCCTGGTCAGTACTGCTGACCGATGAGACGACCGGGGAACTCGTCTTCGAAGCCGCGGCCGGTGAAGCGGCCGACAAGTTAAGGGGGGCGCGGATCAAGATGGGACAGGGCGTCGCCGGGTGGGTTGCCCAGCGCGGTATTCCACTTATCGTGCCGGATGTTTCCAAGGATCCCCGGTTCTTTCCCGGCGTCGATAAGCACACGAGGTTCAAGACCAAGTCGATTCTCTGTGTGCCGCTGCGCAGCCGGGAGAAGGTCATCGGAATCGTTGAGGTCATCAACAAGATCGGCGCGGAGAATTTCGACCAGGATGACCTGAACATCTTCGAAACCATGATCGAACACGCCACCATTGCCTTGCAGAATGCTTCGCTTTATCACCAGATCGAACATATGACCGTTATCGATGACCTGACCAAGCTTTACAACACGAGGTTTTTCAACCAGTATCTCGAAGCGCTGTTTCTCAAAGTGAAGCTCGACGATTCTCCGATATCACTGATCTTTCTTGACGTGGACCACTTCAAGAACGTCAACGACAACTTCGGTCACCTCGTCGGGAGTGAAACTCTGCGTGGTGTCGGCGAGCGCATCAAGAGCTCGGTGCGCCGCGACGATGTCTGTGTCCGGTTCGGAGGCGACGAATACATCGTGGTCCTGCCCCGGACGACCAAGAAGGCGGCCGCGGTGATTGCCGAGACGATTCGTCAGGAAGTCTGCAAGAAACCCTTCAACGCCACCGACGGTAAGACGTTCTACTTGACGGTGACGCTCGGCCTGGCTTCCTTCCCCGAGGACGCCGGCAACCGCGAGGAACTGGTCGGTATGGCTGACCACGCGATGTACGAGGGCAAAGACACCGGCCGCAACCGGGTCATCACGGCGGGCAAGAAGTAGCGTTGCTTTGTTGCTGTGTTATTGTGTTATTGAATAATCAGTAACCCCCCCCGGTACCGTTTCCCAAGAAGGCGTAATCATCCGATCATGTCCACGATGAAACGGGATGGATTGTGGAAGCGGCCGTGGTGCACCTTGGGGTAGGTTAGGTAGAGCGTCTCGCGGGCCCGGGTTATCGCGACATAGCAGAGGCGGCGTTCCTCCTCGAGGTCGCGCGGGTCGTTGAGGCTCCGGAGCATCGGGAACTGACCCTCGATCATGCCGGTAAGGAACACGACCGGAAACTCAAGCCCCTTGGCCGAGTGTACGGTCAGGAGCCGGACCGCATCACGCGACCAGTCGGCAAGGTCCAGGTTTTCGATCAGCCGGACCTGTTCCAGCAGGTCGCTCAGTTCGCCGGGGGCGAACGGCTTAGCGACACGGTACAGCTCTTTGATGTTCTCGCTGCGGACGGTGTCGGGGCGGGCCGCGCCCGACGCGGTTATGATCGCATCCAGGATTTGCACCGGGTGGAGCAGGTCTTTTTCCCGAACCTGGGCCCGGAAGATATCAAGGCATTTGACCGCAGTGCCCACCTTGCGCGATCGCTCGTCGGGCCGGGACTGATCGGCCCGGGCCGCAAATCTCTCTTGCTGGCCGGCATCGAGATTCAGAATGCGCCCGATCGATTCCCGGGCCAATCTTTCATCACCCTCCGCGACTGAGGTCAGGTAGTCGACGAACATCTTCACCTCGGAACGCGTATAGAAGCGTTCGCCGCCGATCAACGTGTGGGGAATACGTTGATCGGCAAGGGCCTCTTCGAAGGGCCGCGACTGCACATTGCGGCGGTAGAGGATGGCGCAGTCGCCGTAGGAGCGTTCTCGTTTCTTGACCAGTGATGAAATCTCCTTGACGACGAAAGCGGCTTCGTCGTTGTCGTGGGCGGCCGGATAGACGACGACGCGGCCGGAATCGGTTTTGCTGATGGGGATCACATGCTCCTTGAAATCCTTGTTCCGGAGAATAAGGCTCTGTGCCAGCTCGACAATCCGCTGGGGCAGACGGAAGGACCGGTTGAGAACAAACGCCCGCATCGAGGGGTAGTCGTTATAGACCTTGTACATCAGGTCCTTGCGGGCGCCACGCCAGCCGTAGATGGCCTGGTCCTCATCGCCCGTGAAAAGAATATTGTTGTGCTCCGAGGAAAAGTGGCGCAGCAGCCGGTATTCGGCAAGGTTCGTATCCTGGAGCTCGTCGACGAAAATATGCTTGAATTTGCCGGCATAGTATGAACGTACGTCTTCGTGTTTTTCGAGCAGTTCCAGGGTGTAGAGGATAAGATCGTCAAAGTCCATTATGTTGTGCCGGCGGCAGGCCTGCCGGTAGTTCCGATAGAAGGCGAGGCATTCCTCGTCCCAGCGGGATTTCGGCTCAACTGCATCCGGTCCCAGGCCGTTCGCCTTGAAGCACCCGATCGCGGCCATGATCGCTTTGGTCCGGTGCGACCCGGGCCCGGGAACGGACCGGGACGACACGATCTCATCAGGCGCCAGTACTTCGAAATCCTCGCTATAATCAAGGCGGGGCGCCCAGCGGCGCAGGATCTTCAGGGCCTGAAGGTGGAAAGTACCCACCCAGACATCATCGACACCATCTTCACCCCGGATTGTCTTTTTGAGCCGGTCTTTGAGATCTCCCGCAGCTTTGCTGGTGAAGGTGACGACCATTATGTCGCCGGGATTCACCCCATCGTTGACTTTCTTGATGACCCCCATCGTCAGGGTTTCGGTCTTGCCCGAACCGGGTGCGCCAAAGACGATAATGGGCCCGGTCAAATCGTTCAGTATCTCCTGCTGCGCCGGGGTCGGGGTGATCGCGGCCGGCCCCGGTGAAGTCCGGCGGCCGTCAACGTGCGGAATGACAATAGCTCCTTCCCCCTGCGACAGCCGGGCCGCGAACTCGTCCGGACCGGGCCGCTCGTCGGCGACTGGAGACAGGCCCTTGTCGATCAGCGCCTGTACGGTCCCCGGCAAAGTTGGTTCCAGCGTGGCCGGCGGGACGAAGTCGCCGATCTGGATGAGGGTGTGGAGCTCTTCAAGATTGCCGGAGAGGAAGGGAGGCCGCCCGGTCAGCATTTCATAAAAGACGGCGGTGGCGGACCAGATATCGGCGGCCGAAGAGGCTTTTCCGGCCCATGCTTCGGGCGCCATATAGACTGGCGTCCCGGCCGTCGAGGCCGAGATCGAGCCGGGCTTGATGAATCGGGCCAGACCGAAGTCGGTGAGCTTGACATAATCGTCGGCCGCGATGAGGATGTTCTCAGGTTTCAGGTCGCGATGGATGACGCCGAGACGGTGGGCATAGTCAAGGGCGGCGAAGACCTGCTGGATGATTGCCGAAGATCGGTCAAGCTTGAGCCGGCCTTGCTGCCGGATCAGTCCGCGCAGGCTGGTTCCGGCGACATACTCCATCACGAGCACGAACTTACCGTCAATGGCGTCGATGTTGTAGAACCGGACGACATTGGGATGATTGAGCGAGGCCAGAAGCCGGGCCTCGTCTTTGAGCATGACGATTTCATCGTCACGCATGCGCGATACTTTGAGGGCAAACTCGGATTTCAGAATGGTATCAAAGGCAAGGTAGACGTCCCCGAACTGACCGCCGCCGAGCCAACGTTTGATCTCGTATTTGCCGAGCCGGGTGCTGATCATGGTGCCGGTTGAAGGAAACCGACGGCGTTGCGTCCGCGCAAACCGTGGTCCTTATTGTTTCGGGAACGCGGCCAGGTGTACAAGCGGTTCGGCCGCGCTTCCATCCGGTGCGGTGAGAATGCGGGCCCGGAAACGACGGCCTTCAATATGATACTGATTCCCCAGACCAATCCCGGGTATCAGTTCGCGGCGAGACCGATCCAGATCGCTGAATATCGATAACGGTAGTTCCGGCGGGATTGCGGTAGGTTGATCTCGATGCTCGATGGCATCCAGGGCGTAGCTCTTCAGAAGCTTGTCTTTGAACATAGTGTATGTTTCAACCGAACCGAACAAATCGACGGCCAGGCAGCGGTTGGCAACGCAGGCGAGCAGGCCGGACGCCTCGCCGATTGCCTTGGTGTCCTCGAGATAGCGGTTGATGTCATCATTAAGTTTTTCGTAGACATCGTGCATCGACGATGTAAAAGAGGTCACCCGGGTGGTTTTAAGCTTTCGCTGGATCTCGCTCCAAACGGCCTCCTGGCCGCTTTCAGCCGCCGGCACTGCGGGCCCGGGGCGCTCGGCAAGGATCGCTCTCAGCGTTGGGTATGAAAGTGATCGGCCCGAGAAGAAGGACTTGCCTGAATCGGCTGTTTCCCAGCGATCTTGCTCAACACAGACGGTAGGCAGATGGAGGCTCGAGTGGACCTCGATCAAAGCGGTTGACGCCGCAATTCGGTTCTGCATCGCACCGAGGATCTCTTCACCGTCGAGCAGCAGCAGCCGTTGCTCCGAGCGATTGTCGATCTGGACTCGGTTGACGACCGGTGGATCAAGCTCGTCGATTCGGCACAACTGACGGTCAATCAGCGTGTCGACGCCGGCGACGTTTGCAGTGCGGTCATGTCCGTTACGCAAGGGATAGACTAGGAGGTTGCGCAGGAACACCGGTTCGCCGATGATGATTTCCTTTCCCAGGAGCATTGTGCGGCCCATGTCATATTGTATCACGAAACCGACGTCTGTCAAGGGGACACTGGGGTCAGGCTGAAAAATAGAAATAACTCATTTCTCCACTCAATAGCGGGTTTTCCGCAGGAAATGTCCAATGTCCAGACCTGACACTGGAGTCATGTCCAGACCTGACACTGGAGTCCTGGAGTCTGGAGTGCGGAAGGACGTCGAGAATGGAGGTAGGGAAGGCGCTCCCCCACCGTGGGCAATCAGTGCTGCTTCTTCTTGCGGATAGTCTTGGGTAGTGGCTCCGCTTCTTCTATCAGCATCACCGGGATGTCGTCCTCAATGCGATAGGCAAGCTGGCAATTGTGGCACAACAGTCTAGCCTGCTTCTGGTCGTGACTGAGTCTGCCCCGGCATTTCGGACAGACCAAGATCTTCAGGAGTTCTTTTGCGACCATGCTGCCACCGCCGTCCGGCTGCCAATAATGATCTCTTTCATCGAAGATGCGCCCATATAGAAGAACCCGCAGGCGTAGAGGAAGAGAAAGGGGACCAGGACGAGTTGTTCGTTGACCAGCGTGTAAAGAAAGGAAAAGAACAGGTACAGGCCGCATAGCATTTCGAAATGAGGGAGGAACGAGGTATTCACGTCCCGGTATTGTTTGCCGGCCGCCTCGGCATCCTGGCCATGGGGTCCGTACTTAGGTGTTCGGGTGAATGCCGATTTCCTGCCGGATAGCCCTTCGAATACGGCCTTGGCATTGGAGAGACTGACGCCGGTACACAGGGCGATGATAAATGGTATGCGCGTGAGATTCATGCGCCACTTTGGGTAGAGCTCGCGCTGGGATAATGAATAGAGCACCGGATAGCCGAAAACACCCAGCCCGAAGAACGATGCGAACAAGAAATACGATGCGGGTACGACGAGCTCGATCTTGTAGAAAACAATGGGTAAGGTCAGCATGGCGACGAGGAATAGTGCCGGGAATACCAGGTGGCAGGTGAGATGGACCGTCGCCTCGTACTTGACCAGCAGGGGAAGGTCCGACTTAAGAATTCTGGGCAGAAGCTTCTTCGCAACCTGGATCGTCCCTTTGGCCCAGCGGTTCTGCTGGTTGCGATAGCCTTCGACATCGGGCGGGATTTCGCCTTCGACCGCGACGTCGGGGCGAAAAACGATTTCCCAGTTTCTGATCTGGGCCCGGTAGGAAAGATCCAGGTCCTCGGCCAGCGTATCCGAATGCCAGCCGCCGGCATCGTCGATTGCCGCTCTGCGCCAGATCCCGCAGGTGCCGTTGAAGTTAATGAAGTACCGCGCCTGACAACGGATGTTCTGTTCGACGACGAAGTGGCCGTCAAGCGAAATTGCCTGGGCCATGGTGAACAACGATTTGTTTGAATTGAGATGCCCCCATCGTGCCTGAACCACGGCGACTCGGGGGTTGTCGAACTCATCGACCAGACGTCTCAGAAAATCGCCGGGGATGACAAAGTCGGCGTCGAAAATTGCAACAAACTCGCCGCGGGCGAACTCAAGGCCGTATTGCAGCGCACCTGCTTTGTATCCCTGGCGGTTATTTCGGCGAATATGCGAAATGCTGACGCCGCGGGCCTCGAGACGACGGACCAAGTTGGCGACGATCGTGATTGTCTCGTCGTCGGAATCGTCCAGTACCTGAATTTCGAACTTGTCGCTTGGATAATCAATCATGCCGCAGCTTTCGATTAGACGCCGGACCACGTACTTTTCGTTGTAAACGGGAAGCTGGATTGTGACGAAGGGCAATTCCTCGGGTGGTTTCTTGGTCGGCGTGCGCTCGCTCTTCATACCCTTGCGTCGATTTCTCAAGAAATGGTAGATCATGATGTAAGAATGAAAAGCATAGAAGAGCAGAAGGAACAAGAGAAAAGTATAAATGGAAATAATGCCGTTAGCCACGCTATTGCGCCTCGCTGATGGTTAACGGCTTGATGGGGCCCGAAGTTATCTTGGCCGCGGCAATCAAGGCTGTTAGATAATCCATTTCAATGGGAACATCAAGTTTATCCACGTTTTGCGGTCTGTCAACGAAATCTTTGACCGCCAGGATCTTGCGGTCCAGCGCCAGGGCGATGGACTGGGTGAAGGAATGCTTCATATTGAACGTAAGTCTAAGGTAGGACTGCCCGCGGTTGTCGAATTCGATCTTTACGTTCCGGACCGTTACGCCGTCGGTGATTTTTTTGTCCAGCGCGGGCGACACATGAGTCTTACCGGCGAGCCCGGTGCCATCGTAGATGGCAAACTCACCGGGGGCAAGGAGGTCGGCAAGCAACGCTTTGTCGATCGCTTCGGGCACCTCGAGGGAAAGGCCTTCAGGTTCCTTGCCCAGGCTGTGTTTGATCTGCACCAGCAAAAGACGCTGTCCGATGCGGATCTCGTCTTCTGCGGCCCCGGTCACCAGGCGGTATTTTTTTCGATCGGGTCGGGGCGGGTCGATCACCGTGGTCTGGTTGTATTGGCTCAATTCGACGTTCCAGAAAAGAGACGAATCGGTCGATAGTGCGTGGATGTAGGCCGGCCGGTGATGGCGGCGGCTGATGCCGATGACCGCCCGGATCTCTTTTTTCATCGTGGGATCAAGGAAGACGAGATTGGGTTTGAAGCCGTAAACATAGCACCCGGCCTGCGTTTCGAGAAACTCAAACCGGTCGCGCTTCAGGGCGCGCTCGACCTGCACCAGAATGTTGCTCTCTTCACCCCGATTATGGAGGTCCCACTGGTGATCTTTCTGCTCGTATTGAAAACTGCGCTGAGCGACGATCTCGGTTGCGACCGTATCCTCGGGATACTTCCAGAGTCCCCGGACACGCTCGGCCCGGCCCACCAAACACTGACCATGGAATTCGGCTTCGGTAGTTGCGGTCCGGAACCGGCAGGTGTAGGCAAACGACCGCTGACGCGGGAGAGAGGCGATGCTTTCCCGGACGATACGATTGTAGTCAGGTTTGACGGTTGTTCGGGTGGGTAGACAGCCGGCGACGACACTCAGCAGTAATAGGCGCCAGAGGCGCGGTGAATGAGTGGATGGGTGAATGGGAGGAAGAATGCGGAGGAGCGGAGGAGCAGAGGGGAATGAGCGGCTGGGCATAGGGCAACTGAGCATAGGGCAGAGGGCGGTTGAGCAACTTGGCAATCTGGCAACTTTGCACTTCGGCAACATAACTTCCTGCTCTCTACCTGCTGCTCGCTACTTCGAGAGTATCAGTTTGCATCCGTTGCCATCCGTCTGAATCACTCTTCCTCTAGAATTCCGGTCCGATCGTGAACCAGATTCTCCAGTCCGGGTCGAGCTCGTAGAGGTCGAACTTCCGGGCGAAATCGAGTTTCAGAATAAAGAAAAAGAGGCTGGCCCGCAAGCCAAACCCCACGTCCATCTTAAGATCCTTGAGCCGTATCCAGTTCTGCTCGCGTTCGTAGAGCTTGAATGAGTCGGTAAGGACACCGCCTAAGTCGGCAAAGAGGCAGCCGCGTATGTTCCTGATCTCAATCGGCAGTGGGAAAGCGAACTTCAGGCGGTCGATGAAAGGGTGGCGCAGTTCGAGGTTCGCCAGTCCTATTTTGGAACCGTACAGATCGTAGAAGTCATACGCCCGGAGTTGGTCCGGGCCGCCGAATGACCAGATCTCAGGGTCTTTCCCGAAGCTGCCGGCCAGAACCGTACGGAAGGCAAAGCTGAAACGCGGGCCGATGCCGATGTAACGGCGGTAGTCGACGTAGGCGCTGGTGAAGTCGATGTTGCTGAAAAACGATCGGTAGGCCTCGAGGCGGGCGCGCGTTCCGTTATGCGGTCCGAACCCGGCCCACTGCGCATTGTCAAAGACGAATGCGACGTCCGGATAGGCGACAAAGTTGTTTGTTTCGTAGTATAGGGTGTCGGCGAAATTGGGAAAGAAGTCCAAAACCCTGGTTTCCTTGAGCGCGAAACCGGTGAACCCGAACTCGGTGCGCAGGAACTTGCTGAGCGGGTATTGGGCCGTGATCGAGCCGCCCAAATAGCGTTTCACCAGCAGGTCCCACCCGCTGCGGTAGTAGTTCGTGAACTGGAATAGGGCGCTGCCGTAGTCGATGCGCTCCGGGATGTACCAGTAGTTCACCATGAGATTCGAGGTGAGGATATCGCCCCACAGGTCGGTGTAGATGTAGATGCGGTGATTGCCTAGTACATCGCTGAGCGCGATGTTGCCGGTCCCGGAGAAGCCGAAGAACGATTCGTAGCCGACCGAACCGGTCAGATAGTCAAATGAGAACCTGGGTTTGTAGCGGGAGACCTTGGTGTCATCCAGTTCGTCTTCGCCATAACTAGGGCGGGCTTTCTCGGTGATCGCGACCGAATCGATGCTTTCAAGCTTATCGACGATATTCTTCGCGATGTAGATATCAAAGCCCATTTCGTTCTGGTAGGCAAAGGCGAGCCTTAGCCCGTCGCTCGAAATCGACGGAAAGGTGACGGCGGTCAGCACATCGGTGCGTTTGAGTACACGGTTATCGGCGGTCGACATCAGGTAGAGGTTCTGGGCGTTGTCAAAATCAGCGACGAAAAGAAGGTAGGGCTCGGTTGGGTGGTAAAAGGGGAAAGCGACGTAGTCGGTACGCGAAGTGAGGCGCGTGATGTTACCGGATGAGTAGCTGAAGAGGGCGTAGGCGCCGTACCGGTATTGACCGCTGTCCGGCCGGTCCGAGACGAACACGATTGTCGTGCCGTCCGGGGACCAGGCCGGGTCATGGTCGTCGTAGGCGTCATTGGTGAGCTGGCTGAGGCGGCCATCGCTGATGCTGACCGTGTAGATATCCGAGCCGCCGTTGACCAGGCCGGCAAACGCGATTGCCTGACCGTCCGGCGAGAATCTAGGCGCGTAGATGCCCTGCATTGCATCGAGGATGATGGTTTTCCTGGTTTTCCCGGATTTGGTGTCGATAAGGTAGAGCACGTCGCGGCCCCGGCTCTTCGCGGCAAAGGTGATCAATTTTTCGTCCGGCGACCAGGAGATGCCGCCCCGGTAGAGGTGCATCGACTCGAAGCCGGCCGAATACTCTCCGTCAACCAGGCGCTTTAGTACCGTGCCGTCGATGGTCGAGACGATGAAGATCGAGGTGGTACCGATGCGGTCGGAAATCAACGCCAGTCGATCGCCACGGGGGGAGATCGCCACCGACGTATTGTAGACCGACTTGAACTTCGGTGCATATATCAGTCGCTGGGCATAGTTGTTCAGGTTTAGCTTCTGCCTGATCCGCGGCCAATACTCAAGCTGATAGAACTCAAGCCAGCTCTTGTTCAGGTCGCTGATGCCGACGCCGAACACCATCCGGCAGGCATCGTCGAGATTCTTCTTCGTCTTCATGGCGTGGATGAAATTGCCGATCTTCTTTCGGCCGTACCGCTGCTCGACGAAGTGATAGAAAGATTGTCCCTCCTTGTAGATGACGAAACCGCCGTACATCTCAAGGCGGTCCAGCGGAATCACCTTCTGCGTCACGACGAGGTCGCGCATGAAGATGTCCGATGGTTGGTCCCATTCGAGCGATTCGAATTCAGCCAGGCCCTCCATTACCCACAAGGGGATGCTGGACAGGATCTCGGCGGAGAGGATCGATGACATCCGGGCGCCGAAGAAAATGGCGAATTCGAAGACGTGGGTCAGCTCATGAACCAGGACATGGCGGAAATCCTCATAGGAACCGGTGAACGGCACGACCACCCGGTTCTTGAAAAGCTCGGTGAACCCGCCCACCGATTCTTCGATCAGCTCCAGCGTGACATTGGTCTGGGAGAAGTCATTGGGCGAACTGTAGATAATCACCGGTATTTCAAAGCTTATATCGGTGGACAGGTCCTCTTTCAAGCGTAAATAATTGTCCTCAAGCACGGTCTGGGCAAAGGCGGCGAGCTTCTCTTCACCTTCGTAGTAGTAGATGGCAAAATGGTCGGTTTTGAGCACGGAGAAGTTGAAATCATGATATTGGATCTTGTTCTGACCGAAGTATTGGCTGATCAAGAAAAGCAACAGTATTTTCATATGGTTTGGAGTGATTATATTCTATTTCGTGTTCAAGTCAATGACGCAATCCTCGCGCCATCATGGGTTGTAGATCCCTGGCCAAATGAAAGCAACCCATTG
>CAYGYG010000016.1:0-63618 GCA_964354155.1 uncultured bacterium | reverse complement strand
ACAAGAATTTCACCATCGAATTCCTCGAGGAGATAACCGGGTAACCGGATTGGGGTCAAATCTCAACATTATACATTTCACCTGATCGTGATCTGGTCAGCAGAATCAACGCCCTTCTTGCACGCCCACGGTCGGCCCGGATTTCTCTACTCCCGCCAGCGCTGCTCTCCACGATCCATTTTTGAAATCTATCCATCCTTTTGTCATTTCGTCAATTGACTAAATGACGAAATGAGGGACTTGGAGATTGTTCATGTGATTCGTGACCGTCACCTACTGCCTGTTGACATCGACGGTTATTCGAATAGATTATTGACGGCTGTAGCCTGCGAGGATGGCGGAATCTGGCAGACGCGCTGGATTTAGGATCCAGTCCCGAAAGGGGTGGGGGTTCAACTCCCCCTCCTCGCATAAGAAAATCAAATATCAAATATCAAACATCAAAAATCAATAAGACATCACCGTGATCGACCGGTGCATCGCCGTAATTGCTCCATAAGAAAATCAATCCGCCTGAGGCGGATCAAATATCAAAGATCAAATACTGCAATAGATGCTCCGTGGGTATGCTGGTCCTGTCTGATCTGTGTGCGAATTTTTGATTTTTGCGATTTGATTCTTGATCTACTTCTTCTGTTCGGCCTTTTCGATGAGGCACTGCAGGACTTCGAGCTCCTCCGCATCGAACCAGATAAGGCCGCACTTCTGACACTCGTCGATTTCAATATGATATGCGTAGCTGTAGAAACGGTGCACCATCGGCCGGCCGCATTTGCCGCACGGCCGCGGATGGGCCATATCCAAGAGCATTTTCAGCCTTGGGTGTTTTCTTCTCCCTTCCTCGGCTAACACATCGGTCAAACGAATAACCTGATCGCTGAAAGACCGCTCGGTACGCACGATGATGCGGGGCAGGACATCGCGGTCAACCAGATAGCCGTTGCAGAACGGACAGAAGTGAAGATTGAGTCCCTCATAGCTTTCGACAATCATCCACTGGCGGCAGACCGGGCAGATCCTTCGCATTTTCCACAACGGATCCTCGCGCGCTTTGAAGTAGACGGCAAGATCAGCCACTTGATCGGCACGCATGTCCGCCTCGCTGCCGGTGATGCGCAGCCGGCTGTCCGGCATCAGCCATTCCAGCGTCATAAGCTGCATGACGAGGTATGGGCCCAGCCACTGCCCATTGTGCTCAACGAGGAATCCCGGTTCATCACCCGGTCCCGCATCGGCCGCACGAACCCGGGCTTTGGCCTGGGCGATATCGCGGTTCAGATCCTCGATCCCGGCATGCCCCATATCAAGCAGCACGCGCAGTCTATTGAGCAGGGGCGGATGGGTTGAGAAGAGATTCGCCCAAAAATGGTCCTGTTCCTCAAGGGAATTCAGGTCCGGGCTCAAGATGAAAATCGCCGAAAGGTGCTCACCGCCAAAACCGGCTCCTCGCCAGTGGCCGCCGATGCTGTGCAGGGCATGCGCCAGGCTCAGAGGATCGCGGGAGTAGCGGACCGCAGCAGCGTCAGCCCGGTACTCTTTGGCCCGCGAGATGAAGACATTGAGGAGCTGGCTGATCAAATCGATGATGAAAACAAGCAAAACTGCCGGCACCGCCAGCGCCGCCGCGGAAGCCTTGCGCTCGGCATCTTCCGGGCAACCGTCGTTCGCCGCATGTCCGAACAACTCCCGGTCGTCCCTTCTCTGAAACTGGTCGAGAATCTGACCGTAGACCGCAAAGAGCGAACAGGTCACCGTTGTCAGCAGCGAGTCGCCCGAAGCAATGTGCGCCATTTCGTGCGCCACGACCGAGGTCAGCTCAGCACGTTTGAGCCGACTCAAAAGACCCTCGGTCACGCCGACCACCTTCCGGCCCTTTAAGTCCGCCAGAGCAAACGCATTCATCGCCGAGGTCGGCAGGACGTACCGGTCAACCTTGATACCGCCGGCCGCGACCTCGATCTCATCGACGATATTCTGGAAGACCTGATGGTACCGATCGTGGCGGTCCGGGGTCCGCGCCCGCAGCAGCTGCAGGACGCGCTCCGTCACCCGCGAGCTCGACCAGTACCAGTGGACGACGGATGCCCCGAGCGCGAACAGAAGCACCAGGATCGTGTCCCAGCCCAGAAAGGATAATCCGCTCCGGCCGGACCGAATCATGATTATGTACTTAGCGAAAAGCCAGACGAAATAGATGGGGATAAAATAGAGTATGACCAGGACCGCAAGCACGGCATAGATCTTCCATGTCTTCTCTTGCTCGATTTCCCAGAAGGTTTTGACCATGAAGGATTATAATCGGGTCAACCGGTGCGTCAATAGCAGGTTGCGGCGGCCCGGCTGGAGCAGATCAGCACATCAGAAGATCAGTGGGAAGCGCATCAGAATAGCAGAAAATCAGACACTACGCGCTTGAAATGCTACAAGGCGTTTGTTGCAACGGCGTTAGTCCGATCGAGACATCGTACGGCGGAACTTCTCCGGCACCGGGACCACCTTGCGGCTCCCGTAGTCAAAGAATACGACGCCGGTCTTGGCGCGGGCAACCTCCTTGCCTGACGCCTGATCGGATAAACGGTAATAGAAGTCGCAACCGCTGCGTGTCAAGTCCTGCACCGCAAGCTCGATCTTGAGAGTAGTGCCGTAGAAGACTTCTGATCGGTACACAATCACCACATCGACCATGATGATACCGGCCCCACCCGCATCTTTTTCGCTCATTCCGTTGGAGCTCAGGAACCGGACCCGGCCCTCGTGGATTAAAGAAAGCAAGGCATCGTTCCCCAGATGACCGCCGTAATTGATATCGCCGATGCGCACGGCAATATCGGTCGAGAACGTGAACTGATCAGGTAGATCGAGTTTCATGCGGGCCATAGCGAGAGTCTACGTAACCGGCGGCACGTGTCAACGGGAAGTACGGCGCCGTTGCGCCAATAGCTTAGCTATGTCTTGGGAGGTCGCCTGAAGAAGATAACGGTGCTTGTAACGCGGATCATAAGTCACCTCAAAACACTCAACGCCCTTGGGCAGTGTTACCTGCTGACTTGGTCGGTCCAGTTCGATTTCCGCCGTTATCAACCCTTTCAAATTCCCCTTGTAGACGTCTAAAACAAACCGGCCCATCCGGCGCCTGATCTTGCTGACCCTCCACCGGCACATCTTCAGCAGCCGCTTGGCTTCTTGAAACGGAATTGCATACTCGTATTCGTCCCGGGAAAGATGGCCTCGTGTCTTGATGGCAATGAACCCCTTGTTGCCCATGGTTCGAACCCGTACCTCAGGCTCAAAGCAAAAGTAACCTTGATTGATGGTAATGCCATTGTTGGGCAGAAGCCGCGACATCTTCAGGACCCTGAATTTCCTTTCAATTTCTCTCGCCATACGGCGCAGTATACGTGGTTTTCAGACCGAATCAAGGACAACTTCTCGGCGTTCCGCTGTCGATTACAGCGCTCCGCGTCGATTACAGTGATGAGCGAATCCGATTACAGTGATTTTTGCTGATCTTCTGACTGCTGATATCCTTCCTACTGATATTCTGGTCGTCTGATCTGCGTCCCTTCGGCGTCGATCGGAGTTGACACGGCGGCGCCGGGCGGTATAATTCGGTATCTTCAAGGTACTCACCGACCAACAAGGAGGTCATCAATGGAACATGAAATTCTCTACCGGCCGTCCTATTCGTTGCTCAAGCTGTCTATGAAGAAAGGCGAGACGCTGTGCGCCGAAGCCGGCGCCATGGTCAGCATGTCCGGCGCCATCGAGATGCAGACCGAGATGAAAGGCGGGCTCTTCGGGGCGCTGAAGCGGAGCGTGCTGGGCGGCGAAAGCTTCTTCATCAACACCTTTCTGGCTAAAGACCAGGGCGAGCTGACGCTCGCCCCGGCCCTGCCCGGAGACATCGCGGCCGTCGAGCTGAAAGGCCAGACAATATTCGCCCAATCCCGGTCCTATATTGCTTCCTCACCGGAAATTACAGTCGATACAAAGTAGGGCGGCGCCAAGACATTCTTCTCCAAAGAAGGCCTCTTTTTATTGAAGATAAGCGGCAATGGTAAAGTGTTTCTTTCAAGCTATGGCGCCATCCACGAAATCGACCTTGCGCCAGGACAGAAGTACATTGTCGATACCGGACACATGGTCGCCTTTGGAGAAGGTGTGGGCTACGGCGTGAAAGCCGTGGGCGGGTTGAAGTCGACGCTCTTCAGCGGCGAAGGACTGGTCTGTGACCTGACCGGCCCGGGCAAAATCATGATTCAATCGCGCAGCGCCGATGCCTTCCTGGCCTGGTTGATCCCGCAATTGCCCAAAGCCCGTTCGTAGTGCTGCACCAACTTTTCCTCCTGGCTGAGTAATCACACGGCTTTTGTAACAAACAGAAGAAGGATAAATTTTAGGTGCATGAGGCTCATCTGAGCCACGGGCAGAACAAAAACCACCCGGCTAGTGTGGTGCGTCCAGCGGATCTTTACATTTGGAACTTTTTCTCATAATTGCATGTATTTAATAATTGCATGTATTTAGGAAACTCCAGGTCGGTCATTGCGGGACAATCCCCCTTTACTTCCCCCTTTCGTAAAGGGGGACATCGGGGGATTTGAGATTGCTTCTCCGCCTGAGGCGGATCGCAATGACGATATTCCGCGAGCTTACAAAAGTTATTTAAATGTCGGGCGATTCATGACACACCACACTCGCTTGAAAAGCGGCACGCGTGGGGTGGCGCCCTAACTATTGATCTGGCCGTACTAATCGCAAGTAGACCCAACTTCATCCTTAAGATTCCCTTGAGCGAATATGAGCCCACGAACCTAGAATTTATCCGCATCTTGAACACACAGGAGTCGTGTAACCGATTAACAGTTCACCATTTCTTGCTCAGCCACTGTCGACCGCAGATGACCCGGTAGGCACAACCCGGGCATTCGTGATCCGGGTCACCGGTCGGGACAAACGGGGCCGTGGGGTCCAGAATTTCGTCAATCAATAAAAGGATTGCGCGGCGATACCGACTGAAGGTTTCGGCCCGGTCCGGCCCGGTGACTTTCTGGCCGAACAGAAACTTCTCCTCGATCTGCCTCCCCCCCAGCAACATGAGACAGCAGTCGGTGCTCGTAATGTCCAGCGATGGAACCTTCGCCTGATAGAGTAAAATGTAACACGGCAGCTGCACCGAGCCCAGCGTCTTCACCCAGGCGTCGCGCTCGGCGACATCAAACCGGTCCGGCTTGGGCAGAATGGTGGTCCCGCCGGTCTTATAATCGACGATGCAAGTCGCAGCGCCACGCCGGTCCACCCGATCAACCCGTCCGCGCAATATGACGCGATCGCCCCTTTCGGTCGTAAGCTCGGTCCGGTACGGCGGCCCATCTTCGTCATCTTGCCGGGGCCGCACCTGGTTCTCGCACTCAAGGAACACGGTACCCGGGCTGAGCTTTTCGGCATGGTACCGAAGCACGTCTCTCATCCGCCGCTTCATCTGTGACCGGTCAAGATATGACCCACCGGACTCGGCCTCAGTCCAGTTGTGGCTCCAAACCTCGTCGACCAACTCGTCCATCGCAAGGTAGTCTTCTCGTGTAATCGTCACGTTCCGACCAAGACGCTTGAGGAAAAAGTCGCGCAGGATGCGGTGCACCAGCCAGCCGCGGCGCCGAGGGTCCATCTCCTCGCCGATCTCTTCTTTCTCCCGGAGGCGCAGTACCGAATTATAGTAGAAACGAAGCGGACACGCAAGATACACGTCCAGTCTCGAAGGCGACAACGTCACCCGCTCCCTAATGAAGTCAACCAACCGGGGCGTCTTGGCGATCGCGGCCGGGTCGGTTTGCGCGAACTTGACATTGAAGAAGATCTCCTGGGTCGGTGCCGCCAGGCTCTTGCTTTTCTGCTGCGACTGCCAGAGCAGGCGCTCGACAAACCGGCTCTTCTCCTGGTCGGCGCCCTCGATATAGAAAACGTGAACGGTCTTGGCTCCGCCCAGAAGTGTCTCGAAATAATAGCGAAATATCCGTTCCCGGTCTTCGACCGTGGCCAGGCCGAGGTGTCTTCTTACCGCGTAGGGCAGCAGGGTATCATCTTTGTTCCCGGCACCGGGCAGAATCCCTTCATTGACGTCCATGAGATAGGCGGTATCGAATCTAAGGCCGCGCGTTTCCAGAAAACCAAGCACTTGCAGACCTTTGAGCGGTGTCCCGGGAAACGGATAGTGGATGGTCCGGCAGAAATTTCTGAACAGCCCAAAATACCCGGCAAGTTCGTCAAAGCTCTCGCGGCCCAAACTCGAGCTTCTCATTTCGCAAAGCCCATCGATCATCGCCTTGACAAAGGGCGACGTGTAGGGGTGCCGATTGGCCGGGGATTCCTGTGAAATGAAGGACACAAGGTCCAGGAGTTTGCCGCAGAAATCATCGACATCTTTGATCCGCTCGAAAGCCCTGAATACCGTTTGGTGAATCGCCCGCAGGTGGGCCTGCACTGTTTCATGGCCGATACGGCCGCGGTCGAATCCGCTCAGCAGTTTCGCACAGCTCCCGGTGAATTCACGGTTTTCTTCAATGTCGGTCAGCCGCACATGGCGACCTCCGTTCTCTGCAAGGTTTTCCTCCAGCGCATGGAAGATGATGCGCGTGGGCTCGCCGGCTTTGCCGAAATAGATGTTCTTGACGTATGGATGCAGCACCACCTTCAAGTACGCCGCGGTCCGGAACCTTTCACCGTCCCGCGTCTGGTGACATCTCCCCACGGTCTCGATCAGCGCGTAGATAGGGGTCCGGTGGAGCGGGTAGCCCATCGAGATGTTATGGTCGGGTCCGGCAAGGCCGAGGGTATGCTGCACCACAGGAAAGAGCGTGTCCGGACGCGGTAGCACGATGACATCCCGGCGCGTGAACTTCGTCCGGCGACCGGCGATCAAGCGGTTGAGCCCCATGACCTCGCTGTGCGCGTCCATCGCGCGATGGAATGAGATGTCGGGACGAATCCCGGGGCGGGGCTTATCCGCCTTGATGCCAAGGCCGGCCAGGGTCTGCTCGATCCCGGGCCCCTCCTGAAAAACCATCGCGACATTGTCCTCTTCCTGCATTCTCGTGAAGATCGTTCGTTCGGCCTTGGTCAGGGCGAAGAATCCCGCCCAGACGATGTTAAGAAAGCCCGCGAGCTTAAGCTTATCGATACCCTCGGCCACGGCCCGGTAGCGCGTCGCCCGCGTCGTCAGACCGGCGTGCCTGAGATCTTCGTAAAACGAGCCGTACAATCCGGCCAATGAAACCAGGCGCTCTCTTACCCGCGCCGGCAGCTTCTCGCCGGCGATTTCCTCAACGGCCGCGAACTGCTCGGCCCCGACCCCTTCGATACACATATCTTCGAAATCCGAGAATATCTTGAAACCCCACGGCAAGAACTCATCAAGACTCAGCGCGGCCGGACCGTCGGCAACCAGTTTACTCTTGCGATTCGCCGCGAAGAGCAGCGCCACACCGTCGATCGAACCGATACATCGCTCGTCGATGCCCAATTGCCCGCAGGCCCAATCAATGAATTCGTCCGCGGTCAAGATCCGGGGCGGACGGAACGGCTTCTTCAACTCATCGGCCAGGAACTTGCGCAGAAAATGCGCGGGCCGCCGTCCGGGAAAAATGACCAGGTTGTTGGCAAGCCGGCCCGGCTCTTTCAGGAGCAGCCCGGCAACATACTGCACAAGATCGGTGCCCGGGTCAAGACGCACGGCCTGTTTCACGAAACCTCCCGGACGCGTACCGGCTCGATAAAAGCAAGCAGGCCCTTAACCTTCTTATCAGGATTAATGGCACGAAGTATCTCGAGATACTTCCGAAGCTGTTCCTCGTGCGCCGCCTCATCCTGCTCGGTCGTCTTGAAGTCAAGTATGCTCAGGGCCGACGAATCGCTGACTACCCGGTCGCACCGGTACAATGAACCGCCGGCATCAACGTACTCGACTTCGTTCTGCACGCTCCGGCCCGGCGCCGCGGCAAAATAGGGCCGTATCGCTTCGTAGTTCAGAAAATCGAGCAGCGCCCGTTTGATCTGCGCTCCATCGTACGGCTCACGCTGTTGCCGGGCAACCTGGGTCACCAGATTTTCGATCTGAGCCTCAACGTCGGACGAGGCAAACTCGATCAGAGACAGTACGTGGTGGTAGAATTCACCCCGTTTTGCCTCAACCAGACGCCTGACTGACCAGGCCGGGCCTGGTTCCGGGCCGAACTCGACCTGGACATCAGGCGGCAGACAGGCGGTCAGGGGCCGGGCGTCACTCGCTTCACGAGCGCCGGCCGCCGTCGGTGCGCCTTTGTCGTAGTCCTGAAACAGATCGATATACGGCTCATGCCACGCACCGTCCGAACGCACCACCACATTGTAAAGCTCGGACTCGGCCCGGGTGTTGGCCACGTAGAGAAGATTGAGTTTCTGGATGCTCTCGTTAAGCTCTTTCTCGCGATAAATCCGGCGCAAGCCCGGTGATAATTCAGCCAGCTTGCCCGTAAGGTAGAAAAGATCGAGACGCCCGCGGTCCCGTTCAAAATGCATCGTTTCGGTCCGGCCCTTGCCGTCGTAGATCATGTTGACGACTACCGGAAATCCAAGGCCCTTGGCCTTGTGGAAGGTCATGACCCGAACCGCGTCGACATAGTCGGGCAGCATGATGTTGAGCAGGCTGCCCTGGTCATCGTCCCCCACCATTTCAACAAAGTCCTTGATGTTGTTGAGCCCTTGGCCTTCGACCTGGCTGATCGCCTCCAGGAACTTGACCAGGAATCCTGCTTCCTCGGGGAAATTCTCGAAAACCCTGAACCTCCGGAAAATAAGAGATACAAGTTCATAGAGCGGGTAGTAGCCGACCTTGTTGAAGATATCTTCAAAGAAGGCGGCCCAAAGTGCGCTGAAACGAAGGTCGTTCTTGAAATGAACGTAGATGCGCTCGGATGTGCTTTTCCTCCAGGCGGTCTCGAGCAGAAACTCGCGGATCGCCTCCGGTCCGACCGACATCGCCGCCCCGGCGGCACGGGCGAATACGTCACCGAGGATGAAACCGGCAAAACCAAGGTTATCGATCGGCGAGTCGAGAAATTGCAGCAGGCTCGTTATCTCCATGATCAGTTTCCGTTTCTTGATATCAAGCGAGCTGAACGATGCCGCCTTGATCCCCCACTCGGTCAGCCACTCGACAACCGTCTCAACCTGATCATTCTTCCAGGAAAGAATCGTAATGTCGCGCAAGGCGTAGCGTTTTGTCACATCAGCGAGGATGTCGCGCAGCACTTGTTTCTCCGGTCTGGTATCATCGTCCTTCAGCACTACTGTCTTGACGCGGCCGGCCGCCTTTCGTCCGGGACGGCAGTGCTGCTCGTACCGGGTCAAACCGGTGCGGTCGTCGCTCAGCGCCACCGCTTCGCTTAGGTTCGGCAGGCGGTCCTTGAAAATCCGCGCCACGTACTCCAGAATCACGCCCCCGCTGCGGAAGTTCTCCTCGAGGGTCGTGATCTCGGCACGGTCGACGACGCTTGCCGGAAGGCCCGCGTCGCCGTAGCCCGTACCTTCCTTGATCGCCCGGGCCATCCGGTACATAATGCGATAGTCGGCCTTGCGGAACATGTAGATGGCTTGCTTCATGTCTCCGACCGCGAAAAAGGAACCTTCCTTGGCAAAAGCCTCCTCAAGCAAGGGCTTGATATTCTCCCATTGTACCCAGTCCGTGTCCTGGAACTCGTCGAGGAGAAAGTGATAAAGCGTGTCGCCCAGGCGGTAGTATATTTCCGGAATCAAATCCTGGCTGATATAGCTCGCCAGCTTCTTGTTAATGTCATCAAAGTGGATTACGCCTTGTTTCCGTTTCGTCTTCTCAAGCATCGCCTTGAACCGGCGGTAGAAAAGGCCGAAATGCGTATAGCGCGTCCGGGCATACGTTTCAAGCATCTCGCCGACCACCGACGCAAGCTCGGGGCAGGCCGATTTCGCCTCGGCCCAGTTCTTCCGCCGTCGCATAAACCAGAGTGCTTCCGGATCGAACTTGTCGATCAGCTCACCGACGTCCCGTTTCGTGACCGCCGCGCGCACCGAATCCTTAGTCCACTTCGCATAGCCCAACCGGTCGCATTGCCCGAGCAGACCGTCCAGCCGGACGAACCCCGCTTCCACTTCGGTCCACCGGTCGGCAAAATCGAGCTCCTCGGTTACCTTTCCTTCCTCCTGCAGGAAGCGCCCGAACCTCCGGCGCACCTCCTCGACCGGACGCCAAATGAAGCGGTTCGCCTCGGAGTTGAGCAAATCGAGAAAGCGTTCAATCGCGTCAAAAGGAATCTCGCCCCCGATCTCCTGAAGTGTTGCTTCCAAAGCCTCGTCAACAAGCCCCTCATAGGATTCCGTGATCGCGACTTCCAGCGGCAGGCCGAGTTCGTGGGCCGAGGCGCGCAACACCCGGTTCATGAAGCTGTCGATCGTCTGAATGTGGAGATCCGGAAAACGGTCGAGTATCTGTTCGACCGCGGCACCAGCCCGCCGCGTAATCTCGTCGGGCCCCAGGCTGACCAACTGCCCGGTCTGGAACCGCTCTTCACCGTCGATGCCCAGCGCCAGCGTCTTGAGCCATTCCAGTACCCGCTGCTTCATCTCCCGGGCCGCATTGTTGGTGAACGTGACGGCCAGCAGGTTGGTCAGGTCGTTGCGGGTGATCCGGGATGAAAGGAGGAACTGGACAAAACGCAAGGTTAAGGTGTGGGTCTTACCCGAACCGGCCGACGCATCGATGAGCAACGCATGCGGGAAACGCAGTTTCGAGTCTAAAGTCAGAATGTTCTTAGTTTTCGGCTTCTTTCTTTCGGTTCTGGCCAAGCCACCGCCCTGTTCTTCTACTATACATCATAACCCGGGCCTTGTCAACGCCGGGACTACCCGGCATATGGCTGATGGCGCATGGTTACCGGACCGTAGGGCCGGGTTTTACACCCGGCCGCATCGGTGTCGGCGGCATATAAAATGCCGCCCTGATTTGTTTATCTTCTTCCTGTCACTCTGAGTGCAACGAAGAGTCTCAATTAGATCCTTCGCCCCGGACGGCACGCCTGTGTCCCGGAGGGAGACTCAGGATGACAACCTCCCGGCGGCATATAAAATGCCGCCCTACGTTACAGTCAAATCCGAAATCCGAAGCACGAAATCATAAACAAATAACAAATCCTAATGTCCCAAGGAGTACACTACAGTTTGAATATTGGGATTTAAGAATTGTTTATGCCTCATGTCGAGATGCGACAGAGTCTCCGGCACGAGACGGTATTTAGTATTTCGATATTAGAATTTCCAATCGGCACCTGTAGGGCCGGGTTTTATACCCGGCCGGAATCTTGTGAAAAATGATGAGATTGCCACACCCCGACGTTAAACGTCGGGGTTCGCAATGACAGCGAGACATTTCCGCAACACGCACTAATCAAGCAGCACCGTCTTTCTTCTGACCTCCTGCGCCCCGGCCTGGAAACGGCAGAAGTAGACGCCGGACGGCAGGTGCTTACCCCGGTCGTCAGTCCCTTTCCACACCACCGCGTACTCGCCCGCGGATCGCCGCCCGGAAAAGAGCGTCGTCACCCTCTCCCCGATCACGTTGTAGATCTCAATCGAGACATCCAGACTCCGGGGCAGGACGTAGCGCAGTGCCAGATCACGACGCGCCGGGTTGGCCGAGAGAATCTCGAACCTGACCAGCTGGGCGGCCGCTTCCTCTTCAACGCCCGGTGCGTTCAAGTAGACCTGCCGGAGGACGTCCACCGTGTCGCCGTTGGTGTTGCGCATTATCAGCCGCAGGGTGTACCAGCCGACCGACAAGCCGTTGGTGTTCCACCTTTCCAGCGTGTCGTTCTCAACCGGACTGGTGTGAATCGTGCCGATCTGGAACCACTGCGTCGGACTCTGCCCTGGTCCGTACAGCAGACGATAGCGCTCAAAGCGCACCGGGTTGTACGGGCCGGGAACCATCGTCGCCGTGCCGGTGACCCTGATCAGGCTGTTGATCGACGGACTGGGCGGAGGATTGACCAGACCAATGTAGATGAAGGACGTGTCATTGGCGACCGGCCGGCTATCGTAGAATGAATTAATGAACACCATCAGGGACATCCGCGCCGAGTTTATCGCGCCGACCCGGAAGTTCGATTCGACGCCGACCAGCAACGCGTGGACTCCGCTAATCGTCTGACTATTCACCGTCGAGCGGTAGACGAACGCCTGGCACGAGTCAAAGACGCCAAGGTAGCCGCCCGAGCCGTCGCAGATGGAGTTCTCAATCCACAAGACTGGTTCGCCCCACGCACACGCCTCGCCGAATACCGAACTGCGTATCGTCAGATTGACCGAATCAAAGGCGTAAACGTTCCAGGTGAAAAGCTTGGTGCTGTCCAAATAGTACCGGCGGTCGGTCAGCGGCAGGGTATAATTATAGTAGGTGCTGTTGTTGACAATCCCGTTCAGCTCCTGCGTCCCCGAGCCGCCGACAATCAGGCCCGTGGTGCGCAGCCGCGAGTTGCGAATCGACGCATCGCAGCCTTTCAGGGGAAACGTTCCCCAGTTGACGTTGTTCGAACTGTCGACAACCATGGTATATTTGATGCCCTGCACACCGGGCGAACCCGGTCTGATCTCATAGTGCACCAGGAAGCCTGAATCCGACTTCGGCAGCCTCAAATCGACCCGGCTCGAATCTGGAAAGTAGAGCCAAATCAGGACAAAATCGACCCGGTTAAAGTATGCGTTGACACTGTCGGAAACGAGGAATTCGCCCGCAATGTTGGTGTTTCGCACGTTGACCCTCGACTTGTGCATCATCGAGTTTGTTATAAAGCCGTTGGTCAGGTTGACGTTGAGCACGTTGTACCGGGCGCTGTCCAGCAGTCCTATACCCCATGATTGGCCGTTGAAAGACAGCGTCGTATTCTGAAAATTAAGCTCGCCGTTCTCGACGACCATTCCCCCGTACGTGTACGCATACTGCTGGAGCACAGTGTAACTGCCGCCCCGGACGATCATCCGGCCGTTGTTCAGGACGTAGGCATCGCCGCGGTGAGTGAAAGTACAAGTATCAAGAATCAGCGTCCCGTGGTTGACGATGATGATGCGTCCGTCAAGACTGTACGAACCCTTGATGATGCGTACCTCGTTAGAATCCGGGTATCCGACAATCAGATCAGCCGCGAAGAACGGCTTCAATTGGTCGATCGTGACACGCTCGGCTTGAAAAACCGGCTTCCCGGAATGGGAAAGCTTCGAGAGATTGAATTCGCCGCTGAGCATAATGGCAAAAAGAGGGAGTAATTGCAGCATCGTTCCTCCAATGTCTTAGTTCTTGACACGACTCGTGTATTTTCCTGACGACGATAAATTTTGGGCTTGCGGTTTCATATTCGCCCGATTACCCCATTTCATAAAACTATCACTGGTTTTTGTTACCTGCGATTTATCAAAAGTCAGACCGCCACCCCACAAGCACCGTCCTTTGGCGGCGGGGTAGCTTGTCTGATTCTCGTGGCTCAGATGAACCCTAACTGCGCCCAAAACTTATCTCCGGTCAGTTTTTACAAGACTCTTGTTCTTGAGATTCTTCGGTATTCCCGTGTGGGGGACTCCGTCAGAATGACAGGAAAGGCATTTGTGGGACACTACACTAGAATTCTCTGGCCAAGTAGACTGATGCCTTCTCGTTCCGATAGGCAAGGCCAAGGTCCAAACCGCCGAGCCGCGCCCGGTTCTCCAGCATCCGAATGTTGTGGCGGTTGGCGGTCTTGTAAGAATCGATTATGTTCCAGACGTGCATTGAAAGGCCGGCCAGCACAAACAACCCGGACATGCTCTCGTATTTCTTGATTGATTCATCGGTCAAGAGAGGATCCCCGGCCTTCTGGCTGTACGCGTTGGCAATAACGTAACAGCCTACGGTACCGACCAGGAAGAGCCCGCCCTTGAGCCACTTGCCGGAGTACATTTGACCGAGGCCGGGCATCTCGGCGCTCAGCAAACCCGCCAGAAAAGGATCCTTGGCGATGACGATCTCGCGCTTGACCTTGGTCTTGAGCAACGGCTGATTGAGCACCCGCGTGTCGGTCGAGTCCCCGTCCGCCCACAAAGCCGAAAAAAACACCAGGCTACTTAGAACCAGGACCAGGACTTGTTTCATGTTCTCTCCTTGCTTGCCAAAGCGCGGAGCCCCGCATGGAGCCCCGCGCACCTTGCACTTACCACTTGAACGGATAGATATCACCACCCACGACAAGAGTACCGCGGCCGAACTCGTCCCACTCGAAAGTCGAGACGACCTCACCGTTGCCGTCGGTGTCGTGGATCTCGCCGGAACCGGAATTGGCCGGACGGAAGTCGGCATGAACCCAGTACGGATGCGCTGGATCGGTCGAGGTGTCATAGAGAACGAACTCGAGAAACGAGTAGTTGTCATCCCAGTTGTTGGGCGTGTTGGCATGGTGAATGCCCATCGTCACGTCGAGGGTGTCATTGACATTGGAATACTGACCCGGACCGCTCTGCAGTCCGCCGGAACGCGAAACCTTGCCGAAGTTCACGTGGAGGGACTCCGACGTGTTGACGTTTTTGATCGCCATTTCCAGCCGGCGGTCAAAGGTATCGACGTTGAGCTTCATGAACCAGTTTTCGGTGTAGTTCCAGTCGAGATAGACGTTCTTGCCCCGGAACGAGAAGACATCGTCCGACGTGTCGGCCGGCGTGTCGTTGTCATCCCAGTAGATCCATCCCTGAGTCAAAACCCCGTTCTTCGTCTCGTCAAGGTAGAAAGAGTCAACCTTGAATGCGGCAAAGAAAGAAGCCTCACCCTTGGTGCTCGAGGCCTTGCCCGCAGCACCGCGCAATGACTTGAGAACCGCCAGGGCGTCGTCGGCGATATCCTTGGTGGTCTTTGTAGCCGGACATCCCACCGTAGAAACTACGAGGAAAGCGGCCAGACCGGCGATGATTGTTGCTTTGAGTATTTTCATTTTTTGCCTCCTTGCGCTCCTATTAAGTGCAAAATCCGTACCCTGCGCTAAGTGCTGATTTTTCAGGCAATGTCATTCTCATTCCGTATCTCTTATGATACTCATAGACAACATGAAGACACATCGCAGCTAGTGTCGTGTCCCGCAAATTCATTTACATTAGTCTTGTTCACAAGACACGACACTTCCAAAGGGGCTCCGCCCCTATGGCGTTCCCCTTCACTTCGCTTCGGGTCACTGTTACCCCAAAAGCGCGGGGACGCCTCTTCCCCGCACCCCTTCAATGTGCCATAAAATGAGCTTCTTACATGTAAGTCATTTATGGCACAGCACACTAATGACACTAAGGGGCCTTGATCGCCAGTTGCTTCATACGGCGCGACAGGTTCGACCGCTCAATCCCGAGTTTCTCGGCGGTTCGAGTGATATTCCATCCGTTCAGGGCGAGCTGAGTCTCGATGTACTTCTTCTCCAGCGCGTGCTTGGCTTCAATCAATGACTTACCCTGGGCGAAAATATCTTCTTCGTTCCCCGAACCGGCGGCGCCGCTGCTTTGGAAAGCATCAACGTCGATTTCGTCCGGTCCTGACGAGATTATCGCCCGTTCGACAAAATTCCTCAGCTCCCGGGCGTTGCCTCCGAGGTTGAGCGCGGATAGATAGCTCGCCGCGTTCTTGCTCAACGCGCGCAGCTTGATGCCGTTTTCCATGCAGTAGACGTTGACGAAATGCCGGGCCAGAATGGGAATGTCCTGCCGCCGTTCCCGCAGCGGCGGGATGTAGATTTGAAAAACGTTGATCCGGTGATAAAGGTCGGTACGGAAATCCCCCTTCTTTATCTCTTCGGGCAGCGACTTGTTGGTCGCGGCAACGATGCGCACATCGACTTTGATCGAGGCTAATCCGCCGATGCGCTGGAACTCGCCGTCCTCCAGGACCCGCAGGACCTTGGCCTGGGTATGTGAATCCATGTCCCCGATCTCATCTAAGAAGATCGTGCCCTTGTCGGCCTGTTCAAACTTGCCGATCTTGCGCGCCGCGGCCCCGGTAAAAGCTCCTTTCTCGTACCCGAAGAGTTCGCTCTCGATGAGTTCTTTCGGGATCGCCGCGCAGTTGACCTTGACCAGATTCCGGTCGCGCCGCGTGCTCAGCCGATGAATCCAGTACGCGACGAGTTCCTTGCCCGTGCCGCTCTCACCGCTGATCAAGACCCGGGCGTTGGTCGGCGCAACCCGCTGGATATCATCCCATATCTTCTTGGTCGGGGCCGACTCCCCGATCATCTGATAGCGGCGGTCTTCTTTTTCCAGCCACTCCTTCCGCTCCAGGTCGAACGTACGCCGCTCCACGGCATGACCGACCGTGATCAGCACCCTTTCCATGCTGAGCGGCTTCTCCATGAAGTCATAAGCCCCGCTCTTCATCGCCTCGACCGCCGCCTCGATGGTGCCGTGGCCGGAAATCATGATGACGACCGTCGCCGGCGCGCCCTCTTTGATGCGCTTGAGCACCTCGAGACCATCGATGCCGGGCAGTTTGATATCCAGCAGCACGACATCGACCGGTTCGGCTTTGAGCTGGACCAGGCCGTTTTCTCCGTTCGAGGCGGTCAGGACCTCATGTCCCTCATCCTCCAGAATCTCACCCAGACTCTTCTGGATGTTCGCTTCATCGTCGATGATCAGTACTTTCGCCATACCTCGCTCACTTGTCCCTCGGGACCTCCGGTCAGTTTTCCGACTCGTTGCCGGCTTGGACAATCGTGATCGCCACTTTCGTCCCCTTGCCCAACTCGCTCTCGATTGAAACATCACCACCGTGTTCGTTGACGATACGCTTGACCACGGCCAGCCCGAGGCCGGTCCCCTTTGCCTTGGTGGTGAAGTAGGGTTCGAAGATCCGGTCAACCAGATCGGGCTGGATGCCCCGGCCCGTATCCTCAAACTCAATGCAGAACTCCTGACCCCGGCGTATCGTCCGGACTGCGATCTCGCCCGGCACGCCCTCCATCGCCTCAAGGGCGTTCTTCATTATGTTGGAGAAGACTTGCTTCATCAACTCTTCGTCCAGAAGCAGGTCGCCGACCGAGGGATCAAGTATCACCTTGAGCTTTACGTTTTTCGAAAAATCCTGATAGCTTTCCGCGACGCGCGCGACCAGCTTGTTGACCGCCACCGGTTTCATCACCGGCGCCGGCAGACGCGCAAAACCCGAGAACTCCTTCACCAGCCTCTCCAGGGCGGCAATCTCGCTCAGAATGACTTCACTGCCGGTCTTCAGTATGTCCGGGAAATCGTGGGCCTTGACCCGGTACCGCTCGACCAGCCGCTCCGTGGCCAGCCGGATCGGGGTCAGGGGATTACGGACCTCGTGCGCCAGCACCCGCGCCACGTCCTGCCACGCCGCGATACGCTCCGCCCGTTTCAAGTCCTCACGGCTCTTCTTCAATTGCACGGTCATCTTGTTGTAGGCGTTGATGACCCGGCCGATCTCGCTCTTCGGTGCCGCAATCTTGACATCCAAGTCACCCTCCCCGGCCTTACCCAGCGCCGCGCCCAGCTCGTTAAGGGGCCTCGTCATCCGAACCAGGGCAAAAGACATGACGGCAAGCGACACAAGAAACAGGACAACCCCCAAAACCAGTGCGAAACCGACCGCCTGCCATTCAAAAAGCCCGCGCAGGCCCTTCAGCTGCCGGTAGGTCCGGAGCGCCCGCTCGGCCTGAGTCTGCTCCAAAGGACTCATGGCGCTGTTCACGGCAATGACCAGACCCTTTTCGATATTGTTGTTGTCCCAAAGGCTTATCGTAGTCGTCGTCATATAGAACATAAACCCGACGAGCACCCCCGTGTAAACAAAAGATATCAGGGCCAAAATCAGAATCGATTTCGTCCTCAGGGTCATGGTCGATCCATCCCCGGCAACTGGGCGACCGAGAACCAATCCGATGTCTTCCTGGGGTACTTGTAGTTCCAGAATGCGTTGAGGTCGAATTCCTTGACGTTGAGCGCTTCGATCTCCACGGTGTTAAGCGCGGCGTCAAGCTTGAAGGCGAATTGGCTCCGGGAGTTCATGGCCGACAGCGGCATTATCTCCAATCTCAACCGGCTTACCGCCTCTTTAGCCTTGACCAGGTCGCTGAAGTTGAGAGTGTCGGAATTCTTAATGACCCAGTATTCACTTAGCGCGGGTCGATAACTGATCTCTTGATGGACCTCTTCATGCCGTATGGTCACTACCTCGCCGCCCGGGCCGCGTTCGAGCAGAGTCACGCCGTAGCCCAGGACGACCTCGGTCCCGCTCATGATTATCTCATCCAAGCCCTTGTTGAAGCCGTTCTTGAGCACGGCCTCGACCACTAAGGTCTCGCCCACCGCCCGCGGCGTAATGCGTTCAAAACCAGGGCTTCCCCGGGAGAACAGAAAAACACCGCCGATTATCGTACCGATTGCTTTCACCGCGAACAGCTTGAGAAGTAGCGGCATACGGGATTATATGCGAAAGAATGGGCTTGTCAAGGGAGGGGGTTGCGCTCCAGGATTGACAGACCCCGGGGCCGTGTCAATGGATGAGGGACGATCGTTCGCGCTGCTCACTCGGACGATGGACGCGTTGACGGATGGAATGGTGGAGTGATGGAGTCATGGGTTGACGTCCTATCGCTGTAATCGATGCCGGAGGCAAGCGGATCAGAGTATCAGCGAATCAGGAAGCCGCCCATCACGCAGGCTGAAGCCTGCGACTACATTTGCTCTAAACGTTCTAACGCTTATAAGCCTGCCCCGTTAGACTGGAAGTCTAAACGGAGTCATTGCGAGGCCCTAGGCCGCGGCAATCTCATCCGTCTGCATTCGCGGTAATCTGGTTCTAAATAAAACAAGGATTTCGTGAAGCATAGTTATTCGCCTAAAAGATTGGTAATAATTCTGATTAGAATATCCTTTTCTTTCGGGTCGCTTTCAGCAATAAGCAGAGCCAGGGCAGTTAAGGCGTTATCGTTAATTTTTCTCTCTCCGTTTTCTTTATACAGATAGTTACTTCTATCCAGGAAATAAACAAACAGAAAAGAAGCGATGCGCTTGTTGCCATCTACAAAAGGATGGTCCTTGATGACAAAATACAAGAGGTGCGCTGCCTTTTCTTCCAACGACGGATACAATTCCTTGCGGTCGAAAGTTTGATAAACCGCACCTACGACTGCCCTTAATTTTCCGCCGGATTCCTGTCCAAATAGATCACTTGCCTCTCTCTTAATTGTCAGTTCGGTTTTGACTCTCTGAATCATGCGCTTAGCATCCTTATACATCAGAATATACTTCCCCTTCGCTTTGTTGATAAGCAAGACGTCTTGTTTGTCATACCGCTCAAGTAGCGTAAGAGTTTTAGAATAATCAGCAAGCAGGTTCAGGATCTGCCGCTCTTGCCCCGACAGAACTTCATGCCTGGCCTTGTCTTGCATCAAATCAATCGCGCTTTGCAGTTCTCTGAATCTTTCTTGCGTTTGCGCTAATCTCTTTTCATTAATCGTATATCCTCGAATCAAATGCTCTTTCAGCGTCTTGGTTGCCCAGATGCGGAATTGCGTGGCACGCTTGGAATTAACCCGATATCCAACCGAGATGATCATGTCCAGACTGTAGAGATTCATTCTTCTAATTTTCCCATCTGCGGCAACCTGTGCAATTTTTGCACAGGTTGAATTCTCCCGTAACTCTGCGGATTCATAAATATTCCGGATGTGTTTGACGATAACAGATCTATCTATATCAAAGACTCTCCCAATGAGATGCGCGTCAAGCCAAACAGTATCCTTTTCCAAACGCACCTCTAACCTTGGACCGTCTTTGGCCTGGTAGATTACTATTCCACTTTTTTCGACGTTACGTTTCTTCATAATCGCGGCCAATTATTCTCAAGATCCCAACCTGATGATTCTATTCGTAAATTAGATGTCCCCAAGAGCACCATCAAGAATCAGAAGTAGCGGCATCCAGGATTATATGCGAAAGAATGGGCTTGTCAAGGGAGGGGGTTGCGGTCCAGCATTGACAGACCCCGGGGCCGTGGGTGTGTCATTTGGATCCAAGCGCAAATCACCATCATATATTCTTAAATGTCGCAATCGTTAATAGCTGGCGTCGTATGTGCGGTTATTTTCTATTCACGTACTCGAAAAGGAGGAGGGCAATTGCGAAAAGCAGCATTGTGTTTGTGACCCGCAGGAAGGTCAAGGCGTGGATGCCAAGAAGAACCTTGTCAAAGAAAAAGAGCCTAGCCACAAAACCAAGCAGCAAACTTGCCGCCGCGATGATACCGGTCAGGTACACGAACTTCTTCATTTTACTACCTCCTAATCGATATAAAGAACCTTCCTAATGATTTAAGCTTGGCCATTCAACTCTTTTCGATCTTGACGCTATCAGGTTTCTTGACTGAATCCATTAATTCATTTACATAGCTCAAGAGCTCATCGTGTTTCTTCTTAAGTTCAAGATAAAGTTTCTTGTAATCCACCTCCTCTTTGGCCGGCTGGGCTTTGGGGTTTGTCGGTTCTTGAGCCGGAAGATTACCCGCTGACGACAATGGTTTCGCTGTACTCTTGATCTCTGCTCTCGGTTCCTCCTTCTCGATCCCTTCCAGAAAACCCTCTTCCCCGAGCCATTCCTGGATGTCGACGAATTTCTGATCCTGCTCTTGTTCTGCCCAACTCGCTTTTGCTCTTTCGACGTCAACGTTTATGGCAGGATAGATCTGTTTTAGAGTCGATAGGTAATGCTCGGGAAAGCTTTCGCGATGTTCGCCGTACTCGATCAAAATAAGATTCGCATGGTCTCTCTTCAGATCCTCCTTTAGGGCCTTCTGGCCATTCGTAAAATAACCAACCGTGGGCGGCTCTCTTGTCCCCAATCTCTGGCACAATCTCTGAAGCATATGATTAGAGAGAATTTCATTGAGTAAGGCGATGTTGATTATTATCAAATCGATATGATTTCTGAATTTACACAGTGTCTCCAGGACATCGGAGATCGTCGTCACGCCGATAATCCGCTCTTTGCTCAGCAAATCGCAGAGCCTCTTTCTTATATCATTATTCGGTTCGCCTATGATAATCATATTTTTGACGATTGTGATTTATGCATATATCCTTAGACGGCTCAGTTAGATTTATATGTCTAATAGAAAGAACACCTGATGATTATTCGTCGACAGCCATTCTCTAATTCGTCTCTATTCGTACAAAACACAGCTGCCTTTTACTTGAATTGTATGCCGGATATCTGAAATGTCAAGAGATCTTCGCAAACTGCCGGGGAGTGCAGATCTAACCACTCCTTAGTCAGAACTCATCTCATCTCGGCCATCGATGCCGGTCCGAAAAAAAGCTCGGGGACCGGAATGGCCCCCGAGCTTCAGATGATGCTTGCCTTATCTTATCATGATGATCTTCTTGACCGTCTTCCACTGGCCAAGTTCGACATGCGTGAAATAGACGCCGTTGGGAAGCTTCCGGCCGCGTCGATCTACTCCGGTCCAGACCACACTGTACTGACCGGCCCGCATCTTCTGGTCGACGAGAACGTCCACCAGCTGGCCCGTCACGTCATAGACGGCCACCTTCACCTTCCGCTCGCTGGGCAGCGCATAAGTAAGACATACCGCCTTGGCGAACGGGTTGGGACGGGACGCAAACAGCTCGGTCGTAATCTGAGCACGCTCGACTAGCTCCTCGGCGACATCAACGCCATTGAAGATGTTGATATCGTCGACAAACCAGCCTTCATACAGCACGGAACCGTCTGAAGTGAAGCGGAAGCGAAGCCTCAAGGTCGTTCCCGGCAAGTAGGTGATCCTGGAATTGTACCAGGTCCACCCGCCCGAGCTGCCGTTGAACCGCGTAATCTGACTCCAGCTCGCACCGTTGTCGGTTGAAGCCTCGACATAGCCGTAGTCCCAGTTCGTCTCCATGATGTAGAACGTCGAGAAGCGCAGCGCCGTATCACCGGACCCGATGAAGAACCCCGGCGTGGTCAGTGATGCGTTCATATTGTTCTCGTACTGACCGGTTGCCGGATTTCCGCACCACCAAGAGTGGGTCGGTGAATTGGCCCGCCGCGTCGTTGAGTGCCATAAGGCTTCCCGCGTGTACTGGCGGGTAACCATCGTGTCCTCGACGTTGTCGCGCCAGCCGGTGCGTCCGACCGTAACCTGGAAAGTATCCAGGAACCGGTGGTTGACATAACTCGTGCCGTTCACCGTCTCAAAGACATTCGCGAAGTGCGGCACCGGGGTCGTCGGGCTGGCACACATGATGTAGGGCGGATTCGAAGTTGCATTGCCGCCGGCATTGATCGTGCCGTAGTTAGCGACGCCGCGGACAATCGAAACGTAGCTGCTGTTCGTCGTCAAGCTTTCCACCACGCTCGTGGCCGCAGCCGAACCGCTGTTCCCAAGCTGCACGTAGACCAGTACGGTTTCGCCCGGCTCAAACACCCGGTTCCGGTTGCCGTTGGCAATGGTGTCGACGATCGAGACCGAGGCGAACGCAAGAATCGGAGCTCCAACGACTTGCGAGAAATCCGAGGACCAAACCGAGTCGCCGGTGCAGACGAGCGTGAAGTTGACCGGATGACGATCCGGGCAGGTGCCCGCGATGCGGTACCGGAAATCAGGATTCGACCGGGCCGAATCGCCCGCGAGAATCGTGCCGAAGGTGCACGATGAATCGAGGATCGTTATGTATGGATCAGCCGCCTTGAGCCTGAGCCGGCCCGTGACGTTGTTGGCCTGGGCATTCCCGTAGTTCTTCACCCAGACCGGCAAGTAGACGGTTTCGCCCGGATTGGGTTGCCCGTTGTTGTTGCCGCCTGGTGCCGGGTCGCTGGTGAAGCTCCGCAGGTAACCGACATACGGACCAGATGAGCGGATCAACGCACATCCCTCGTAGACCTTCAGGTTGCGTCCGGTCACCGTAATAAACAGAGAATCCGGGGCCATGGAGTTGATGGCCAGCGTCACGTTGCCGGAAGCATCGGTGTACGCGACCCGGTGAATCACGGTGTCGGCCTTGGCCACTGCGGCAACCAGTGCATGGGCCACGGGATTACCGCCGGTGGTAACATTCACGTTGAGATTGAAGCTGCCGACCGGGATGACCGCCGGATGCGTCACGCTCAGCGTCTTGGGCCGGTCATAGAAGATCTCGATCGATGGATCGCCCAACAGGTTGTAGGTCTGATGGTAGTAGAGCGAGTTACTGCTGTTGTACACATGAACCCACATCTTACCGCGGTTGACCGCACCCATGGTCCATTCAGTGGCTGAGTCGAGCGTCGTCTTGAACATGCCCCGCTCCAGCCAGTCGTCGCCGTCCCAGTAAGAATACGTGGCCGAAGCCAGACTGCCGATGGCGCTCTTGAAACCGTTCCTGATCCAGGCTTCGGAGAAACACTCAGGATACGTGAAATCACCGGATAGGCAGGCGAATGTGCCAACCAGGGGATTTTTGTCCGGATTGTTCTGGGCATGCACATTGGCGACCGTGTAGCCGTTGTCGGCCCAGCGATCCCAGTCGCCGTGGCCCGAATACATCACCCAGGCCCGTCCGTTGTTGATCGCGACGTCGACCGGCGTGCCGGTGTTGCCGTAAAGCCAGAGCGAATCGCAAGTCACGCCGTACGTCCTCAGATGCCGCATGGAATACCGGTGTGTGCTCTCAGCGATCTGATGACTGCCGCCGTCATTCGATGCAATGAAATACGCCTTCTTGCAGAAGCTGTCCGGCTGGGTCCAGTTTGACTTCTCATACTTCAGAACCTTGAGCACGAACGTGTCGAGCTGTCCGGCGTTGGCAAACGAATACCGGCCAAGGTACAGGTCCGGGAAGTAGTCACTGCCCGCCATCGTTGAGTAGTACAGGTCGGTAGGCCGGCCGCCGATTGCACTGCCCGAGTAGGGCTGGATGTCGGCCGCATCGCCGACCAGAACCACGAAAGTCGGCCTCACCGGCGCTGTATTGTACTGGCTCTGAATGTAAGTGCGAACCCGGGTCGTGTCGCCGCCGCCGATCTGGGATATCCTAGTCACCGTCACCCGATAGCCTTTTTTACGGCGCCACTGGGCAAGCGGCTGGACGTTGTTGTACCAGGCATCAGGTACGATTATCAAGTAGCCGATGGGCAAGGGCGGACCGAGAAGCTCGGGTCGCCGGTAGTTCTTTACGACGCCGGAGAGTACGTCTTCAAAGGGCTGAGAAAAGTAGTCCTGGTGCAGACTCTGGGTCCGGGCCAGGTTCCCGCCCGCCAGACGGATGACGACCTCCAGACCCGAATGGAGGATGATCTCATTGCGCGCTGCGTTGTACAGCACCGGGTTGACCGACAGCACCGCCAGCCGGTGGTTACGCACCTGCACAATGCCTTCGATCCTGGCCAGCTCTTCGGGATAGACGCCGTCAACCGCGTAAGCCTTTTCGTCAAACGCAAAAGGCGGCGGTGCCCCGGTCTTGCAAACCGACGGCTGCTTGGGAACAAGCCGGTACTTCAGGTCAATCCGGCGGCTCGCGATCACCCGGGCCTCAACCCTGACATCAGCATCCTGAGGGATTTCGATGTATTCCCTTATCATGGGCAGTTGAGGGCGACCGACTTCGTCCGAATAGCTGTATTCAGGCAGGGTCAGTTCGGTGAACATTCCTCGTTCAGTCTTGACCTGGGTCTGGATAATGTCCGAGATGTTGATGCGCAACCTTACTTCGGAAGGCGTGTTGCTGACAACATCCACGTCGGGCTTGACCGGCAAGGCAAGGCCTGCCGAACAAACCAGGAGCAGGAACAAAAAGAGATACCTTACCTTCATCTAACCTCCTTATAACACCTAAATCACAAAGATCAACAAACACATAGAAATTTTGAACACCTCCCGCACTTAACTACAATTATTATAGCCAGTTCTATATAAAGTCAAGAGGTATTCTTCGATTACAGCGATGATATAGGTGCAGGGCACCGTCGATGCCGGTGATGTCGGCACAAAGTCCCGTAGATTACAGTGATGGGACAGCCGATTACAGCGATGATACATGACGAATGAGATTGCCGCGTCGCTTCGCTCCTCGCAATGACAACAATGGGCTGGCGCCAAGGGCGCAAAGATGCCACCACTCCATGATTCCATCACTCCACCACTCCGGCACCCCATCATTCCACGACTCCACCATTCCATTATTCCAATCTTCAGCATCTGTTCGGTGGCATATAAAATGCCACCCTACGTTGCCTCATGTAGGGTCGGATTTTAGATCCGACCGCGTTTCCTTCGGATTTTGAATGGCCGGTCAACCGTGACGCTTGACAGCCGATTGAATATCCCCTATAATCTTCCATGCTTCTGCTCCTCTTGCTCGCCCAGCTTCAGTTGCCCCAGATGCTTGATTCTGCGCTAAGTTATGTCGGATTCACGCGGCGCGACATCTCGATCCGCAGCGACTTCTCAATCCCGGACCCCTATCGGTTGTCCACCGTTACCCGTTTGTACCGACAGCCTCTCGATGCCGCCGCATTTGTCGATTCGATTGCCCTGCTTACCCACACCGCCGAGCCTGATTCGTACTTCCCGACTCTGGCCGGCATGCTTGGGATCGAATGCCGCATCACCGCCCGGCCCGAGCCCAGTTTCCCCTTGCTCCTGACTCATCTGCGATTGATGCATCAGCAACTACAGGCCGTCTTCCGGGAAGCGCCGCCCGGCCTGGCGCGGGTCTTCGAAAAACTGACCTACTTTGATCCGATACCGACTGAGACAATTGAGGAAGAAAAACAAGATGAACGCGAGGCCGATTCGCTGACCGTCTGGCTGAAAAACCATGCAGCGGCAATCGACTACCCGACCTTGTGCCGGCTGGCCTATGAAACCATTCAGCTTGTCAACGCGTACCAGGGCCAGGATCTCGCCGGTATCAAGGCCCGGCGGCGCGCACCCGGCGTTCGAGGCGAGGTTCTCGCGTACGGCCGGACCGATTTCGGCGAATACGTCGTGGGCGGGCCGACCGACAATACGTACACAGGCAAATACGCCCTGATCATCGATCTTGGCGGGAACGATACTTATGATGATATTCAGTGCGCGGCCGGCTCGTTTTCGATCATCGTTGACCTGGACGGCGACGACGTCTACCGCGGTGGGAACTACTCCTTCGGCAGCGGGTATTTCGGTATCGGCATCCTGATCGACCATAAGGGGAACGATCGCTATGATGCCGGGAATTTCTCGCTCGGAGCCGGGGCGTTCGGCGTCGGATTGCTCGTCGACCGGGAAGGTCATGATCGCTATTTCGGCGACACGTTCACCCAGGGCGCCGGCGGGTTCGGCATCGGTATCCTTGCCGATCTTGCTGGCAATGATATCTATCACGCGGCCATGTACGCACAGGGCTTCGGCAAAGAATACGGGGTAGGCCTGCTGTCCGACCGCGGCGGCAACGACAATTATTTTGCGGGCGGGAAGTACCTTGATGAGATTAGATACCTTGACCATTATCTCAGCCTGTCCCAGGGCTTCTCGATCGGCTCGCGGCCGGAAATCTCGGGCAGTTTCGGAATCCTCACCGACTACCGGGGTAACGACACGTACGTATCCGATATTTTCGGCCAAGGATCAAGCTACTGGTACGCCATCGGCGGACTGGTCGACTACGATGGCAACGACTCGTACATTTCGTACCAGTACGCGCAGGGCTGCGGCACCCATGTCACGATCGGAGTACTCATCGACAAGAAGGGCAACGACAGCTACACCAGCAAGGGCGTGTCCCAGGGCTGCGGCCACGACCTCTCTTTGGGCCTATTGCTTGATGAACAGGGCGACGACTCCTATTCGGCCTTTGACTTGAGCCAGGGCGCGGGCAATGCCAACGGCTACGGCATCCTGGTCGACCTGGGAGGCGACGATACCTATCTTGTGAAGCGGGAACAGAATACTCAAGGCTACGGCGACTTCCGGCGCGAGTATGGGAGTTTGGGAATCCTGCTTGATCTGGCTGGAAAAGACTTCTTCTCGCACGGTGTCAGGTCAGGTCTGTGGAAGCGAGGCCGTTACGGCCTGGGCATGGACTGGGATTAATATGGTAGCACTACTATTCCTCCTCATGCAGGTTGTTCCGGCTGGAGAGGTCATTGTTCCGGCTGAGACCTCTGCGATCAGCCAGGCATCCAGTTCTGACCGCATGAATTTTGATTCCCTTTACCGGTATGCTGCAACCTTGCTAGTCAAGTTCAACGCCGAGAAAGAATCGGCCCGCAAAGTCTTCATCACTTCGGGTGAACCGGCGATTGAATACCTGATAGAAGAATTCGACAGCAAAAGCGCATCCGAGATGAGCGCTCTTGAGGAAATGCTCAAGCGGATGGGCATGCCGGCTATTGACGGGATTTTGTCCAGTATCGATTACCGCGGTTCCGATGACGAATCACGGGCTCTGCGTCTGTCACTGCGTATCATCAGCGAAACCTTCAAATACGACTCAACTCTTACCGGGGACGGTGTTGTGCCCAGGATTGCCCGGTTTGCTCAGGACGCGGACTGGCGGGTACGCGGCGCCGCGGCAACGGCTCTCGGGTACAGCCGCAGTCGCAAGGCCCTGCCCCACCTCGTTGCCGCCGCCAGCGATTCCATCGGCCTGGTGCGTAAGAGTGCGGCATACGGAATTCGAAATCTCGCCCAGCCTGAGGATATCCCCGTCCTCCTCGATCTGCTTGATGACGAGTTCTATGGAGTTAGATATGCGGCAAGCGAAGGACTGGTCAAGATTGGCGCCGGAGTAGTTGATTCGATCGCCACCCGGCTCAGATTCGCCGGTGACCCCCAGTTGAAGAGCCTGCTGATCAGGACCCTGGGCGGAGTCAAGACCAGGAAATCTTTGCAGGTGATGAAGTCGTTCCACCGCGACCCCTCCCCCCTGGTTCGAATCGCGGTTTACGAAGGCATTTCCGACACCCGGCTATTGCAGAAATTCGCCAAGACCGAAACTGACCTCGTGCTTGCAAACTACCTTAAGGCAAGACTGATTCGGTAGTTCAGAAATATATCAAGTACCTCACCTTAACCACCGCGGCCCGGCCCGAGAAAGTCAACTCATCGGTTGCGCGCGTTTCGTTGAAGGCAACGTAGATCCACGACTTAGGCCGAAAGTTGTAGGATAAGAGCACATTCATGCTGTGGACATCAGTGATGAAATTGGGCTCGGCGGCAAGTCTCAGATGCAGGTTGTTGGTGACCGACCAGGTAACGCGCGGCCACCAGACGACGTTGTCGGCGACAATCGCCCCGGTCGGATCACATTCGATGAGGTCGCTCATGTTTATGCCGATACTCACGTTCGTGCGGGGACGCAGGGCGGTCTGAAACGCCATGCTCCCGCTCGGGGCAAAGTACTCGCGCCGGTAGTTGTATAAGAGCGTCGACCAGTAGAAAGAGCCGGAAAAGTAGACCGGCTTGCTGTAGTTGGTCCAGAAAGTGCCCGAGTAGCTCACGGTTTCGTATTCCCGGTCCACCTCGAAATCGTCGTTCCTCTGAACTTCGATGGCAAAACCGAGATTGTCCTTCACTACCGAGGTTGCCCAAAAGCCAAGATATGACCCGGTATAGCTCTCCCCGGCCTCTTGCGAACGACCCGCGAACGCACCGGTCGAGGCCTTGCGCAACTGGTCCCAGTTGTAGATAGAAACCCCTCCAACCACGCCGTATTGCCGCCCTTTCCAGGGCTGCAGCGCAACACCGCCCGGATCGAATTGCGCCCCTATTTCTTTGGCGCCCGCGCCCACAAAGTAGTTCCGCTTCTGGTAGCCGGCGTCGACCTTACCTCCCCAGCCGCCCGGCTCATCCCGGATCATCGTGCCCGCACCCTGAAAGGAAAAAGACAGTGCCTCATGCCGCAAGACACCGTCGACGCCCATCGCCCGGTTTGCGTATTCATTGTTTTCTTTGCCCGCATAGAGCAAACCGACTTCCGAGTTGTTCAGGAAATCCCGTTTGAGACGGGCGACCGCATAGTAGCTCTGCGGTTCAGTCAACAAATCGTCCCCGCACTCGTAGTCGGTCGCGGCACAGGCAACGCCCATGACGCCCGCCTGGAATCGTTCAAACCGGCTGCTGTAGCGCAATCCGGACAGAATCGGCACCGCCTTCCCGTCCGGCAAAGACCGCCCGATCCGCCTTGAGTAGTAGAGCGCTATCGGTTCGCCAATGGTTATCGGCGCATACGGGGGTGAGAAAAGCTCTTGCGTCTCCGTGAAAAACGGCCGTCGTTCCTGGAGCCACAGCTCGTACTTGGTGAGATTGAGCTGAAAGGGATCGGCCTCAATCTGGGCAAAATCCGGATTGAAAGTCAACTGTACTTTGGACGAAGGATCGACCGACCAGAAAAAATCGAGCCCGCCGTCCGGCGACAGATCACGCGCTTCACCCTCTTCATAGCGCATCAGGCCGACCGGATAGAAATCCATCTGCTGGCCCCGAACCGCCGGCCTGATGCCGGAGACAATGCCCGAACGGGATATTTTGAGGTAATCGGTCACCCGCTGGGGAAACCAGTAGTCTTCTTCCATCGTGCGATCGACGACACGATAGAAGTTCACCCCCCATTCGGCAAGGCCCGGCTTGAAACGGATGGACTTGTAGGGAATCTTGATTTCCACGGTGTAGCCGTACTCTTGTCGCCTTGCCGCACCAAACCAGACCCCGTCCCAGGTTTCGTCGGCCAGTTGACCGTCCTGGGCGATGTAGCAGTCACCCATGACGCCGCCGGCCGTTATCTCGAAATCGTAAGCCGTCGTCTTGTCGCCGAAAGTATCAAGCCACAGGCCGACCTTGTCGCCGGTCTGGTCGTCCCGGGGCCTGAGTCTCAGGACGAGCTTGTCCGGCTCAGTATCATAACAGCGAAACGCGACATACAGGTTCTCATGGTCGGCCAACACAAAAACCACCGTCTTTTGACTGGGCGGCCCCTTGTCGTCCGGCCGGCACTGGCAGAAGCGGTCCGAGGAATCGGCCTGCGTCCACACCTCTTCAAGGATGCCGTCGATGACCGGTGCGGTCAACACAAACCGCGCCTCGATGCGCCCGTCATCGGCACCGGACGCAAACAGCAGAAGTGCGGCTATGATCATAATTTGGTCTTCTTCTCCAACTCCTTGCGCAAACTATCAACCTGCCGTTCTAATCGCTTCATCTCCCGCTTCATGTTGTCCATCTCCTCATCCCACTTCGGTTTCAGGCTACGCAAAGCACGCTCCAGATCCTCGGGAAATCGTAACGCCGGTATCTTGATCCAGTAGTCCTCGTACTCCATTGATCCCACTTCCATTGTAAGCCTCTTCTTTTCACTCTTCCTCAGGACCGTCAGCACAACCTTTTTATCGGGATTCCGCCGGATCAAGTATTCCAAGTCCTCGCGCTCGAAGATCTTTTCTCCGTTGAAATCGAGGATGACGTCGCCGACTTCAAGCCCGCCTTTCTCGGCCGGGGACTCGCGACTGACATAGACGACCATGACGCCGTAGTCGGTGTTGAGCGCATTGCGCACGGCGGTCGATAGGTTGTCTACTTCGATGCCGAGCCAACCCCGGATCTCGGTTTTATCACCAGGGTAGGCGATCAAGCTTAGTGCCAGCAGTGATATCAGTGTGTTCATGAAGCCTCCCTTAATTGGTAATGGTCCAAATCATAATGGCCAAACGCCGAGACCGATGTTCCGGCCGGGTATAAAACCCTCTCGGAGACTCCGCCTCGTGTCAAGCACGCGGCGTGAGACAGAGACCTCCAACCGGCGCTACGACTATGTAGAGAGGGATTCTATATTTCTCTCGGAAACTGATTGTCGTAGGGTGGCATTTTACATGCCACCGAACAGATGCAGTCGGGTACAAGACCCGACGCTACTCAGAAACGCGTGCCTTCGGTCGCCGGGAGGCCCCGACCCCCACCCGGCGCCTCTGTCATCCTGAGCCTGCCTACTAATTCTAGTAGTAGGGGCAGTTTCCATTGGGGCCGGGATTTTCAACACGAACCGCCCTCGTCGCGGGCAATTCCCCTCGGTCGGGATTTTCAACATGAATTGCCCCTACAATTAACAGCTAGAATCTAAACAATATTCAAACACCCCAAGCGGTTTGGGAATTGGGATTTGTGCTCTTATCTCTCTATCGGCCATCTTGAGCCTTCTCTGCGCCCTCTCTGGGCTTTCTTTGAGCCATCTCTTACAACTCTTCTACATATATTTGATTATTAGTATAGATGCAAATCGAACTGACGATCTTGAGCGTTTCCTCGACGATCTCCCGCGCCGACAACTTCGAATGCTTCATCAAGGCCCGCGCAACCCCCTGGGCAATAGAACCTCCTGAGCCGATCGCCGCGACCCCATCATCCGGCTCGATCACATCGCCGGCACCCGACACCACATAAGCGTGCTCCCGGTCCAGAATCGCGAGCAATGCCTCAAGCCGTCTCAGAACCCGGTCGGCCCGCCAGTCCTTGGCCAATTCGACGACACTGCGCGGCAGATTTCCCCGGAACTCTTCGAGTTTCGCCTCGAATCGTTCGAAGAGAGTGAAGGCGTCCGCGGTGGAACCGGCAAACCCAACCAGGACCTTGTCATTGTACAACTTACGGATTTTTCTGCCGGTGTGCTTCATGATCGTATCCCCGAAGGTCACCTGGCCGTCACCGCCGATCACGATCTTCCCATTGTGTTTGAGCCCGAGAATTGTCGTCGAACGCATCATCGCCCAGAGCATACCCAACCAACCGTCAAAGTCAAGAACCAAATTGGGGTCAAATCTCAACATTCAACAATTGCGAAACTCGTACTCCAGCAATGCGCCTTGACATCGAGTCTTCTCCAAGTATGATGACATGCATGAAGATATTTGCGCTTGCCGACAACCACGGCCGCAGACTGCGTGACGAACGAACCGCCGATCTTATCAAACAGGCCGACCTTCTCCTGATCGCCGGTGACATAACTCAATTCGGTTCGGATCGAGATGCCGAGCCGATTATCGACCAATTCTACCGACTCAACACAAATATCATGGCGGTTTCCGGCAATTGCGACCAACCGAGCGTGGTTGATTTTCTCGAAGAACGCAAGATCAGCGTCCACGGCCGGGCCGAACTAACCAATGATCTCGTCGTCTTCGGCTGTGGAGGCAGTAATCTGACACCCTTTTCCACGGTCCAGGAGTATTCGGAAGATGAGATTGACCGGACTCTGGCCGGCATCAATATGAGCCGGCCGCACGCACGGTTCAGGCTCTTCCTCACCCACGCCCCGCCGCACGGCACGAAAGTCGACCGTACTTTGCTGGGTGGTCACGTCGGCAGTCGGGCGATTCGGGCGTTCATCGAGACGGCAAAACCGGATATCGTCATCTGCGGCCACATTCACGAGGCGCGAGGTGTAGATCGCATCGAGAATACGATTGTGATAAATCCGGGGACATTCCCGGACCACTACACGATACTCGAACTCGGCGACAGGATCTCCTACTCCCTCGATGGAGACAGCCCCCAACTTTTGAACTCTTAGCGGACGCCCCTCGGTCGGGACACCCCCCAACTCTTAAACCCTTAACGGACGTTCACCACTTTCCAACGCTGCTGCGGTGCTTCAATGAAGTAAATTCCGGCCGGCAGATGGCTGACGCGGAAGTAGCCCGCCTTGCTTGTGGCCACCCTCTTCCCCGATGAATCGTACAGACGCAGGTCGATTCCCCGGCCGCCGTGGATTCGCACCATATCCCGGACGATCGACGACTCAAGCTTGATCAAAGACCGCCTCGAGCCCTTTTCTTCGGCCACGCCGTTGATGGCAACATCGAGATTGCCGTAGATATCCGGCGAAACCCGCGATTCACACCACACGTTGAGGTACCGGTTATTCGCCCCGCTCGTGACATCAGGCGCGGTCTGGCCGTAGGTTGATGAAGATACCTGAAATGCGCTCCCGACCGGATTACCGTACCGGTCGTACTTACGGCCCCAGATCTGACCGCTGGCCCATGTTACGAAGTATCTCCAACCATCGAAGCACAAGTCGACCGATGCCGAACTGACCGGAGCCGCAATCAGGAATGGACTCCCGGTGGGATTGCCGCTGCCCTCGATGCGCTGACCTTTGAGCGAGTCGCCCTCCAACCATACCAGCATGAAGTTGCTGCCGTCGTAAGCAAGCCTCGTGATCGTGACCGCGTTCACCCCAGAATTCAACCTGAATGTATCGCTGGGCTGACCATTGACCTCGACGAACCGGGCGCCCATGTAAAATCCCGACGTCGCCACATTCACCCAGACGACGTAGAACCTGCTCCCGGTAAAGGCGATCGCCGAGTAGTTCTGATTGTCCGTCGCGATCGGGCCGACCGGTGTACCCAGAGTATCATCAACCTGTCCCAACGGCGAGACCCGGGTGCAATAGATCCGGTAGTACCCGCTGCGCTGGTCCGACCATGTCACGAGATAGTTCCCACCGCCGAAAGCCACATCCGGGAAGAATTGAATGCCGTAGCATTTGCTCACGAAAAAGGAATTGATAGTGTCGCAGTTCGGAGTGACCCTCACTCCGCAGATATTGCCGTAGCATCACCCGATGCTGTCACGAAAAATAACCAGGAAGTTCGTGCCGTCGTATGCCGCAAACGGCGCGTAGCCGGCCTGGCGCTTGAACAGCAACTTGCCGTCGGGGTCCAACACCGCACCCGAAGTCGACACCCTCGCTCCATAGATCGCATAGGCGCCCTCGCTGCCGACGTGGCGACTGTCTGACCAGAACACATAGTACTGACCGTTCTGGTAGATTACGTTGGGAAACTGCTGGGCGGCAGAGAAAGTACAGATGCCGAAATCGGCGCCAAAAGTGACTAAGGTCCCGACAAGAAGAACAAGATTCATAAGGCCTCCTTGGCCGAAGCGACGATTGCTTTGCTTAATGATATCCTTTCCTCTAGTGTTGTCAATGCCGATTTCCCGCCGATGACTACCGCCCCTTCGGGTTCTTGGGCCGCGGTTTCATAAAAAGAGGCAAGTCATGATCGTCCCGGTTGAGTAGCCACGCAGAAAACTCTTGCATTTCTCGGCAGAATCGTTAATCTTAGACAGGTTTTCAGACCCACCACCCACATAATCGAAAGTGGAAAGACCAAGAATGTCGAACAAGGAGAACTCATGACTAACCGTCAGACGTTGTTCATAGTGCTTGTTTTGGCCGCGTCAGCTATCGGCTGCTGCAAGAGAGTGACCGTGCCGCCGGCGATTGACCTGAAACAAAACCAGGCGATCGGGGTCATACAGTTCAAGACCAACGCCAAGGGCGGTCTCGCCGAATACGGGACACGCAAATTCATGGAGGCGATAACCAAGGAACAGAAGGGCGCAGAAATGGTCGAGCTTGGCGAAGAGGCTGCGGTTCTCAAAGCAATCGGTAAAGAGGCAATGGACCCCGATGCGATCAAGGCAATCCGCGACAAGTATAACGTAAACTCGGTCATCACCGGCAATATCGAGGTCTCGGATGTAAAACCCCGCATCGACATCGGGCCCGGAATCCCATTTATCAGCGCCCATGCCGATGTCGAGGCTAAGCTGATGGCGAAGCTGGTTCTGACGGCCAATGCGGCAACGATCTGGACCGGTTCGGGCCGCGACAAAAAGGAAGTCGGCCACGTCAGCCTCATGGGCGGGTTCTTCCACTTCGACGCCAAGGACCCTGAAGAGGCCTACGGTAAGCTCGTCGAGTCCCTCGTCAAGAAAACGACCAAGGACTTTCGGTCCACAAAGCAGAGGGTCAAGAAATAGGCACCGCCGCCGAAATCTGCCGGCCCGCCTTGGCGATCAGGCTATGAACCGCAAACCATCGGTTCCATCCGGCTTCTACAGAAAGGTAGTCGACATTATCAAGAGCGTTCCCCGCGGCCGGGTGGCAACCTACGGCCAGATTGCCGACTACGCCGGTTTTCGCGGAGCCGCCCGCCAGGTGGCCTACATCCTCCACTCGTCATCAGAAAAAGAGAACCTGCCCTGGCACCGGGTTATCAACAAGAACGGCGGGATCTCGCTCAAACGGGGCGCCGGTTTTGAACTCCAGAAGAAGTTACTTGAAGACGAAGGAGTCAGATCCAGCCGCGACGGTTTTGTCGACCTGAATCGGTTTCAGTGGCTCAGGCCTTAGCTTTCAAAACGTAGCGGCGGTTCACCCCGAACGGGGACAGCCCCTGACTTTTTAGTAGGGACACACCATGGTGTGTCCCTACATAGACATACTACCGGTGCAACGCGGCGGATTCGCCGGCGACGTAACCGGTAGAGAAGGCGGCCTGGAGGTTGTACCCGCCGCTCAGTCCGTCGATATCAATCACTTCGCCACAGAAGAAAAGCCCCTTCACGATTTTCGATTCAAGTGTCTTCGGGTCGATCGCTTCCAGCGCAACTCCCCCGCTCGTTACCATCGCTTCTTCAATCGGCCGGGAACGAACAATCGTAAACTCAAGACCGGTCATCGTCCGCGCCAGGACGGTTCGTTCCGCCGAGGTGATGTCACCGCATTTTTTCTCCGGACGTATCTTCGCCCGGTGCAGCACTACGGGAACCATTCCTCTGGGCAGCAGTTGGTCAACAAGCCTCCCAATCGACTTGGCGCCGTGACTGGTGAACATCTTCTGTAATGTTTTAGCAAGCGCCGCGGTATCGTAGTCCGGCAACAGGTTGATCCGTACCAGAACCAGCCCCTGTTCCAATCCCGGCACGACCTCGCGGCTGGCATCCAGCACCGCCGGTCCGGACAGACCGAAGTGCGTAAACAGTACGGCACCGCGCCGACGAGTCAACGTCTTGCCGCCGCTTTCGAACTCGACCGCGACGTCCGGACCGCTCACCCCCTGCATCTGGGCGATCGTTCGTTCTCTCACCACCAGAGGAACCAGGGCCGGCCGGGGTGAAATGATCTCGTGACCGAGCGCACGCGCCAGGGCGTAACCGTCCCCGTCCGAACCGGTCCTCGCATAAGATTTTCCGCCCGTTGCAATAATAACCACCTCCCCGAACAGCGTACCATCACCCTTTCGCACCCCGACGACCCTCCCCTTGTCCACCAGTACCGTGCCGACGCGAAAGCCGGTCCGAATTTTCACGCCCCAGGCCGCCATGTAGCTCACCATGCAGTCGGCAATCTCGTTTGCGCTCCGAGACTCCGGGAAGACGCGGCCGTCGGCATCCGGCGCTGTCTTCACGGCGCGCTGCGCAAAGAATTCCATCAAATCGTCGCTCGAAAACCGGGCCAGGCAATTGATAAGGAATTTCCCGTTGGGTCCGTAGCCGAGTATGAACTCCTCGGCCCGGTTGAGATTGGTGAGGTTACACCGCCCCCGTCCGCTGATGCGAAGTTTATTCCCCAGAGTTTTCGTCTTTTCCAAAAGGACCACGTCGGCCCCGCATTCTGCGGCCCGGCCCGCCGCCATCATACCTGCGGCGCCACCGCCAATAACGATGACGCGCCTTGTCGACTCCGGCGCCGGGCGTTTCACGACCGGGTCATCAGCGCCATCCGGATCTCGTTGGGCACGGCAATGACGCTCTCTCTCGTGCCGAAGCGCGCCACGGCTTCTTCTTCAAGTTGCCTGATCACGCGTTGATGGATTTCTTCCGGCGTCTTCACCGCAAATGAAAAAGCCCGCTGCTCAAGATAGCCGAGCGCCTTGGCCAGCGGTTGCCAGTACGTCCATTCCCACTCACCCTTGATCCACTCCGTTTCGTACCCCCTGGACCCGAAGTAATCGGTGACTTCGCTTGTGCCGGCGACACCGACCGACTCGGCCGCAAAACCATTCTGGCGACAGAGCTCACCGTACCGCGCGTTCAGAAAGGGCACTTCGGCACCAAAGCCGGTATGCATCAGGACGATTGGCCCTTCCCTCTTAACCACCCGGGCGATCTCGTCCGCGGCATTCCGCCATTGCCGGATGAAATAGAACAGGTGAACGACAACCGCGAGGTCGAAGGCACCGGACGCGAAGGGCAGGCACGTGACATCACCCTTTTGGAACGAAACCTCAAGCGACGGCGCTTCTCCCCTCAGCCGTTGCCGAAGCAACATGAGCATCGACCCGGAAATATCCACTCCCTGAACCACGTAGCCGCGGCGCGCCAGCGGTATCGCAATACGCCCGGTCCCGATGCCCGGTTCCAACAGGCGCGGGTACTGTACCGGCGGAAACCGCTGCTTCAGGTAATCCAACGCCTTGTCCAACTGCACAGGATCAACGACCCGGCTTTCGTCGTAAAGCCTGACCATCGGGTCAAACGACAGCGAATCCATGCTTCACTGTGCCGTAACAATAACCAGCATCTTCGTCGCCGTCTCTTTTGATGAAAATCGTGCTATCATTCTCCTCTCCCCTGACAGGTGCCAACCCCTGACCCTCCCCTCCCTCGAGGGGAGGGTGCCAAGGGGGAGGAATCTGCAGAAGGACCAGCCCTTTCGTCCATCGTCCTAGAGAAGTCCGGACAAAGGCTCCCGCTCGACGGTCACGCGCATGACCTTGATTGCGCCGGCGCCATCCTCGGCAACGATCTTCATTGATGCACCCGTCGGCTCCACTTCCATAGTCTCGCCGGACTCGGTAAAACCGCGGTATCGGTCATTGACGAACCAGTGCACCTTGCCATCTTTGCATGAGGTGAAAGCCTTCAATGGAATTCGGTCGGCGTTCCTCACGCCCCAAGGGATGAAGTAGGCACTGCCTTCGACCGGACTGATGACCTGCAGTGTGCTGCGCTCTTCGACCAACCTGTTTTCCGGCGGGTACTGCGGTTCCCGGCCTTTCATGCCCAGGACCTTTTGAACCTGAGGCGGATAGACGACCATAACCTTCTCGCATAGCTCGCCGGCGCGATATTTCTTCCAGGGACTTGCCCGGTACCCGGTCTTCTTTTCCATGATGTACTGCTTGTGAAACGGACACTCAAAGTAGGTGTGCGCGTTCTCAAGCACCGCAACATTCTTTTTCAGGGCGCAGTAACGACCAGGACGGTATCCTGAGTACTTGCATACCGCCATGCTTTCAATCTCGGCCCGAGCGCGATCCTGCCAGGCAAACTCGCCCTGCCATTCATCTTCCAGGCAACGTATGATGTCAAACATAATCGGGGCCGAGACCAGCGCACCAACAATACTGTCCGACCCTTCCCCAGAGAAATTACCGATCCACACGCCGACTGTGAAGTCCTTCTGAAATCCGATACTCCACGCGTCGCGCCGGCCTAAAGACGTCCCGGTCTTCCAACATATCCGGCCGCGCGGCAGGGCATACCCGACCAGGTCCGGCGCGTCCGGCCGGTTCCGTTTGGACAGGGCCTTCATCGCAAGATAGACGGCGCCGGGACGGAAAAGCCTGGATTCCAGGCTTGACCCATTCGATTCCAGCAGCACGTACGAACCGTGCATGCCGCCCCGCGCCAGCGTCACGTAAAAGTTGGTCAAATCAAGCAAACGTACGTCCATGCCGCCGGTGATGATAGGCAAACCGTATGAGCCGTACTCCAGAGGCCCGCCAAAGCCGGCCTGTTTCAGCCGCGCAATGAATCGGGCATAGCCGAGCCTTCTCAGCATCAGAATGAACGGCAGGTTAAGCGAATAGGCCAGCGCGTCCTCAGCCCGCACCAACCCCTGCCACGTGCCCGAAAAGTCGACCGGTTCGAAGTCACCGAACTTGTAGGGTGCATCCTCGATGAGCATCTCGCCGTTAATCACGCCGCTTTCTAATGCCAATATGTAGAGAAATGGCTTGAGGGTCGACCCCGGCGAACGAAAAGCGTAGAAACCGCGCACCTGACCATCGGCTTCCGAGTCAAAGTAATCAAGCGAGCCGACCAGGGCCCGGACCTTGCGTGTGCTGTTTTCGATCACGACGACGCTCGCATTGGTGGCGCCGGCACGGTTGATCTTTTGCTTGTAGGAGACGACGATGTTCTCGACTTGCCGCTGCACGGCACGGTCCAGAGTGCTGGTGATGTCCGGTCCGGTCGGGTCGGCAATCGTCAGGAAGTCAGCCGCATGGGGAGCCTCAAAAGGAAAAGGTCGAAACCCGGTCGGAACCGCCGCGGCTTGGCCGTGCTCATAGTCATCCTGGTCAATAAGCCCTTGCCGGCGCATCGCCGCAAGAACCATCCGGCGTCCGACCAGGGCCGATGGTTTTGAGTCCGGCCGGCGTAAGGTCGGCGCCTGAGGCAGTGAAACCAGGAAGGCAATCTCGAGAGGAGTGAGTTTGTCCGGGAGGGCTCCGTAGTATCCCAGCGCGGCGGCACCCACACCTTCGACATTGCCGCCGTAGGGCGCCAAATTAAGATACAGTTCGAGGATTCGTTCTTTGCCTAAGCTGAGTTCAAATTGCAGTGCCCGCATCATTTCCCAACACTTGCCTGGAATGCTTCGGCGTTTCGGTTCGGCGATGCGCGCCAACTGCATGGTCAAGGTTGATCCGCCGCTGCGAATTCTGCCCGTTTTTACGTTTTGGAGCCCCGCCCGCAGTAAGGCCAGGGCGTTGACGCCAGGATGGGAATAGAAATAACGGTCCTCAAAGGCAAGCGTCGCCTTGACCAGAAGCGGGTCCATTTTTTCCAGCGGTACGAAGATACGCCACTTCTCATCGTCCGAAATGTAGACTCTCAGCACCTGGCCGTCGTGAAAACGGACGATTCTCGACCAGCACCCGTCGAGCGCCGGCGGCAACGGCAGTACTCTGAGAAAAAGCACCAGGCACGCGGGCAAACCGGCAATGACAAATGCCGCGGCCGCGCTGCGTCGTGTCGTCACGGTCCTATCCATGCGCGAATCGTACCCTTCACCCTGAAACCGGCCATAAGGAAACAAGCACAGCCGGGCCTAGGGCCGATTTACCGTGAAGACTTCGGCCGCGGTGTGGGCGTTCAAGTCCGGATTGTACATCACCAGGCCGCGTACCGGAGCCAAAAAGAACTCGCCTGGCGTCACGCAGCGCGCGAGGAAATAGTAGTAACGACTGTCGTAATGAGTGCGACCGAAGATTATCACGCGGTCGTCCCGGATGTCAACATAGTCGGGCCACCACAGATTGTCACCACTGTCCGCCCAACCGGGCAGATCATCCCGGCCGATGCGCGGGTTTTCTATTTCCAGTCCGGCCGGTATCGGAACTTCGACCGCTACGTTGTCGTAATAGTTGTCGGTCTTTATCTCAACCCTGACGACAACCAGATCACCCTGCGCCGCGGTGCGCACCGCGTTGCCATCGTAATCATACAGCTTGCGCTCCAGCGTGATACCCTTGGCATAGGGTACGAATGACGTCTTCTTCCTGGAGAACCCGGTGTTCTCGATATTCAAGAAAAGCTCGCTGCCTGACTTGACTTCGAGCCGGCCGGTGCCGGCCTGGCCCGGGTTGCGCAGCTCCCAGGAGAGCATACCTTTTTCGCGCTGGGGCGCGACCGCCTTGCCGTCGAGTTTGAGCTCCGCGCTGAAGTCCTGTTTCTTGAGCCTCCCGGCGTACTTACCGATCCCCAGCATCGACCATGCCAATTCCTGAGTCGTATAGTAGTAACTGGAATGCAGGCCGAGAGATCCGACGATATCGACTAAGAGGGAATCTTCCTCGGGCATGCCGGGATTGATGTCTTCCACCAGGTACAAAGCCATGCCTCGAGACTGCAGGCGGCTATAAAAATCACCGGAGTAGTGCCGTTCATCCGAAGGCTTCTGCTTCAATGCCATGCCCAGCACACTGCGGGCCTCTTCAACCCGGCCCGATTCAAAAATCGCGCCGGCCACCCAGAGCCAGTTGGGCAGATCGTACTTCTCTTTGCGCGCCATGGTCACCAACCGGTCGATTGCCTCCGGTCTCTTCTGGAGCTTCTTCCCCTTTGCCAGTACATAATAAGCCATCCCCGATTTGTCAGACTGTGCATCGAGGTAATTCAGGGCCGCCTTGATTACGCCGTCCGGCACGCCAAAGCCGGCATCCTTTGCTTCGAGCAGCACGAAAGTGGCGTAGGCCGCAGCCCAGGGCTGGTCGTCGTTGCCGCCGGGCCAGTAAGTGAACCCGCCGGAGATGGTCTGCATCGACATAATCCGCCGCACCCCATAGTTGACCATCTCGGTAAACTTCTCCTTGCTGATGTCCGGCGCAATCACCGGCAGGAGAGTCCCCAGCCGCAGCAAGACCATCGTCGAAGTCGATGTCTGCTCGATACAGCCGTACGGATAGCCAATCGCATAGCGGACATGGTTCAACCGGGACAGCGCCGGCACATTGGTCAGAATCAAGCGCGCCGTGTGCGCGCGCGGGAACCACTGGTCGAAAAGAGGCTTCAGGTCATATTTCGCATTGGGCTTGATTTTGATGTACTCCGACTCGGTGACATAAGGGGCATTGGGATAGACCGGGATGACGAAGTCCTCGTGGTAGCTCTCCTGGTCGGACGAGGCATCCACTGCGATATCAAGCCCGCCCGGCTCGCTGCCTGCGGTACATTCGATCCATACCACCTGCTTCTCTTCCGGCTTGAGCACGACCGTCCGCTTATCCGGGCCGGCCGCCCGACAGTTCTTCAAGGTCAAACCGAGTTTCACGCTTCGTGTCGACTTGGTTGTGTTGATAAGACTGATCGGGAATGAGAAGCGGTCGTTGGTGTGCATGAACCTGGGAATTGTCGGTGCAACAATGACGTCACTCCTTACGTAGACGCTTGCCGCCCGACCGCCAAACCGCGTCTCGTCCGCGCCGACCGCCATGACTCTCAGTTTCCCGTTGTACTGCGGTATTTTGAGTTTGTAGACGATATTGCCCTCGTTGTCGCTCTCTTTGATCCCGCTCCAATAGGAAACGATCCGGGCAAAGCGCGCTTCGGCAAACTCCTTATCCCGTGACGCAAAACCGCCGCCCGTCTTTTCCAGAACACGCTTCATGATCCAGCCGAACGATTCGGCGGAGTTGATGTACAAGGCGATATCGCGGAAGATCCCCTCGTAAGGCTCGGGACTCGCAAAATTCGTGATCTGCAGGATGCCCTCGTCAACCACGGCAATCGTCCCTTTGAATTTGCGGCCGGCCCTGACCTTCAAGATCAGTTCCTCGCCGGGCTTGACCCGCTCTGGCACCAGGACCTCAAGGTTCATCCGGTTGTCTTTCGGTCGTATCCTAACCCGCTGTACTCCGAAACCGCGCTGCACCAAGTAGTTGCCGCCCGAACGCACCAGGAGACCCGTGACGTACACATTGGACACACCGGACGGGGCACGGAACGACCAGGATGCAACGTCGCCCCGGGCGTCGCGCAATTCGTGGCGATATAACGTGTCGAGTTCAACGGTCCAGAGAATCTTGCCGGCAAACGGCAGCAGAGCCTGCACCTTCACATCTTCCCCGGCGTCGTAGTCCTTCTTGTCCAAGCGCAGGGGCAAAACCTCCGGTGACTCCGACTTTTCCTCCGCCTCGGAATAGTACCAGCCCCAGCCGGACAGCTGCACCTGAGCCCGCGTCTCATGAGCCTCATCGACTACTTCAATCAGGTAATCATAGTATGACGTCGATGGCGTAAACTCAAACGAGAACTTGCCGTCGACCGGGTCGAGGTACTTGCGCTCAGTAACCGGGATCTTCTCAATCCGTGATTCCCACGAGTAGTCATTCTCGTAGTAATCGTCATAGTAGCTGTAGTAGTACGGCAGGCGGTACACCTTGTAGTAGAGACGGGATTCCCCGCGATTGACTGAGCCATCCGGCTTCAGCATGACGCCCTTGACGACTACCGGTACGTCGTCGATGACCCGGCTGACATTGGGATGGATACCGACGTAGTAAGGTTTCGTGTAAACCGTCTTGCTGACCGATTTCGCCGTGACCCGGCCGCTGCCGCCTTCACTCACTGTGACGTAACTGCTCAGGCGAACGGGTCCGTTGAAGACGACATTGGTGTCGAGCCGGAAGACCTCCCGGGCCCGTCCCTGGTCGTCCAGATAACCAGTCTGTCCATCCGACTCCCAGGACGGCACACGCTCACCCCGGCGGACGATGCCGAAGGAGTAGTTGAAGTAGCCCGGCGCGGTAAAATCGGTCTCTTCGGCTTTCAGTTTGGCGCTGTATTCTTCGCCTGATGCCGGTGCTCCAAACAGGTATTGCGCATCGATCGCCAGAGGAATCGACTTATAAAGCGCCGGCGTTTCGGGCAGCCCAAGCTCAACTCGCATCCGTTCGGGAGCGAAGGTCTCAACCGATATCTGGGTCCAGTACAGGGTCTGGTCGCCGGCAACAAGCGACAGCATGTACTTGCCGGTCGGCGATGAAACCGAGGTCGGGAAACCAAACTCGCAGAAACCGTAGGCGTCGGTCGTTGCCGCGAGCGAAAGGAAGTTCCGGCCCTGGGGATCACGGACCACCAGCTTCACCGGCATCGCCACCCCTTCGAACGTGCGCTGGGCCCGGACCAGGGCGCCGAGATGGACCTCATCGCCGGGACGGTACAGGTCGCGCTCGGGATACATATAGGCACGATAGCTCTCACCCGGATATTCGCCACCCACGTCGTACGCTTCAAGCGGCAGGCGCAAAGAAGGAACATGAACGTAGGTCCACTCATCACCGCGCCGGGCAAAGACGACAAACGGGTCGCGCCCTTCTTTCAGAACCGGAATCGCACAGAAACCTTCGTTGTTCGTGGTGCCCTTGCCGGTAAGGAAGTTCTTCGAGCTTTTGACCTCAATCTCGACCCCGGCCTCAGGACGCACCAACGACGAATTGAACGCCCAGACGTAGATCGAGTTTCTGTACCATTTGACCACCAGGGATATGTCGGAGATCACCACGGCAACCCGGTCGTTCAAGTACTGCCCGCCCTCCGTGTGCCCGTAGGCCTGGACCAGGTACACGCCCTTGCTCTCGTCTTTCAAATACTGACGCAAATCGAGCCACACAATCTGGTCCTTGAGTCCCTTTTCCACGTCGATCTTGGCCTCGTTGACTACCGCCTCGCCCAGGCTGGAGATGGCTTCTTTACGTCCGTAGTCCTTGAGGTGCCAGAAAATCACGTTTTCGGGCGGCATGTAGACGATGTTCAGATTCACGGTTTTGATTTTGGCAACCTTAAGCGGTATATTCCATGCCCCGGTCCGGCCGAAGTACCGGCCCCGGTAGACAAACTGCAGTTTCTCTTTTTTGGCGGGGGTCGTGATCTCAGTCGTGTAGGTCTGCTGGAGAATCGAACCCTTCTTGCTCATAATGCCCGATTTCAACGTAATCTTGTACGTCTTCTCGGGAATGAAACTGCCAAACAGGTAGATCTTACCGGATGATGTCGCGGCGCGGACCTTTATCTCGGGACTCACTCTTACGAATCGCCCCAGGTTTTCTTCTTTGACCTCAAGCGGCCGCTCGGCGGGCGAAACGATATTGAAGACAACCATGTAACCGTCGTCCGACTCCTCGACCTTGTAATCGGTGACCGAAATCGGCCGGGCGGTAAATCCCACCGGCAGTACCGCTTCGAAATCCTGCTTCAGCACAACATCAAGGCGACTCTTGAGACCCTTGCGTACGGTAACTTTGTACTGCTCCGGCGCCTTAAGCACGGGCACGACGATCAGAACTTCCTGCGGCCGATCCGATTCCGTGCGAACCGAGCTGATCTCCACTCTTTTGCCTCGGGAGTCAAGAATCATGATGTAGTCTTTGATTCCCGCCCGCTCGGGCGCGAAATTGAAGTCGAGTGAAATGACGGCGCTCTTCCTGCCCAGGTCCTTAAGCGCTATGTTATTCACGCCGAATGAAGGCGTCGTGAAACCAAAGACCCTGGGTTCAACCGCAGCCTCTTCACTGATCAGAGGTATCCGGACCATCGTAATCTTGTATTCTTGCTCCGGCCGCGGCGGCTCACGGAAGTATATTTCAAAGGTACGGTTTGACGTCCACTTCCCGTCGGCTGGCAAGAACGGCTCGATCTTAATGAAACTCGGCAGGCTGTCCTGATCAATAATCACACCCTCAGCGGCCGGATAGGCCTGAATAAAGTAGATGACCATTTCATTCGGTATGTTCTCGAGCGGGCCGCTGGGCTGTACCGTAATTTCCTGCACACCCTCTTGGCTGGGAACCCGCCCCGCGGTCTTGAAAAAGATGATGTAGGCGCACAAAAGTGCAGTAATAATCACGACAAAGACGATCAGAAAGTAGAAAAACTTGTAGTACTTGACGTTTGACATTGTGCCTCCTTAGATAAGTCTTGTGGTTTCTCCGACCCCAACAACACCGCCCCGACACTTCACGGGGCGGCTAAAGCCCGCCAACCGAATCGATCATCGCAAAAATGTGGTGGCATCTAAAGAATGGAGGATAATAAGGTCGCCGGTTCACTTGAATCTGTTTTCCCCGCAAAGTATATTGATAACCAGTGCCTTGTCAAACAGTTTCAAGAAGCGATTCGAGCACCCGTCCGACGCTACCGATTTCTTTCCTCTTCTCTCTCGATATGCTGTCGAAGGTCCACGAGATCAATGAATTCGTCGGCGGCGTCGGCCAATTCCTCATTTGCCGCGTAGTGAGCATTGGTGTAGGCTTCCGGACTGAAAGTGCTGACAACTGCAATCCGGACCCCACGCAAGCCAACCGCCTTGATCAAAGGGATAAAGTCTCCGTCACCGGAGACGAGGATTTGCTTTTCACACCGGTCCGCGAGAGTCAACATGTCTACCGCCAATTCCAGATCGAGATCAGCCTTGGTCCTTATTTCACCGGTTCTGTCTCGGAAGAGCCGGATGGGTTTTCTGACCACCTGGTAGCCATTTCGATTGAGGAATCTCCAGAAACCCTGTTCTCCGACCTTCTGCTCCCTGATATCCCTTTTCCTTTCTTCCGGATTCGGGTAGTTCTTAAGTTTTACAAACCAGTCAATTGCGTCTTCAGTCCATTCGCCGGTGTAATAGTATGCCCGTAGGAGTATCGCGTTTTGACAAAAATAGTCAAGCAGCTTCAAATAGTCTACCTTAAACCTCAACCCGTCATAGGTGGCGCACTTGAAATTCCACCCATCGATAAAAATAGCTATCCTCTCAAACGGGGCAATTCCCGCAGGGCGTCTTCTTTCAAGCATATCTACCTCCGGTAGGCTGTGACTCACCGAGGCGCGCACCAAATGACGGCCGCTTACCGCTATGCGCGATCACGCGGGCAGCATCGGAAACCCGGGGCACCGTCTCCACATCAACTTAGCTCGTCCCGGGCAATGGCCAATCATATTCCAATCTCCTCGAAAGTCAAGCTTCGGCCCCAGTGGACAAGAGTGACTCGCCTGAGGACCGCACGTGCAATCGGGTGTTCAGCGTGTAAACTCAGACCTCCTTTTCTGTGTTTCGTCAGGAGAGGCCGGAGATGCGTCCGGTTTCGTCGATATCGATCTTCAGCGCGTTGGGCATCCTGGCCAAGCCGGGCATGAGCATGATCTCACCGGCCAAAGGAACGAGGAAGCCGGCCCCGGCCGAGATGTTGATGTCCGTAATCGTGATCTTGAAATCCCGGGGACGGCCATATCGCGCCGGATCGTCGGACAGCGAACGATTTGTCTTTGCGATGCAGACCGGCAGGTTGCTCAAACCGAGTTTGTCAATCCGGGCAAGGTCCTTTTCAGCCTTGGCCGCGAACACAACTTGCTTGGCGCCGTAGATCTCAGTCGCAACCTTCTCAATCTTCTTCTCGACCGGGTCGCTCAGTTCATAGATCGGTTTCTGGGCAGAAGGTTGACCGTCAATGATCCTAACCACCGCATTGGCTAGTTCAACTGCTCCTTTAGCACCAGCCTCGAACGCCCGTACTTCCAGACAATTAGTATCTTTCTGTCGACAGAATTCAGTGACAACCTTGATCTCTTCAGCCGTGTCGCCGGCAAAGAGGTTGAGTGCAACTACGGCGGGGATTCCGAACCGGCGCATGTTTTCGACATGCTTCTCAAGGTTGGGCAGCCCCGCTCTCAGATGCTCGATCGTTCCGGACTTGATGTCCTTCTCCGGAGCACCACCGTGCAGTTTCAACGCCCTGATCGTGGCAACAATGACGGCACAATCGACAAGGAAGCCGCCGGTACGACAGACAATGTCGACAAACTTCTCGGCGCCAAGGTCGGTCGCGAACCCGGCTTCAGTCACCACATAATCGGATAGTTTGCGTGCCATCTTCGTCGCGACAATGCTATTGGTTCCGTGCGCGATGTTGGCGAACGGACCGGCGTGGATGAAAGCGGGCGTATTCTCGATCGTCTGCACCAGGTTGGGTTTGATCGCGTCTTTGAGTAGGGTGGCCATCGATCCATGAGCACCAAGGTCAGCCGCACACACCGGTTTCCCGTCAGTGCTGAAGGCAACCAGAATGCGGCCCAGCCGTTCCTTTAGTTCGGGCACCGAATTCGAAAGCCCCAGAATCGCCATGACCTCGCTGGCGGCGGTAATGATAAAACCGTCTTCCCGGACCGGCCCGTTCGGCTTTCCGCCCAGGCCGACCACGATGTTCCGGAGACTCCGGTCGTTCATATCGATAGTGCGCCTGAAGAGAATCTCGCGTTCGTCAATGCGCAGCTGGTTGCCGAAGTGAATGTGGTTATCGAGCATTGCCGCCAGCAGGTTGTGGGCCGCGCTGACCGCATGGATGTCGCCGGTGAAATGAAGGTTGATATCCTCCATCGGCAGGACCTGCGCGCATCCCCCACCAGCCGCCCCGCCCTTGATGCCGAAAACCGGGCCCAGCGATGGTTCGCGTAAGGTCACGATCGACTTCTTTCCGATCTTGTTCAGAGCCATCGAGAGGCCGATGGAAACCGTTGTTTTGCCCTCGCCCAATGCGGTCGGGGTGATCGCGGTGACGAGAATAAGCTTGCCGTCAGGTCGATCCTCCACTTGCTTGAGAAGACGAAGTGAGATCTTGGCCTTGTATAGACCGTAGGGCAGAACGAAATCACGGTCAATGCCGAGCTGCTCGGCCAGTTCGACGATCGGCTTGAGCTTCGCTGTCTGGGCGATTTCAATGTCAGTCTTCATAGTTCCTCCTGAAAGAACCGCATCCGCGTCCGTTCGCTCCGCTCACTTGGACGTGGGACGACCGGGCGCAGGACGCCCTTGGACGTAACAGAGCTCTATTGGCAGAACGAGTCAGCTTTGCGTTCCATCGTGACAAGCATCGCGAAAATATGTTCATAGTGATTGAACAGTTCATCGAAAGTCTCCTCCACTATGTAACCGCACTTCATCGAAAAGTCAAGCCATGTTTGTGTTTCGGCTGCCTCTTGTTCTGCCTCAGTCAACTTATGAACGAAAGCTGCCTTGTATCTTCGTTTACGCCAACCTTCGGCAAGGCTGGTGCACACTGAGCGCGATGACCTTCTTATCTGGTCGACGAGCGAATACTTCTCTTCCGGTGGAAAACCCTTCGTCATCTCAAAGATCTTCATTGCGCAGTCGAAAGCGAGCTTATAGACATCCAGGTCGCGGACGCCCTGAGCTGTCTTCCTTGCAGGTCTATCAATTGCCATATCGTCTCACTCCTTCTGCTTCATCCTTATCCTTTACGACCCATTCCGCGCGTCCCTTGTCCCTCTTCTTCCTGTCTTCATTCCCGCCTTTTCGTCCCACGTCCTTCGTCCTACGTCCCACGTCCCTCGTCCTTCGTCCTTTCCCCTCGTCCCTCGTCCCACGTCCCACGTTTTCTCAGCCTCAACGAGTTCGTCACGACATTGATCGAGCTGGCGGCCATTGCGATTTCGGCAATCACCGGATGCAGAAGCCCGAGCAGGGCCATCGGGATCGCCACGACATTGTAGAACAGCGCCCAAAACAGATTCTGCTTGATCTTGGTAAAGGTCGCCCGGGAAATCATGATCGCCTCGGCAACACCGCCCAAACTGCCCCGGACCAGGGTAACGTCCGAGGCTTCGATCGCAACGTCGGTGCCGGTGCCGATCGCAATGCCGACATCGGCCTGAGTCAAAGCCGGGGCATCGTTGATGCCGTCGCCGACCATCGCCACCCTCCCGTATTTCTCCTGCAGGGCTTTGACCTCTTTCTGCTTGTCGCCGGGCAGCACATTGGCCACAACCCGTTTGATACCCACACGGGCGGCAATAGAACTCGCCGTCCGGTCGTTGTCACCGGTGAGCATCACCAGTTCCAGCCCCATTTTCCTCAGCCGCTCCAGGGCGGCGGCTGAATCAGGTTTGACGGCGTCGGCGACAGCAATCGCGCCCGCCAACCGCCGGTCAATCGCAATCAAGACCACAGTCTTGGCTTGCTGCTCCAACTCGGCTGCCCTTGATGCAACTGCGGCGTAGCTTATCGACTGATCGTCCATCAGCTTCTTGTTCCCAACCAGGACTTCTTTCCCGGTGAGCACGCCCCGGACGCCCTTGCCGGCCACTGCTTCAACCTTGACCGGACGTTCGAGCTTAAGGTCACGGGATTTGGCCGATTCGACGATCGCGCCGGCCAAGGGGTGCTCAGAACCCGACTCGATAGATGCGGCGGCCATGAGCAGTTCGGTTTGAGAAAACCCGGCCGCGGCCAAAACGTCGGTCACCTCGGGCCGGCCCTTGGTGATCGTTCCGGTCTTGTCGAAGACGATTGCCTTCACATCGCGTAGTGTCTGGATCGCCGCACCCGAGCGAAACAGAATCCCGCGTTCCGCGCCAATCCCGGAACCAACCATGAGCGCGGTCGGTGTCGCCAACCCAAGGGCACAAGGGCAGGCGATTACCAGCACCGCAATCGCCGCAGTAACCGCCAGTGATGCGAAGGTCAAAGTCGGATTGACCCACGGCAGGAACGCACTGGCCCACAGCGTGATTACCGAAAGATACCGGCCGAAAACCAGCCAGACAATAAAGGTGACCACCGCCAGCATCACCACCACGGGCACAAACCGTGCGGTGACACGGTCGGCGAATTGTTGAATTGGAATCTTCGAACCCTGGCACTCCTCAACGAGTTTGATGACCTGCGACAGGAAAGTATCCTTGCCGACCTTAGTCACTCGCGTCCGCAATAGACCCTGTTGATTGACCGTCGCGCCGATAACCGAATCGCCAATGCTTTTCTTCACCGGCAGAGATTCACCGGTTGCCATCGACTCATCAACGCTCGACGAGCCGTCAACCACCTCGCCGTCGCTCGGTATCTTCTCGCCCGGTTTGACGATCATGATGTCACCGGTCTTCAACTGCCCCACCGGGATCTCCTTCTGGACACCATCAACCTCGATCCGGGCGGTCTTGGCTCCTAACTGCACCAGCTTCCTGATGGCTTCTGATGCCTTCCCCTTGGCCGCGGCTTCAATGTACCGGCCGGTCAGATGAAAGGCCATGATCATCCCCGATACGCCCGCGTAGTTCTCGATGTGAAAATGGAACAGACGCAGGACACCGGTCACGAGCGCCGCAATCGTACCCATCCCGATGAGAACATCCATCGATGCACTGCCGTGCTTGACCGAATTGAAACCGGCCTTGAGCGTCTTGAAACCCGGGACGAAGATAACCAGCCCGCCGAGGATGACCATTATCAGGTCCATCTGATGAATCATCATCCCGAACACCATCTCGAGCAGCATGATGATAATGATGGGGACGGTGAGCACCCACGCCGCGACCAGCCTTGTTCTGGCCCGCGACCATTCTAAGTCCGCCCCACCTCTGGTTTCCGCCTCGTCGGTAACATCGTAGCCGACAGCTCTGATGCGCTTGATAATCTCGTCGCGCGAAGTGACTTTCTTGTCAAAATCGATGATCGCCTTCTCGGCGGCGAAATTGACCGCAGCATTGGCAACGCCGGGCAGGGCGCCGACCGCCTTCTCGATCGTCAAGACACAGCTAGCACAGGACATACCGCGTACCGGCAGGGTGATCGTCTCGGTCTTGCCGATCTTCTTTTCGGCCATGTCGGTCGGCAGAAAGAACTTCGACATCGCGAGGTATTTCTCCGGCTCAGCTTTGAACTTCTCAAGACAGGAAGTGTTGCAGAAGTGGTAGACGGTCCCTTGGTATTCGAGCCGCCCGGCTTCTTCGTCCTCGGTAATCTCCATCCCGCAGACCGGGTCTTTGAATCTTGGGAGCTCTTTGACGTTTCCTTCCATAAGTCCTTAATCTTTAGATGTTTTGATTAAGAAAAGGTTTACTTGTCTTCGACCCTGCATCGACTTGTCTGGTGAACGCTCCATTCTTGACCTTGTATTATAATGAATACTTGGGTTCAGGTCAAGGCCGGAGCATTTTGCACAACCGTCAGCATTTGATCTTGACGTCTGACAGAACACTCTTATACTATGCATCCTCGTTAGAAAGGGCACAGTAGCTCGGTGATTGTGAGGATTCTGTGAGGATTTTACGTAAACTCGCTTGGGGGTATATGCAAACATCTGGGTGAGATCCTCATTTCTTAAATAAGGAGAGAGAATGGTCGGGTTGCTAATCGCGGTGGTTTTGTTCGGCAGTAGCTTCGGAAAGATCCAGGGAGTATTGACCGACGAAACCACCAATCAACCCCTGCCTTTTACCAGCGTCACAGTTGTCGGCACTGAGCTCGGCGCCGAGACCGACGGGCAGGGACTTTTCTTTATCCTCAACGTTCCATCCGGCCGATACACGGTGCGGGCTTCTTGTGTTGGTTATCAGACCAAGCTCGTCGAAAACGTCATAGTCGAAGTGAACCAGGTCGCCCGACTCAAGGTCACCTTGTCGCAGCAACCCATCGAACTGACTCCGGCCATCGTCACCGCTGAAACACCTCCGATTAAGAAAGAAATGGTCGCCCCGACCTTTGTAATCAAACAACAGGAGATCGCGACGCTGCCGTACGACTATGAGATGGGGGTCGTGATGTTTCAATCCTCCGTTGTCAGCTTCGACACGGCCATCCATGTCCGCGGAGGCCGCGCTCACGAAGTGCTGTACTTGATCGACAACGTATCGATCACCGACCCGCAGACCGGTGATCTGGCGATCAACGTGTCGCGAGGGATCTACGATGAGGTCATCTTCATGCCGGGCGGTTTCGACGTGGAATACGGCCGGGCGATGTCCGGGGTAATCAACGTACTCACGGCCCGACCCTCGGATCGACTGCGGTTGCGAGGCTCGGCCAAGACCGAGCGGGTCATGCCCTTCTATTTTGACTTCGGCTACGAGAACTACCAGGCGGCGATTCATCTCCCGGTGTCCAAAAGGGTTCGCGGATTCCTTTCGTTTGATGTCCTGCACACCGGTGACTGGGATCCGAGGCTCTTCATTCTTCCCCACAAGGAGCGCAATGACTATTCCGTGTACGGGAAATGGGTATTCAGCCTGCCCTTGAAGTTGAAGTTGACTGCCAGTGGCGCGAAATCAATGAGCAAATTCGACCGGTACAATAGTCAGTGGAAGTTCCGTTTGGACCACTATCGCTCGGACATGAGGCAAGGGGATTTGGAGGCCTTGAACCTTACGTATCTGCCCGGCCCCAGATACGCTGTGAATCTGGGCTTGAATCGACTGTCTTCAGAGACCAGCTATGGCGTCAAAACAGAAAACCCCGGGCTCTTTGAACGGTTCACCTTCAAAGAGCCGACAACCCTGAGGTGGCCTACGGCTAAGGGTCCGAATAATCCTTATGGCGTCCACAGTCATCCCTATTTTTACTCCGAGGGTGACTATCCCGAATCTGAGCTGAAGGCCTCAGAGGTGATCAAGGGCTATCTTAGTACGGACATGCAGATCCATAAGTACAACGAGGTGAAGGCCGGGCTGGAATACAGCCTTCTCGACCTGGAGAATCATACCGGCATCAATATCGACACACTACGCGGGCTGAGGGACGACTACCGGTTCAAGCCCCGAGAGTTCTCCTGTTATATTCAGGACGACGTGGACTATCGCGGGATGTATGCGAAGCTGGGGCTTCGCTATGACTTCTATGATGTGGGCATTGACACGATCAATCCCAAGATGGCGCTTTCACCCCGGGCCGGAGTCTCGTACATGGTCACGGAAAGGTTTCTGCTGCGAACAAGTTTCGGCCGGTACGTCCAGCCGCCGCTGTACGACCAGTGCTACAGCTGGGTGCACCTCCTGCCGGTACAACACTATTTGGCCCAGCCGCCCCTGATCGGGAACCCGGATCTGAGGCCGGAACAGACAACCAGCCTTGAGCTTGGACTCCAGGGCGAAGTCCGAAAGAACCTCTCGCTTGCGTTCAGTATCTTCCTGAAGGAGGTTACCGACCTCCTCGGGACGCGACGGTATGTTGCTCTGCCAAGGAGCTACGTGACCTACTTCAACATCGAGTCAGCCCACATCAAGGGGATCGAAACGGTTCTCGATTTTCAGCACAAGATTTTCACCGGGAAGATTTCGTACACCCTTTCCTACGCCAAAGGGCAAAGCTCGTATGCCGAGGAGCTATACAGCCTCTATTACAGAAACAATCCCGACACCATCTTGCCGCCGCCCATGGAGTACAACCTTGACTTTGACCAGCGGCACCGGGTATTCGTCCAGGGCACAATGAGTCTACCGCTTCAGACGAAAGCATGCATCTTTGCTCACTTCGGAAACGGGTTTCCGTACACACCGCCCGGTCCTGAGGGAAAGCTGGAGGAAAGGAATGTACTCAGGCTGCCGTTCAACCGGCAGATCGACCTCGTCTGCCTCAGGTCTTTCAAGCTTGGCCGGCTATCGCTCGACGCCAATCTCGATTTACTCAACCTTCTCGACATCCGGTACAATATCGCGCCGGTCCAAACGACATATCCTGATGAGTCGATTGTGCCCAGCATGTTCACTGTCAACTACACCCTGTTCAACACCTTCTACAGTCCCAGTGCCGACGCGGACCATGACGGCGTAGTGACTCACGACGAATACTATCAGGCGTTTAAGGAACTCAATCGACAGTCTTCCGATTGGCCCAATTGGTATACTGCACCCCGGCGGGCCAGAATCGGCGTGACAGTCGGATTTTAACGCCCAGCGAGATTAGTATGAAAGCACTGCTCAGAAGGTCAGTCATGACGGCCCTACTGTTGATGTTCGCCGCCTTTTTGTCTCGATGCCGGTTACCGGGTTTGTGGGAACCAGACTATGAAGAGAGCGATGCCCCTGCCCCCCCACAGCTTCTGCAGCCGACGCCTGACACGGTCATTTGGTATCTGAAATACCCCGTCGTCCCGTTCGATTGGACTTTAGTGGAAGATGTTGAGTACTATGAGATCAGCAATGACACCTCCGGGTCGTTCCAAACCGCGGCCTCTTCTGCGGCCAGGAGTCGGCCCGTCACCCTCAGCGGTTTTGTTGGCCTGGGTGTTCAGGACGTCCAGACTTACTACTCTCGGATTAGAGCGGTCAACAGGAAATGGAAACAGGGAGCGACCAAATGGTCGCAGACCCGGCCATTTGTCCTGAAGCACCAACATGAACCGTAGCCAGCCATCACCGGCTCTGGCGCGTAGTTGGTTGAACCGAGGTGATGAAATGGGGACAGATCTATTTTGTCCTGAGCGCGGTTGCTTTCCGCTTCCTATCAAGTGTAAGGATCCGCCTCCGACCGACCGACTGGAGTTGATATGAGATTGCCGCTGAGCCAATCAATCATCACCGGGTTGCTAGTTACCCTTTCTATTTATTCCTCCCGATGCAGGCTACCGGGGTTGTGGGAGCCGGATCAAGACTCAATAATCGATCCGCCTACGTCGCCAAGGCTTCTCCAGCCCGGCGTTGATACGGTCATCTGGTATCAAAAGGCCGTCTACGTGCCGTTCGATTGGACTTTGGTGGAGGATGCCGAGGAGTATCAAATCGACGCTGATACTGCAGGGTCATTCGTGACCTCGATGATGACCACCGTTGAGACTCCGCCGGTAATCGTCAGCAGGTTTGTTGGACTTGGGGTCCATCAATTCCAGACGTATTACGGGCGCGTCAGGGCGGTCAATAGAAGATGGAGAAACGGAGTGACCGGGTGGTCAGAAACGCGAACATTCACACTAAAGTACCAGATAGGAAAGTGACGTCCACAATGATCCTGCTTTTCGTTTGTGCCACCCTAGCGCCTAATGTAACCATCGGACTCCTGTACCCGTCGGCAGTGAGCGGGCGCCGTGAATTTAGCTATTTGTACTGTGGATCAGTCGCCGCCTATCTTAGTCCGACTGAGTTCTCCTTCGGATTCTACGGCGACGCCTTCTATCGCAAGGCTAAGCCCTACAGCGGGCGGTTCTTCGAGAGTTGCGATCTGCATGTCTTGATGTGGTCCTGCGGGCTGGGCACTACTATTCGATGGAGATTCTTCGATCTGAACTGCGCGGCTGTAAGAGTTGGAGGAGGCTTCTACTGGGGAGCCGTAAGTCAGCCCGTTGCAGAGTCGGACGGTGCAGTAGGTCAGCAGGAAACACCCAGGCGCTCTTTGGGGCTATTCATGGCGTGGGCGGTGCATAAGAAAATCGGCAGGGTAATATTAGGTGGGGAAGTCAAGATCAACTACATACCTTTTGGATCAAAACCTCTTGAGAGTCAGTATCAACCCTGCGCGCAAACCTTTGATTTCACGAATCTTTCTGGGCTTGCGTTCTGTTTCACAATCGGCCTATGAACCAGACGAAGCCGCTATTATGCTGCATCCTTTTCGCCTGCGGGCTGGTGCATGGTGTCGGCGTGTTCGTCACGCCCAGGGACGCTTCTGACACTACCTTCTGTGGGGCCCAGGTTATTCTGATCCAGTATTCAGACGGTGTTGAGGTACTCACCGTTTTGACTCGAATTCATGCAAGCTTCTACCGTAACGCTTGGGTCATCCCCCTGCCGGCCAGCCCTGTAATCGCCCATTGCGATACGAACCTGATGAAGGGATTCTCCAGGCTCTCGGCGCCGCTTGTTCATGGTTCTGAAACACAACACTACGGGTGCTTCGGCGGCAGTGCCTTCAAAGAGGCGGACTACGGGATCGACTACTACGAAGTGTTTTCCGGCCCTCTGCGAGAAATCGATACCGCGCTGACAATCGCGACTTCTGAGGCTGACAGCCTCATACGGCTGCTTGAGAGAAAACGATACGTTGTACCGCATAATGCTGGCGCTCTGTTTCAGGAATACATAGATAAGGGTTGGACCCATTTCGTTGTCGGCGAATTCAGCACATCCCTGGATTCGGTCTTCGTGGGGATCACGCTTCGGTTCCAAGTCGATAAGCCAGTTATGCCAACGAAAGCAGCCTCACTCAATGCATATCGCACAAGTAGCTACTACGATTCCAAGATTCCACTTCACCTGCACGTTGTCGCAAGAGACAAAATGATCTTTGACGGCGCCAACCTGAAGTCGGCAAATCTAATTACCGAGCGAGAACTTGCGGAAATCACCAGGGAACTGCCGGATCTGGCAGGGATTGTCTCGACTGGCGATTTCGTAACCAGGATTGAAATGAGGTACGACAGGGCAGCCGCAATCAGCGAGGACATTGTCTTGCGGACGGCCGCGGACAACGATGAGTTCCGTGAGATTGTGGAGGCTGGCGTCTACTATTTCTATCAGGGGAATTGTCTGCTCTGGCTGCTCGTTGTCCTGCCTGCATACATTCTCTTTCGACGAACCAAGGACGCACTCACCAAGATCTGGCAGAAAAGACAAGCAGGACTTCGCGGTCAGGGCAGGGTGCCTCCGATCGGTCAATGATACCATGCCTCTGAGACTTCAGGACAGAGCATATCGTTGCTCCCGGAGACTCTGTGATGGCTTTGCCTACGATAAATTCCAGCGACGCAGCACTGATGGTCAAAGGAGGTAAAAATGAAGAGATTTACGCTAGTCTTGATGGGTCTTGTCGTGTCCTGGTGGGGCTGCGGTGATAATGAGCCGCCGGAAGTAAGGATTACGGCCCCGGCCAACAACGCGGTGGTAGGTGACACGATCAGCATCGACGCGGCGGCAACTGATAATAAGGAAGTGACCGAGGTCGCTTTCTATGTCGATGATACGCTGCAAGGTTCGGACAGTACCGAACCTTACTCTTACCGGTGGCGGACCATCAGCTACCCCGATAGTTCACGGCATATCGTGTTCGCCAAGGCCTATGATGCTGCGGAGAACGAGGGCATATCCGAGACCGTAAGCGTCACCGTCTACAACGGAATCCAGGGGTGCCAACTCAGATGGAGTTTCATTGTCGGCACATGGATGCGCTCATCGCCGGCGCTGGGCTCGGACGGCACGGTCTACTTCGGGGCCGGGGACAACTATGTATACGCGCTGAACTCGGATGGGTCCCGGAAATGGCGATATCTGACCGGGGGTGCGGTCAACTCATCGCCCGCGATCGCGGCCTCGGGCACGATCTACGTGGGCTCCACCGATACATATCTTTACGCGCTCAACGCGGATGGTTCGTTGCGCTGGCGCTTCAAGACCGGCGGGGATGTCACTTGCTCACCGGCAGTCGGGTCGGACGGGACGGTCTATGTCGGTGCCGGGGATAATTACCTGTACGCGATCAACCCGGACAGCACGATGAAGTGGCGCTATCAGACCCCCAATTCAGTTCAGTCCTCGCCGGCGATCAACACGAACGGCGTCATCTACTTCGGGGGCACGGATGGTTATTTCTATGCGGTGGACACCGGCGGTTCGCTGGCCTGGCGCTACTATGTGGGTCAACAGCTTATGTCGTCACCCGCGATCGCCTCGGATGGTACGATATATTTCGGGTCGCCGGATCGCTATCTATACGCCCTGAACCCGGCCGGCACCTTGAAGTGGCGGTACCTGACCGGAGGCAATGTTGAGGCATCGCCGGTCATCGGTGCCGACGGCTCGGTCTATGTCGGTTCGGTCGACTACTTCTTCTACGCGATTGACCCAAACGGCACCCTGAAGTGGCGCGTCTCGGCCCGGGACCAGATCAGCAGCGCTGCTCTGGTGGCGGTCGATGGCGCCGTCTACTTCGGCTCGTATGACGGCTACTTCTATGCGATCAACTCGGACGGTACCCAGCGCTGGACGTACCAGACCAGCGATAGGATTTGGACCGCCCCGGCCATGGCGCCCAACGGCACCATCTACTTTGGGTCATACAACGGTTACTTCTATGCCCTGATGGGTTCAGGTTCACTGGGCAATACGCCCTGGCCGATGTTTCGTCACGATTTGCGTCACAGCGGAAGGGTGGGAGGACCGTAGAAGAACACCTGTCCTGTTTCAGCAACCGTTGAACATTGTGCATCTAAACAGTAAGGTAGGAGCCTATCGGGCGGTCCGGTCACCGGCGACCCCTGATTTTTATTAGGCACCCCAGACAATAGGCATCTTGTCAAACAAGCATCGGGAGCACACGACCTCCCCTATCCCCTGCGCCGAAAACACTTGACAATCCAGCTGCGGATTTGTATAACGCGTCGGAGAGAACGGCAGTGGACAAACCTGAACGGTGATATCATGCAGACATGAAAAAACGTACGGGTTTGACTGGAACACACCGGGGGCAGGCTGCGACTATCTGATTTATTGGAACTTATGGGTGTCTGTGAGACTTGTGTGAGGATTTTATATAGACTGGCTGGGAGGTGCATGCACACACACGTCAGGGTAAGATCCTTGTTTCTAGACAAAGGAGGAGGTCTCGATGTTAAAAAGGTCTAGGCTTTCAAGCAAGCTTGTCTTACTCGCCATTCTCTGCATTCTACTCGCTACCTTCAGCCATGCCCAGTGGTTGGAGACAACGATCTTTGTTCCGGACTCCCTTTCCGGCACTGTCCTTCCTCGAGCCCTTACCTATAATGCGACAAACAACAAGATCTACGTCGGCGGTTTGGAGGGTTCGAACGGAGTGAGGAGATCGGTGCCGGGCAACGGCATATGGTGGCGAAGTAGTTCATGGAAAGAGCCGTGGAAGGCTCTGAAGGAGGGTTGATGTGCAGCTTTGTGTTGGCGGTGTTAGTTGTGGGCGCCACGTACGGCAAGATACAGGGTAACGTCATCGATGAAGAGAGCGGCGAACCGTTGCCTTATGCGTCAGTTATCGTGCTAACCACCGACCTCGGCGCCTCGACCGATGAAAACGGGGATTTCTTTATTCTCAATGTGCCTTCGGGCCGCTATGCGGTCAGCGTATCCTGTGTCGGTTATCAGACAAAATTAGTTGAGAACGTCCTGATGGAAATCGGCCAGATCGTCAGACTCAAGGTCTCCCTTTCGCAACAACCGATTGAACTCCCACCCGCCGTCGTGACGAGCGAGATGCCGCCCGTCAGAAAAGAGATGGTCGCACCGACATTCGTCATCAAGCAAGAAGATATCGCGCTATTGCCTTTCGACTACGAAACCGGCATCGTCATGTTCCAGCCTTCGGTGGTCAATTTCGACACGGCGATACATGTTCGCGGCGGACGAGCCAATGAGGTTCTCTACATCATCGATAATGTGCCGATCACCGATCCCCTGACCGGGGACCTGGCGATACATATATCAAGAGGCATTCTCGAAGAAGTGATTTTTCTGCCCGGCGGCTTTGATGCGGAGTACGGCCGGGCGATGTCCGGGGTCATCAACGTCGTCACGATACGCCCCTCCGACCGCCTGCGTCTTGGCAGTTCGGCAAAGACCGAAAGGATTATGCCTTTTTACTACGACTTCGGCTACGAGAACTACCAGACTGCCCTGCATGTGCCGCTGGCAAAGAAGGCAAAAGGCCTAGCGTCGTTCGACTTCATGCACACCGACGACTGGGACCCGAAGCTCTTCATCTTGCCGCATAAGGAAAGAAACGACTACTCATTTTACGGAAAGTGGCAATTCAGCCTGCGCCGCAACTTCAAGTTGACGACAAGCGGCGCGAAATCGATGAGCAAATTCGACCGGTACAACAGCCACTGGAAATACTGGCTTGACCACTACCGGTCGGACATGAGGGAAGGTGACTTCGAGGCGTTGAATCTAACCTATCTGATTCGCTCCCGATACATGGTCAGTGCGACCCTGAGCCGGCTCTTTTCCGAGGGGGCCTACGGCATACGTGATGAGAACGCCGGTCTCATTGAACGGTTTACCTTCAGACCTCCGGTAACATGGCCCCAGACCGGCACAAACAATCCCTATGGGGTACGCTTCGGATATTTCTATACGGCCGGAGACTATCCGGAAAGCCAAAGCCGATCATCCGAGACAGGAAGGGCCGCCATTTCGACCAACCTTCAGATCCATAAGCACCATGAGGCCAAGGCAGGAATCGAGTATGCTCTGCTCGACTTGACGAATCGCACAAGCATCATTCGGTACGCTGTTGACGACAGTCTCTACGAAGTGACGGATGATTACCGGTTCAAACCCACCGAGTTTTCCGCGTATGTCCAGGATAACATAGACTACCGCGGGATGTACGCGAAGCTCGGACTCCGTTTTGACCGTTTTGATATCGGCATCGATACGATCCAGCCCAAAAGGTCGGTTTCTCCTCGCATTGGCTGCTCCTTCTTGATCACCGACCGGCTTCTGCTGCGAGTCAACTATGGTCACTACACTCAGCCGCCCCTGTACGACCAATGCTACCGGAATCTAAGCCTGTTTCCCATACCCTGGTACTTGCTGAGCCCGATTCTGGTCGGTAATCCCAATCTGAGACCGGAGAAGACAAAGTGCTTTGAAGTAGGTGTCCAGGGTGCGGTGACACGAGATCTTTCGCTGGTCTTCGGTGTGTTCAACAAAGATGTGGTCGATCTCTTGGGCACGCGGCCGGTATTTGCATTGCCGAAGAGCTATGTAACCTACTATAACGTCGAATCAGCCAAGATCGACGGCGTTGAGACAATCCTTGATTTCAGAAAGAAGGTATTCTCCGGCAAGATTTCCTATACGTATTCCACGGCCCGCGGGACAAGTTCCTATGCCGAGGAGGCATACGGCCGGTATTATAGCCAGGGATTGGACACAAGCAAAGTGCCCGAGGCAAAGCAGTACTTCCTCGACTTTGACCAACGTCATAGGGTTTTTGTGCAAGGCTTGGTCAATTTGCCGCTTCAGACAAAGGCATGTCTCTTAGGCTATCTTGGCAACGGGTTCCCGTATACGCAGCCTGGTTCAGAAGGAAAGCTCGAAGAAAGAAACATACTGAGACTGCCTTTTAACCGGCAGATCGATTGTCTGCTCTTGAAGGCCTTCAAGACGTCACGCTTCTCGTTGAACTTCAACGTGGAAGTCATGAATGTCCTGGATTTCCGTTACAACATTGCCCCACTCGGCACGCTGATCCCTGAAGCACGGATGAGACCCGAAAACTATCGCGCATACTACACATTGTTCAACAATATGTACAATCCTGCGGCTGATCTGAATCACGATGGTGTTATCGAGCCCGGCGAGTACTTCGAAGCCGTCCGGCAGCTGAATCTGGAAACTGAGGACTGGCCCAATTGCTACACATCACCCCGGCGGGCAAGACTCGGGGTGACGCTGGACCTATAGGCCGCCTCTGGAGGACACGTGAAAGCATTATTGAGCAAGCTTGCATTCGCTGGATTGATGGCTACCCTTGCAGTCTTGACCAACCGATGCGAGCCGCCGTGGGGCTACAAACCGGAACATGATTCGATCATCGACCCTCCTGATGCACCGAAATTCATCGAACCGCATGCCGATACGACGCTGTGGTGGACATACCCTTCCCGGCCGACGGTCACATTCAGCTGGAGTTCGGCCCAGGGTGCCGAGCGTTATGATCTTGACATTGACACCTCGAGCGTTTTCTCCACTCTGGTGAACGACCCGTACCGGATCATTACCTACGCGAGAAGCCCGTCGGTTACGGTCACCGCCTTCGAGCCGGAACAGCGTTCACGCAAGTACTACTGCCGCGTAAAGGCGATAAGCGCCAAATGGCGAAACGGCGGGACCGAATGGTCGGCGATCAGGTCTTTCACCTTGAGATTCCAACCGGGGAAGAGTGAAGACACGGTGCGATTGAAGGGCCAGTGTGGGGCGCGCGATCGTATGACGAACGGTCGATCAAAAACAACCACATCTTAAGGAGGACACATGAGCAGGGCAGTGGTTCTTGTACTGGTTTCTCTTGTCACGATGTTTGCCCGAGCCCGGACCGCCTCACCGCCAGGTCGGATTTATGATTTGAAGAACCATGATGTCAATCGGTGGCTGTTGCCGATAACCAGTTTCGGCGAGTTCGGCCAAATCGTGACCAATGACGCCGGTGGCGAGTGGCCAAGAGGCAGCGGCCACATGTACATCTTCGGTGCCGGGCTCTGGGTCGGCTGTCGCCAAAAAAACATTGGTGGCGGCTACGACACCCTGGTCACCTTTGGCTACAACCCGGCCTCGGGTGGGAACGAAATGGTGCCGGGTATGATCGACCAATCGATTAGCGACCCGCTGGCTCGAGTCTACATCTATCCCACCGACTGGCCACCGTCCCAGGATGTCTTCCCCATGGCGCCCCAGGCTTCTAAGTCGTTCCAGGACGGCTGGACAGTCTACAATGATGCGGATCCCTCGGCGCATGTGCCGCTCGATACGAGACCGATCAACTTCGAGGTCTACCAGACGAGTTACGCCTGGAATCTGTACGACAACCGCGACATCATCTACCTGCGATTCGAAATCAAAAACAGGCATTCTGATACGCTAAAAGATCTCTTTGTAGGTATTTGTATGGACAACGACGTGGGCAACGCGTTCAACGACATCAACGGCCTAAGAATGAAACGGACGTACGTGGTAGGTAGAGAGACGCTGAGGATGGACAATGTCGCCTTCACCTGCGACGGTTATTTCATTCCTGGCTGGGGTTGCGTTGCAGTTGACTACCTGCAGAGTCCGTACGCGCTCAAAGACGGCAAGGACAATGACCGTCAACGCGACAGCATTCTGTACTTTCCGGATTACACCGGGACAATCGTCGACTCTCAGGAAGTAAGCGAGACCTGGTTCAAGAGTCACCTTCCGGCTGCCAAGTGGGATGCGGACTTGGACGGTGTGAACGACTGGGTTGACGAGAGCTGTATTGAGCAGTATGGTCTGACCTCATTCCGGGGGTTCACCTACGATTTCGATCCGCACAAGGACTGGGCGCGGTATATGACGATGGCCGGTTACGACTATCGTACGCGTATCTACGACCCGTATGATTCGATTGACCGAACGTGGGCCGACAAGCGGTTCTGCATGGCGACCGGTCCGATCACTCTGCCGCCGGAATCTTCGACCGTGGTTTTGGTGGCGGTGATTGGCGCCAACTATCCACTGTGGGGTGGTCTGCCGGGTGATTCCTTTGACTTAGCCAGGAAGAGTTCGACGGCGCAGTACATCTACGACCACAACTGGTTACTGCCCGGTCCGCCGCCCTCGCCGAACCTGGTTTGCGTGCCGGGCGATCACCGGGTGACGCTGCTATGGGACAACTTCTCCGAGGCGATGCCGGATCCCTACTACAAGGTAGTTTCCGACCCGACCAAGCCGAACTACGACAAGTTCTACAAGGAGCTCGACTTTGCCGGGTACCGGGTCTGGCGGTCGATGACCGGGATCGGCAACGAGTG